>DASWPI010000029.1:0-10185 GCA_036398515.1 Paenirhodobacter sp.
GAACGCGCCGCCCGTTCGCCCGGCGGATCACCGCCTTCGCCCAGACGGCGCATGGTTTCCTCCATCGCCGCCATCTGCGCCGCGCGGGCCGATGGATCGGACAACAGGGCCTCCAGCGCCGGGGCGATCCGTTCCGCCCGGCAGGCAGGGCCCAGAAATTCCGGCACCGCGCGGGTGTCAGACACCAGATTGACCAAGGTCACCGTGTCGATCTTCATCATGTTCCAGATGATGTGCCAGCTGATGAAACTGGCATCATAGGCGATGACCATCGGCACCCGGTTCGCCGCCAGCTCCAGGCTGACCGTCCCCGAGGCCGCCAGCGCGATATCCGCCGCCGCAAAGGCCGCGCGCTTGTCCGCCGCATCCTCGATCACGATCGGCGCCACATCCCAACCCGCGGTCAGATCACGCACCATCGGCGCCACACCGCGCACCGTGGGCACGATCACCCGCAGGTCACGGTGCCGCGTGCGCAGGGTCCGCAATGCCGCCTCGAACCGGGGCACCAGACGTTTGACCTCTCCCCGCCGCGATCCGGGCAGGCACAGCACCACCGGTTGATGCGGCCCGATCATCAGTGTTTCACGCAACGCCGCCGCCTGTTCGGCCGTGGCACGGGGTTCGGCCACGACCGGGTGCCCCACGAAATCACAACTCATGCCGGCGGCCTGCATATAGGGCGGCTCGAACGGCAGCAGCGCCAGAACATGGTCGATGACCCTCGCCATTTTCGTCGCCCGCCCCGGACGCCAGGCCCAGACCGAGGGGGCGACATAGTGGATGGTCTTCTGCTCCGGCACCGCCGCCCGCACGATCCGCGCTACCCGCAGACAGAAATCCGGGCTGTCGATGGTGATCAGCGCGTCGGGGCGCATCTCGACCACGGCCTGGGCGGTTTCGGCAATGCGGCGCTTCAGATGGCGGTATTTCGGCAAAACCTCGGCAATGCCCATAACCGACAGCTCTTCCATCGCAAAACGCGAGGTCAGCCCTTCGGCCTCCATCAACGGACCACCGATACCGGCGAAGCTGACCCCCGACACCAGCCCCTTCAGCCCCGCCATCAGCGCCGCGCCCAGCTTGTCTCCCGAGGCCTCGCCAGCAACCAGAAACAACCTCATCCGCCGATCCCCCATAATGCGATCCCGGCGGCCTGCGCCGCGGCGATGGTCGCCGCCCGGTCCAGCAACAAAACCCCGCCCGCCGACCAAGCGATGCACGACAACCGTGCCTCGGCCGCCCGGGCAACGGTCTGCGGCCCGATGGCGGGCATGTCGATGCGCAGATCCTGTCCGGGTTTCGGCGCCTTGAACACCACACCGCCCCGGTGATCGGGTTTGCGAGTCTGCGTCACGAACTGCAACATCGCATCGGTGCCGGGCAAAGCCTCCAGCGCCAGACACAGCCCACGCGCAACCACCGCGCCCTGTCCGACATCCACCGCGCCAATCGCCGCCACGATGTCACGCGCCCGCGCCGCATCCTTGCGATCCTGATCCGAAACCGTGCCGGTCAGAACCCCGGCGCCCGCCACCAGATCCGGCGCAATCCGATCAGCCCCCAGAACGACCATGCCCCGGTCTTCGAACAGGTCGATCACCGCGCGCAAGGTGGCGTCATCGCCGCCTTGGATCGCCGCCATGATACGCGGCACCAGGGACAGGGTGCGCAGGTCGAATTTCGTCGGTTCAATCTTCGGTCGCTGGATCGCCCCGGCGAAACAGACCTCGCGGATACCCTGCGCCTTCAGCGTGTTCAAAAACGGCACCAGCCGTTCCACCCGAAAACGCAGTGGCTCGGCCCCCGGCACCGTGGACGGAAAGCCCTCAAGCTCACAGATCAGCATATCGGGCCGCGCCGCCGCCAGCAGCGCGGGCAAGGCCCCCGTACCGGCGATCAGCGCGGTCTGGGTCATTTATGATCCCGATGTTCGCGCGGCGTCAGGAAACTGCGATCCGACGGGCCCAGAATGAAATCCAGCACCTCACGCGCATAGGCGCTATCGGGGTTTTCATCATGCAACTTGCGTGCCTGATCGCGGAAATTGCCTTCGGACAGGGTCTGATACAGGGCCCGCAGCGCCGAGATATCGGTCCGCGCCACACCCCGCCGTTTAAGCCCAACCAGATTCAGCCCCTCGATCTCGGCGCGCGGCCCCGCGACCAGCGCATGTGGAATCACATCCGAGGTCACCATAGACAGCGCCCCGATAATCGCGCCCTTGCCGATGCGCACCCATTGATGCACCCCCGACAGACCACCGACGATCACGTCATCCTCGATATGGCAATGCCCGGCGATGGCCACCGAATTGACCAGGATCACCCGATCCCCGATCTGGGCATCATGCGCCACGTGGCACGAGGACATGAACAACCCGTCATTGCCGACACGGGTGATGCCGCCACCGCCCTCGGTACCCGGATTCATCGTCACATATTCGCGGATGCGGTTGCGCGCCCCGATGATCAACCGGGTCTGCTCGCCCTTGAACTTCAGATCTTGCGGCACCTGCCCGATCGAGGCGAAGGGAAAGATCACCGTATCGGCGCCGATCTCGGTCTGGCCCGCGACCACCACATGGGTTTTCAATTCCACCCCATCGGCCAGCGTGACCTGGGGACCAACATGGCAAAACGGACCGATGCTGCACCCCGCACCGATAACCGCGCCCTCTTCGATCACGGCTGCGGGGTGAATAACCGCTCTGGGATCAATCGCCATGTTTGCGGCCTCCATTGCCGTTCAGATCGCTGCGCATCGGGCTCAGGCCTTGGGGGCCGGGGCCATCATCGCGGTGAATTCGGCCGCGGCGGCCTTTTCGCCATCGACGAAGGCCTCGCCCAGGAATTTCCACACCTTGCCGCCGCCGCGCTTGCAAGTGACATGCAGTTCCAACACCTCGCCCGGCACCACCTTGCGGCGGAATTTGCACGCGTCGATCCCCATGAAATAGGTCACCATATCGGTGCCGATCAGGTTCATCGAAATACCAACGACAATCGCCGAGGTCTGCGCCATCGCCTCGACGATCAGCACGCCGGGCATCACCGGCTCATTCGGGAAATGGCCCTCGAAATGCGGCTCGTTGGCGGTGACCATCTTCACGCCAACAGCGGATTCGAACGGAACGATGTCCCGCACCTTGTCGATCAGCAAAAACGGGTAGCGATGCGGCAAGATCTGCTTGATCAGCGCCAGATCAGCGAAAGTATGCGGTGCGGGGTCGGTCATCTGAATTCCTTGCAACAGGGGCGGAACGGACGGATTCCGCGAGTGCTAACAATGCGGCGACATAATGGCAAGAACTGCGGATCACGGCGTGGGTGCCGGTTGCGGCCCGGTGCCGAACTGCGCGTTCACCACCTGCACCAATGCGCCGGTGACATCGGCCTCGGCCAGCCCACGGATGATGGCGCGCCGGTCCAGCACCACCACCGCGCCACGCTGGCGCAGAATATCATCCAACAGCGGCGCAATCGCGTTGAAGAACGCCTCGCGGTCATCTTCAAACTTCTGCGTCAGTGCCTGGGCCTTGGATTTCTGGGTATTGCGGATCTCGGTCGCGCGGGCATCGAAGGCATCGGCCTCTTTGCGGAACGCCTCGGCGTTCATCGTGGCGCGCCGTTCGGTCAGGGATTTCTCCTCGCTGACCAGCGTGTCGGCGATGTGATTGTTTTCATCGGTCAGCGCCTGCGAATCGCGGGCCAGATCATCGCGGATGCGCTTGCCCCAGCGGGTATCGTCAAACAACCGTTCCCAATCCAGCGTCAGAACCGGCGAGGCCAATGCGGCCTGCGCCTGCACCATTACTGGCATCGCCCCCCCGCCGACCAACGCGGCGCACAGAATACCTGCGCGCCACGCCCGTGTCAGATGCCCTGCGGTTCCCGCCATCGCGATCTCAGAACTGGGTCGAGATGGTCAGGTCGAAGTTCTGTTCCTTGTCGTAGTCTTCCTTCTTGATCGCATGCGAGAAGTTCAGCCGCAGCGGACCGATGGCCGAACGCCAGAACACGGTAAAGCCGATGGACGACCGCAGCTTCATGCTGTCATCGACCTCGACGCCACCCGCGCCCATCTTATCGTCCAGCCCCCACAGCGAACCGGTATCCCAGAACACGCCGCCGGTGATGCCATATTCCTCGGGCAGGCCGATGGGGAATTCGCTTTCCAGCCGTAGCGCCGCGAAATACTTGCCGCCGAGCGCGTCTTCGTTCGGTGCATTGCGATCACGCGGACCGAAGCCGTTCGATTCAAAACCGCGCACCTTGCCGTATCCCGAAAACCGGTCCAGCACCGTCAACTGGGTATCGCCGCGCTTATTGATCATCCCGCCTTCCAACTCGGCGCGCAGGGTGACCTCTTCATGCCATATCTTGCGCTCGCCCCGCAGCAGGGCGGTGGTCTTCAGCGAATCAACGTCACCGCCGAACCCTGCCAGATCCTGACCAAAGCGGAAGGTGAACCCATAGCGCGGATCAATGCCCGTGCGCCGGGTATCCCAGGTGTAGCTATACCCCAGGGCAGAGGTGGTCCGTTGCCCCTCTTCGCGCACCAGGATCGGCGAAGACCAGTCGCCCGAGCTACCGACATCGGCCTCGGATTTGACGTTATACAAACGGTCGCTGGAATAGGTGTAGCGCAGTTCGAGCCGGGCATTTTCCGAAACCGGGAATTCCAGCGAGGGCGAGATCCCGATCCGTTCGGTCGAATATTCGGAATTGTCGTCTTCCGAGGTATTGTACCAGATGCGGCCCCGCGCCCGCAGATCGCGGCCCAGGAAATAGGGTTCGACGAAATCAATGGAGCTTTGCTGGTTGTCCGAGGTGGTGCCGATCTGCACGCCCAGATATTGCCCGCGCCCCAGGAAGTTCGATTCCTGCAACCCGACATTGACCCCGAAGCCCGACGACACCCCATAGCTGGCCCCAAAGGTCAGCGACCCGGTCGGCTGTTCCTCGACATTCACATCGACCACAACCTGATCCGGCGCCGAACCCTGTTTGGTGTTCACATCGGCCTTGTTGAAAAAGCCGAGCGCCTTGATCCGTTCCGCCGAATTGCGGATTTCGCGCGGGTTGAAGGGATCGCCTTCAACCGTGCGGAATTCGCGCCGGACGACCTGATCCTGGGTTGTGGTATTGCCCTCGACGTCAATGCGCTCCACGAACAACCGTTCGCCCCGCACCAGAGCGAACTGGATGTTCAGCGTCTGGGTGCGCGCATCGCGGGTGACGCGCGGATCGACCCGAACGAAATTGGCCCCCTTGCGCAGCGCCATCTGTTCCATCCGCGTCACCGCCAGATCAATGGCGTTGGGTGAATAGATCGCACCGGCCTTGATCTTGGCCAATCCGGTGAAATCATTCACATCCAGTTCCGGGATTTCGGACACGGTGGTGATATTTCCGAACCGGTATTGCTGGCCTTCGTTGATATTGAAGGTCATGAAGAACCCGGCGCGGTCATCGGCCATTTCCGAAGACACACCGGTCACCTGCACATCCGGGTAGCCGCGCGAGCGGTAGAAATCGATCAGCAGCTGACGATCCTGATCCACGCGGTCGGGCACGAATGTATCGCGCGAGATCAGCGCGTGCAGCAGCCCGGATTGCTTCGTCGCCAGCGCGTCGCGCAGCCGGGCATTAGAATAGGACCGGTTGCCGGTAAAGCTGATGCGCTGCACCTCGGACACCTTGCCCTCGATGATCTCGAAGGCGACATCGACGCGGTTGCCCGAGCGGCGGATGATCTTGGGGTCGACGCGCACGCCGTAACGGCCGGACTGGGCATAGCCTTCGGCAATGGCATCGGCATCGGCCTCGACCACGGCGGGGTTGAACACCCGGTTGGACTGGGTCTTGACGGTCTTCGCCAAGGCCTCATCCTTCAGCATCTTGTTGCCTTCAAAGGCGACCACGTTGACCGTCGGGTATTCCTGCACCTGAATCGTCAGGGTGGATCCCTGCGGGATCAGGTCGACCTTTTCAAACAGGCCCGAGCTTTGCAAACGCTGGAACGCATCGTTCAGCGCACCCGCCGACATCGCGGTGCCCTTGGCGATCTTGGCATAGGACAGAACCGTCGCCGCCTCGATCCGTTCGGTGCCGACAACCTTCACATCGGTGAAACGATAGTCCTGCGCCTGTGCCACGACCGGGATCAGAACCGATCCAATCGCCGTGGCACCAGCCAGCCCGGCGGCCGTCAGGCGCAGCGCCAGTCCGCTACGCGCCAGCCCCCGCCGTGCCAAGCCCCACCCCGCCACGGTTGCATCTTGCCGCCGGTTGGTCATTCCTTCACCCCGTACTGCCCCTTTGATCTTCTGACCGTGAGTAGCCGGAAAGGGGGGCCTTGTCAAAAGACGAAGCACATCCGCCGTTGCTTTCCCCAAGACCGGAAAAACCCCGGCAAATCTTCGCTCAGGGGCAGGTTACATCGTTCCACAGGCCAAAGAACATCAACCCCAGCACCAGCGCCATCCCGACCGCCATCATGCCGTTCATCGCGCCCTCGGACGGCGGCTTGCCGGTGATCGCCTCATACAGATGAAACACCAGATGGCCACCATCCAGCACCGGGATCGGGAACAGGTTCAGGAACCCCACCGCCGTCGACAACACCGCGATGAACCAGATGAAATCCGACAGCCCCGATTTCGCCGCCGCCGCCGATCCTTCGGCGATACCGATGGCGCCGCGCAGGTTGCACGATGAAATCTGCCCCAAAATCATATGCTTCAGCCCGGACACCGAGGAACTGACCACCAGCCATGTCTGCTGCGCGCCGCCCGCGATTCCCTCGAACAGGCCGGTGCGGCGGGTTTGGGGTTCAAACAACAGATCCCCCGTCGCGCCGATCATGTAGCGCGTCTCGAAACCGCCATCCGCCTTGGGCACATCGGTGGTCTTTGGCGTCAGGGTAATGGTCTTGATCTCGCCGCCCGCATCAGATCCGACAATCGGGCGCCAGACCGTCAGGGTCAGGGCCTTGCCCTGCCCCTCGGCCGTGGCCTTGCGCAGATCGGCAAAGCGCGTGATCGGTGTTCCGTCGATATCGGTGATGACATCACCCTTCTGCAATCCGGCGGCATAGGCGGCCGAAGACGGCATCACCGCACTCAGCCGCGCGGGCATCGGTTGCGGGCCATCGACCTGAACGGCGACGCCATCGCGCAAAACCTGCCATCCCAATACCGGGGTATCGGCCAGACCGTCCGATGCGGCCTTGTACAGCGCCGGATAATCGGGCGTGGCCACGCCTCCGACCGAGACGATCCGGTCACCGGCACGCAGCCCGCCCGCATCCTCCGGCAAGGCATAGATCGCGCCAATCGTGGGTTCATCGGTGGCACGGCCCGACCACATCATCACCCCGGCGAAAATCAGGATCGACAGGATGAAGTTGAAAGTCGGCCCCGCCGCAACCGTGGCCGCCCGCGCCCACAACGGCGCGCCCATCATGGTGTGGCGCCGTTCCTGCGGCGTCAGGGTGGACACCTTGGCCTGATCAACCCCGGCCGAGGCCGCGTTCGCATCGCCCAGAAATTTCACATAGCCGCCAAGCGGCAGCAACGACACCTGCCAGCGCGTGCCATGCCGGTCGACGCGCGAGAACAACCGCGGCCCGAAGCCGATCGAGAACACCTCGGCCTTGATCCCCGACAGGCGCCCGATGATATAGTGTCCGTATTCATGCACTGTCACGATGATCGACAGCGCGACCACAAAGGCCGCGACCGTATACAGTACATTGCCGAAATCGGGCAAAAACTCCAAGGCTCAGATCCTTCCGGTGGCTATCCGTTCACGGCCAAGCGCGCGTGCCTCGGCATCCGTTTCCATCACGTTATCAAGGCTGAGCGGGGCATTTCCAAGACCATGCCGCGATGACATGTCCGCGAGCACCGATTCCACCAGCCGCGCCATATCCATGAACCCGATCTGACCGGCGATGAACCCGTCCAGCGCGACCTCTTTGGCGGCGTTGAAAACCGCCCCCGCCGATCCGCGCAGGTCCATGACCTCACGCGCCAGCCGCAAGGCCGGGAACCGCACCGGGTCGGGCGCGCGGAAGGTCAATTGGCCGATCTTCGCCAGATCCAGCCGCGCCACCGGCAATTCGGCCCGCGCGGGCCAGTTCAGCGCATAGCCGATAGCATGGCGCATGTCGGGCGCACCCAGATGCGCCATCAGCGCCCCGTCCCGGAAACCGACCAGGGCGTGGACCAGGCTTTCCGGGTGGATGACAGCCTCGATCCGCTCAGGATAGATACCGAAATATTCACGTGTTTCAATCAGTTCCATCGCCTTGTTGAACAAGGATGCACTGTCGATGGTGATCCGCTGGCCCATCGCCCAGTTCGGATGTTTCGAGGCCTGTACCAGCGTCGCCCGTTCCAGTTGCGCCAGATCCCAATCGCGGAACGGCCCGCCTGAAGCGGTGATGATCACCCGCTCGACCGCCTCCATCCGCTCGCCGCCCAATGCCTGGAACACGGCGGAATGCTCACTGTCGACGGGCAGGATGCGGGCGCCGTGGCGTTTGGCCTGCGCCAGCAGCAATTGCCCCGCCGTCACCAGGCTTTCCTTATTCGCCAAGGCCAGCGTCGTGCCATGTTTCAGCGCCGCGAACCCCGGCGCCAGTCCCGCCGCACCGACGATCGCACTCATCACCCAATCGGCGGGGCGTTCGGCGGCCTCGATCAAGGCGGCCTCGCCCGCCGCCGCCTCGATCCCCGATCCATACAGCGCAGCGCGCAACGCGGACAGGCAATCGGCATAGGCGGTCACCGCCACCTCGGCGCGCAGTTCCCGTGCCTGCGCAGCCAGCAGATCGACATTGCGCCCGCCGGTCAGCGCCACCACCTGATAGGCCCCGGCACCGCCCTGCCGCACCAGCAGATCAAGCGTATTCACACCGATCGACCCGGTGGAGCCAAAAACCGAAATCCTGCGCATGATCATCCCCCGACGAACGGCAAGCCGCCGAACTGGACGATCAGCAGCACCATCAGCACCGCGCCGATCAGCGCGTCAAACCGGTCCAGCACGCCGCCATGCCCCGGAATCAGCGCCGAACTGTCCTTGACCCCGGCGCGGCGCTTGATCCAGCTCTCGGCGATATCGCCCAGCTGCCCGGCAAAGGCCAGCAGCGGCGACAGCACCAGCATGCTCCAGCCGCCATGCCCCGAGGCGACATAAATCAGCCCGACCAGTGCCGCACCGATCCAGCCCGCCACCGTGCCCGACCAGGTCTTCTTCGGGCTGATGCGGGGCCAGAATTTCGGCCCGCCCAGCAAGCGCCCGGCGAAATAGCCCATGACATCCGACATCACCACCACCGCGATGATCCAGACGATGGCCAGCAACCCCAGCGGCACATTCAACCCGTCACGCAGCGCCACCAACCCGTATCCGGTCAGCATGATGGCAAAGGCATAGGGCCCCCAAACCAGCCAGTTCCGACGCGCCATCCGCCACCATCCCACCAGCGACGGAACCAGCAGCAAGACCAGCGCAAAGGGGGAATGCAGCACGAACACAACCGCCAGCATCGCCGCCCCAAGCATGCCCAGACCAATCGCCCACCAGCGCCGACCGGGCACCAGCATCGCCGCCAGTTCCCAGACCATCAACCCCGAAGCCACGACGGACAGCACACTGAACACCGTGCCACCCGCCCAGATGCTGACGGCGCCCAGGGCCAGCAACACCAGCCCAGATCCCAGCCGCGCACGCAAATCCGACCAGCGGCCAGAAGGTATCCGTGATGTCATACCTGCGCCCCGCCGAAACGCCGTTCACGCGTCCCGAAACAGGCCAATATCTGCGCCAGCTCCGTCGGCGAGAAATCCGGCCACAACGTCGAGGTGAATTCATATTCGGCATAGGCCGCCTGCCAGGGCAGGAAATTCGAGGTCCGCGTCTCGCCCGAGGTGCGGATCACCAGATCTGGATCCGGCATCCCCGCCGTGTCCAGATGCGCGGCGATCACCGCATCGTTGATCGCATCCGCCGCCAGCCGCCCCGCCGCGACATCCTGTGCCACGCGCATCATCGCGCGGCGCAATTCATCGCGACCGCCGTAATTGATCGCCACGGTAAAATTCAGCCGGGTATTGTGGATCGTCCGCTCCTCGATCCCCAGCATCATCTTTTGCAGCCGCGCGTCCAGCCG
>DASWPI010000030.1:0-35995 GCA_036398515.1 Paenirhodobacter sp.
GCCGGTATCCTGAAGCGCGGCGTGCCCTGTGTGGTTGGCCCGCAAGAAGAGGACGCCCTGGCGGTGATCGAGGCCCGCGCCGCGCGTGTTGGCGCACCCCTGTTCATCCACGGTCAGCATTGGCACGCCTATGAGGAAAACGGTCGGCTGATCTATCAGGACGAAAACGGCCTGCTGGATCTGCCGCTGCCCAACCTGCCCGGCCCGCATCAGATCCAGAACGCGGGCGCGGCCATCGCGGCACTGCGATTGCTGGGCCTGGATGCGGGGGCCGAGTCCGCCGTGACCCGCGCCGAATGGCCCGCCCGGATGCAACGCCTGCGCCAGAGCCCCTTGGCAAGCAGCGCAGCGGGGGTGGAACTGTGGCTGGATGGCGGGCACAATCCGGCGGGCGGTCTGGCGGTTGCGGCAACGCTGGCGCGCATGGCCAAACGGCCAACGCATCTGATCTGCGGCATGATCAACACCAAGGATGTGGTCGGCTACATGCGCCCGCTGGCGGCGCAGGCGGCCAGCCTGACCGCCGTGACCATCCCCGAGGAACCCAATGCCGTTCCCGCCGGGACCATTGCCGAAGATGCCGCGATTGCCGGGTTCACCACCACCTTCATCGCCCCCTCGGTCGAGGCCGCGCTGGCCGATATCGCCGCGCGTGATCCGGCGGCACGGGTGTTGATCTGCGGCTCGTTGTATCTGGCGGGCAAGGTGCTGCGCGAGAACGGCTGAGTTCTGCGCCTTGATGCGCTGATCCTTGTGCGGCGGTGCATCTATGCACGGCACACCGGGCTGCCTATTTTCAGCCCAACGCCAAGGCAACCGGCAGCAGGAGCCAGATATGACACAGTTTCAAAACCTTGAATTCGGCCTGGACACGTTCGGGGACATCACCCGCGATGACACCGGCCCGCGCATCGGCGCGCAGGTGATCCGCGACACGCTGGCCGAAGGCATTCTGGCCGATCAGGTCGGCGTCGATTATTTCGGGATCGGCGAACACCACCGCCCGGATTTTGCCGTTTCCTCGCCGGAACCGATTCTGGGCGCATTGCTGGGCCAGACCCGGCATATTCACGGCGGCACATCGGTCACCGTGCTGTCCTCGGACGATCCGATCCGGCTGTATCAGCGTTTCGCCACGCTGGATGCCATCGCGCCGGGACGCGCGGAAATCACCATCGGGCGCGGGTCCTTTACCGAGAGCTTTCCGTTGTTCGGGTACAAGATGGACGATTACGAAGAGCTGTTCACCGAAAAATCGCAGTTGCTGCATGAGCTGGTGACCCAGGATCGGGTGACGTTCAGCGGCAAGCATGTGCCCGCGCTGAAGGGCGCGACCGTCTATCCGCGTGCCGAAACGCCGCTGAAGGTCTGGCGCGGCGTCGGCGGCAGCCCGCAATCGGTGGTCGAGGCCGCCGCGATGGGTATGCCTCTGGTGCTGGCGATCATCGGCGGGGACCCGTCGCGGTTCGCCCCCTTTGCCGATCTGTATCGCCGCGCCCATGCGCAGATGGAAACGCCGGTCCTGCCGATCGGGGTGCATTCGCCCGGCCATGTCGGCGCCACCGATGCCGAGGCCCGCGACGAATATTTCGACGGCTACGCCAAGATGCACGAGATGGTCGGCCGGTCCCGCGGTTGGGGGCAATTGTCCCGCGCCGCGTTCAATGCGGAAATCGAGCATGGTTCGCTATATGTCGGCTCGCCGGAAACCGTGGCCACCAAGATCACGCGGACGGTGCGGATCTTGGGGCTGGACCGGTTCACGCTGAAATATTCGTCGGGTCCGCAGGACTATCGCAGCAACCTGAAGAACGTCGAGCTGTATGGCACCAAGGTGATCCCGCTGGTGCGCGACATGCTGGCGTCCTGAACGCATTGAGGGGGCACGGCCCCCTCATACATCCCAGGCGGGCGGATCACGCCACCGCCTGGCCCCAATGCGCATCCTGCATTTCGCGCAAGCGCGAGGCGGTGCGCTCGAATTCAAACGATCCCTCGCCCTCGAAATACAGCCGCTCCGGTTCATCGGCGGCGGAACAGATCAGCCGCACCTTGGCCTCATAGACCGCGTCGATCAGCGTCACGAACCGCTTGGCCTGATTGAAATTCGACGAGGAAAGCTGCGGGATATCGTCAATCATCAGCACCCGCATCGCATCGGCAATCGCCAGATAATCGGCCGGCCCCAGGGCGTGGGCGCATAGATCCCAAAACGACGCCCGCCCGACACCAGAGTGATAGTGGGGGATGATGACCTCGCGGCCCTTGACCGCGATTTTCAATTCCGTGCCCGGATCGCTGCCGGTCAATTCGTTCCACAGCGAATCCATCGCCGCCGTGGCGACCTTGCCGATGGGTTGAAAATAGACCTGCGCCCCGGTCAGCCGGTGCTGGCGATAATCGGTTTCGCTGATGATTTCGCGCACCGTCAGTTCACGGCGCAAGATGTCGATGAAGGGCAGGAACAACTGCCGGTTCAGCCCGTTCTTGTACAGATCCTCGGGCGCGCGGTTCGAGGTGGTGATCACCGTGACGCCGCGGCCGAACAGTTCCTCGAACAACCGCCCGACGATCATCGCGTCGGCGATATCGGTGATCTGCATTTCGTCGAAACACAGCAGCCGGATGTTCTGTGCGATCTCATCGGCCACCGGTTGCAGCGCGTCTTCGACCTTGGCGCGACGGGCCACCTCGATCTTGGCCTGCACTTCTTGCATGAACGCGTGAAAGTGAACGCGGCGTTTCGGCGCATCTACGGCATCGCAGAACAGATCCATCAGCATGGATTTCCCGCGCCCCACGCCCCCCCACAGATACAGCCCCTTGACCAGTTCAGGCCTGGGTTTGCTGAACCGCGCGAACAACCCCTGCTTTTTCGGCGGGGTTTCCAGCGCGTCCCGAATTTCCTGCAGCACCGGCAATACCGCGCGCTGCGCCGCATCGGCGTGCAAAGAACCATCCGCCACACGGGCATCATAGATCTGTGTCAGGCTCTGCTTCATGGCTGTCTCCGATGGCATTGCGTTGCGTCCCTTTTACGGGAAGGCTAGTTTAGGGCAAGGCCGCGCTTGAGATACAGCATACACAGGTATACAAATCCGCCAACGCAGCCTATCGCCACAGGAGTGATCATGTCCACCAAGGCACCGCAACGTCTGCATCTGGTTTTCGGCGGGGAACTCGTTGACCCGTCGCGCAACGAATTCAAGGATGTCGACAAAATCCACGTCGTCGGCATGTTCCCGAACTATGCCTCTGCCCATGCCGCCTGGAAGGCCGAGGCGCAGCGCACCGTGGACAACGCCCATACCCGTTATTTCATTGCCCACCTGCATCGCCTGCGCGACGAGGAATCAGCCGCCTCCTCGACCGAGATGCTGGGCGCATAAACCCGACAGGCCCGGATGCGGCGATCCTTTCTGCTTTGGCTGCGGCTTCTGGTCCGGCGGCCCCGGGTCGTTGGTGCGCAGGCGCTGGCGGCGGCGCAGTTGTTGCGCCCAGATGGACCGCTGATCTGGGTTCTGGTTGATTCCGCCCCCGAGGTCGGTGCCAGTGCGCCCTTGTTGCTGCGTCGGCTGTGCCATGCGCGTTCCGGCCTGAACGTGCTGGCCAGCGCCACAGATACCTGCCCCGATCTGCCGCCCGAGGTGATCCGCATCGGGCGGCCCGATGATTCGCCCGCCGATGCCGCGGTGATGCTGCGGCACTGGCGGCCGGGGCTGATCGTGCTGATGGGCAACGATCTGCCCTCGGCGCTGATTGTGCAGGCACAGGAACAGGGTATTCCGGTGATGGCGGTGGATATGCGCTATGGGCCCGACACCCGGCCCAAGACCTTTGCCGCGCGCCGGATCGAGGCCACGTTGCTGTCGGCGCTGGACCGGATCATCCTGCGCGATGCCGAAAGTCAGGCGGGGCTGCACGCCCTGGGGGTGCCGCCCGCCCGCACCGAGGTGGGGGGCACCCTGTCCGAACCACCGGAGCCGCTGCATTGCTCCGAGGCGGAGCGCGCCTCGATTGCCGCGATCACCCGCACCCGCCCGGTGTGGCTGGCCGCCGCCGTGCCGCCTGTGGAACTGCGCGTCGTGCTGGACGCCCATGCCCATGCGGCGCGACACGCCCACCGGATGTTGCTGATTCTGGCGCCCGAGGCCGGTGAACCCGCCGATGCGCTGGCCGCCGATCTGGAGGATCAAGGCTGGATCACCGGGCAGCGCACCATCGAGGGTGAGCCAGAAGACGACATGCAGATCTTTCTAGCCGATGATCCAGGCGATTACGGGCTGTGGTTCCGCATCGCGCCGGTCACCTATATGGGCGGCACCCTGAGCGGCACCGGCACCGCGCCGCGATCACCGCTGGACCCGGCGGCCTTGGGATCAGCCATCCTGCACGGCCCCGAAACAGCCGCTTTTGCCGGGGATTATGCCCGGCTGGAGGCCGCACGCGCCGCCCGCGCCGTTACCGATGCCCCCTCCCTGGGCGAGGCGGTCTCGGACCTGATGGCGCCGGATCGCGCCGCGATGCTGGCGCATAACGCCTGGGCGGTCACCTCTGGCGGGGCAGGTGCGGCCGAGGCGGTGGCGCAGGCGATCTTGTCGATTTATGATGCCCGCGCGGCACTGGCCGCAGGAGAGGGTTGATGGGGGCACCAGCGTTTTGGTTCGCCAATCCGGTATCGCCGCTTGCGCGGCTGCTGGCACCGCTGGGGCGGATTTATGCGGCGGCGACGGCGCGGCGGGTATTGCAGCCCGGCACACGGGTAGACGCGCCGGTGATCTGCGTCGGCAATATAAATGCGGGCGGCACCGGCAAGACCCCCACCGTGATCGCCCTGGTCGCGCATCTGGCGCGGCGCGGCATCGCCGCCCATGTGGTCAGCCGTGGCCACGGTGGCCGCCTGCGTGGCCCGCTGCGTGTCGATCCCACGCGGCATACCGCCGCCGATACCGGCGATGAACCGCTGTTGCTGGCGGCCTTTGCGCCGGTTTGGGTGGCGCGCGACCGGGCCTTGGGCGCGCGGGCGGCGATTGCGGCCGGGGCGCAGGCCATTGTGCTGGATGATGGTCATCAAAATCCGGCGTTGATCAAGGATCTGTCGGTGATCGTGGTGGATGCGGCCAAGGGCTTTGGCAACGGGCTGTGCCTGCCCGCGGGGCCTTTGCGCGAACCTGTCGGCACCGGTCTGGCCCGCGCCGATCTGCTGCTGTCCATCGGGGATGGGGGGGCGCAGGCGGGCTTTGCCGCCCGCTGGGGCGCGGAAATCCCGCTACCGCATCTGACCGGTGAACTGGCGCCGCTGCAAACCGGGATGGATTGGCGCGGCCAACGGGTGCTGGCGTTTGCCGGTATCGGTCATCCCGAGAAATTCTTTGCCACCCTGCACATGCTGGGCGCCGAGGTGATCGGCACCCAGGCGCTGGAGGATCACCAGCCATTTACCCCCCGCCTGCTGGCCCGGTTGCAGGCACAGGCAACAGCCGCCCATGCACAACTGGTGACCACAGAAAAGGATGCGGTGCGACTGCCCGCCGATCTGCGCCCTCTGGTGCTGACCTTGCCCGTGCGGCTGCAGATCGAGGATTGTACGGCACTGGACGTGGCCTTGACGCGGATCGGTCTGGGCGGTCCGGCCTAGCACGGCGGAACCGAAACGCTGTTGGCCGGTTCACCCTATGTAGAACCTGCAAACGGACCGCCATATGCCGCAGACACCTGACCACTATGATCTGTCGCGCTGCAAGGTCGCGCTGATCCTGAACCCCAAGGCCGGTAAGAAGGATGCGCGGGGCAAGGTCGACCATATGCGCGAACGGATCAGCCCGGCAGTGCGCGAACTGAAGATCCATCAGGTGCAGAAAGGCGCACAGATCGCCGAGGCCGCGCATCAGGCGGTGCGTGACGGCGCCGATATCGTGGCTGCGTTTGGGGGCGATGGCACCCAATCCGCCGTGGCCGGGGCACTGGCCGAAACCGGGGTGGCGATGGCGGTCCTGCCCGGCGGCACCTTCAATTATTTCGCCCGCGAGCTGGGCGTGGGTGACAATCTGGATCAGGCGCTGGATACATTGCTGGGCGGACACGCGGGCAAACGGCATCTGGGCGCGGTGAACGAGCGGATCTTCATCAATAACGCCAGCTTCGGCGTCTATCCCGAGATTCTGGAGCGACGTGAGGGGATCTATGCCCGTTGGGGCCGCAGCCGTCTGGCAGCCTATTGGTCGGTGCTGGTGGCGCTGCGCGAATTGCGCGACCCGATGCACCTGACGATCACGGTCGATGGCAAGACCCGCGATGTCCATACACCGCTGGCCTTTGTCGCGCGCAGCGCGTTTCAGCTGGACAGTCTGGGGCTGGAGGGTGCCCAGGCCGTGCGCGATGGCCATTTCGCGCTGTTTCTGGCGCGGCGGAAAACCCGGCTGAATCTGATGGCGGCCTCGTTGCGGCTGGCATTGGGCAAGGTGGCGCGCGGACAGGATTTCGACCTGATCATCACCGATGAGATGCAGATCGAGACCCGCAAATCACGACGGCTGATCGCCTTTGACGGCGAAAAGGAACGGCAAACCGGGCCATTCCGGTTGCGGGTCCTGCACGACGCGCTGACGGTCATGATACCAAAGACGGTCATAATACCAAAGACGGGGGAGGAATGACCCGTCTGCTGCATTTGACGGATCTGCATTTCGGGCTGGAGCGCGACGATCTGATCGCACCGCTGCATCAGGCGATACGCGCCGCAAACCCTGATCTGGTGATCGTTTCGGGCGATCTGACCCACCGTGCGCGGGCGGGGCAATTTGATCGCGCCATGGCCTTCTTGCGCGGTCTGAACCTGCCCTTCATCGCGGTGCCCGGCAATCACGATGTGCCGCTGATCAATCTGTTCGCCCGCTTCCTGTTTCCGTTTCGCGATTATCGGCGGGCGGTGTCGGCGGATATGACGCCCAGCCGCACATTGGGTCCGCTACGGATTGTTTCCGCGAATACCGCCGATCCGCACAGCTGGCGGCGGGGCGTGCTGCGAAACGCCGATCTGCGGCGGATTTGTGCGGAACAGGCCGGTATCGGGGTTCTGGTCTGCCATCATCCGCTGCGCGAACCACCCGGATTTGATCGTGGCGAGACGCGGGGCGCCACGGCGGGATTGGCCCAGATGGCGCGCGCAGGTGTGCAGATCGTCTTGTCCGGCCATCTGCATCACTGGGCGGTGGGGTTGGGCATCAGTGCCGATACCCCGCAACCGATCTTGCAGGTGCAGACCGGCACCGCCCTGTGCGCCCGGATCGGGGAGAAGAACCACGGCTTCGCGGTGCTGGATATCGCGCCCGATGATGTCGCGGTCACGCCCTGGCTGGCGCAAGATACGGTGTTTCACCCCGCCCCGGTACTGCGCTTTCAGCGCCGGGAGGGGGCGTGGTGGCCCAACCCCTAGCCCAGCCTTATCGCGTCGGCACCGGGGTATCGCCGCGATAATCGTAAAAGCCGCGCCCGGTTTTGCGCCCCAACCACCCCGCCTCGACATATTTGGTCAGCAAGGGACAGGGGCGATATTTGGAATCGGCCAGCCCGTCATATAGCACGTTCATGATCGCCAGACAGGTATCCAGCCCGATGAAATCCGCCAGTTCCAGCGGCCCCATCGGATGGTTCGCCCCCAGTTTCAGCGCCGTGTCGATCGAGGTGACATTGCCCACCCCTTCGTACAACACATAGACCGCCTCGTTGATCATCGGGATCAGCACGCGGTTGACGATGAAGGCCGGAAAATCTTCGGCCGACGCCGCCGTTTTGCCCAAACGCGCGACCACCTCCAGCATGGCTTTATAGGTGGGTTCATCGGTCGCGATGCCCCGGATCAGTTCCACCAGCTGCATCACCGGCACCGGGTTCATGAAATGCACACCCATGAACTTTTCTGGCCGGTCGGTGCGTGACGCCAGCCGGGTGATCGAAATCGACGAGGTGTTCGACGACAGGATCGTCTCGGGTTTCAGATGCGGCAACAAGGTGGCGAAGATCTGCTGCTTGATCGCCTCTTTCTCGGTCGCGGCCTCGATGATCAGGTCGCATTGGCCCAGATCGGTCAGGGTCAGGGTGGTGCCGATACGTGCCAGCGTGGCGGCCTTTTCGGCCTCGGTGATCTTGCCCTTGGACACCTGGCGATCCAGGTTCTTGCCCACCACCACCAGCGCCTTGTCCAGGCTGTCCTGGCTGATGTCGTTCAGCAGCACCTCATATCCCGCCAGCGCAAAGACATGGGCGATGCCGTTGCCCATCTGGCCTGCGCCGACGATCCCAACCTGTTCAATGGCCATATCCGGTCCCCCTCTTTACCCGTCAGACTATGCTGCGGCGCAGAGATCCGCGCAAGGGCATCGCAAACCGGTGCCGCAGCGTCAGCGAAACGCAAAAGGCCCCGCCGGGGCGGGGCCTTGCCTGTCGTTGCAACAGATCACAGCTTGCCGGTCAGCTCCGGCACGGCGGTGAACAGATCGGCGACCAGACCGTAATCGGCGACCTGGAAGATCGGTGCCTCTTCGTCCTTGTTGATCGCAACGATCACCTTGCTGTCCTTCATCCCGGCCAGATGCTGGATCGCGCCGGAAATGCCCACGGCCACATACAGATCGGGGGCGACAACCTTGCCGGTTTGCCCGACCTGGCGATCATTCGGGGCAAAGCCCGAATCCACCGCCGCGCGCGAGGCGCCAACCGCCGCGCCCAGCTTGTCCGCCAGACCTTCGACCAGGGCGAAGTTTTCCTCGGAGCCGATGCCACGGCCACCCGAGACCACGACCTTGGCCGAGGTCAGTTCGGGACGGTCGGATTTCGCCACCTTATCCTCGACCCAGACCGACAGGCCCTTGTCGCCGGCACCCGCCAGCGTCTCGACCGCCGCCGCACCACCTGCACCGGTCGGTGCAAAGGATGCCGTACGCACGGTCAAGACCTTGATCTTGTCGGACGATTTCACCGTCTGGATCGCGTTGCCCGCGTAGATCGGACGCTCGAACGTGTCGGCATCGACCACGCCGGTCACATCCGACAGCACCATCACATCCAGAAGCGCCGCGATGCGCGGCAAGGCGTTCTTGGCCAGCGCCGTCGAGGCCGCCACGATATGGCTGTAATCGCCCGCAATCGACACCACCAGATCGGCCAGCGGTTCCGCCAGGCCATGCGCATAAGCCGCATCATCCGCCAGCAGAACCCGTGCCACGCCGTCCAGCGCCGCCACCGGGGCCGCATCGACGCCCTGCCCCGCCACCAGAACCGTCACCGGACCGATAGCCTTGGCCGCCGTCAGCGCCTTGGCCGTCGCGTCCAGCGACACCGCACCGCCATTCACCTCTGCAATCAGAAGAACCGACATCAGATCGCCCCCGCTTCTTTCAGTTTCGCCACCAGTTCATCGACCGAGGCCACCTTGATCCCCGCGCTGCGGCCGGTGGGTTCGGCGGTCTTCACCACCGTCAGACGCGGCGCCACGTCGACGCCGTAATCGGCGGCGGTCTTTTCGTCCAAAGGCTTTTTCTTGGCCTTCATGATGTTGGGCAAGCTTGCATAGCGCGGTTCGTTCAACCGCAGATCGGCGGTAATGATCGCCGGCAGCTTGATTTCGATGGCCTGCAAGCCGCCGTCGACCTCACGCGTGATTTTGGCCTTGTCGCCCTCGATCACCACTTCCGAGGCGAAGGTGCCCTGCGACCAGCCCAGCAACGCCGCCAGCATCTGGCCCGTTGCGTTCATGTCGTTATCAATGGCCTGCTTGCCCGCGATGATCAGGCCGGGCTGTTCGTCCGCCGCCACCTTGGCCAGGATCTTGGCCACGGCCAGCGGCTCGATATCGGTGCCCGCATCCTCGGCGGCAACCACCAGGATCGCCCGGTCCGCGCCCATTGCCAGCGCCGTGCGCAGCGTTTCCTGCGCCTGTTTCACGCCGATCGACACCACGACGATTTCCGATGCGACGCCCTTTTCCTTCAGACGAATCGCCTCTTCCACGGCGATTTCGTCGAACGGGTTCATCGACATCTTCACATTCGCAAGATCAACCCCCGTGCCGTCCGCTTTCACACGAACCTTCACGTTGTAATCGACCACGCGCTTCACAGGCACTAGGACCTTCATCGGCGGTGTCTCCCTTTATACGTTTCCGCCGTTCGGGCGGCTTTGGTCATGGTTTCGGCAATTTGTTACTAGAGCTACAGCGACAGGAACAGCGCAAAATCGACATCTTGCGCCTTTGCTACGTCACGTCTGTTCACGGCGAACGATTGGCACCCGGCACCCACAGCACATCGGCCCGGCCATCGTCATTGGCGATACGCCCGGCGACGAAGAACCAGTCCGACAGACGGTTCAGATAGATCAGTGCCTGATCGTTGAGCGGCTCGGCGGCGGCCAGGGCCACGGCCTCGCGCTCGGCCCGGCGCGCAACGGTGCGGCACAGATGCAGATGCGCCGACAATGCCGAACCGCCGGGCAGGATGAAACTGCGCAAGGGCGCCAGCCGGGCGATCATCGCGTCGATTTCCGTCTCCAGACGGGTGACCTGCGCCGCCACGATGCGCAGCACCGGATACCCAGCCGTGGCATCTTGCGCCATATCCGGGCGGGCCAGATCGGCCCCCAGATCGAACAGGTCATTCTGGATACGGACAATGGCGGTGGCCATATCGCCCTCGGCATGCAGCCGCGCCAGACCCAGCGTGGCGTTCAGTTCGTCCACCGTGCCATAGGCCGCGACGCGCGACGCATGTTTGGGCACCCGCGCGCCATTGGCCAACGCGGTCTGCCCCGCATCACCGGTTTTCGTATAGATCCTGTTCAGCACGACCACGACTGCCCCCTAGAATTTGTCACGCATCAGGATGAAAAGGGCGATCAGCCCGAACGCCGCCACCTGCGCCGCGATCCGCACCTGCCGCATACGGCGCGCCCCATAGGCCGCATCCGGGCTGCGGCCAAAGACCAGCACCGCGATCAATAACGCCCCGATTACCGCCACACAGGCGCCCAGCATCGCCAAAAGATATGGATTTTCAAACATCATGATCCCCCCGATGATCCCTCCGGGCACCGACACTAGCCGCCCCGCCGCGAAAAGCGACCGAAAAGACCGCCACGCCCCTCATGCGGTGTTCAACAACCAGTCCCGCAGGCGCGGCGGGGCCAACCTGCGCACCCAGGAGGCCAGATGTGTGGCCCCGGTCACATAGTAATGCGACTTCGGATTGGGGGCTTCCAGCGCCCGCAGCAGCGCGGCCGTCACCGCGCGGGGCGGCAATTCAAACCGGTCAGGGCGGCCCGAGGGCTGATACAACCGCTTCAACAGCGTCCCTTCATATTGCGCCCGCCGCGCCGAGGCGCGCCAATCCACCCATTTCTCGAAATGCGGGATCGAATTGCGCCGGAATGCGGTGGGGATGGGCCCGGGATTCAACGTGATGATCCGCACCGGCGTATCGCGCATTTCCAGCCGCAGCACATCGGTCAGCCCCTCCAGCGCAAACTTGCTGGCGACATAAGACCCGCGCCACCGCGCCGCCACCAGACCCAGAACCGAGGAACATTGCACGATCCGGCCACCGCCCTGCGCCCGCATCACCTTGATCGCCCGCACCGTCAGATCATGCAGGCCAAACACATTGGTTTCAAAATTCTCGCGCAGCGCGTCGGCGGGCAGATCCTCGACCGCGCCGGGGCAGGCGAAGGCCGCATTGTTGTACAGCGCGTCCAGCCGCCCGCCGGTGATCTGCAAGGCCTGCGCGAACCCCGCCGCGATAGAGGCCGGATCGGCCATGTCGATCACAAAGGATGTCAGCCCCTCGGCGCGCAGACGCGCACAATCGTCCGGGTTGCGACATGTCGCCAGCACGGTCCACCCCGCCTGTTGCAACCCATGCGCCGCGTCATGACCGATGCCCGAGGAACAGCCGGTGATCAGGATGGTTTTCATGCGCGCCCCTTGCATCGCCGATGAATTCTGCGCCGTGACAATGCCGCGCGCCGCCCTAGAATGAAAGCACCCGCAGAACGGAGCCCCGCATGACCCGCCCAAACCTGACCACCGGCCCCATCGGCATGGCCCTGCTGGTCTTTGCGCTGCCCACGCTGGGATCATCGGTGCTGCAATCGGCGAATGGATCTATCGACGCGGTCTGGGTGGGCAAGCTGATCGGCGAAAACGCCCTGGCGGCCACGACGAACGGCAATCTGGTGCTGTTCCTGCTGACCGCCTTTGTGTTCGGGTTCGGCATGTCCTCGACCATCCTGATCGGACAATCGGTGGGGCGCGGCGATATCGCGGCGGCGCGTGAGGTGGTGGGCACGGCGGTGGGCACCTTCGTGCCCTTGTCGGCGCTGATCGCGGTGCTGGGCTGGATCTTCGCGCCCGGCCTGCTGGCGGTGCTGGGCACACCGGCGGAAACGGTGCCGCTGGCGTTGCAATTCCTGCGGGTGATCTTTGTCGCGATGCCCGCGGTGCTGATGCTGACGCTGTTGATGATGGCGCTGCGCGGATCGGGTGATGCGATGACACCGCTGATCTTCATGGCGCTGGCGGTGGTTCTGGATACCGCCCTGAACCCGGTGTTCATCCTGGGGCTGGGGCCGCTGCCGGAAATGGGCATCGGCGGATCGGCGCTGGCCACCGCGTTGGCCAATTACATCAGCCTGTTCGGCATGCTGGCCTATATCTACGCCAAGGATCTGCCGCTGCGGCTGCGCGGGGCGGAAATGCGGTTGCTGATCCCGGCGCCATCGGTGCTGAAACTGATGCTGGCCAAGGGGTTGCCGATCGGCATCCAGATGGTTGTGGTGTCATCGTCCATGCTGACCATGTTGACACTGGTGAACCGCGAAGGCGTGGATACGGCGGCGGCCTTTGGCGCGACGCAGCAGTTGTGGACCTATGTGCAGATGCCGGCCATGGCCCTGGGCGCGGCGGTCAGCGCGATGGCCGCGCAGAATATCGGCGCCGGGCGGTGGGACAGGGTGCGCCGCATCACGCAGCTGGGCATCATCTACAACTTCGTGCTGACCGGCGGCTTGGTGGTGGCCCTGTTCTTTGCCGACCGCTGGGTGATGCAGCTGTTCCTGACACCCGGCAGCCCGGCGGTCGGTATCGCCCAGCATATCGGCCAGCTGTCGACCTGGGGTTTCATCTGCTTTGGCGTGACGATGGTGCTGTTCGGCACGATCCGGGCAAACGGTCAGGTGGTATGGCCGCTGATCATCCTGTTCGTGTCGATGTATCCGGTGCGGCTGGGCTTTGCCTTCGGGCTGCGGGACGGGCTGGGCACGGATGCGCTATGGCTCAGCTTTCCGGCGGCGATGGTGGCAACGCTGATCATGGCGGTGGCGCTATATCTGCACGGCGGCTGGCGCAGGGCCCCGGTGATGCGCTTTGATGACAGCCGGATCAAATCCGCCCCGGCCGAGATTTCCGTGGTGGCCGAGGGCGCACCGGCCCGCAACCCGAACGCACCCTCGACCGGTATGGCCCCGCGCGTCTAGGGCCAGCGCAGGAAATGCGCATCCACCCCGAACCACCACGCCGCGCCGATCCACACCGAAACCCACAAGGCCGCACCGATGGTATTGGCCACGATGAACCGCCCCCACGGCATTCCCGCCGTGCCCGCCGCCACCCCGTTCAACTGCCGCAGCACCGCCACAAAGCGCGCCGTCGCGACGATCAGCATACCGTGCCGGTGGATCACCCCCTCGACCCGCGCCAGACGCGCCTCGGTCAGGCCGATCCGTGCGCCATGGCGCAGCACGGCGGGGCGCCCCAGCCGCCGCCCGATCAGATACCCGGCATTATCCCCCAGAACCGCCGCCGCAAAGGCCACCAGCCACAGCGGCACCAGCGCCAGTTCCCCCTTGGCCGCCAATGTCCCCGCCAAAAGCAGCAGCGTTTCCCCCGGCAGGGGCATCCCCAGCGATTCAAGGAACAGATCGCCGAAAATCACCGGCACACCATAGCTGTGCAGGGTTTGCTCGACCCAGGTAAAGGAACAGCACATCCGCGACCTCCGCTCCGCCCGCCATCAGTCTAGCCGCAGGCGCCACGCAAATACCAGTGCCTGAACCAGTGCCTGAAAATGCGGCAATTTTCACGAAACAGCATTGTCGCAGCGGGCCGTGCGCCCCATATTCAGCCCAAACCCATGCGCCATGACCGGCGCGAAGGAATGGGACGATCATGGCTGACAATAAAACACCTTACGATGTGCTGGGGGTGGCCAAAGCCGCCTCGGACGCGGATATCAAAAAGGCCTATCGCAGGCTGGCCAAGGAATTGCACCCCGACCTGACCGGCAATGACCCGGCCAAGGCGGATCGGTTCAAGGCGGTTTCCGCCGCCTATGACCTGCTGCGCGACACCGACAAGCGCCGCCGTTATGACGCGGGCGAAATCGACGCCAGCGGTCAGGAACGGCCGCAGCAGCAATCCTATCGCCATTACGCCGAAACCGACCGCTCGGGGCGCTATGATGCGGGTGGCGGGTTCGACGATCTGGGCGATCTGTTCAAGAACGCCTTCCGCTCGCGCGGCTTTGGGGATGACTTCACCAATCGCAGGCAGCGCGGACAGGATGTGCATTTCCACATGCAGATCAGCTTCCGCGAGGCGGTCGAGGGCGGCAAGAAGCCGGTTAC
The DNA here is from genome assembly GCA_036398515.1 of Paenirhodobacter sp. Lineage (GTDB taxonomy): Bacteria > Pseudomonadota > Alphaproteobacteria > Rhodobacterales > Rhodobacteraceae > Rhodobacter. Next base: position 14,674 of record DASWPI010000030.1, read on the forward strand.
CCTGCCCGATATCGGCCGGGTCGAAATCTCCATTCCCCCCGGCATCGAGGATGGCCAGACCCTGCGTCTGGCGGGCAAGGGCGGCCCCGGCACCAACGGCGGACCGGCGGGCGATGCGCTGATTACCGTATCGGTGGCGGCGGACCCGATCTTCACCCGCGACGGCGACGATATTCACATGGACCTGCCGATCTCTATCGACGAGGCGGTTCTGGGTGGCCCGGTCGAGGTGCCCCTGCCCGGCGGGCGGGTGCGGCTGAAGGTGCCGGCGCAGTCATCGTCCGGCCGGGTGATGCGGTTGCGCGGCAAGGGGATCACCCGTGCGAATGGCCGGGCCGGGGATCTTTTGGTGACGCTGCGCGTTGTGCTGCCGCAGACCGAGGATGCCGCATTGGCCGCCGCGATCCGCGATTGGCGGGCGGCGCATTCCTATGATCCGCGCGCGGATTGGCCGGCAGACAGAGGGGGCGACCCGACATGATGACCGAAGCAGACATCCTGACCCGGATCGACCGGCTGACACATGACCGGCTGACGGTATGCGTGACGCGGTCATGGGTGCGTCCGCGCCACGCCGACAGCGGCGCGATCTATGATGAAACCGATCTGGCGCGGCTGCGATTGATCGTCGAGCTGACCGAAGACATGGCGGTGAATGACGAGGCGCTGCCGCTGATCCTGAACCTGATCGACGAGGTCAGCACCCTGCGGCGCGGCATGCGCACCGTTGATGGCGCGCTGCGGGCCGAGGGATTGGCCGACCGTCTGGTGGCGCGGATTTCGGCCCGGTTGAATGATCTGAACGATACCGACGGATACCCGCGCGACGGACGCGCATGAGCCAGCTGATCACGGCACAGCTGATCCCGGCATTGTCATCCCATCTGGCGCTGCTGATTTCCGTTGTCTTGTTGATGCTGCATGGCACGGCGGTTCTGTTGGCCTTTCGCGCCATCGGCACCGCCCGCACGCCACAAGGGGCGGTGGGCTGGACGGTGTTCCTGGTCACCCTGCCCTATCTGGCGCTGCCCGCCTATCTGATCTTTGGCGATATCCGTTATCCGGCCATGCTGCGGGACCGCAAGCTGTCCGAGGCCGCCGCCCGCCTGCGCGAGATGGCCGCCCCCGATATCGGTGCGCCGCCCCTGTCGTTGCACGCGGCACAGCAACTGGCCGGGTTCGAGGCCGTGGCCAATCATCCGGCGCATGGTGGCAACGGTGTCGAGCTGCTGATCGAAAACGATGTGGTGTTTGACTCGCTGTTCGCCGCCATCCGTGCCGCGCAAAACTATGTGCTGATCGAGATCTATATTCTGCGCGATGACGGGCTGGGCCGGGAACTGCAGGATCTGTTGCTGCAAAAGCGTCAGGAAGGCGTGCGCGTGCGCGTGCTGTATGACCCGGTCGGCAGCTATGGGCTGAGCCACGGTTATCTGAACCGGATGCGCGAGGGTGGGGTCGAGATCACCAACTTTCACGCGCGCCACCCGCAGCGGCGCTTTTCGCTGACCCGGGTGAACTTTCGCAACCATCGCAAGATCGCGGTGATTGATGGTACCGTTGCCTTTACCGGCGGCTATAATATCGGCGACGAATATGTCGGCCGCGATCCGCACCTGGGGGCATGGCGCGATACGATGATCCGCCTGCAGGGACCGGTGGTGGATCAGTTGCAACTGCACTTTGCCGAGGACTGGCACTGGGCCACCGGTGAGGTGCCGGACCTGGACTGGCGCCCGGAACCCGGCGGGCTGGTTCCGGCGTTGACGCTGGCCTCGGGGCCGTCTGACCCGCAGGAAACCGGGGCCTTGTTCTTTACCCACGCAATCACGGCGGCGCGGCAGCGGCTGTGGATCGCCTCGCCGTATTTCACCCCCGATACCGGGCTGATGCAGGCGCTGCGGCTGGCGGCATTGCGCGGGGTGGATGTGCGGATCATCATGGCCGACAAGCGCGATCATTGGCTGGTCTGGCTGGCGGCCTTTGCCTTTATCGAGGCGATGCGCGGGTCCGGGGTAAAGATCTACCGCTATACCCAGGGCTTCATGCACCAAAAGGTGGTTCTGGTCGATAACGACATTGCCGTGATCGGTAGCCACAATCTGGACAGCCGATCCTGCAGGTTGAACTTTGAGGCCTCGGTCGTGCTGGCCGATCCGGGCTTCGCGGCGCAGGTGGAAACCATGCTGAAACATGATTTCAGCCGGGCCGTGCTGTATGATCGGTCGCTGTCGCAGGCCCCCTGGGCCTTGCGGATTGCGGCCCCGGTGGCGCGGCTGTTCGCACCGGTCTTGTGATGACCCCGCGGCGCCAGAACCGCCCAAATTCACAGCATCCCTGATTTTTACCGATCATCACGCAGGCACGGAATGATCGGGGCGCCACCGTCACCGGGTTTCATTGACGCACTGGTCAACAACACGAAATCGTGTCCAGGTAACCGCCCAAGGGGTTCGGATGCCTGTCACCTTGATTGCCTATGTGCGCTTTGTTGACGGGCTGAACGCCCGGATCGGCAAAGTCGCGATGTATCTGCTGTATGTCATCATGGCGATCATGCTGTTTTCCATGGTGACGAAATTCATGCATGTGCCCGCGCTGTGGACGCTGGAAATGGCCCAGTTCACGCTGGTCGCCTATTACATGCTGGGGGCGCCCTGGACATTGCAGGGCGATGCCAATGTGCGGATGGACCTGTTCTACGCCCGTTTCGGCCCGCGCGGGCAGGCCGGGTGGGATGTTTTCACAGTGTTTTGCCTGATGTTCTATCTGGCTTTCATGCTGTGGGGAGCCTTCGACAGCACCGCCTATTCCATCACGATGAACGAACGCAACCCGACCGCATGGCGCCCGCCACTATGGCCGGTAAAGGTGATCATCACCCTGTCTTTCGCGCTGATGCTGTTGCAGGCGATCTCTATCCTGATCCGCGATATCGCGACGCTTCGCGGGAAAGAAATCTGATGGATTACAATGCCATAGCGGCCTTGATGTTTTCGACGATGCTGCTGATGATGATCACCGGCCAGCGGGTCTTTGGCGCCATCGGCTTTGTCGGCGTGGTGTTTGCGTTCTTCCTGTGGGGGGACGGGGCCACCAACATGGGCTTTCAGGCGGTGATCAAGGTGATGAAATGGTCGGCGCTGCTGACGCTGCCGATGTTCGTTTTCATGGGCTATGTGATGAGCGAGAGCCGCATTGCCGATGACCTTTACCGCATGTTCCACGTCTGGTTCGGGCCCTTACCCGGCGGGTTGGCGATTGGCACCATCCTGCTGATGGTGATGATTTCGGTGATGAACGGGCTGTCGGTGGCGGGAATGGCCATCGGCGCGACCATCGCCCTGCCCGAGTTGCTGCGGCGCGGCTATGACAAGCAGATGATCTCGGGCGTGATCCAGGCGGGGTCCAGCCTGGGCATCCTGATCCCGCCTTCGGTGGTGCTGGTGCTGTATGCGCTGATCGCGCGCCAGCCGGTGTCGAACCTGTGGCTGGCCGGGGTGGTGCCGGGGTTGCTGATGGCGGTGCTGTTTGTCGCCTATATCCTGATCCGTTGTGCGCTGAACCCCGCCCTTGCCCCGCCGATGTCGGCCGAGGAGCGCTCCCGCGTTTCGCTACAGGAACGGTTGCGCCTGCTGCGTGCGGGCCTGCTGCCGTTGTTCATTTTCGTGGCAATGATGATTCCGTTCCTGAACGGTTGGTCCAGCCTGACGGAATCATCGGTCATCGGGGTGCTGGCGACGCTGTTCGTGGCAGCGGTCAAGCGCAAGCTGACATGGCGGGTGATGCACAGCGCCACCGTGTCCACCCTACAAATCACCGTGATGTTCATGATGATCATCACCGCCGCGCTGGTGTTCGGCGCGGTGTTCGACGGGCTGGGGGCGGGCCGTTCCATTCAGACCTTCTTCACGGCGGATCTGGGCCTGGCGCCGTGGCAGATTCTGGTGCTGATGCAGGCCACGTTCCTGATCCTGGGGATGTTTCTGGATGACACGGCGATGCTGGTGATCGTGGCGCCAGTGTTCATCAGTCTGGCGAAATCGCTGGGCTTCGATCTGGTGTGGTATGGCATTCTTTACACCATCACCTGCCAGATCGCCTATCTGACGCCACCTTTCGGCTACAATCTGTTCCTGATGAAGGCGATGGCGCCGCCGGAATTCACCATGCCGATCATCTACAAATCGGTTTTTCCCTTCGTGCTGGTGATGTTGCTGACGCTGTTGCTGGTGGGGTTGTTCCCCGATTTGGCGCTGTGGCTGCCGCGCACGATACTGGGTCACTAAATATAACAAAACAGGGGGTTACACATGACGACCAGACGCAAATTCCTGACCACTGGCGCCCTTGGCGCGGCGGCGGCGGGCCTGGGCGCACCGGCGATTGCGCAAACCACGCCGATCAAATGGCGGCTGCAGACCTATGCCGGTGCCGCGCTGGCCGAGGAGGTGGTGAAACCCGCCATTGAGGCGATCAACACCATCGCCAATGGCGCGCTGGAAGTCGAACTGTATACCGCCGATCAGCTGGTCCCGACATCCGAACTGTTCCGCGCCATGCAGAATGGCACGATCGACGCGGTACAATCGGATGACGATTCGATGGCCAGCCCGACCGAGGTGACGGTGTTTGGCGGCTATTTCCCGCTGGCGCTGCGCTATTCGCTGGATGTGCCCGCGCTGTTCAACACCTGGGGACTGAAAGAGATCTGGGAAGAGGAATACGGCAAGGTCGGGATCAAGCATATCTCGGCCGGGTCATGGGACCCGTGCCATTTCAACATGAAAGAGCCGATCAATTCGCTGGCCGATCTGAATGGCAAGCGGGTCTTCACCTTCCCCACCGCCGGGCGCTTTCTGGCGCAATTCGGCGTGGTGCCCGTCACCGTGCCGTGGGAGGATGTCGAGGTCGCCCTGCAAACCGGCGAACTGGACGGGCTGGCGTGGTCAGGCATCACCGAGGATTACACCTCGGGCTGGTCCAAGGTGGCGCCGTATTTCCTGACGAACAACATCTCGGGCGCATGGATCGGGCATTTCTTTGCCAATATGGATCGCTGGAACGCCCTGCCGCCGCATCTGCAACAACTGGTGCAGACCGCGTTTGACCAGTCGCATTACCATCGCCAATGGTGGTATTGGGCGGGCGAGGCGAAACTGCGCGTTGAGGGCGCAGATATGAAGCTGACCACCCTGCCGCCCGAAGATTACACCAAGATCGAAGATGCCGCGAAAGTGTTCTGGGAAGATGTCGCGGCGGAAAGCCCGGTCAAGGCCAAGGTTGTCGAAATCATCAAGAAATACAATGACGTGATGACCAAGGCCGGACAGCCCTACCGGTACTGACCGCAGTCGGGCGGGGCAACCCGCCCGATCAGTCCTTCAGGCGCATTGCAGCAAACAGGACCGCCTTGCCCGCCTGCAAGGCCAGTTCGGCGCGCTCATGATCCGAGGGAAAGGCAAAATTGCCCCCCTCGCGCAGGTCCTCAAAGGCCAGCGCATCCCACAATTCGGCGCCATACTGATCGGCAATGGCGCGCAGATCGGGTTCCAGTTCCTGCAACAATCGCAGCCGGGTGGCACGGTTATAGGCATCGCCGGATTTCTTGATATCGGGCCAGTCCAGCCGGGCGATCTGCTCGTTCAGTTCAAAAAAGCGGATCGGCGAATTGCGCACGCAAAAGCCCATCAGTTCGGACACCGCGGCGGAAAAGGTCGGGTTGTCCTCGGGCATGCTGCGTGTCGGTGATCCGTTCATCTTCAGCCCGGTCACATCCAGAAAATCGGCAACCACATCGCCATCCTTCAGCCGGGACCGAACATAGGGCCGCACCGCCAGATGATCGGCACCGAACCGTTCGGCAAAGGCATCCAGAACCGTCAGATAGTCACATTCCCATTTGTTTTCATCCAGATAGCGCAGGGGTCTGGGCTTGATATCCCCTGTCTTGACCCGCTGTTTATACAGCGCCTCGATCAGATGGTCGGGACGGCGCAGATAGCTGACGATCCGCACCTCCATATCCAGATGCCGGGTCAGATGGTCAAACAAACGGTTGGGAACGCGTTTATGGAACAGTTCTTCGGCGGAAATGATGTATTTGTCATAGCCGCGTGATTTGATTTCCGCCACGATGGCATCGGCGCGTGGGGTGGCGGCGTTATTGTTGCGCAATTCGCGCGCCAGCTTGTTATGGTCGCTCCACTCACGCACGGCCGAGACATAAGAGATACCCGAGTCCCGCAGGAGCTGCTCATTCTCCCGCAGGAAATGCTGGATAGAGGACGAACCGGTCTTTTGCGTCCCGACATGAACAATCAGCATGACAACTTTCCCTGGGAACCCTGACCGGACCTAGGATTACGGTGTCGGGCCGGGGTAATCAACGGCCCGGGTGCGTGTTTGGCCCGCCCGTCGCAGGGCGGGCAAGGATCAGCCGCGCAGATAGGCCGTCAACGTCGCCTCGGTGCCCTGATCCCACAGCATGCGCAACCAACGGGCGAAGGGCACGGCCAGGGCCGGATTCTGGCCCGTTTCCCCGTAGATTTCGGCCATCCCCAGCCATGCCCCCGGATCGGTTTTTGCCGCCTGGGCGACCCGGGTCAGATGGTCCCAGTTCGGATCGTTGGGTTCGATCACCTGCCCGGAATCCGTCACCCCGGCGCAATAGCGGCACCACAGCGCAGATTCCAGCGCCAGCCCCTCGACCGCCAGCCCCCGTTTCAGCCGATCGGCGATGGTTGGCACGATGAATTTCGGTTGCCGGTTCGACCCGTCCAGACACAGCCGCCGGATCGTGTCGCCGATCTTGGGGTTGGCGCAACGTTCCTTGATCTTGGTGAAATAGCCGGCCAGATCGGTGTTCGGCACCGGCGGCACGACGGGGATGACCTCTTCGGTTTCGACCTTGTCCATGAAGGCACGGACCAGCGGATTTTCCATTCCCTCATGGACGAAATGGATATCCATCAGCCCCGAAGGATAGGCGATGATCGCGTGCCCGCCGTTCAGGATGCGGATCTTCATCATTTCCCAGGGCGTCACATCGGCGACGAATTCCACCCCAACCTGTTCCAACGCCGGACGACCGGCGGGAAAGTTGTCCTCCAACACCCATTGGATGAAATCCTCGCAGAAGACCGGGCTGTCATCTTCGATGCCGAACTCGCGGATCATCGCGCGTTCGCGGTCCGATGTGGCGGGGGTGATGCGGTCTACCATGCCATTCGGGAAGGCCACATTGGCGGCGATCCAACCGGCCAGTTCCGGGTCGGACAGGCGGGCGGTTTCCACGACGGCCTCACGCGCGATGTGACCGTTATGGGGGATATTGTCGCAAGACATCACGGTAAACGGCGCGATGCCCGCCGCACGCCGCGCCCGCAACCCCGCAACCAGCAGGCCGAACACCGTTTGCGGCGTCGCGGGGGCATGGCCATCGGCGGCAATCGCCGGATGCGCAGGATTGAAATGGCCGGTGGCGGCGTCGATGAAATAGCCGCCCTCGGTGATCGTCAGGCTGGTGATTTTCGTTTGCGGATCGGTCAGCCGCGCGATGATCGCCGGGGCATCGGCTGCGGGCAGATAGTCGATCATCGCGCCAACGATGCGCGGGTCCGACGCGCCCGCCGATTGCTCGACCACCGCATACAGGTAATCCTGCGCCGCCAGAACCGCGCGCATCTTGGCATCCGAGGGCAGCACTCCGGCGCCGATGATGGCAAAATCATGGCCCTGGCCCAGATTCATCAGCCGGTCCAGATAGACCGCCTGATGCGCCCGGTGAAAATTTCCAAGGCCGAAATGGACGATCCCGCCCGTCAGCGCCTGGCGGTCATACCCCGGTTTCGGAATGTCGATCCGGGATAGGTTGGCTTGTGTCAGTTTTGTCATGGTCAGCTCATCCAATTGCCGCCATCGACGTTGAACGTCTGGGCGACGATGTAATCGGCCTCGGGGGTGGCAAGGAAAATCGCCATGCCCGTCAGATCTGCGGCGGTGCCCATGCGGCCAAAGGGAACGGCGGCGCCGACCTCTTTCTTCTTTTGGCCGCGGGGTTTGTTTTCATATTGGGCGAATTTGGCATCAACCCCGTCCCAATGTTCGCCATCCACCACACCGGGCGCGATGGCATTGACGTTGATGCCGTGGCCGATCAGGTTCAGCCCCGCCGACTGGGTCAGGCTGATGACGGCGGCCTTGGTGGCGCAATAGACCGCCACCAGGGGTTCGCCACGTCGCCCCGCCTGCGACGCCATATTGATGATCTTGCCGCGCCGCCCGGTGGCAATCATGTGTTTCGCCACCGCCTGTAGCGTGAACAGCGTGCCGGACACATTGATGGCAAACAGCCGGTCATAACTGTCACGGGTGATCTCGGTGATCGGGGCCAGATCGAACAGGGCGGCATTGTTGATCAGAATGTCGATGCCGCCCATCTGCGCCACGGCCTCAGCCACACCGGCGTCGATACTGGCCTGATCGGTGACATCCATCACCACTGGCACCGCACCGATTTCCGCCGCCGTCGCCCGCACCTGTTCGGCATTGATGTCGGCGATGGCGACGGTGGCCCCCTCGGCGATATAGGCGGTGGCGTAGGCGCGCCCGATGCCGCGCGCCGCCCCAGTGATCAGCGCCGTTTTGCCCGCCAATCTCATATCGACAACCCCTGTTCATCGAATTTGTAGATCCGGCCCTCGGCCCCGGTCAGGAACAGTTCCTCGCCCACGATCACGGGAAATTCCCCCGGTGAGCGGGCGACGATGTGGTTGCCGTCCTCCAGCGTGATATGCAGATAGGTGTCCGATCCCAGATGTTCCGCCACCGTCACCCGCCCCTTGACCCGGCCTTCGGTGCGCGAAATCACCCAATCCTCGGGCCGGATCCCAATCACATGCGCGCCGCGCCGCGCCGCCGTTTCGCCCCCCAGAAAGTTCATGTTCGGGCTGCCGATGAAGCCCGCGACGAACTGGTTAACGGGTTTGTAATACAGTTCCAGCGGCGAGCCGACCTGTTCGATCCGCCCGGCACGCAGCACGACGATCTTGTCGGCCATGGTCATGGCCTCGACCTGATCATGGGTGACGTAGATCATCGTCGTCTTCAGGTTGTTGTGCAACTCCGAGATCTCGACCCGCATATTCACCCGCAACGCCGCATCCAGATTGGACAGGGGTTCATCGAACAGGAACGCCGATGGCTCGCGCACGATGGCGCGGCCGATGGCGACGCGCTGGCGTTGACCGCCCGACAACTGGCCGGGGCGACGTTCCAGATAAGGTCCCAGATTCAGGATTTCGGCCGCACGGGCCACACGCTTGTCCTGCTCGGCTTGCGGCATCTTGGCCATTTTCAGCGGGAATGAGATGTTCTTGCGCACCGACATATGCGGATACAGCGCATAGGATTGGAACACCATCGCCAGACCGCGCGCTGCAGGGGCCTCGGCGGTGACGTCTTTGCCGTCGATCATGATCTGACCGCCGCTCAGATCCTCCAACCCGGCGATCAGCCGCAGCAGCGTGGATTTGCCACAGCCCGAAGGCCCGACAAACACCACGAATTCCCCGTCATTGATGGTCAGGTCTACGCCCGGAATAACCTCGGTCTCGCCGAAGGTCTTGCGCACGTTCTTGAGGGTAATCGCGCCCCTCGTGCTTCTCCTTATTTCACCGCGCCAAAAGTTAGGCCGCGGACAAGTTGTTTCTGGCTGAACCAGCCCATGATCAGGATCGGGGCGATGGCCATTGTGCTGGCCGCCGACAGTTTCGCGTAGAACAGGCCCTCGGGGCTGGAATAGCTGGCGATGAAGGTGGTCAGCGGCGCCGCCTGCGAGGTGGTCAGGTTCAAGGTCCAGAAGGCCTCGTTCCACGCCAGAATGATGTTGAGCAACATCGTCGAGGCGATGCCCGGAATGGCCATCGGCGTCAGCACATACAGGATTTCATTCCACAGGCTGGCGCCGTCCATCCGCGAGGCTTCCAGGATTTCCCCCGGAATTTCGCGGAAATAGGTGTACAGCATCCAGATGATGATCGGCAGGTTCATCAGCATCAGCACACACAGCACACCGATGCGGCTGTCCAGTAGCCCCAGCCGCTGGAACAGGATGTAGATCGGGATCAACACCCCCACGGCGGGCATCATTTTCGTCGACAGCATCCACATCAGCACGTCTTTGGTGCGCTTGCCGGGCTGAAACGCCATCGCCCAGGCGGCGGGAATGGCAATCAACAGGCCAAGCGCCGTCGACCCCAACGAGATGATCACCGAATTCAGGAAATGCCCGAAGTAGTCCGAACGCGCCTGCACCTCATGATAGTTCTCCAGCGTCCAGTTGAAGAACAGCAGTTTCGGCGGCGTTGCGACGGCGTCGGCCTCGGATTTGAAGCTGGTCAGGATCGTCCACAGGATCGGGAAGAAGATGATCAGCGCCACACCCCAAGCCAGGATAGTAAAGACCCATTTGCGGGTATTGGTAACATTGCGTGCCATGATTTCCCCCTAATCCAGCGTCTTGCCGATCATCCGCATCAGGAAGAAGGCAACGATATTGGCCAGAATGACCGCCACGATGCCGCCCGCCGATGCGCCGCCCACGTCGAATTGCAGCAAAGCCTGCGTATAGACGAGGTAGGTGAGCGTGGTGGTCTGATAGCCCGGACCGCCGTTGGTGGTGACCAGGATTTCAGCGAAAACCGACAACAGGAAGATCGTCTCGATCAGCACCACAACGGTAATCGCGCGGCCCATATGCGGTATCGTCAGGTTGGTGAACCGCGCCCAGACGCCCGCGCCATCCATTTCCGCCGCTTCGACCTGTTCACGGTCCAGCGATTGCAACGAGGTCAGAAAAATCAGCGTGGCGAACGGTAACCATTGCCAGGACACGATCAGCACGATGGAAAACAGCGGATACTGCGCCAGCCAGTCAACCGGTTGCAACCCAAAGGCGCGCGACACCTGACCCAGCAATCCGTTGACCGGATTCATGAACATGTTCTTCCACACCAGCGCCGATACCGTCGGCATGATGAAGAACGGCGCGATCATCAGGATGCGCACATAGCCCTGACCAAAGATCGGCTGGTCGATCAGAATCGCCAGCGCCGTCCCCCCCAGCACGGTGATCGCCAGGATCCCGGCCACCATGATCAAGGTATTTTTCAACGAGATCCAGAACCCCGGATCGGACAGGAAATAACGATAATTGTCGAAGCCGGTGAATTCCACCATCCCCGGCATCAGCAGATTATAACGCTGGAAGCTGAACCACAGGGTCATCCCCAGCGGCACGATCATCCACAGAAGCAACAGCCCGACCGACGGCGCCACCATCAGGCGCGCAAGCGATCGTTGATGCTGAGTTGCCATGACGGCTCTCCCCCCAATGTGCGGGTCGGGCGGGATAGACCCGCCCGACCGTCGATTATTTGATGTAGCCGGCGCGGGTCATTTCACGCGTGGTCAGTTGCTGTGCCGATGTCAGCGCCTGATCGGGCTTCATCTGGCCCGCAATCGCGGCCGAAAACTGCTGGCCAACCGCCGTGCCGATCGCCTGGAATTCCGGGATCGAGACGAATTGCGCACCGGTGTAGGGGGTTTCCTTGACCGACGGATGGTCCGGCGTGACCGCATTGATCGAGGTCAGCGTCAGCTGCGCGAAGGGCGCATCCTTCTGGTATTCGGGATTTTCATACAACGAGGTCCGCGTGCCAGGAGGGGCGGCGCGCCAGCCCTCTTTCGAGGCGACCAGATCGGTGTAGCCCTTGGATGTCGCCCAGGCGACGAATTCCTTGGCGGCCTCGGCCTTCTTGGTCGAGGCAGGAATGCCCAGGTTCCACGACCACAGCCAGTTGCCGTGATTGTCGACGCCCTCTTTGTTCGGGAATTGCGCGAAGCCGACCTGATCGGCCACCTTCGATTCCTTCGGGTCGGTCACGAAACCGGCGGCGACGGTGGCGTCGATCCAGATGCCGCATTTGCCCTGCTGGAACAGCGCCAGGTTCTCATTGAAACCGTTGGTCGAGGCGCCGGGCGGACCGGATTCGGCCATGACCTGCACGTAATCGCTCAGCGTGGCTTTCCATTCCGGCTGATCGAACTGGGGTTTCCAATCCATGCCAAACCAGGATGCGCCATAGCTGTTGGCCATAGCGGTCAGAAACGCCATGTTTTCACCCCAGCCTGCCTTGCCACGCAGGCAGATGCCGTAAACCTCGCCGGATTTGTCGGTCATCGCCTTGGCGGCGGTGAAGATCTGCGTCCAGGTCGGCGATTCCGGGATGGTGACCCCGGCCTTCTCGACTAGATCCTTGCGATACATAACCATCGCCGATTCCGCATAGAATGGCGCGGCATACAGCGTGCCATCGACCGACAGGGCCTTGCGCACCGCGGGCACCAGATCATCGGCGTCATAATCGGCGGGCAGATCGTTCAGCGGCAGCAGCCAGTTCTGCTTGGCCCAGATCGGCACCTCGTAATTGCCGACGGTCACCACGTCATACTGACCGCCCTTGGTGGCGATGTCGGTGGTGACGCGCTGGCGCAGGATGTTCTCCTCCAAGGTCACCCATTGCAATTTGATGTCAGGATGCGCCGACGTGAATGCGTCGGTCAGCTTCTGCATTCGGATCATGTCGCCGTTGTTCACGGTTGCGATGGTCAGTGTGGTCTCCGCAGCCACGGGCAGCGCCAGGGCGGACACGGCACAGGCTCCCAAAAGGGAGCGAAAGGTCGTATTCATCGATGAACTCCTCCTCCGATGCGGCAATTGCCCGCACCATTGGCAAATGCTCACTTCGGATGATAGATTTGTCAAACATAATTTCGCCACCCATTCTTCGAGGGCACCGATGAAGGACGATAAAAAGCTGGAACAGGCGGCGCGGGCAGCGTGGCTGTCCTATGTGGCGGGGCGCACGCAAGACGAGATCGCGCAGGAAATGGGGGTATCGCGGCAGACCGCGCAGCGGCTGGTGGCGCAGGCGATGACGGCGGGTCTGGTCAAGGTGCGAATCGATCATCCGCTGGCGCAATGCCTGGATCTGGCCCAGCAGGTCCGGGACAGGTTCGGGCTGCGCCGGGTCGAGGTCAGCCCCGCCCTAGCCGGCATGCGCGGGGTGGCCATGGCGGTGGCAGACCTGATCGAAACCCAGTTGTCGCGGCGCGATCCGATCACCCTGGCCATCGGCACCGGGCGCCATCTGCGGGCGGGCGTGGCCCAGATGTCGCGGCTGGATTGTCCGCAGCACCGGATCGTTTCGCTGACCGGGAACATCGCGCCGGATGGCTCTGCCGCCTATTACAACGTGTTGTTTTCGCTGTCAGAACTGGTCACCGCCCGCAGCTTTCCCTTGATGGTTCCGGTGATCGCCACCACCGCCGAGGAACGCGAGGCGATCCACCGTCAGCCCGGCAATATCCGTGTCATGCAGATGGCTCGCACGGCGGATATCGCGCTGATCGGTCTGGGGTCGATGGGGCCGGATGCGCCGATCGCCAAGGATGGTTTCCTGACCGCCGCCGAGGTGATGGACCGCCGCGCCCAAGGCGCCGTGGGCGAGTTGCTGGGCAATGCCTATGATATCCACGGACAGTTTCTGCCCGGCAATGAACGCGTTGCCTCGGCCCGGCTACCGCCGATCAATCAGGCGTTGATCATCGCCGCCGCCTCGGGCGCGGAAAAGATCGACGGTATCATCGGCGCACTTCACGGGCGGTTGATCAACGGGCTGATCACCGATGAAACCACCGCTAAGGCGCTGTTGGACCACTAGCGGGGGTTGCAATTCGACGCGCGGCTTGCATCGTTAGCGCAACCTCAAACGTGCCCGGAACGGGCCGGATGATCGGAAAGGATCAGACATGTATCTGGGCATCGACCTGGGCACCTCGGGTGTCAAGGTTCTGTTGATGGACGCGGACCAGACGGTGATCGGGTCTGCCACGGCGGGTCTGGGCGTATCGCGCCCGCAATCGGGCTGGGCCGAACAGGCGCCCGCAGACTGGATCACCGCCACGGAAACCGCCATTGCGGCGCTGCGGGTGGATCATGATCTGTCGGGCATCGCCGGTATCGGCCTGTCGGGCCAGATGCACGGGGCCGTGACGCTGGACCGTGATGACCGGGTTCTGCGTCCGGCGATCCTGTGGAACGACGGCCGGTCGCAGGCACAGGCCGCGCGGCTGGATGCGGACCCGCAGTTTCGGGCGCTATCGGGCAATATCGTGTTTCCGGGGTTTACCGCGCCCAAGCTGGTCTGGATGGCGGAACATGAACCGGACCTGTTTGACCGGGTCGCTATGGTTTTGTTACCCAAAGATTATCTGCGCCTTTGGCTGACCGGGGAACATGTCGCCGAGATGTCGGATGCGGCCGGGACGAGCTGGCTGGATACCGGAGCGCGGCGCTGGTCGGATGCGCTATTGACGGCCTCGGGGATGCGGGCGGACCAGATGCCCCGGCTGATCGAGGGGACGCAGGTTTCCGGCGGCCTGCGCCCCGATCTGGCGCAGGCATGGGGCATGAAGCCCGGTATCGCCGTGGCCGGGGGGGCCGGGGATAATGCCGCAACCGCGATTGGCGCGGGCACCGTGACGGTTGGTCAGGGATTTGTGTCGCTGGGCACCTCGGGCGTGCTGTTCGCGGCAACGGATCGTTATCTGCCCCGCGCCGAAAGCGCGGTGCATGCCTTCTGCCATTGTTTGCCCGGAATGTGGCACCAGATGGGGGTCGTGCTGTCTGCCTCGGCGGCGATGGAGTGGCTGTCCAGCATTCTGGGGCAGGCCCCGGCCGCGTTGAGCGGTGCCCTGGGCCCCGATTTGCAACCACCCGGAGAGGTGACCTTTCTGCCCTATCTGTCGGGCGAACGCACGCCGCATAATGATGCCACGGCGCGGGGGGCATTTGTGGGCCTGTCGGCACGCTCGGACCGTCAGGCATTGACGCAGGCGGTCCTGGAGGGCGTTGCCTTTGCCCTGGCCGATAACCTGGCGGCGCTGCGGGCGGCCGGGTCAAACCCCGGTGCGCTGCTGGCCCTGGGCGGCGGGGCGCGGTCACAGTATTGGCTGCAAGTGATCGCCACGGCGTTGAATCTGCCGTTGTTGCTGCCGCAAAGCGGGGATTTCGGCGCGGCCTTTGGCGCGGCACGGTTGGGCCTGATCGCAGCGACCGGGGCCGATCCGGTATCGGTCTGCACGGCACCGGTGATTGCCGCCGAGATCGCACCGGTGGCGGCGCTGCGTGGTGCCTTTGATGACCGGCTGGCGGCGTTCCGCGCGCATTACGCCGGATCGGCACATTAAGAAAAGGCCGGGCAAAAGCCCGGCCTGTCCAATCAGAAGTCCAGATTTTCCACATTCAGCGCGTTTTGCTGAATGAATTCACGGCGCGGTTCGACGACATCACCCATCAGCTTGGTGAAAATGTCGTCGGCCTCGGCCACATCCTCGACCCGCACCTGCAACAAGGTCCGCGCCGAAGGGTCCAGCGTGGTTTCCCACAACTGCTCGGGGTTCATCTCGCCCAAACCTTTGTAGCGCTGCATCGTCAGGCCTTTTTCGCCTTCGGTCAGGATCGCCTTCAACAGCGCCAGCGGCCCGTGGATCAGCTGCTCACGATCCTTGCGGATCAGGCGGGCGGGCTTGCTGTAGACCTCTTGCAGCATCGCGGTATGGCTGGCCAGCTTGCGGGCCTCGGCCGAGCGGAACAGCGCCCCGTCCAGCGTGCGATGTTCCTCTACCCCGCGCAGGATACGGGCGAAGCGCAAACCGTGGTCCTGGGTGGGGCGCCCGGACCAGCCGCGCTCATATTCCACTGCGACCGCATCCAGCCGCTCGGACACGATATTCGCCACGCCCTGCGCATCGGAATCTACCCGCCCCGGCACCAGCGCCCCGGCAATGGCCGCCTGTTCCAGAATGCCGGTCGGATAATGCGTCGGGAAGGCATGCAGGATACGACGGATCAGCCGCGCCTCTTCGACGATGCGTTCCAGATCGGCACCGATGATCTGCTGACCATCGCCCAGAACCAATGCACCCCCCTCAACCCCCTGATGAATAAGGTAATCATCAAAGGCCGCCTGATCCTTCAGATAGACCTCGGACTTGCCACGGGTCACCTTATACAGCGGCGGTTGCGCGATATACAGGTAGCCATGTTCGATGATTTCCGGCATCTGCCGGAAGAAGAAGGTCAGCAACAGAGTGCGGATGTGGGCGCCGTCGACGTCCGCATCGGTCATGATGATGATCTTGTGATAGCGCAGCTTGCCGATGTTGAATTCATCACGCCCGATGCTGGTGCCAAGCGCGGTGATCAGCGTGCCGATCTGATCGGACGACAGCATCCGGTCAAACCGTGCCCGCTCGACGTTCAGGATTTTACCGCGCAGCGGCAGGACCGCCTGATTTTTACGGTCACGGCCCTGCTTGGCCGAGCCACCTGCCGAATCGCCTTCGACCAGAAAGACTTCGGACAGGGCCGGGTCTTTTTCCTGACAATCCGCCAGTTTCCCCGGCAATGACGCGACATCCATCGCGGTCTTGCGGCGGGTCAGTTCACGTGCCTTGCGCGCCGCCTCACGTGCCAGGGCGGCCTCAACGATTTTGCCGACGACGATCTTGGCTTCGGCGGGATGTTCCTCGAACCATTCGCTGAGCTTTTCGTTCACCAGGTTTTCAACCGCCGGGCGCACCTCGGACGACACCAGCTTGTCCTTGGTCTGGCTGGAGAATTTCGGATCTGGCGCCTTGACCGACAACACACAGGTCAGCCCTTCACGGGCATCGTCGCCGGTGAAATCGACCTTTTCGCGTTTGGCGATGCCCGAGGTCTGCGCATAGGTGTTGATCGTACGGGTCAGCGCCCCACGGAAGCCCGCCATATGGGTGCCGCCGTCGCGCTGCGGAATGTTGTTGGTAAAGGGCAGTACCGTTTCATGATAGCTGTCGTTCCACCACATCGCCACCTCGACGCCGATGCCACGCACATCGCCGGTCATGTAGATCGGTTCCGGCAGCAGCGCGTTTTTCGACCGGTCAAGGTATTTGACGAATTCCTTCACCCCACCTTCATAATGCAGCTCGGTCTTCAGCGGTTCCGCCGGACGCAGATCCTCCAGCAAGATCCGCACGCCGGAGTTCAGGAACGCCAGTTCGCGCAGCCGGTTTTCCAGCGTCTTGAAGCTGTAATCCAGATTCAGGAAGGTGCCATCGGGGTCATTGGTCTTGGACGAGGCCAGGAAGCGCACCTCGGTGCCACGCCCCCCTACCTCATCGCCGATCTCATGCACATGGACGGTGCAATCGCCCTTTTCAAACCGGGCAAAGTAGATCTTGTCATTGCGCCAGACCCGCAGTTCCAGCCAGTCGGACAGCGCATTGACGACCGAAACCCCCACGCCGTGCAACCCCCCGGAAACCTTGTAGGCGTTGCCGCTATCGTCGGTATTGTTGAATTTCCCGCCCGCGTGCAGCTGGGTCATGATGACCTCGGCCGCCGAAACGCCCTCTTCATGGTGCATGTCGACGGGAATACCGCGCCCGTTGTCGCGCACGGAAACCGAACTGTCCTGATGGATGATCACATGCACATAGTCGGCATAATTGGCCAAGGCCTCGTCGATACCGTTATCGACGACTTCATAGACCATGTGATGCAGGCCCGAACCGTCATCAGTATCGCCGATATACATGCCCGGACGCTTGCGCACTGCCTCCAAGCCCTTGAGGACCTTGATGGAATCGGCGCTGTATTCGCTCTTGTTCTGGGTCTGCTCGGTCATCCGCACCAATCCTGTTATTTGTTGCGGAGTTTTAGCGGTTTGGCGCGGGAATGTCACGCCAAACGCACAGAAACCAGGGTAATCAGCCCTGCGACGGCAGGGTCAGCGTGCCATCTTCGCTGAGCGGCCAATAAGGGTTCCATGCGATTTCCCAAACATGGCCATCAGGATCACCATAATAGCCCGAATATCCGCCCCAATAGGTCTTGGATGGCGGCTTGATCGGGTCTGCGCCCGCCGCCACAGCCGCCGCGTAGGCGGCATCGACATCTGCGGACGAGTCAAAATTCTGTGCCAGCGTGAACCCGCCGGTGCCCAGCGGCACCTCGGGGCGTCCCTGATCCACCGCCAGATCCTTCAAGCCGAACAGGCCAAGCGCCAGGCCGGACATCTGGTAAAACGCCACTGCGGGGGTTGTCTCGGCCGGGGTCCAGCCCAGATCGGCGTAGAACTGTCGTGATCGGGCCAGATTGCGCACCCCAAGGGTGATCAGGGTCACGCGTTGCACCGGATAGGTCATCCCAAGGCCTCCTGTATTGCCGAAACGCCGGATGTTTCGGACACCTGCCAATACTGCCCTCGCCCGCCCAACGGCGTGAACAACTCCGCGCCCGTTCCGGTCATGAACACCTGCGCGGACAGGGCGCCGATTTCATCATAGAGAGCCGCACGGCGATTTGCGTCAAGATGCGCCGCGATTTCATCCAGCAGCAACAGGGGCTTTTCCGTAGCCAGTGCCCGGGCATTCGCCAAAAGCAGTGAAATCAGCAGCGCCTTTTGTTCGCCGGTGGAACACAGCGCGGCAGACGTGGCCTTGTCGGCGTAAAGCGCGTCCAGATCGGCGCGATGCGGCCCCTCCAGCGTGCGGCCCGCCGTCATGTCGCGGCGTCGATTCTGCGCCAGCGCTGCGCCCAGATCCACCGGCCCCGCGCCGGTTATCGACAGCCGCGCGGCAGGAAACGCAGTCAGCGCCGCCTCTTGTGCCAATGCGATCCGCGCCAGGGCATCTTCCCGGCTGGTGCGGATACGCGCGGCGGCCTGTGCCATGCGGGTTTCCAGCACCTCATACCAGGCGCGATCCTGCACCTGATCCTTCAACAGACGGTTACGTTCGCGCATTGCCTTGTCATAGGTCAGGGCGGCCTCGGCATGATCGGGATCAAACGACAGGGTCATACGGTCCAGAAACCGCCGCCGCCCCTCGGCCCCTTCGATCCACAAACGGTCCATCGAGGGCACCAGCCACAGCACCCGCGCCAGCCGACCAAGGGCCACTTGCGGTGCGGCCTTGCCATCAATCAGTGTCTCGCGTGATTGTCCGGGCAGGGCGGATGTTTCCACCTCATGTCCGGCAAGATCGGCGCGCACCTTCCAACCCACGGCCTCTTGCCGCCGTATCAGTTCCTCGGCCCCCGCACGGCGCAGCCCGCGCCCGGGTGACAACAGCGAAATAGCCTCGATCACCGAGGTTTTCCCGGCCCCGTTCGGCCCATAGAGCGCCACCGGTCGGCCATCAAAATGAAACGTCGCCCGCCGGTGTGAGCGGAACTGCAACAAGGTCAGTTCACGCAGCACCGGGGTCTGATCGGCTGGCGTCACACGCGCATCGGCATGACAACATAGACCGCCGAGGTATCGTTACCCTCGCGCATCAACGTCGGATCGCCGGAGGAATTGAACAGGAAGACGGCGTTCTCACGATCCACCTGACTGGCGATTTCCAGCAGATATTTGGCGTTGAAGCCGATTTCCAGACGTTCGTCGCTATAGGCCACGGCCAGTTCTTCTTCGGCGGCACCAGCATCCGGGGCATTGACGGACAGCACCAGACGATCTTCATCCAGCGCCAGCTTCACCGCGCGCGACCGTTCGGATGACACCGTGGCAACGCGGTCAACCGCCTTGGCGAATTCACTCGCATCGACCTCCAGTCGACGGGTGTTGCCGGTGGGAATGACGCGGGTGTAATCGGGGAAAGTGCCGTCGATGACCTTCGATGTCAGGGTGATCACCGACGTGGCAAAGCGCACCTTGGTTTCGCTGACCGAGACGGCGATATCGGCATCGTCTTCGTCCAGCAACTTGCGCAATTCGTTCACCGTTTTGCGCGGCACGATGACGCCGGGCATGCCCGTCGCACCTTCGGGCAGGGGGGCGTCGATACGGGCCAGACGGTGACCATCGGTCGCAACGCAACGCAGCACCGCGCCGGATTCGCACTGTGCGACGTGCATGTAAACGCCGTTCAGGTAATACCGGGTTTCCTCGGTCGAAATGGCGAATTTCGACTTGTCGAACAACCGCTTCAGCACCCCGGCCTTGGCGGTGAAATTCGCCGTATATTCGGCGGTCGCCATGATCGGAAAATCTTCGCGCGGCAAAGTCGCCAGATTGAAGCTGGACCGCCCCGCCTGAATCGTCACCCGCCCGGCGGCCGGATCATCGCTCAGCATCACCAGCGCGCCATCGGGCAGCTTGCGCACGATCTCATGCAGCATCACGGCCGAAACCGTGGTGGCACCGGGCCGCTCAACCTGGGCCGGGGCCTTGTCCACCACCTCGATATCCAGATCGGTAGCGCGGAAGGATACCGCGTTTCCCTCGGCCTCGATCAACACATTGGCCAAAATCGGGATCGTGTTGCGGCGCTCCACAACCGATTGTGCCTGCGCGACGGCCTTCAGCAGTTCAGCGCGCTCGATGCTGATCTTCATCTGTCTTCCTCAGGATGTCGGGGGCGAAAGCGTCAATCCGCCCGCACCGCACAAGTTTCACCGGACTTTCAACCGCTTTCACGAGAGCGTCAAGGTCACGATTCCAGCAAACGCCGCAGCAGGTCCACATCTTCGGTCAATTGGTGATCGGCAATCATCAGTTCCTCGATCTTGCGTATCCCGTGCATGATGGTGGTGTGATCACGCCCGCCGAACCGGCGACCGATTTCCGGCAAAGACCGGGTCGTCAGATTTTTGGACAGATACATCGCCACCTGCCGCGGCCGCGCGATGGTGCGCAGACGCTTTGGCCCGATCATATCGGACAGCCGCACGTTGTAATGTTCGGCCACCTTGCGCTGAATTTCCTCGATCGTCACCTTGCGGTCCGAGGCGCGCAGAATATCGGTCAGGCATTCCTGCACCAGATCCAGCGTGATTTCCTTGCCGACCAGCGAGGCGAACGCGAACAGCCGCGTCAAGGCCCCTTCCAGAACCCGGACGTTAGTGGTGATGCGATGCGCCAGAAATTCCAGCACACCATCCGCCATGCGCAGACCCGGATACAGGTTGCGATAGGCCTCGGTCTTGGTTTGCAAGATGCCCAAGCGCAATTCATAGTCGGTCGGGTGCAGATCGACCACCAGCCCGCATTGCAGACGCGAGCGGATACGTTCTTCCAGATCCTTGATTTCGCCCGGCGCGCGGTCGGCAGAAATCACGATCTGTTTGCCTTGATCGACCAGCGCATTGAAGGTGTGGAAGAATTCTTCCTGCGTCGAATCCTTGCCCGCGATGAATTGCACATCA
>DASWPI010000031.1:0-69421 GCA_036398515.1 Paenirhodobacter sp.
AATCCGACAACATGACCCTGCACGGGCTGTGGCATGACATCGGATCGGGCGCGCTGGAACAATACAACCCGGCCAAGGCGCAATTCGAACAGATCTGATCCGGGGGTCGATCCGGGGGCCTGACGGCCCCCGTCTCATTGCAGCACCTGCCCG
This sequence comes from Paenirhodobacter sp., assembly GCA_036398515.1. Classification (GTDB taxonomy): domain Bacteria; phylum Pseudomonadota; class Alphaproteobacteria; order Rhodobacterales; family Rhodobacteraceae; genus Rhodobacter. The sequence continues at coordinate 154 of DASWPI010000031.1, forward strand.
GCGGGCCAGTTCACCGTGGTGTTCAGCGTGATATCGCGCGTGGCCCCCGACGCCAGATCGAATTTCCAGCCAAGAACGCCGCGCATGTCCTGCCAATCGGTCACCGTGGGGGCCGGATCGGCCTTGTAGGTCACCTTCAGATCGTCCTGTTCCGAATAGGGCACCCGGTCCAGCACGCGCACCGGCCAATCCCGTCCGGTATGGTTTTCCACGGCGATCCGCACCGCTTCCTGCCGTTCGTTGGATTTGGAAATCAGACCGCGTCCGCCCTCGCTGGCCTGCGGAATCACCCGTTTCAGGGTCAGCCCGTCAATCGCGCCGAACCCGATGCGGAAGTCGGCCCCGGTGGTCAGCATCGGCAATTGCGTCGCCCCCACCATCGCCCCATCAACAAACAGCGCCGCCGGACCGGGCAACAACGGTTGATCGCCGGTCGTGCCCTCGACCATGCGATAGGCGGTTGTGTCCAGCAGCGGCACCGCCTCGGCCCGCAGGGTGACCGCGCGACTGACGGCATCCAGCTTCAGCCGCAGCCCCTCGACCCCGTCGCGCATATCCACAGCGGCCGGGTAATGATAGGTCAGGGTCTGCCCCTGCATCTGGGCCTGTGCCACCTCGGCCACCGGCGCGGCGGCCAGGACCGCCATATCCGCCTTGCGCAGGGCGCCTTCGGCCATCGGGCGCGGCCTGCCGGTCTCGGGCGAACCGGATTGCACCAGTTCGGGCCAGATCGCGGCCGGATCGGTGCGTTCGGACGGCCGGGCGGTGGACAGGGTCAGATCCACCCCCGACCAGTCCTCGCCCGTGGCCTGACGCACCGAAACGAACCGCTCCATATCCAGCGTGCCCGCCGCGCTGTCCAGCCGCAGATCATAGGCGGGCGTCCAACCGGCATCGACGACGAATGTGGTCAGGGTCAACGTGCCCGCGCCCGCGGTCTCGACCAGCAGGCTGTCGGTGCCTTTGGCCGGATGCTCCAGCGCCGCCAACACCTGACGCGCCGCCTCCAGCGCCTCACGGTCGGGTTTCAGCGCCGCATCGGCATCGCGGGCCTGCGCCGCGATGGTCAGCGCCTCTTGCCGGGCCGCCTGCACCCCCGCCCCGATGGTGTTGGCCAGCGCCGGCAGATCGGCAATGGCGGTGTTCTGTGTCGACACCCCGGCCAGAAACTCGGCCCGCGCATGGGCGGCATCAGCCCCGGCCAGGATCTGCGCAATGGCATCGGTTTTCTGCGTCAGGGCGGCGTCCAGCGCCTCAACCTGTGCCCTTGCCGCCGCGATGGCCGGACTGTCCGGTTGCCCGGCGACCGGCAAACGGTCATCGACCAATGTCACCGCACCGATCGACAGCCCCGCCCCCGCCGCATCGGCCCCGGTCACCCGCAGCATCGAAATATCCGTGCCATCGGGCAAATTCGGGATCAGCACCTGTCCACCCTGAACCGTCGCAACCCGGGTCACCTGCGCCCCTTGCGGAAACAGCGTTACCGCAGTGACCTTGGCCGCAACCTCGATGGGGGCCGCAATCTCGACCGGGGCCGCCAGCAGGGCGGCGGGCGCCGCGCTGATCAGCAGCGAGGTAAGCAATACACGCATCTTGATCCTCCCATATCCTGGCCAGAAGGTCGCTGTTACCCGCCGCAAAGACAAGTCCGGCCGGAGTCACAACCACCTCACAGATCCGTCAGGCATGAAAAAAGGGGGCAAAGCCCCCTTTGGCGCATCGCGCCCAGATCCGTGTCGCCACGGACATGTTTCGCTCAGACCAGACGGGCGACCCCGTTCAGCCCTTTTTCAGGCAACGCTTGCCCAGCGTTTCGGCGATCTGCACCGCGTTCAGCGCCGCACCCTTGCGCAGGTTGTCCGACACGCACCACAGGTTGATGCCATTGTCGATCGTGCTGTCCTGACGGATGCGCGAGATGAAGGTGGCGTAATCGCCGACGCATTCCTTGGGCGTGATGTAGCCACCCGGTTCGCGCTTGTCGATCACCATGACACCCGGCGCCTCACGCAAGATATCGCGGGCCTCGTCTTCGTCCAGGAATTCCTCGAACTCGATATTCACCGCTTCGGAATGGCCGACGAACACCGGCACGCGCACACAGGTCGCGGTCAGCTTGATCTTCTTGTCCAGGATCTTCTTGGTTTCCGCCACCATCTTCCATTCTTCCTTGGTCGAACCATCGTCCAGGAAAACGTCGATATGCGGGATCACGTTGAAGGCGATCTCCTTGGGGAATTTCTTCGGCGGCACTTCGGACGTGGGGTTGTAGACCGCCTTGGTCTGGTCCCATAGCTCATCCATGCCTTCCTTGCCCGCGCCGGACACGGATTGATAGGTCGCCACCACGACGCGCTTGATTTTCGCGCGGTCATGCAGCGGCTTCAGCGCCACCACCAGCTGCGCGGTCGAGCAGTTCGGGTTGGCGATGATATTTTTCTTGGCATAGCCGTCCACCGCGGCTGGGTTCACCTCGGGCACGACCAGCGGCACATCCGGGTCATAGCGATACAGCGACGAGTTATCGATCACCACGCAGCCCGCCCTGGCGGCGATGGGCGCGTAGATCTTGGTCGCGTCCGAACCGATGGCGAACAGCGCGATATCATAACCCGCGAAATCAAACCCTTCGAGGTCCTTGGTTTTCAGGGTTTTATCGCCAAAGCTGACCTCGGTGCCCAGGCTCCGGCGCGAAGCCAGAGCAACAACCTCATCGGCAGGAAACTCGCGCTCGGCGAGAATGTTCAGCATTTCGCGGCCCACATTGCCCGTGGCGCCAACGACGACGATCTTATACCCCATTTTGGGACCTCCATGCATAAAGCAGGCCGCGCATAGCTGAAAACCGGCGTTATGGAAAGGGATTCCCGCTCAAATCACCCGGAGGATGCGGTGATCTTGCGCCATCAGGTCCTGAACGAACCGCGCCTCGGCGGAAAAGTCATGGGGCACCTGTTCCGCCGTGCGGCTGCCCGACAGCGATTGCGAGGCGAAAAAGTCAAATCCGAACAGCGTCAGCCCCGCCATATCCGACCGCGAGAACAGATCTATCAGCATCGCCCCGGTGGTCGGCGGCGCACCGATGCGCGCCCGCAACCCGGCATAATCGGCCAAGGGATGCAGATAGAAACCGGGGCTGGTTGCGGTGTCCCAATCCAGCCGCTTGCGCTTGTGGCTCATCCACAGACGCCGCGCCGGATGCAGGCGGGCGTTGTCCGCCGCCCCCAGCCGCACCGCCAGCGCCAACCAGTCGGTGCGGGTACCGTGGCTGACCGGCGCGGGCATCGGCGCGTGGTTGATGCGCACCACCAGATCATGGGCGTCGATATCGGCCCCATGCGCCGTCGCCGCCAGGGCCCGCGCATTGCCCACCAGCGCCACCCGCCGCCCCGCCAGATCGGCCAGCAGGCCCACCTGCGGCACCGACATCGCCGCCAGGGGGGCCTCGCGCCGCAGGGTGCGGGCCAGATAGAACCCGAACCGCGTCACGCCAGCAGCCCGCGATAGATCGCGACCAATGCGGCGGCCTCATCCTCGATGCGGAACGCGGCCACGGCGCGGTCCCGCGCGGCCTGCGCCGCCGATGCCAGCCGCGCGGGATCATCCAGAAACGGCACACAGGCCGCCGTCAGCGCTGCAATGTCGCCGGGCGCCACCAGTGCGCCGGTTTCCGGGGTGACGATTTCCTCGAACGCGCCGACACGGGTGGCGACGACGGGCACCGCGCAGGCCATCGCCTCGATCGGGGTCAGGCCGAACCCTTCCCACCGCTGCGGCGCCACATACAGATCCAGCACCCGATACCAATCGGCCATCCGGTCCACGGTGACCTCGGGCGGGAACAGGATCCGGTCCTGTAGCCCGGCGGCGGCCACCTTGGCTTTCAGCCCCTCCAGAAACGCCCCCTGCCCCTCGGTCGCGCGCCCCATGACCAAGGCGGTCACGGCCGGACGCGCAGGCAGCAGCGCGATCATCGCATCGACAAAGGCATCGGTGCCTTTTTGCGCCCGGATGCGGCCATAGCACCCGACCAGCACCCCATCGGGCAGCCCCAGCCGCGCCCGCAACGCCGCCCGATCAGCGGCCGGGGCAAAGCCCTGGGTATCAATGCCGTGATGGATGACCGTGGCCGGACGCTCCAGATACGACGCGGTCTTGGCCGAGGTCGCCACAACCGCATCCATCCGGCCGATCAGCCATCTGGTATAACCGGTATGGCGGCGCTGACTGGCCGAGGTGAACAGCAACCGCAACCGCATCCCGCAGGCCCGCAGCACCAGCCCCAGCAGCATCTCGGTGTTGCGCCGCGCATGCCACACCCGCAGGCGCCGCCGCAGGAACGGCAACCGCCACACCGGCACATGCGGCAGATCGCCGGGCAGCCCCGGACCGGTGGTGACAATCCCGATCATCCGCGCCTGCACCGGCACCAGCCGCACGATGGTGGCCGTGACACCGGACAGGCGGCGTTTCAGATTCGGGGCGATGACCTCAATCGGGTCGGGCAGGTTCTGGCTCATCCCCTGTATTTAGCGCGGCCCCCGGCGATTGTCTTGCCCCATCACGCCCCCGTCCCTTCACGCCCCCGTCCCTTCATACCCTTGCCCACATCACCTTGCTGCGCCAGAATACCGGGCATGGATCTGACCCGCACCACCCTACGGCTGTATTTCGGCAAGCTGGTCTTTGGCCCCGGCAAGGCAGACCTGCTGGAGGCCATCGACGCCGAGGGGTCCATTTCCGCCGCGGGCCGCCGCATGGGCATGAGCTATAAACGCGCCTGGAGCCTGGTCGAGGAAATGAACACCGCCTTTGAAACGCCGCTGATTTCTTCGGCACGCGGCGGCGCGCATGGCGGCGGGGCGCATCTGACCGCAGCCGGGCGCGCAGTCCTGACCGATTATCGCGCCCTGGTGACGGTGATGCTGACCAATGGCGCCGCGCATATTTCCGCCATCGGGGCGCAGGTCGGCAACGATATATCCAGCGGGAAATAGCGCTTGCCGCAAACTCTGACGCGGGGTTATGTCTGGTGAAACCTATCGAACCCCGGAGTTCCCATGCGTATCGCGCCCCTGTCCCTTGGCCTGCTTCTGGCCCTGTCCACGCCGGTTCTGGCCGATCCGGTGGTGTTCGCCGCAGCCTCGCTGAAAACCGCGCTGGATGAAATCGCCACCGATTTCACCGCCGAAACCGGCGTCAAGCCGCTGATCTCCTATGATGGTTCGGGCGCGCTGGCCAAGCAGATCCTGGCCGATGCGCCTGCCGACATGTTCATTTCCGCCGCGACGGACTGGATGAACAAAGTCGACGAGGGCGGTTATACCCTGCCGGGCACCCGCGCCGACATGCTGGGCAATACGCTGGTTCTGGTCTCGGACAAGGCCGATGCCGTGACCCTGGCCGACCTACCCGCCAAGCTGGGCACCGACCGTATCGCGATGGGCCTGCTGGATTCGGTCCCCGCCGGGCAATACGGCAAGGCCGCGCTGACCAGCCTGGGGCTGTGGGACAAGATCGAGCCGCAGGTGGCCCAGGCCAGCAACGTGCGCGCCGCCCTGGCGCTGGTCTCGACCGGCGAGGCGCCCTATGGCATCGTCTACAAGACCGACGCCGTGGCCGAACCCAAGGTGCATGTCGTCGCCACCTTCCCGGCGGACAGCTATCCGGCGATCACCTATCCCGTCGCCCTGCTGAAGGCCGGTCCCGACGCGGCGGGCGCCAAGGCGTTCTACGATTATCTGGCCACCCCCAAGGCCATCGGCATTCTTGAAGCGCAGGGCTTCGAGGTGCTGAAGAAGTAAGGCGTGAACAATATCCTCAGCCCGGATGAATGGACGGCGCTGCTGCTGTCACTCAAGGTTTCCATGATTGCCGTGGCGGCCTCGTTGCCGCTGGGGATCTGGGTGGCCACGGTGCTGGCGCGGTCAAAAATGCCGGGGCTGTGGGTGCTGAATGCGCTGGTGCATCTGCCGCTGATCCTGCCGCCGGTGGTGACGGGATATGCGCTGCTGCTGACCTTTGGGCGCAAGGGGGTCATTGGCCAGTATCTGGATCAATACCTTGGGTTCACCTTTGCCTTCCAATGGACCGGCGCGGCGCTGGCGGCGGCGGTGATGGCATTCCCGTTGATGGTGCGGGCCATCAGACTGGCGATCGAGGCGGTGGACCCCAAGCTGGAACAGGCGGCGGCGACACTGGGGGCATCGCGGCTGGCGGTATTTTCGACGGTGACCTTGCCGATGATCCTGCCCGGTATCATCGCAGGGATGATTCTGGGCTTTGCCAAGGCGATGGGCGAGTTCGGCGCCACGATCACATTCGTATCGAACATTCCGGGACGCACGCAGACATTGCCTTCGGCGATCTATTCGTTCCTGCAGGTGCCGGGGGGGGACATGCAGGCCGCCCGGCTGGCCGGGGTATCGGTCGCGGTGGCGGTGGGCGCGCTGGTGGCATCCGAATTCGTCGCCCGGCGCGTGGCCAGGCGGATCGGGGGCGGCTGATGTTGCACGTCGCGCTACGCCATGATTTCGGCGGCTTCGCCGTCGATGTCGATTTCACCGCCCCCAAAGGGGTGACCGCGTTGTTCGGGGCATCGGGCGCGGGCAAGACCACCGTCGTCAATGCCGTGGCCGGTCTGTTCAGCCCCGACCAGGGCCGGATCGAAGCCCAGGGCACCCCGCTGTTCGACAGCGAGACCGGGCTGAACCTGCCGTCCCGCAAACGTCGCGTGGGCTATGTGTTTCAGGAACCCCGGCTGTTCCCGCATCTGTCGGTGCGTGCCAACCTGCTGTATGGCGCACGGTTCGCCCCGCACGATGCCACCGGGCCGGATTTCGACAGTGTCATCGCCATGCTGGGCATCGGCGCATTGCTGGACCGCCGTCCGGGCGCCTTGTCGGGCGGGGAAAAATCGCGGGTCTCGCTGGGGCGGGCATTGCTGTCCAAACCCCGGATGCTGTTGATGGACGAACCTTTGGCCGCGCTGGATGCGCCGCGGCGGGAAGAAATCCTGCCATTTCTGGAATCCCTGCGTGATGCCGGAATGCCTGTTCTGTTGGTCAGCCATTCGATGGCCGAGGTCGCCCGGCTGGCCTCGACCGTGGTTTTGCTGGACCGGGGCCGGGTTGCCGCCAGCGGCCCCACCAATCAAATCCTGTCCGATCCGGCCCTTGCTCCCCGGTTTGGCGGCGCCGAGGCGGGCACCATCCTGACCGCACGCCGTATCGGCCCCGATGCCGATGGGCTGATCCGGCTGGAAACGGCGGGTGGCCCGATCTGGGTGACCGAGGCCCCTGCCGCCGCGCATCTGCGCCTGCGCATCCATGCCTCGGATGTGATCTTGTCGCGCGATGCGCCCAGCGGGTTGTCGGCACTGAACATTCTGTCCGGTACCGTGCGCCGGATCGAGGCCGAACCCAACGGGCGCGCCTTTGTGCAGATCGCCATCGGCGCGGAAACCATCCTGTCGCGTGTCACCCAACGGTCTGTCCAGGCCCTGGGGCTTGCCCCCGGTGTGGCCTGTCATGCCATCTTGAAATCGGTGGCCGTCAGCCGCGATGACCTGAGCCGGATGTGAAAACGGGCGCGGAAACCCGCGCCCGTCCGTCCTGATAATCCCGGCCAGAAAATATCAGGCCTCGGTGGATTGGGTCACCGGTGTCGCCTCGACCGTGTTAGACCCGGCAATCTCGATGCGGCGCGGTTTCAGCGCCTCGGGCACCTCACGCACCAGGTCGATGTTCAGCATCCCGTCCTGATGCGAGGCCCCGGCGACCTTCATGTAATCGGCCAGCGCAAAGCGGCGCTCGAACGCGCGGGTGGCGATGCCACGATGCAGATAGGTCTTGTCGCCCGCCTCTTCGGCCTTGCGTCCGGCCACGATCAAGGCGCCATCGCGCAGATCGACGGACAGTTCGGACGACCCGAACCCGGCCACGGCGATGGAAATCCGATAGCCATTTTCAGCGGTCTTTTCGATATTGTAGGGCGGATAGGTGGGCTGCGCGATATCGGCGGACAATGCGCGGTCCATCAGGTCGGCCACGCGGTCAAAGCCGACGGTGGCGCGGTAAAGCGGGGAAAGGTCAAACGTACGCATGGGTGCATCCTTGTAAAGCGATGTCAGATCGCCCGCCCCTCCGGGGGCCGGGCTGTTATCTACCGGGGCCCGCATTGGCACCCCGGTCCCTTGAATCTGGGCAAGGCCCACCCCGCTTTCAACCCCCCCCTTTCACCCCCCCGCAGGCCCGGACCTAAAATCTGTTTCGCAGATGCAAGACCGCTGTATCATCGCCCGGAATTCGCATATGGCGACCGCGATACCGCCTGACCATGGACCGCCTCGGCATGATGACTGATCTGCGTATGCTTCACCTTGGCCCGCTGGGTCCGACCGATCTGGCGGCGTTGATTGCACTGGTCTCGGCCTGGCTGTGGATCGGCTGGCTGACCGAACATCCACCGGCACATCGCCCCTCGGTCGGCAAGATGATGGAGGCCTACCGGCGCGAATGGATGCGCCAGCTGGTCACCCGCCAGCCGCGCCTGTTCGATGGCCAGATGGTCGACGGGCTGCGGCAATCGACAACGTTTTTCGCCTCGACCGCGCTGATCGCCATCGGGGGCGGATTGGCGCTGATCGGCAATCCGCAACAACTGACCGATCTGGCACAGGAATTCGCCATCGCCTCGGGGCCGAAGCTGCTGTGGGAAACCCGCATTCTGACGGCGGTGATGTTCGGCGCCAACGCGTTCCTGAAATTCGTCTGGTCGCACCGGCTGTTCAGCTATGCCGCCATCGTCATGGCCTCGGTGCCGAATGACGCCAAAGACCCGCTGGCCTATCCGCGCGCGGCGCAGGCGGCGCGGGTGAATATCAACGCGGCCAAAAGCTTCAACCGGGGGCTGCGGTCGGTGTATTTCGCGCTGACCTCGCTTGCATGGTTGCTGGGGCCCTGGGTGCTGTTCGCGGCGACGGTATTCACCGTGGCCATGTTGTGGCGGCGCGAATTCGCCTCGGTCGCGCGCAAGGCGCTGCTGGAAAACCCGCCCAACTAGCCTCGGCCCAGCTAAGCCCGGCGGCGTCCACGCCCCTCGACCAGCCACGCCGCCAGTGTCAGCCCCCCCGCCAGCACCAGCCACGCCCAGGCGGGCAGAACCGGCATCACCCGCAGATCGGTCACCGCACTGGCATCACGCGGCGTGATCCCGATCCAGCCCGGACCGGCGGCCAGACGGCCCACGCCAACCCGGCGCAGCGCGGGCAGGCCATCTTGCAGATACGCCACCCCACCCCGCGATGCCTGCACCGCAGGCTGCATCACATCGGCACTGGCGATGGTGCGTTCAAATTCACGCGGGCTGGCGGGACCAAGCGCCACGACCCGTTCCAGATCGCCCTGTTTCAACCGATACAGCCCGGCCTGCGGCGCCGTCCAGCGGGCCGCGAACCGCCCCGGACCGGCAGGGGCCAGGGTGATGTCCTGCGTCGTGCCATCGGGCAGGGTGACCGTCACCGGCGGGGCATCGTCATGCATCGTGCGGCGCACCACATCGACCGCCAGCCCCCCCGGATCGACCGTCGCCTGCAGCGCCTCTTCCTCCAGGTCCGGTTCCTTCATCTCCCAATGCGCGATGCGGCGCAGCAGTTCCAGTTGCGGCCCACCGCCGTCATAGCCCCGCGCCCACAACCACGGATGGTCTGACGCCAGCAACGCCACCCGGCCCTTGCCCGCCCGCGACAACACCAACAGCGGCGCCCCGTTCACGCCCTGCATCACCACCTCGCCGGTGGGATCGCTCAGCTCGATCTGGCGCAACCAGCGGCCCCAATGCTTGCCCTGCGGTTCGCCTTCGGGTGGCGGCGCGCCCTGCAACCCGGCGGTGACCGGATGACGCAGCCCCAGATCGGTCGGGCGCGGCAGGAAGGATTCCGCCAGCACCCGGCCGGTTGGCCGCGCGGGCATGATCTCGCCCAGAGGCGTCTGCCACAGGCTTTCGACCGTGGCGAATTCCGGCCCGGCAGAAACCAGGATCGCCCCGCCGCGCTCGACATAATCGCGGATCGAGCGGAAATAAGAGGCGGGCAGAATGCCGCGTTCGCCATAACGATCAAAGATGATCAGATCGAACTGGTCGATCTTGTCGATGAACAGTTCCTGCGTGGGAAAGGCGATCAGCGACAGTTCCGAGACCGGCACGCCATCCTGTTTCTCCGGCGGGCGCAGGATGGTGAAATGCACCAGATCGACTCCGGCATCGGATTTCAACAGGTTGCGCCAGGTGCGTTCGCCCGCATGGGGTTCGCCGGACACCAGCAGCACCCGCAAACGGTCACGCACACCGTTGATCTGCACCACGGCGGCATTGTTGCGGTCGGTCAACTCGCCCGTCACCGGGGTCACGGCGAACTGCACCACGTTCTGCCCGCCGTGTTCCAGTTTCAGCGGCAGTTCCAGATCCTGCCCCACCTGCACCCGGTAATCCTGTGCCGCGCCGCCATCAATCGAGACCGTCAGATCGGCGGTGGTTCCGGCGGCGGCGGGCACCGCGCCGTCATCCTCGATCCGCAGGCGGATGCGGGTTTCCTCGCCGATGATGCCAAAGGCCGGCGCGGTCTGGATTTCCAGCCGCCGGTCCCAATCGCGCCGATGCCCGGTCAACAGCAGATGCAGCGGCGCGGGCAGGGAAGGGATCAGATCGGCGTCATGCACCTGACCGTCACTGACGACAATGGCGCCCGCGACACGCGAGCGCGGCTCGGCGGCCAGCGCCTCGGTCAGGGCGGCGCCGATCTGGGTGCCGCCGTTGTCGGGCGCGTCCCGCACGGTGATCCGGCGCAGCTCGGTATTGGGCAGCGCGGTGATCTGCGCGGCCAGACGCGCCACCGCCGCGTCGGTCTGCGCCGCGCGATCCGCAAGATCCTGCGAGGCGGTGCGATCCTCGACCAGCAGGACGATATCCGACAGGGGCTGACGGTCCTCGGACTGCAACGATGGCTGTGCCAGCGCCGCCAGCAGCGCCAGCACCGCCAGACCGCGCAACGCCCACCCCCGCAGCCCGCGCCAGAGCGCGAATGCCAGGATCAGCACCGCCACCACCGCCGCCACGCCGATCACCGCCCAGGGCAGCAGCGGGGCGAAAATCACGCTGAGCCCACTCATTGTCCCAGCCTTTCCAACAGCGCCGGCACATGCACCTGATCGGATTTGTAATTGCCGGTCAGCACATGCATCACCAGATTGACCCCGAACCGGGCGGCGGTTTCGCGTTGGCGTTCCCCGGCCTGCCCGCGCCCTATCGGCAACAGCGGCCCGCCTGCCTCATCCACCGCCCAGGCCGAGGCCCAGTCGTTGCCACCGATCACCACCGGCGTCACCCCGTCATTCAGATTGCGGAACGGCATGCCATCGGCCTGTTCCGCATCGGGCGGGGGCGCCTCGACCCAGATCGGGCCATCGAAGCGGCCGGGGAAGTTTTGCAACAGATAGAACGTGCGGGTCAGCACATGATCCGGCGGGATCGGCGCCAATGGCGGAATATCCAGCGGCGCCGCGATGGTCTGCAGCCGTCGCCCGGCATCGGTGGCCATGCCCACCCCCGCCAGATCGGCATCCCGGGTATCGAACAGGATCATCCCGCCACCGCGCAGGTAGCGGTTCAGTTTCGCATATTCATCCGGCGCGGGCATCGGCGCATCGGCCACCACCGGCCAGTAGATCAAGGTATACAGCGCCAGATCATCGGCCCCCAGGTCAATCTGCATCGGGTCCGAAGGCTCTACCGTCGTGCGCCGCGACAGCACATGCGACAGCCCGCGCAGACCGGCCAGCGACAGCCGGTCCACCTGCGCATCGCCCGTCGGCATATAGGCCAGCACCACATTCGACGCCGCCTGAATGGCCCGGGCCTCAGACATAGTATCGGGCATGGTGTCCTGCGCCTGCCCCGGTTGCGGCACCGCGCCAAACGCCAGCACCGCGATCAGCGCTGCCGCCCGCGGCCCCCGCAACCGCCCCGATACCGCCAGCGAGGCGAACACATCCACCAGCAGCGCCACCAGCGCCGCCGCCAGCAACGCCCCCTTCAGCACGGTTTGACGTGGCGCATCGGCGCCCTCGATCACGGTTCCGGCAGGCCAGACCGCCGCCCGCAGCTGCCCGTCTCGCGGCAAGGCATTCAGCGCCACCGAGCGATCCTCGGCGACATACAGGCCGGGGCGCAGATCGGGTCCGGGCGGATCCTGGGCCAGGCGTTCCCCCGCCACACCCGCCGCCGCCTCGGCGGTCTGCAACCGCCCGAAACCATCCAGCAGCCGCACCGGCACCCAGGTCTGCCCCGCCAGATCACCTGCCTGCGGCGTCCCGGCCCGCGCCGAAACCGCCAGCCGCTCCAACATCTGCGGGAACAACCCCGACAGCGGCAGGTTCGACCATTCGGCATTCGCCGTGACATGGAACAGCACAATCGTTCCGGCACCAAAATTCGTCCGCGTCACCAAAGGCGTGCCATCGGCCAGCGCCGCGATGGTGCGTGCCGCCAGATCGGGGCCGGGTTCGGCCAGAACCTGTTCGGTCACGCTGACCTCATCGGGAACGGCCAGCCCGGCAAAGGGCGACCCATCGGGGAACGGCGCCAGACGGCGGGGTTCGCCCCAACTCATCGCGCCACCGACAGAACGCCCGCCCTGACGCAGGGTCACGGGCAAAAACTGCGGCTGGTTTTCGGTCGCCATCGCCAGACGCGGCCCGGCAAAGCGGATCAGCAATCCGCCCTTGTCCAGCCATTCGGCCAGCCGGTCGGGATCGGCGATTTCCGCCACATCGGCCAGTATGATCACATAGGGATTGGCGCTCAGCGCATCTTCCAGCGTGCCCTGGATCAGATCGGCCGAGGGCGCCAGCGCCTGTTGCAGATAGTGGGTGGAAACCAGCAGCTCCAACCCTTCACGCGAAACGCTAGAGCCGGAAATCAGCGCCACCTTGCGCCGTTTCACCGCATCATCGGTCAGGCTGACCGCCCCGGCCCCGCGCACGCCCGAAATTTCAAACCGCGTCAGACGGTTGCGCAATTCCGGTGGCAGATCGAATTGCGCCTGCCCCTGCGCGGCATTGGCCAGATCGACCGTGGCGCGGGCCAGTTCGCGTTCGGCCCCGGTCGGGTCCGGTCCAATCGCCGTCACGTCATAACGCGCACTGATCACAGATGAGGTCACCAGCGGCACCGCCACCTGCCCATCGCGCACCGAGGCCGCGCCCAGCGCCACCACCGGCAAGGCGGGCTGCCACACCCGCACCGCGCCCCGCGCCGCCAGGGCCTGTTGCAGATCGGCACGCCCCGGCCGGTCAAGCCCGTCGGACAGCCACAATGTCTGGAACGTCCCGACCGGCAGCAGTATCAGATCCGGCCCCGGCTGCCACGCACGCGGCACCAGACCGGGCACGGATTGCGCCACCGTCGCCGCATCGGCAAAGACCGGCGGCGCGGGGGGCGGATCGGTCAGCATCACCACGGCGACAGGGCGGCCCGCGGCGGCGGCCTCGGTCAAGGCGCGTTGCATCCGTTCCACCCGCCGCGGCCAATCGCGGGCCGAGGCCCAACTGCCGTCCTCGACAATCAGCAATGGCCCCTGCCCCGGCGCAGCGGGCGCGGGGTTCAGCACCGGCCCGGCAAACCCGATGATCGCCGCCGCCAGCGCCGCCAGACGCAGCGCCATCAACCACCAGGGTGTGCGGTCGGCCTGCGCCTCCTTGTCCGTCAGCCCCAGCAACAGCGCCACCCCCGGAAAGCGACGCCGGATCGGCGCGGGCGGCACGGCGCGCAGGATGAACCACAGCACCGGCAACGCCAGCAACCCCAGCAACAACCAGGGCGCCATGAACCCGACGGGACCGATCATCGCCATCAGCGCCCCCGTTCCAGCGCCGCCACCAGCCACAGAAACGCCCCCTGCGCCGGGCTGTCGGTGCGATGGGTGCCGAATTGCCACCCCGCCTGCCGCGCCAGCCCCACCAACAGGTCCCGCCGCTCGGCCAGCCGGTCGCGGTAACGCCCCCGCAGATCACGCGCCTGCCGGGTTTCATGCCGCAATGCCCCGGCGACGGATTCAAAGATCGTGCGACCGTCAAAGGGGAAATCTTCTTCCAACGGGTCCAGAACCTGCACCATCACCCCCGTAACACCGTGGTCGGCCAAACGCTCCACCGCATCGCGCACGGGGGCGGGATCGCCCAGAAAATCCGACGCGAAAACCACCCGCGCCTGCGTCGCGATCCCCGTGGTATCTGGCGCACCGTAATCGCCCGCCTGATCGCCCCCTGACAACAATGCCGCCAAGGTCATCAACTGTGCCCGTCCGGGCCGGGCCGGGGCCAACGGGCCGGTCAGGCCAACCCGCTCCCCCCCGCGGATCGCCGCAACGGCCAGCGCCAGTGCCAGAACCCGTGCGCGCGCGGATTTCTCGGGCCGGTCCGCGCCGCCGGTAAACCGCATCGAGGCCGCCCCATCCACCCACAGATGCAACGCCTGTGCCTGCTGCCATTCGCGGTCGCGGATATATTGCCCATCCGAGCGGGCCGAGCGGCGCCAATCGACAAACCGCAGCGAATCCCCCGCCTGTGCCGGACGGTATTGCCAGAATTCCTCGCCCGCTCCGGCGCGACGGCGGCCATGCGTGCCCATCTGCACCGTGGCCGCCAACTGCTCGGCCGCCAGCAGCAACGCGGGCAGGGCCGACGCCTGCGTCTCGGCCTCATGACGCAGGCCAAGGGCCGGGTGGGGCGTGGACCCTGTCACGCAGCCGCCTCGATGCCCGGCCCGATGGTTTCCGTCGCCGCCCGCGCGATGACCGAGGCCAGTGTTTCCCCCCGCGCCCGCGCCGCAAAGCTGAGCGCCATCCGATGCGTCAACACCGGTCGCGCCAGCGCCAGCACATCATCGACCGAGGGCGCCAGCCGCCCATGCAGCAACGCCCTTGCCCGCACCGTCAGCATCAAGGCCTGCGCCGCCCGCGGCCCCGGCCCCCAGGCCAGCGCCTCGCGCACCACGGGCAGGGCCTCGGGTTCGCCGGGGCGACACGCGCGGACCAGATCCAGAATCGCCTCGACCACGGTTTCGCCGACCGGCATCCGCCGCACAATGGCCTGCGCCGCGATCAGCGCATCGGGGGTGAACACCGCCACGGCCTGCGCCTGATGCGCGCCGGTGGTGGCCAGCAGGATATCACGCTCGGTCGTGCGGTCGGGATATTCGACATCCACCTGCACCAGGAACCGGTCCAGCTGCGCCTCGGGCAGCGGATAGGTGCCCTCTTGCTCGATCGGGTTCTGCGTCGCCAGAACGTGGAAGGGCGGTCCCAGACGGCGATGCACGCCCGCCACCGTCACCTCATGTTCCTGCATCGCCTGCAACAACGCCGATTGCGTGCGCGGGCTGGCCCGGTTGATTTCATCGGCCATCAGCAACTGGCAAAAGACCGGGCCTTCCAGAAACCGAAAGCTGCGCGTGCCATCGGTGGCGGTTTCCAGCACCTCGGACCCCAGAATATCGGCGGGCATCAGATCGGGGGTGAACTGGATACGGCCGGGTTTCAGCCCCATCACCGTCGACAGGGTATCGACCAGCATGGTTTTGCCCAATCCCGGCAGCCCCACCAGCAGCGCATGCCCCCCCGACAGCATCGCCGCCAGGACCAGCTCGACCACCCGCTCCTGCCCGATGAAGCGGCGGTTGACCGATTCCCGCGCGGCGAGCAGTTTCGCCGCCAGATCCTCGATATCGGCGGCAAGATCGGTGGTGTCGGTCATGACAGGGGCTCCTGTTGCGCTATATGCTCATAGGAACAGATATCCGCCCCGGACCCAAACGCAAAGAGCCGATGACCGACACACGCCCCCCACAAAACCCCGTGAGCGCCGACACCCTGGCCGCCGCCGCCGCACAGGCCACGAAAAAGGGGCCGCCACCCGTGCATTTGTGGACCCCCGCATTCTGCGGCAATCTGGATATGGAAATCCGCCGTGACGGCACCTGGTTCTACATGGGCACCCCGATCGGGCGGCCTGCTCTGGTGCGGCTGTTCGCCTCGATCCTGAAGCTGGAGGACGGCCGATATTATCTGGTCACCCCGGTCGAAAAGGTCGGTATCCGGGTGGTGGACGCGCCCTTTGTGGCGGTGGATTGCGAGATGTCGGACGGGGTGCTGACCTTCACCACCAATGTCGATGACCGGGTGACGGCGGATGCCGACCATCCGATCCATGTGCGCCGCGCCGCGAATGGCGAACCCGCGCCCTATGTCATGGTGCGTCGCGGGTTGCAGGCGCTGATCGACCGCAAGACCTTTTACCGGCTGGTGGAGATCGCCACGCCCGGTCTGCATCAGGGCGAGGACTGGCTGGGCCTGACCTCGCGCGGGGTGTTTTTCCCCATCGTTCCGATGCGGGAACTGGACGGACCCGAGCAGCCGCGCTAAGCCGCAGCCAACGAAAGGCGGAACGATGAAACAGGTCATCTGCATCAACTGGGGCACGAAATACGGCCCCCGCTTCATCAACCGGCTGTATGCGATGGTGGCGCGCAACATCACGCCGCCGTTCCGGTTCACCTGTTTCACCGACAACACCACCGGCATCCGCCCCGAGGTGGATTGCCAGCCCCTGCCCGAGATCGCCGTCGAGATCCCCAAGACCCGGCGCGGCATCTGGCCCAAGGCGCGGCTATGGGGGCCGACACTGGGCAATCTGACCGGCAACGTGCTGTTTCTGGATCTGGATCTGGTGATCACCGGGTCGCTGGATGATTTCTTCAGCTATGGCGACCCGGATCAGGTGATCCTGTCGCGCAACCCGGCCAAACCGTTTGAACGGATCGGGCAAACGTCCTGTTTCCGCTTTCCGGTGGGCAAACTGGCGCCGATGCAGGAAATCTTCATGGCCAACCCGCTGGCCATCGCCGAGGAATATGTCTGGGAACAGCGGTTTGTCACCCGCAATGCGCCGGGCGGGATCGACCTGTTCCCCCGCGCCTGGGTGCGGCATTTCCGCTATCAATGCCTGCCGACATTTCCGTTGAACTGGGCCATCGCGCCCCGCCTGCCGCGCGATACGCGGGTGGTGATCTTCCCCGGCGGCGTCCACCCCGAGGTGGCGATCAAGGGCGGCTGGGTCGGGCGCGAAGGGTTCACCCTGGCCGATCACATCCGCAACATCCCGAACCGGCCCAAGGCCGAGGGGTCGCTGTGGCGCTATCTGCGCCATTACACCAAGCCTTCCGCCTGGGTGGCCGATACCTGGCGGGAATGACCCCGTCCGGGGCCCGGGCGCCCGCCGACACCGTCGGCAGGGCCGAGAAGGCAGGGGGCCATGGCCCCCTCCGCCGAGGCCCTTCCCCCTCAAAACCAAAAGACCGCCGTTAATGCGCCTCGGCCCAGCTGGCCCCGGTGCCCGCATCGACCGTCAGCGGCACCGACAGCTTGACCACCGGTTCCGCCGCCCCCTGCATCGTGTCGCGCGCGGCCTTGATCAGCGCCTCGACATCCTTGTCCGCCACCTCGAAGATCAGTTCGTCATGCACCTGTAGCAACATCCGCGCGTCCAGCCCTGCGATGGCGGCGGGCATGCGGATCATCGCGCGGCGGATGATATCGGCCGCGGCGCCCTGGATCGGCGCGTTGATTGCCGCGCGCTTGGCGAAACCGGCGCGCGGCCCCTTGTCGCCGATCTGTGGCGTGTGGATCTTGCGGCCAAACAGGGTCTGGACGAAACCGTGATCCTTGGCAAAGGCGACGGTGTCATCCATATACTGCCGAATGCCGGGGAACCGTTCGAAATAGCGGTCAATAAAGGCCTGCGCCTCGGCCCGGGGAATGCGCAGATTGCGCGCCAGACCAAAGGCCGAGATGCCGTAGATCACGCCGAAATTGATCGCCTTGGCCTGACGGCGGATCATCGGGTCCATGCCCTCGATCGGGACGTTGAACATTTCCGATGCCGTCATCGCGTGAATGTCCAGCCCCTTGTGGAATGCCTCTTTCAGGGCCGGAATGTCGGCGACATGGGCCAGAATGCGCAACTCGATCTGGCTATAGTCCAGACTGACGATCCGGCGGCCTTCGGGGGCAATGAATGCCTCGCGGATCCGGCGGCCCTCGTCCGAGCGCACGGGGATGTTTTGCAGGTTCGGATCGGTCGAGGCCAGCCGCCCGGTATTCGCCCCGGCGATGGAATAAGACGTATGCACCCGCCCGGTTTCCGGGTTCACATGGGTTTGCAGCGCATCGGTATAGGTCGATTTCAGCTTGGCCAACTGGCGCCAGTCCAGCACCCGTGCCGCCAACCGCGCGGCCTGCGGGTGCTGATCTTCCAGCGTGGTGATATCTTCCAGCACATCGGCCCCGGTGGAATAGGCGCCGTTCTTGCCGCGTTCGCCGCCCGGCACGCCCAGCGTATCGAACAGGATCTCGCCCAGTTGCTTGGGCGATCCGACATTGAAGGGCTGCCCGGCGACCTGCTGGATTTCATCCTCCAGCCCGGCCATGCGCTGCGAGAAGACGTTGGACATGCGTGCCAGGATCGCCGTATCAACTTTGACCCCCGCCATTTCCATTTCGGCCAGAACCGGCACCAGGGGCCGCTCCAGCGTTTCATAGACCGTGGTGACCTGTTCACGGTGCAGGCGCGGCTTGAACAGATCCCACAGGCGCAAGGTGATGTCGGCATCCTCGGCGGCATAGGCGACGGCCTTGTCGACGGGCACCTTGTCAAAGGTCACCTGCGTCTTGCCCGTGCCAAGCAGATCCTTGATCGGGATCGGGGTGTGGTGCAGGTATTCGGTGCTGAGCGCATCCATCCCATGCATGTTCAGGCCCGAAAACATCGCATAGGACATCAGCATGGTGTCATCGAATGGCGCGATGCGGATGCCGTGGCGGGCGAAGATCTTCCAGTCATATTTCATGTTCTGGCCGATCTTAAGGATGGCAGCATCCTCCAGTACCGGTTTCAGCAAGGCCAGCGCGGTTGCCAGTGGCATCTGTCCCGGTGCCAGGGCGGACCCGCCGAACAGATCATCGGCGCCGGTCACATGCCCCAGCGGGATATAGGCGGCCTTGCCCGGTTGCGAACAGATCGAGATCCCCACCAGCTCGGCCACCATTTCATCCAGCGAAGTGGTTTCGGTATCAACAGCGATATAGCCCACGGCCCGCGCCGCATTCAGCCATTGCGTCAGGGTTTCGGGGTCTGAGATCCGGGTATAGGCGGCGGTGTCGATGGGCAGAGGAGGGGCCTCGGCGGAGGGGGCGCTGCCCCCTGCCTTCTCGGCCCCGCTGGCTGCGCCAGCCGACGCACCGACCGATGCGGCGGGAATGGCGAGGCCGAATTTATCCGACACGCGTTTGGTCAGGGTGCGGAACTCCATCAGGTTGAGGAAATCCATCAGCACCTGCGGATCGGGGTCCTTGACCTCAAGATCATCGAGGCCAAAGGGCAACGGCGCCTGATCATCCAGCGTGACAAGGCGTTTGGACACACGGATCTGATCGGCAAAATTCAGCAGGGTTTCGCGCCGCTTGGGTTGTTTGATCTCACCCGCGCGGGCCAGCAGCGTCTCGACATCGCCATATTCGTTGATCAGCTGCGCCGCCGTCTTGATGCCGATCCCGGGCGCGCCCGGTACGTTATCAACCGCATCCCCGGCCAGTGCCTGCACGTCGATCACCCGATCCGGGCCGACACCGAATTTCGCCTCGACCTCATCGGGGCCGATGCGCAGGTTCTTCATCGCGTCGAGCATTTCCACCCCGCCGCCGACCAGCTGCATCAGATCCTTGTCGGAGGAGATGATGGTGACACGCCCCCCCGCCTCGCGCGCCTGACGGGCCAGCGTCGCGATGATGTCATCGGCCTCATAGCCATCCATTTCCTCGCAGGCGATGTTGAAGGCGCGGGTGGCATCGCGGGTCAGCGGGAATTGCGGGCGCAGATCCTCGGGCGGTGGCGGGCGGTTGGCCTTGTAATCAGGATAGATATCGGACCGGAAGGTTTTCGACGAATAGTCGAAGATCACGGCGGCATGGGTGGGGGCATCACCGTTCTTGGCGTCTTCGATATAGCGAAACACCATGTTGCAGAACCCGGCCACCGCACCGACCGGCAGCCCATCGGATTTGCGCGTCAGCGGCGGCAGCGCGTGATAGGCGCGGAAGATGAAGGCCGAGCCGTCGATCAGATGAAGATGGCAGCCTTTGCCGAAAGCCATGAGATATCCTCCGTGTTCGCCCCGTTGTGCCACAACGGGGCGAACACGGAAACCCGTCACAGGCCCCAGTTACGGGACCGTGTCATGACGCCGAATCCGGGCACACTGATGCCCCCGGACAGGACGGCGCATCAGTGATCGTCGTGGGCGTGATCGCGGTCGATGATGTATTTCTTGTCGCAATACCCGCATTCGACCCAGCCGGTATCGCGCGGTATCGACAGCCAGACGCGCGGATGGCCCAAGGCCCCCGCCCCGCCATCACAGGCGACCTTCCAGGTGGTGACGATCTGTTCTTCGGGCGGCTTTGGCGCAGCAGCGGTCATGGCGTCTCCGGCAGGTTGTTCAGGGCCAGGTGGTTCGGGGCAGTGTAGCGACTGTGACGGGCGGGGCAAAGGCCCCTATTCCAGCACCAGCGGCCCGATCGGTCGGCCTGCCAGAATGTGCAGGTGGAAATGCGGCACCTCTTGCATGCCATCGGAGCCCGCGTTGGTGATGGCGCGGAACCCCTTGCCGCCATCGGTCACGGTGATGCCCAGATCGGCACAGACCCGTGCCACGGTGCGGGTGAAATCCAGCACCTCGGCATCGGGGGCCTCGGCACAGAAATGATCGTAGCTGACATAGGCCCCCTTGGGGATGACCAGCAGATGCACAGGCGCCTTGGGGAAGATATCGCGGAACACCAATGTGTGGTCGGTTTCCAGCACGGTGTTGTTCGGGATCTCACCACGCAGAATGCGGGCGAAAATATTGGTCGGATCATAAGCGTAGGGCACGGGGACCTCCTCAGTCGGCAAACAGATAATCCAGCGAAAGGATGGCGCGTGCAACCTCGGGTTCCGCCCCAAGGAATCGCGCCAGCGCGGCGGTATTCTGATCGTCGCCCCCGCCCTGGCTGATACGGGCGAACAGCGGGAAATCGGCATCCACCATCCGGTCGCTTTCAAACTTCAGATCATAGCGGATCGTGGCCAGCAACGGGCGCACCACCTCATCCGGGGTGTTTTCCGCCGCCAGTCCGATGCGCCGCGCATGACCGATCAGGTAGGCATCGTCGAAATCACAGTCGATTTCCAGAACCCGCGTCACCGCCTTGTCCGCCGTCAGATCGCGCAGCAGCGCAAAATCGGTCGGATCGACACAGATCAGCAGCCTGTCGGTGTGAAAATAGTCGAACAACATGCGCAGCAGGGCGCGGCGATGGCGGTTGCGCTTGGCCACGGTGCGCTCAATTCCGCCCAGATTCGGCATCCCGCCTTCTTCGCTGAACAGATAGTCCACCGCCGGGATCTGCGTGGCCTGACCGATGCGCGCCACCAGCCGCTTGGCCACATGCCATTTCTTGCACACCACCACCAGCAACGTGCGATCACGCCCCAGACTGGATTCGGTTTCCCAAAACCGTGGCGCGAACCGCCGCCCGATCCGGCCGCGCCCGGTCAGGAACTGAAACAGCGCCCGGCCCTCTTTCGAGATGCGGAATGTCACACCGCGCTGCGCCCACAGGTCGAACAGCCGATCCTTCATCCGGGTGGCATCAGGGCTGATCTTACGCGCGAACAGGTAGTTCTGCGACAGCAGCAGATCATAATGATCGTTGTAGAAGGTCACCGGCAGCCCGTAATCGGTGAACATCAAAAACGTCAGCGTCCGGGTGCGGATCTGCGCATCCGGCGTGACATGGCGCACGACGGTCTGAAAGAAGGTCTCGTCCGGTATCCAGGTGGTGCGGAAAAACCGCATCGCATCGGGCCGCGCCGTGCAGAAATCCAGAACCCGTTCCACCGTCTCGCGCCGCAGACACCACCATTGCGACCCGATCATGATCTTCAGATCGGCGGGCGGGCGGCGCGACAGGCCCAGCAATTTTTGCCATTCCAGACTGCGGTAGAACCACAGCTTGTTGCTGCGTTCATTGAAGTAATGGCGGTAGTACAGCCGCTCTTCCTTGATGCCGGTCTTGATCCAGTCCGAGGCGAAGAAATCGAAACTTTCGATATAGTCCACGTCTTCGGCATCCAGAAACCGATGCGCGAATTCCGCCGTCTTGATCTGCATGCAATCGCCCGACAGCATGTAGAAATGCGTGGCCTGCGGAAAGGCCGTGACGGCGGCGCGCACCGCCTCCAGCGTGGCCTCGATCAGCGACCATTCCCCCCAACCGCATTTGTGCCGCCGCCGCGCAAAGGTGACCCCGGCATTCCCCGCCAAAGCCTGCCGGATCTGCGCGAAATCGGCAGGACTGGTGCGCGCATCAAAATGGATGGCGACAAAATCCCCCGTCGAGGTCAGCATCTGCGCCTGCCGGATCACCGCGCCCGGGTCCTTGTGCGTCAGCAAAATAAAAGCGATTTTCGACATGGGCCGCTTGAATGCAATTCTGAATGCCGCATTGATAGCCGCAAAAGCGATTGAAACAACAGGATTTGTTTGCTCTTTACAGGCTATGCGGGGGCTGGACGGGCAAAGGGGCAACGGCGGATGCAATTTCCGGGCACATGGATGACCGAAAGCGGCAGCATGGCCTATCGGGTCGTGCCCAAATGCGCCTGCTCCACCATCGGCCAGATCATGTTCTATTCCGACCACGGCGCCTTTTATGACGGCGATATCCATGATGCCACCGAAGGCCTGCTGAAATGGCCGATCGAGGCGCACCGCCCTGCGATACAAACCGCAATCGCCGCGCACAGCACCTATGTGTTCACCTGCGTGCGCAACCCCTACACCCGGATACTGTCGGCGTTCTTCGACAAGATCGCTGGCATCCAGCGCAGCGGCAAACGCTATCGCGGGCTGATGGTGCCGCAGGTGATGCAACGCTATGGCGTCGATGTGGGATCGCCCGACAACAGCTTCGATTTCGATCAGATCCGGTCATTCCGCCGGTTCCTGCTGTTCGCGCGCGATACCATCCGGTTCAAGCGCCCGATGGAGCCCGATATCCACTGGATGGCGGCCACCGAATTCGTCACCACCGTCATCCACAATGGCGGGTGCTATGATGCGATTTTCAACACCGAGCATTTCAATCAGGGCATGGGGAACGTCCTGGACCGGGTGAAGACCCCCACTCCGGTCAACGTGGCCGACATGCCCCGGTTCAACGAATCCGCCGTGCATGGCCCCAAGCAGCTCCACCCGGTCTCGGCCTATTTCGATGATCTGTCGCGCCATCTGATGTGGGAGATCTACCACCGCGACTTCAAGCTGTTCCGCTATGATTTCGATGCGCCCGACAACAAGATGCCCACCGGCCCGCTGGACCTGGAGGAAATCCACGACCGGTTGGCGTGGTGAGACCGCATGGAAAATGGGGGCGCGGTCTGCCGCGCCCCCTTTTGGGTCCGACCCGCCAGATTACTGGTTGGGCGTAATGACGAATTCCACGCGGCGGTTCTTGACCCGGCCCTCGGCCGTCAGGTTCGAGGCAATCGGCTGATCCTCACCCCGCCCCAGCGTCACCAGACGCGACGAAGGCACCCCGGCCGCGATCAACACCTGCGCCACCGAGGACGACCGGCGTTGCGACAGCCCTTGGTTATAGGCCGCGTCACCGGTGTTGTCGGTATGCCCGATGACCTGCACCGTGGTGGCGGGATAGCGGTTCAGGCTGCCCGCCAGCGTGTTCAGATCGCGTTGCAGATCGGCGCGCACCACATCGCTGTCGGTGGCGAACAACAGATCCTGCGGCAGCGTCACGACCAGCTGCGAGCCGGTGTTCACCACGGTCGCGCCACTGGTGGTCAGATCGCGCGACAGTTCCTGTGCCTGCTTGTCCAGCGATGACCCGATGGCCCCGGCGGCCAGCCCGCCGATGATCGCCCCTGCCGCCGCCTTGGTCAGCTTTTCGTCGCCCTTGCGCGTTGCGCCGAACACACCGCCAAGCACCGCCCCGGCAATGGCGGCGGAATTGCGGTTGGCATTCGGGTTGGCGGCATCATAGGGCGCCGGCGTACAGGCGCCCAACACCATCAGGCCCGAGGCCGCGACCAGAAAGGGAATGCTCTTCTTCATGACACTGCTCTCGTCCAGGGACCCGCCCAGCGGGATAATCGGCCCCTTTTACCCTATATGCGCCCCATATTTCCATCCATTGCGACGCGGGCGCGAAAAAATGCCCATCACATCCCGGCGATCCGGCACCAGACCCTTGCCGCACAGCGCAAGGGCGGGCATAGCTCGGGCATGGCCCGCCAGTTCGACTATGCCCAGATGCACGAGACCTTCCGCCGTTTCCACGCGGCGGAACCCCATCCCAAGGGGGAGTTGAACCATACCAACGCCTTCACCCTGCTGGTCGCCGTGGCGCTGTCCGCGCAGGCTACCGATGTGGGCGTGAACAAGGCCACCCGCGCCCTGTTCCCCATCGCCGACACACCTGCGAAAATGCTGGCCCTGGGCGAAGACGGGCTGATCGAACATATAAAGACCATCGGCCTGTTCCGGCAGAAGGCGAAAAACGTCATCCGGCTCAGCCAGATTTTGGTCGAAGACTACGGAGGGGTGGTGCCCAGTTCGCGGGCCGCGCTGACATCCTTGCCCGGTGTCGGGCGCAAGACGGCGAATGTGGTGCTGAACATCTGGTTCCACTACCCGGCGCAGGCGGTCGATACCCATATCTTTCGCGTCGGCAACCGGTCCGGGCTGGCCGTGGGCCGCGATGTCGAGGCGGTCGAGCGCGCGATCGAGGACAATGTCCCCGTCGAATTCCAGACCCACGCCCACCACTGGCTGATTCTGCACGGACGGTATATCTGCGTCGCGCGCAAACCGCGCTGCGTGGATTGCCTGATCCATGACCTATGCCAATTCGAGGAGAAAACCGCATGACGCAGTATCAGATCGTCGGCATCGGCAATGCCATCGTCGACGTGATCGCCCAATGCGATGACTGCTTTCTGGCCGATATGGGCATCGAAAAGGGCATCATGCAGTTGATCGGGCGCGAGCGCGCCGAAACCCTGTATGCCGCCATGCAAAACCGCACCGAAGCGCCGGGCGGATCGGTGGGCAATACCGTGGCGGGGGTTGGCAATCTGGGGCTGAAATCGGCCTTTGTCGGGCGGGTGGCGGATGATGCCCTGGGCCGGTTCTATCAGGCCGCGCTGAATGGCGAGGGCACCGATTTCCCCAATGGTCCGGTGGCGGGCGCGGATCTGCCCACCTCGCGGTCGATGATTTTCGTCACCCCCGACGGGGAACGGTCGATGAACACCTATCTGGGGATCTCGGCCGAGGTTTCGACCGGCGATGTGCCGCTAGACGTGGTGGAGAACACCCGGATCCTGTTTCTGGAAGGCTATCTGTTCGACAAGGATTATGGCAAGGCGGCGTTCCTCAAGGCCGCGCAGGCCTGCCATCGCGGCGGCGGACAGGCCGGTATCGCGCTGTCAGACCCGTTTTGCGTGAACCGCCACCGCGATGATTTCCGCCGTCTGGTGCGGCAGGACATGGATTACGTCATCGGCAACCAGCACGAATGGCAGGCGCTGTATCAGACCGATCTGGACAGTGCCTTGCAACAAGCGGCCAGTGAATGCGGGCTGGTGGTCTGCACCCGCTCGGGCGAGGATGTCATCGTGATCCGGGGTAGCGAACGGGTCAGCGTGCCGGTGCGCCACGTCACCCCGGTCGATGCCACCGGCGCGGGCGATCAGTTCGCCGCCGGGTTCCTGTATGGCTATGCCACCGGGCGGGATCTGGCCACCGCCGGGCGCATGGGCTGTGTCGCGGCGGCCGAAGTGATCAGCCATTTCGGCGCCCGCCCCGAGACCGATCTGCCCGCGCTGTTCCGCGATGCCGGGCTGATCTGACCTCGATAACCGAATTGCCCGCCGACCTACGCCCCGGCCTGCGGCCCGACGTGATCCCACGCCACCGTAAATGCCGCCATCACCCGGTGCAGCGCGCCGCCCTCATGTGCTGGCGCCGCGATCCGGGCGGTCAGGCCGCGTCTGGGGTCATCGACCACCCCGGTCACCCGCGCCGTCAGCCCTGCCGCCGCCAAGGCCCCGTCCAGCACCCGGATGATGGCACGTTTGCGCAAATCGGGCTTGAACACCTTGCCCACGGCGGTTTTCGGCAGCTCGGGCAGGATTTCCAGATGTTTCGGAATGGCCGCCCGTTCGGCAATGCGGCCGGCGGCGTGGGCCAGCAATTCCGCCGGGGTGACGCTGGCATCCGCCACCAATTCCACATAGGCGCAGGGCAATTCCCCCGCCGCCGCATCGGGTTGCCCGATGGCCCCCGCCACCGCCACTGCCGGGTGCGAGGCCAGGGCCTCTTCGATCTGCGCCGGGTCCAGATTGTGACCACCGCGTATGATCAGATCCTTGGCCCGCCCGGTGATCCACAGGTAGCCATCGGCGTCGATTCGCCCCAGATCGCCGGTGCGCAGAAACGGATCCTCCGCAGTGCCGGGCGAGGACACGCAGATCTCACCGATCTCATCCACCCCACACAGGCCATCCCCTTGGCCACCCCCCAGCCGCGCGATCAGCACCTGGCTATACGGCAGCGGCAAGCCAACCGAGCCGATCTTTTTGCGCCCGTCGATCGGGTTGACCGAAACCAGGCAGGTGGCCTCGGTCAGGCCATACCCTTCCGCGATTTCCACCCCGGTCGCGGCGCGGAACCGGTTGTACAGATCCACCGGCAGCGGGGCGGACCCGGAAATGGCGATCCGCAACGAGGAAATATCGGCATTCACCGGCCGCTGCATCAGCGCGGAAATGGCCGTCGGCACGGCAATCAGGAATGTCACGCGCCAGCGCGCGATCAGATGCCAGAAATTGTCCAGCACCCCTTCCCCGCGATAGCCCGCCGGGGTGGGCATCACCACATGCGCCCCCGAATGCAGCGCCGACATCAGGATGGGATAAGCGGCAAAGACGTGGAACATCGGCAGCGGACAGATCAGCACATCGGTGTGACGAAACAACAGATTCCCGCCCAGCCAGCCATTGTAGATCATGCCGGAAAACCGGTGCCATGCCAGTTTTGGCGTGCCGGTGGTGCCGCCGGTGTGGAAACAGGCCGCCACCCGGTCCTCCGTGCCTGTCTCAAAGGTCAACGTGGCGGGCATCCGCGCGATGGCGCGGTGAAAATCCTGCACCGGAACCGCTGATCCGGGCATCTTCGGGCGCAAAAACGGCACGAGCCAGCGTTTCGCCCCGCTCAGGTAGCGCGCCAGATCGACCTGTAGCACATGCCGCACACCGGGGGCCTGCGACACGGCCTGTGCCACCTTTTGCGCGATGTCGGTCTTGGGCAAGGAACGCAGGGTCACCACCACTCTGGCCCCGGTCTGCCGCAAGATGGCGGCGATCTGATCGGGTTCCAGCAGCGGGTTGATCGGGTTCACCACCCCCGCCGTCGCCCCGGCCAGCAAGGTCACCGCCGCCTCGGGGCAATTGGGCAGTACAAAGGCCACGGTGTCCTCGGCCCCCACCCCCAGCGACCGGAACAGATTGGCGGCGCGGGTGACCCGATCGTGCAGCTCATCCCAGTTCAGCGTGCGCGCAGGCGCGCGGGCCCCGGAAAACATCTGGAACGACAAAGCGGGCCGCGCACCATGCGCCGCCCGCGTCTGTGACAGAAGATGATACAAGGTGCTGGCCCGATCACGGTCGGCCCACGGCATCTCTGCCTCGATCCGATCCCGATCCGCCATGCTTGCGAATGTTGTGCCCATACGTCCCCCCGACACCGCATCGACGCCACACCGATGCCGGGGGCCAACCCGCGCGGGGTTTCACAACCGACGCGGCGGGTCAACTGTCACATCAGGAACCGGATCAGGCCTTGCCGCCCGGAATACGCAGCACCTGCCCCGGATAGATCTTGTCGGGATGGGTCAGCATCGGCTTGTTGGCCTCAAAGATCTCGGGGTAGCGGTTGGCATCGCCCAGCGTCTTCTTGGCGATGGCCGACAGCGTGTCGCCCTTGACCACGGTATGGAACACCGCATCCTTGGTGTCGTCGTCCTGCTCGGTCTCCACATGCGAGACACCGCCGACATTGCCGACCGCCAGAATGATCTTTTCCTTGGTCGCCGCGTCGATCGCCGTGCCCGACACGATCACCTTGTCGCCATCAACCTTCAGGTCGATCCCGTCGGTGTTCAGGCCCAGGCCTTGCAGTTCGGATTTCAGGACCTCCTCCTTGGGGGCCTCGGCGGCTTCGGCCTTGCCGCCAAACAGCGACTTGCCGGCATCCTTGACGAAACTCCACAATCCCATCTTACACTCCTGTGGTTACGGGCCGGAACAGCGGCCCACCGGCAGGATGCAACAGCCAAGGCAAGACGAACAGGGAAATCCGTCAGACCGTGGCGCCATCGGTGAATTGCAGCCGGGCCAGTTCGGCATAGAGCCCGCCCTGCGCCACCAAGGCATCATGCGTGCCCTGCGCCACGATGCGGCCGTGTTCAAACACCACGATCCGGTCGGCGCGTTTGACCGTGGCCAGACGGTGCGCCACGATCACCGTGGTGCGCCCCGCCGACAGCCGGTCCACCGCCGCCTGCACCGCGCGTTCGGATGCCGCATCCAGCGCCGAGGTCGCCTCGTCCAGCAACAGGATCGGCGCATCCCGCAAGATGGCGCGGGCGATGGCGATGCGCTGCTTCTGCCCGCCCGACAACATCACGCCGCGCTCGCCCACATAGGTTTCATAGCCCTGCGGCAGCGCGGTCAGGAAATCATCGGCATGGGCGGCGCGGGCGGCGGCCTCGACCTCGGCATCGCTGGCCTCGGGACGGCCAAAGCGGATATTGTCCCGCGCGGTCATCGCAAAGATCACCGGGTCTTGCGGCACCAGGGCGATGGCGCGGCGGAAATCGGCGCGCGACAGCGTGCGCAGATCATGACCGTCAATCGAGACCACACCGCTTTCCGGGTCCCAGAACCGCTGGATCAACTGCACCACCGTGGTTTTGCCCGCGCCCGACGGCCCCACCAGCGCTACGGTTTCGCCCGGCCGGATGGTCAGATCCACATGATCCAGCGCCGAGGTATCGGGCCGCGACGGGTAATGGAAACTGACATCCTGAAACCGGATCGCGCCTTGTGCGGGCATGGGCAGCGGCAAGGGATGGGCCGGGTCCCGCACGCTGTCTTCGGTGTTCAGCAATTCGACCAGCCGCTCGGTCGCGCCTGCCGCGCGCTGCAATTCGCCCCAGATCTCGGACAATGCCCCCACCGACCCGGCCACCATGATCGCGTAGATCACGAACTGCACCAACTCGCCCACCGTCATCAGGCCCTGCCGCACGTCACGCGCGCCCACCCACAGCACGCCCACCACCCCGGCAAAAGCCAGGAAAATCACGATCACCGTCATGATCGCGCGGGTGGTGATGCGCTTTTGCGCGGCGTCAAAGCTTTTCTCGGTGATCTCGGCAAAGCTGCGCCGGGTAATCGCTTCATGGGTAAAGGCCTGCACGGTCTGGGCCGACAGCAGCGCCTCGGACGCGGTGCCGGACGAACTGGCGATCCAATCCTGATTTTCGCGCGACAACGCCCGCAACCGTCGCCCCATCACCACGATCGGCACCACCACCAGCGGCACCAGCAGAAGGACCAGACCGGTCAGCTTGGCGGCGGTGAACATCAGCATCGCCAGTCCGCCCAACAGGATCAACATGTTGCGCAGCGCCACCGAGACCGAGGACCCGATCACCGACAGGATCAACGTGGTATCCGTGGTGATGCGCGAGATGATCTCGCCGGTCAGGACGCGCTCGAAAAACGCCGGGGACATCGTCATCACCCGGTCGAAGACCGCCTTGCGGATGTCGGCCACAACCCGTTCACCAAACCGCGTCACCAGCCAATACCGCGCCCCGGTGCCAAGGGCCAGGGCCGCCGCGATGATCAGCGCGGCCTCGAAATACTGATCCAGCAGGCCGGCGCCGCTTTGGAACCCATCCACCACGCGGCGCACCGCCAATGGCAGGATCAGGTTGATCGAGGCAGTCAGCATCAGTGCCGCCGCCGCCGCCAGGGCCGTGCCGCGATAGGGCCGGATAAAGGGCGCCAACCCGCGCAGCGCACCGATCCGTTTGGTTGTGGGACGGTCTTCGATCGGGGCTTGGGGTCTGCGGGCCATCTGCGCTCCTCGTCGTTTGGCCACGTTTAGGCCCCGCCCGACAGGACGGCAAGCGCGGATTGCCGCCCCACCCTGCCTCCCGTGGCCCCACACGGTTTCCCTTTGCACACCGGGCATGATTGCGGCAGGTTCACCACGAAGGAGACCGCTATGATCCGTGACGCTACCCCAGACGATGCCCCCGCCCTTGCCGCCATCTACAATGATGCGGTGCGCACCTCGACCGCGATCTGGAACGATGTGGTGGTGGATGTGCAAAATCGCATCGACTGGATACAGGCGCGACAGGGCGCGGACCTGCCGGTTCTGGTGCTGGAAGAGGGGGGTGAGGTAACCGGCTATGCCAGCTACGGGCCGTTTCGCCCGCATGACGGCTACCGCGAAACCATCGAGCATTCCGTCTATATCCGCGCAGACCTGCGGGGCGGCGGGCGCGGTCGGGCGCTGATGGAACAGTTGATCGCCTTTGCCCGTGCGGGTGGGCAGGCGCATGTGATGGTGGCGGCGATCGAGGCGGGCAACACGGCCTCGATCACGCTGCACGAAAAGCTGGGCTTTGCATCGGTGGGGGTGATGCCGCAGGTCGGGCAGAAATTCGGCCGCTGGCTGGATCTGGCCCTGTTGCAGCTGGTCCTGGACGGGCGCGATCAGCCCTGACGGGCGATGGCCGCGATCAGGCGATTGCGCGCCTCGGGCAGGGGACGGCCGTGATCGGCCAGATAGCGGTCCAGAAAATGCCCGGTCAGGCGCAGCCCCTGGGCGATTTCGTGCCATGTCGCACCGCCCTGCCCCAACAGGCACAGTGGCAGCGGCAACAGTTTGGCGGCCCAATCCCCCGCGCCAGTGCGGCTGACGGCGCGTCCGGTGCGGGGCGAGACATAGATCAGATCCTCACGCCCGCCGGTGACCGCACAGCGCGTCAGATCCAGGCCAAAGCCCAGCTCTTCCAACAGCGCCAGTTCCCACCGCAGATAATCCAGCGGCCAGCCCGGCACCGCATCGGCGATCACCCCAAACAGCGGCTCGGTCATCGCATAGAGGCGCGGATGCGGCGCGCGTTCGGGCAGGGAAACCACCAACATCGCGCAGACCGCCGATAGCCCCAGCAGCGCCATCCGGTCCGCCAGCGCCCCGGCCCGCGACGCGACCGGTTCCACCGTCAGGCTGCCCAGTTGCTCTTCCAGCCGGGCACGCCATTTCACCGCCACATGGCTACCCGGTTGCAAGGTGGCCGCCATCTTGCGCGACGCGCCCCCGCGCACCACCCCGGCATGGCGTCCATGCGCGGCGGTAAACACCTCGATGATCATCGAGGTCTCGCCATGCGGGCGGGCAGAAAGAATGGTGCCGTGGTCTTGCCAGTCCATCTTGCCTCATGGTCACTGCGGCGATTGCACGAACGGGACGCGGATCACTCCGACAGCCCGTCTTCGTCCAGCAAGGTGCGGCCATCGCGCGATTCGATCTCGATCACCCACAGATCGGGGTCAAAACCGCGCTGCTTGCGGATCGAGGCGTCGATATCGGCCTCGGGACCCGCGCGCAGCACCATCCATTTGCGCGCGCCGGTGGCCAGATCAAAGCTGCGCTCCCACAACACCGCCTGACCATCCAGCGTGGCACATTTCACCATCACCGTACCCGCATTGGCATCCCCATGCGCGGTGACATAGGCCGGGATATTCGCCAATTCCAGCCGCCGCAGATAGGCATGCACCCACAGATCGGCGGCCAGCCGGGGTTGCATCAGTCGCCGTCCTTGAAATCAAGCCCCATTTCCGAATAACGCTCGGCCTCATCCAACCAGTTCGGGCGCACCTTGACCTGCAGGAACAGATGCACCGGACGGCCCAGAAATTCGGTCAGATCGGCGCGGGCGGCGGTGGAGACCGACTTGATCGTCTCGCCCCCCTTGCCCAGCAAGATCCCCTTGTGGCCATCGCGCGCGACATAGATCAACTGGTCGATGCGGGTGGAGCCGTCCTTGCGGTCCTCCCATTTCTCGGTCTCGACGGTCAGTTGATAGGGCAGTTCCTCGTGCAGACGCAGGGTCAGCTTTTCGCGCGTGACCTCGGCGGCGATCTGGCGCATCGGCAGATCGGCGATCTGGTCTTCGGGGTAGAACCACGGCCCTTCCGGCAGTTCCCCCGCCAGCCATTCCCGCAATGCGGCAACGCCATAGCCCTTTTCAGCGGAAATCATGAAGGTCTGGACGAAGGGATAGGCCTCGTTCGCCTCATGCGTCAGCGCCAGCAGGCTTTCGGCCTTGACCCGGTCGATCTTGTTGATCGCCAGAACCACCGGGCGGCCTTCGCCCCGGTCCTTCAGCGCGGCGATGATCGCCTTGGCGCCTTCGGTCAGGCCGCGATGCGCCTCGATCAACAGAACCACCACATCGGCATCGGCGGCCCCGCCCCAGGCGGCGGTGACCATCGCCCGGTCCAACCGGCGGCGCGGGCGGAAAATGCCGGGCGTGTCGACGAAGACGATCTGCGTCTGGCCCTCCATCACCACGCCACGAATGCGGGCACGGGTGGTCTGCACCTTATGCGTGACGATCGAGATTTTCGCCCCGACCATCTGGTTCAGCAAGGTGGATTTGCCGGCGTTCGGTTCGCCGATCAGCGCGACGAACCCCGCGCGGGTAACTGCGTCGGTCATGTCACGCTCTCCAATCGTTGCAACAAAGCCTTGGCGGCGGCCTGTTCGGCCTGCCGTTTGGCGCCTGCGGTGGCCTGTTCGGTTTCGCCCGATTCCAGCCGCACCTGAATGGTGAAAACCGGGGCATGATCCGGCCCCTGACGGGCGATGGTCTCGTAGGACGGCGGCGGCAAGCCACGCGCCTGCGCCCATTCCTGCAAGGCGGTCTTGGCATCGCGGGCGTCATCCTCGACATGCGATATACGATCCCCCCACAGCCGCAAGACCAATGCCTGCGCCGCATCGAACCCGGCATCGACATAGACGGCGGCGATCACCGATTCCATCGCATCGCCCAACAGCGCCTCTTTGCGCCGCCCGCCCGACATCATTTCCGAACGGCCCAGCTTCAGTACATCGCCCAGCCCGATCTGACGCGCGACATCGGCACAGGTTTCCTTACGCACCAGCGCGTTGAAGCGCGGCGCCAGCTGGCCCTCGGACGCGGCACGATCGGCGCGGAACAGCGCCTCGGCCATGGTCAGACCCAACACCCGGTCCCCCAGAAATTCCAGCCGCTGGTTGTCGGGCCGCGTTGCCGATCCGATAGAGCTATGCGTCAGCGCACGAAGCAGAAGCTCGGGCCGCGTGAAGCTGTGCCCGAGCCGATCCATGAACGCCGTGATATCCGCGCCGAGTTTCACGCCACCCCCATCAGTCTATCGCCTTGAAGAACCGGTCTGCGCGCCAGGTCCAGAAATAGAACAGCGATTTCCCCGCCGAAGAGAAGATCACCCGATCCGCCCGCCCGACCAGATATTCGGCCGGAACAAAGCCCAGGCCACCGGCTGCGGCAGGAAAACGGCTGTCTTCGGAATCGTCGCGGTTGTCGCCCATGAAGAAATACTGCCCTTCGGGCACGGTGAAGACCGGCGTATTGTCGACGATCCAGGTGTCCGAGATATTCAGGATATCATGGCTGCGGCCCGGCTCACCCGGTTTGTTGCCCGGCAGGGTTTCGGTTTGGCGCCCCTTGATACAGGTGCCCCCGAAACCGACCGGATCATTGGCACAGCGCGGCGTCAGCCCCTGCGGGCCCTGCGGTTCCTTGACCTCTTCGAACGGAGGCTGGTTTTGCAGCTGCACCGGGGTGCCGTTGATCTGCAACACGCCGTTGATCACCTGAATGCGGTCGCCCGGCAGCCCGATCAGCCGCTTGATGAAATCGACGTTCTGCGTCGGATGGCGGAACACCACCACATCGCCACGCTGCGGCTCAGACCCGAACAGCCGACCCTCGACGGGACAGGGGCTGAACGTCGCCGATGAGAATGGGCAGGAATAGCGCGAATAGCCATAGGCCATCTTGTTGACGAACAGGAAATCGCCGACCAGCAGCGTATCCTTCATCGACCCGGACGGAATCCAGAATGGCTGGAAAAACAGGGTGCGGAACACGCCCGCGATGAGCAACGCCCAGACAATCGTCTTGATCGTCTCGGTGATGCCGCCTTCGGTTTTCTTCGCCTTAGCCATGATCCGCCTCTGTTTGGGGTTCTGCCTTCCTTCGCGCGCCCGCCCCCGCAAGTCAAGGAAGCGGTATCGCCTCGATCACCACAAATGCCTGCGCCCAGGGGTGATCATCGGTCAAGGTCACGTGAATGATCGCCTGGTGCCCCGCCGGGGTCATCGTCGCCAGCCGCTCGGCCGCCCAGCCGGTCAGATGCATGACGGGCTGTCCGGTCGGCAGATTCGTCACCGCCATGTCCTTCCACGAAATCCCCATGCGCAACCCGGTGCCCAGAGCCTTGGAGCAGGCCTCTTTCGCCGCCCAGCGTTTGGCATAGGTGCCGGACGTATCGGCGCGCCGTTCGGCCTTGGCGATTTCCGTCTCGGTGAACACCCGGGTGCGGAACCGGTCGCCAAAGCGTTCCAGCGTCGCGGCGATCCGGTCGATATTGCAGAGATCCGATCCGATGCCCAAAATCATCTGGCGGCATCCATCAGGGCGCGCATCTGGATGATGGCATCGCCCAGGCCCAGAAACAGCGCCTCGGCAATCAGGAAATGACCGATGTTCAGTTCCTGGATCTGCGGAATTTCGGCGATGGGCGTGACGGTTTCATAGGTCAGGCCGTGGCCCGCGTGGACCTCCAGCCCCAGGGACGCGGCATAGGCCGCCCCGGCGCGCAGGGCATCCAGCTCCAGATCACGCTCGGCAAAGCGTCCGGCGTAATGCAGGTCACAGAAATGCCCGGTGTGCAGTTCCACCACCTGGGCGCCGATGCTGCGCGCCGCCTCGATCTGGCGCGGATCATGGCCGATGAACATAGACACGCGGATGCCCGTTTCAGCCAGCGACCCGACATAATCCGTCAGCCGTGGCAGATCGGCTGCGATATCCAGCCCGCCCTCGGTGGTGACCTCTTCGCGCTTTTCCGGCACCAGACAACAGGCATGCGGGGCGACGCGCAGGGCAATCGCCTGCATTTCTGCCGTTGGCGCCATTTCAAAGTTCAGCGGAATATCCAGATCCGCCCGCAGCGCCGCGATATCGGCATCGCGGATATGGCGGCGATCCTCGCGCAGATGCGCCGTGATGCCATCGGCCCCCGCCGCCTGCGCCAGCAGCGCGGCACGCAACGGATCGGGATAGGCGGTGCCGCGCGCATTGCGAACGGTGGCCACATGGTCGATGTTTACCCCAAGGCGCAACGGTATCGGCATCGGTCTTCCTTTTGGCGGCGGTCAGCTGTGCGTTTTGGCAACCGGCGTCTGCGCGGCGATCTTGGCCCGGATTTTCTCCAGCCGCTTGCGCAGTTTTGCCTGTCGGCGCGTTTGATAGGCGCGAACGAGCGACAGGGCAATGCCATAGCAGATCAGACCCACCACCGTGCCCAGCAATACCCCGCCGGTCAGATAGGGCAGAAACACCGCATCCCAGAAATCCTTCAGCCCGGCCCATCTGGTGGTATCGCTGGTAAACACCGCGAACATGTTATGCCGCAGGTCGTCAAAGGCATGGGCGAATGTCACCGCGATATGTTCGTTGCCCACCGGCAAGGCGGTGATGCCCAGCAGCCTGCGCCCGAATTCGATCGAGGCGACGGCGATGACCGGGATGGTCAGCGGATTGCCAAAGAAACTGCCGATGAAGGCCGCCAGGATATTGCCCCGCATCACCCAGGCCAGCACGATGCACAGCCCCAGATGCAACCCGAACAAGGGTGTGAACGACACAAAAACCCCGGCGAATATACCGCGTGCGATCCGTTCGGGTTTGTCGGGCAACCGGTTGATGCGATAGCGCAGATATTGCAGCCCACGGCCCCAGCCGCCGCGCGGCCAGACCGATTCACGCGCCCTTACCCACCAAGTTTGCCTGTCACGCCGCTTGAATACCATCACATCCTTCCCCGACGGGGCCATACCGGTCCACGGGGTCCCTTGCGGACACCACGTCGCCCGGCCTGGATGGCTAGGGCTTGCGCGTGATATCCCGCCAACGTTCGACCTGTGCCACATCACTTTCGACTTCAAGCGCCGTCAGCAGCGTGTGCAGGTGTTCCACATCCCGTAGCTCGACCTCTACGACCAGAGAGTAAAAATCAGGCTTACGATCCATGAAACGCAGATCAGATATGTTGGCCTTCTGCTGGCCGATCAAGGTGCAGATCCGCCCCAGAACGCCGGCATCGTTGGAAATCGTCAGCTTCAGCGAGGCGGTATAGGCTGGCGGATGCTCGCCCGGTTGCCAATGCAGATCGACCCAACGTTCGGGCTGACTCTCAAATTCCTCCAGCGCCGGACAGTCGATGGCATGGATCACCACGCCTTGCCCGCGATAGGTGATGCCAACGATGCGTTCGCCCGGCAGCGGCTGACAGCAATCGGCCCGGCGGAAGGTCTGATCGGCCTCCAGCCCCAGAACCGCGCGATGCGGTTCGATCAGGTCCAGCCCCAACCCCGGCTTCGCCAGTTCCGGGTACAGCGCCGCCACCACCTCACGCGCCGTCAGTTCGGCCGCGCCCAGCCGCGACAGCAATTCGGTCTCATCGGCGATGCCCATGGTCTTGGCGGCGGTGCGCAAGGCCTTGTCGGTCACCTTGCGCCCGACATGCTCAAACGCCACCCGCGCCAGCTCGCCGCCCAGCTTGATGAACCGCGAGCGGTCCTCGTCACGCAGGCTCTTGCGGATCGCGGCCTTGGCACGGCCGGTCTGCACGATATCCAGCCAAGTGGCCTGCGGCCGTTGTCCCGCGGCGGTGATGATCTCGACCGACTGACCGTTCTTCAGCCGCGTCCACAACGGCACCCGCAGCCCGTCAACCTTGGCGCCGACACAGCCGTTGCCGATGCGCGAGTGGATGGCATAGGCGTAGTCGATCGGCGTCGCGCCCTTGGGCAGCTTGATCACATCCCCCTTCGGCGTGAAGCAGAAGACCTGATCGGAATACATTTCCAGTTTGACGTTTTCCAAGAATTCGTCGTGGTTGCCCTCGGCGAACCGTTCGGTCAGCGAGGTCAGCCATTTCGCCGGATCGACGGCAAACGGGTTTTCGGCGGGTTCGCCATCCTTGTAGGACCAATGCGCGGCCACGCCCGCCTCGGCGACCTCATGCATCTGCCGGGTTCGGATCTGGATCTCGACCCGCTTGCCATCACGCCCGGTGACGGTGGTATGGATCGACCGATACCCGTTGGTCTTGGGTTGGCTGATGTAATCCTTGAACCGGCCCGGCACCGCGCGCCAGCGGCCATGCACCAGGCCCACCACGGCATAGCAATCCTCGACCGTCTCGGTGATGATGCGGAACCCGTAAATGTCGGACAGACGGGAAAAAGCCAGCTGCTTTTCCTCCATCTTGCGCCAGATCGAATAGGGGCGCTTGGCGCGGCCAAAGACATCGGCGTCGATATTGGCCTTTTCCAGCAACACCCGGATATCGGTGGTGATTTTGGAAATCACATCGCCCGATTCCTTTTGCAGGGAAACGAACCGGCGGATGATGGAGCTGCGCGCATCCGGGTTCATCACCTTGAACGCCAGATCCTCCAGCTCTTCGCGCATCCATTGCATCCCCATGCGCCCGGCCAGCGGGGCAAAGATCTCCATGGTTTCGCGCGCCTTCTGCACCTGCTTTTCGGGCCGCATCGAACGGATCGTGCGCATATTGTGCAACCGGTCTGCCAGCTTGACCAGCAGCACCCGCAGATCCTTGGACATCGCCATCAGCAGCTTGCGGAAATTCTCCGCCTGTTTCGACGCCGTCGAGGACAATTGCAGATTGGTCAGCTTGGTCACGCCATCGACCAGCTCGGCCACATCATGGCCAAACAGCGTCTCGACCTCGGCAAAGGTCGAGCGCGTGTCCTCGATGGTATCATGCAGCAGCGCAGTGATGATGGTGGCATCATCCAACCGCTGTTCGGTCAGGATCGCCGCCACCGCCACAGGATGGGTGAAATAGGATTCACCCGAATGCCGGAACTGACCCTCGTGCATCTTCAGGCCGTAGCCATAGGCCCGGCGGATCAGTTGCGAATCCGTATGCGTATTGTAGTTGCGGACAAGTGCGATCAGGTCTTCGACATCGATCATCGGGAACGTCCGCCCGGCGCCAAGGTCAGTCGCGGCCCTGCGCGTCCATCAGGGCGCGAAGCATGCGTTCCTCGTCCATCTCATCGTTGCGCGGACGATCCACGGCTTCGCCGGTCATCAGCAGCGACATGGCGTCGTCTTCGGGCTCATCAACCTCGATCTGGGTCTGGTTCGCCTCGATCAGACGCTCGCGCAGATCGTCGGCCGACTGGGTTTCCTCGGCGATTTCGCGCAGGGCGACCACCGGGTTCTTGTCGTTGTCGCGGTCGATGGTGATCGCGCTGCCTGCGGCAACCTCGCGCGCCCGGTGGGCGGCCAGCATCACCAGCTCGAACCGGTTCGGAACCTTGTCAACGCAATCTTCTACCGTCACGCGAGCCATCGGCATCTCCAGTCAGACATGGGAGGTGTGAGGCGCCTGTTTAGGCCCTTCGGCAGGGCTTGACAAGCGCTCAATCTTTACCAAACGGCGCGGAAACGGGCATCATCCCGGATTTTTCGTCGTCAGGCAGGGCATCACACATTTCTTTTACCGTGTGGCCGGTCAAGGGATGGCGCCACAGCGGCGCGATCTCGGCGAGGGGAATCAGCACAAAGGCCCGGTCCTGCAACCGCGGATGCGGCACGATCAGCCTGGTGGGGGCTTCCCGCATCTGCCGGTCCAGCGGCAGATCACGCCACAACCGCTGGGTTTCGGCATCGGGCAGCACGGTATTCCCCGCCGCCAGCAGATCCAGATCGACCTTGCGCGCCTGCCAGCGCCGATCCCGCACCCGGCCAAGAACCGCCTCGATGTGGTGCAGCGCCGCCAGAACGGCATCGGGCGTTTGCGCCGTGTCCGACCGCAGCACCGCGCAGGCATTCACATAGTCCGGCCCCGACCCGGCCGGAAACGCCGCCGAGCGGTAGAACCGGCTGACCGCCACCGGCATCAACCCCGCATCGGGCAACATATTCAACGCCGTCACCAAGGTGCGCGCCGACGACCCGGCCTCGGACGGCAGATTGGACCCCAGGGCGATCAAAAACATGTTACCGTTACCACACATTTCTCCCCCTGGGCTTCGGCCCCTCTGTTGTTCCTTGCGCATTATCGCTATGGGGACTTTTGGCGTCATAGGTCATTTCGGACCTTCGTCAACCACTCACTGACCACTGGTGCAGGCAGCGCGCTGCCTGTTGAAAGGAACACTCATGTTTTACAAGGACGAACGTCTCGCCCTGTTCATAGATGGGTCAAACCTCTATGCGGCGGCCAAGGC
Source organism: Paenirhodobacter sp. (assembly GCA_036398515.1). Taxonomy (GTDB): domain Bacteria; phylum Pseudomonadota; class Alphaproteobacteria; order Rhodobacterales; family Rhodobacteraceae; genus Rhodobacter. Next base: position 40,039 of record DASWPI010000031.1, read on the forward strand.
GCTCGGGTTTGACATCGACTACAAGCTGCTGCGGCAGGAATTTGAACGTCGCGGCAAACTTGTGCGGGCCTTCTACTACACGGCCCTGCTGGAAAATGATGAATACTCGCCGATCCGGCCCCTGGTCGACTGGTTGCATTACAACGGGTATGCGATGGTCACCAAGGCCGCGAAGGAATTTACCGACGCGACGGGACGGCGCAAGATAAAAGGCAATATGGATATCGAGCTGACGGTTGACGCCATGGAACTGGCGCCCCGTCTGGACCATGCGGTGCTGTTCTCTGGCGATGGCGATTTTCGTCCGCTGGTGGAATCGCTGCAACGTACGGGCGTGCGGGTTTCCGTCGTTTCCTCGATCCGTACCCAACCGCCAATGATTGCTGACGAATTGCGCCGCCAGGCCGATAATTTCATCGAGCTTGACGCCCTGCGTGATGTCATCGGTCGTCCGCCGCGTGAACCGCGCCTGGATGGTTCCGACCAGATCTGAGCCGTATGGCGCCCCGGATTCGGCGCCATACGTTGTCTTGCTCGGGCGGGGTCGCTACTGTGCATCCTGTGACGACCCCGTCAGACAAGGACATCCAGAATGACGACTGATCCGGTGGCGCTGGCCGCCGATTTGATCCGCTGCCCCTCGGTCACCCCGCACGAAGGCGGGGCGCTGGTGCTGATGCACGAACGGCTGACGGCGGCGGGATTCACCTGCCTGCGCGTCGAACGCAACGGCATCTCCAATCTGTTTGCCCGCTGGGGTGCCAAAGGGGCGAAGACCTTTGGTTTCAACGGCCACACCGATGTGGTGCCGGTGGGCGATACCGCCGACTGGACGCATGACCCGTTCGGCGGCGCGGTGATCGACGGCGTGCTGTGGGGTCGCGGTGCCACCGACATGAAAACCGGCGTCGCCGCCTTTGCCGCCGCCGCGATGGATTTCGTCACCGAGACCCCGCCCGATGGCGCCATCATCCTGACCCTGACCGGCGACGAAGAAGGCGTGGGCCGCGATGGCACCCGCGCCCTGCTGGACTGGATGGATGACCAGGGCGAGGCCATGTCGGTCTGTCTGGTGGGTGAACCCACCTGCCCGAATGTCATGGGCGAGATGATCAAGATCGGCCGTCGCGGTTCGATGACCTTTTACATCGAGGCCACCGGCGTTCAGGGCCATGCCGCCTATCCGCACCGGGCGAAAAACCCGCTGCACGCGCTGGTCACCCTGCTGGGCCGGATGGCCGCCCAGCCGCTGGACCACGGCACCGATCATTTTGAGCCCTCGACCTTGCAGATCATCACCATTGATTGCGGCAACCCGGCCAACAACGTGATCCCCGCCAAGGCCCGCGCCACGGTCAACATCCGCTTCAACGATGCCCATACCAGCACCGATATCCAGACCTGGGGCACGGCGCTGGCCCGAACGGTGGCCACGGAAACCGGTGTCGCGCTGGATATCCGCACCGAGGTTTCGGGCGAGAGCTTCGTCACACCGCCCGGCGACTTTGTCGATCTGGTCACCCGCGCGGTGCAGGCAGAAACCGGGCGCACGCCGGAACTGTCGACCACCGGCGGCACCTCGGACGCGCGTTTCGTCAAGAACCATTGCCCGGTGCTGGAATTCGGCCTGGTCGGCAAAACCATGCATCAGGTCGATGAGCGTATCGAGACCGAACAGATCGTGCAGCTGAAGGCCATCTACACCCGCATCCTGCGCGACTATTTCGCATGAAGATCGTCATCTCCAACGATCTGGCCGCCGCCCATGCCATCCGCCGCACCGTGTTCATCGACGAACAGGGCTATTCCGAGGCCGAGGAATGGGACGATCTGGATGATCACGCGCTGATCTTGCTGGCGATGCACGGCGAAACCCCCATCGCCACCGCGCGGCTGTTCGTGCGCGAAGAGGCCGGCGTCATTGGTCGGATCTGCGTGCTGAAACCCTATCGCGGCACGGGTCTGGGCGCGGCACTGGTCACCGAGGGCTGTCTGCGGCTGCGGGCCGCGGGCTGTCGCCAGGCCCATCTCAGCGCCCAGACCCATGCCATTCCGTTTTATGAAAAGCTTGGCTTCACCGCCCATGGTGACGCATATCTTGATGGCGCCATTCCGCATCGCGATATGGAAAAGCCCCTGTAACCGCCCGGAGGGCCAGCCATGAACCAGATCCCCACCAAGGAACAGATCCTTGCCTGGCTTGCCGAGAATCCCGGTGCCGGGGCCAAACGCGATATCGCCAAGGCCTTTGGCATCAAGGGCGCCGCCAAGATCGAACTGAAACGCATCCTGCGCGAGATGGCCGAAGACGGCACGGTGGAACGGCGGCGGCGCAGCTACCGCGATGCCACCAAGCTGCCGCCGGTGTCGGTGTTGCGCATCACCGCGCCCGATACGGCGGGCGATCTGTGGGCCGAGGCGCTGGAGTGGGATGGCGAGGGGCCGCCCCCCAACATCCTGTTCATGCCGAAAAAGGGCGATCCCGCACTGGCCGAGGGCGACCGCATTCTGGCGCGCATGACCGAAACCACCGGCCAGACCTATGAATACGAAGCCCGGCTGATCCGGGTCATCGGCGAAAGCACGCACAAGATCGTCGGCATCTTCCGCAAATCCGCCGAGGGCGGCCGCATCATGCCCATCGACAAGGGCAACAGCAACGCCTGGCAGGTGCCGCCCGGCGCCACGCTGGACGCCCGCGACGGCGAATTGGTCGAGGCCGAGCAATCCGGCCCCAAGGCCCGTCTGGGCCTGCCGCGCGCCCGCGTCATCGACCGGCTGGGCGACCCCACGGCCCCGCGCGCGGTATCGCTGATCGCCATTCACCAGCATGGCATTCCCGATGATTTCCCCGATGCGGTGATGGCCGAGGCAGATGCCGCCACCCCTGCCCCGCTGGCCGACCGCCAGGACCTGACCGATCTGCCCTTTGTCACCATTGATCCCGCCGATGCGCGTGACCACGATGACGCCTGCCTGGTGATCCCCGATACCGATCCGGCTAACCCCGATGGCTTCCTGCTATGGGTCGCCATCGCCGATGTGGCGCATTACGTCACCCCCGGATCGGCGCTGGACCGCGAGGCCCGCAAGCGCGGCAATTCCACTTATTTCCCCGATCGGGTCGTGCCGATGCTGCCGGATCGGCTGTCGGGCGATCTGTGTTCGCTGCACGAAGGCGTGGCCCGCGCGGTTCTGGCCGTGCGGATGACGGTCGACAGTTCGGGGAACAAACGGGCGCATCACTTCACCCGCGCGATGATCCGCTCGGCCGGGTCGCTGGAATATGCGCAGGTGCAGGCCGCCCACGAAGGCCGCCCCGATGCCGCGTGCGAACCGCTGCGCGAAACGGTGATCGAACCGCTATATGCCTGCTACGCGGCGCTGAAACGTGCCCGTGCCATGCGCCAGCCACTGGAACTGGATCTGCCCGAGCGGCAGATCGTGATCGACGATACGGGCAAGGTCTCTTCGGTGCGGTTCAAGGAACGGCTGGATGCGCACAAGCTGATCGAGGAATTCATGGTGCTGGCCAATGTCGCCGCCGCCGAGGAACTGGAACGTCTGCGCCGTCCGCTGCTGTATCGCGTCCACGAAGAACCCGCGCCCGACAAGCTGGACGCCCTGCGCGAGGTGGCGCAGGCCTCGGGCTTCACACTGGCCAAGGGGCAGGTGCTGAAAACCGCGCACCTGAACCGTCTGCTGGCCCAGGCCGAGGGGTCGGAATTCGACGAACTGGTCAATATCTCGACCCTGCGCGCCATGACCCAGGCGTATTACGCACCGCAGAACCTGGGCCATTTTGGTCTGGCGCTGCGGTCCTATGCGCATTTCACCTCGCCCATCCGCCGGTATTCCGACCTGATCGTGCATCGTGCGCTGATTCTGGGGCATGGCTGGGGCAAGGATGGATTGTCGCATTTCGACATCGAAACCCTGAGCGAAACCGCGCAGCAGATCTCTGATACCGAACGGCGCAGCATGGCGGCCGAGCGCGACACGACCGACCGCTATCTGGCCGCCTATCTGTCCGACCGGGTCGGCAGCACCTTTACCGGGCGCATCTCGGGGGTGCAGAAATTCGGGCTGTTCGTCAAACTGGACGAAACCGGCGCCGATGGCCTGGTGCCGATCCGCGCGGTCGGGCGCGAGTTTTTCCATTTCGACCCCGAGGCCCAGCAACTGGTCGGTGCCGATACCGGCCTGACCATCGGCATCGGTCAGCGCGTGGTGGTGAAGCTGGCCGAGGCAGTTCCCGTAACTGGCGGGCTGGAACTGGAACTGATGGAAATCGACGGCGCCAGCCTGCCCGCACCGGGCAAGACCAAGGGGGGCCGCCGCCCGTTCAAACCCGGCCGCCGCATGGCCGCTGTCAAGGCCCGTGATCGCGGCATCGCCCGCAAGGTGAAACGCACCCGCAAAACGCCCTGACCCCCATCCCGGGGTGAAGGGCCGATCAAACCCACAGCACCCCGGCACTTTACGACAGGCCGCCCGCGCATTAGGTGAAGAACGACCAAGGAGACCGCGATGAAACCTGCTCTGACCCTTTACCTCGCAGCGCCGCGCGGTTTTTGCGCGGGCGTTGATCGCGCCATCAAGATCGTCGAGATGGCCTTGGAAAAATGGGGCGCACCGGTCTATGTGCGCCACGAGATCGTCCACAACAAATTCGTCGTCGACAGCCTGCGCGACAAAGGCGCGGTGTTTGTCGAGGAACTGGACGATTGCCCCACCGACCGCCCGGTGATCTTTTCCGCCCACGGCGTGCCCAAGGCGGTGCCCGCCGAGGCCGCGCGGCGCAACATGATTCAGGTCGACGCCACCTGTCCGCTGGTCACCAAGGTCCATAACGAGGCCGGGCGCCATTACGCCAACGGCTTGCAGATGGTGATGATCGGCCACGCCGGGCACCCCGAAACCCTGGGCACCATGGGCCAGTTGCCCGAGGGCGAGGTCCTGCTGGTCGAAACCGTTGCCGATGTCGCCACCCTGACGCCCCGCGACCCGGAAAAGCTGGCCTTCATCACCCAGACCACGCTGTCGGTCGATGACACCGCCGCCATCGTCGCCGCCCTGCGCGCGCGTTTCCCGTTCGTCATCGGGCCGGGCAAGGAAGACATCTGCTACGCCACCACCAACCGCCAAACGGCAGTCAAGGCGATCGCGCCCAAGATCGACGCGCTGCTGGTGATCGGTGCGCCCAATTCCTCAAACTCGCGCCGTCTGGTCGAGGTCGGACGGGCGGCGGGTTGCGCCTATGCGCAGCTGGTGGGCCGGGCGGGCGATATCGACTGGCGTGCCATCGACGGTATCCGCGCGGTCGGCGTCACTGCGGGCGCCTCGGCCCCCGAGGTGTTGATCAACGAGGTGATCGACGCCTTTCGTGACCGCTATGACGTCACGCTGGAAATGGTGGAGACCGCCCGCGAAGACATCGAATTCAAGGTCCCGCGCGTTCTGCGCGAAGCCGTGTGAGGGAAAATGAAACTGTATTCCATGCCGTCATCGGGCAATAGCTACAAGGTGCGGCTGTTGCTGGCGCTGTTGGGGCGCAGCTACGATATCGTCGATGTCGAATATCAGACCACCGCGCTGGATCAGGCCAAGGCCAGCGGCGCGCTGGTGTTTGGCAAGGCGCCGGTGCTGGAACTGGACGATGGCCGCCTGCTGCCCGAAAGCAATGCGATCCTGTGCTGGCTGGGCGAGGGCACCGCATTCGTCCCCGCAAATGCCTTTGACCGGGCACAGATGCTGTCATGGATGTTCTGGGAACAGAACCAGCATGAAGGCACCGTCGCCGTGCGTGCCGCGCTGTTGCACTATCCGCACCGCAAGGCCCAGGCCACGCCGGAACGTCTGGCCGATCTGTTGACCGCCGGGCACGCGAACCTGCAGATCATGGAAGACCGTCTGGCCCGGCATGACTGGCTGGCGGGGGACTGGATCAGTCTGGCCGATATCTGCCTGTATGGCTACAGCCACTCGGCGGGCGAACGGGGCGGCTTTGACATGGCGCGTTTTCCGGCGATCAACCGCTGGCTGGACCGGATCGCCGCGCATCCGGGATATGTGGGCCTGACGGCCGCGAGGTTGAATGGCTGATCTTCTGGCATGGACGGATGGCGCCTGTTCCGGCAACCCCGGCCCCGGGGGCTGGGGCGTGCTGATGCGCGCCGTGGATGGCGCCACCGTGCTGAAGGAACGCACCCTGTCGGGCGGCGAGGCCGATACCACCAACAACCGGATGGAGCTGCTGGCCGCGATCAACGCGCTGGAAACCCTGACGCGCGATACCGAGATCACCATCACCACCGATTCCGCCTATGTGAAGAACGGCGTGACCGGCTGGATTTTCGGCTGGAAGAAGAACGGCTGGAAGACCGCCGACCGCAAGCCGGTCAAGAATGTCGATCTGTGGCAGCGGCTGGATGCCGCGCAGGCGCGCCACAAGGTGACCTGGAAATGGATCAAGGGCCACGCGGGCCACGCCGAAAACGAACGCGCGGATGAGTTGGCCCGCGCGGGCATGGCGCCGTTCAAGAAATAGGGGCGGATGTGATCGGATTGGCCGCCTTGCTGGATTACGGGTCGGTGGTGATTTTCGCGCTGACCGGGGCGCTGGCGGCATCACGCAATCAACTGGATCTGGCGGGGTTCGTGTTCGTTGCCGCGCTGACGGCGGTGGGGGGCGGCACGGTGCGCGATGTGCTGTTGGGCCGGCTGCCGGTGTTCTGGGTGCAAAAGCCCGAATATATGGTGATGATCGCGGTGGCGGCGGTCGCGGTGTTCTTTACCGCCCATCTGCTGGAAAGCCGCTACCGGGTGCTGCTGTGGCTGGACGCGCTGGCCCTGGCGGTGGCGGTGCCAGCGGGGGTGGCGGTGACCTTGGCCACCGGCCATCATGCGATCATCGTGCTGATCATGGGGGTGGTGACCGGCACAGTCGGCGGGCTGATGCGCGACGTGCTGTGCAATCAGGTCCCGCTGACCCTGAAGCAAGGCGAGCTTTACCTGACCTGCGCCTTTGCCGGGGCGGCCACGGCACTGCTGATCGGCGCCACCGGGCTTGGCCATGTCGCCGCGCTGCTGGGCTGTGCGGCGATGACATTCGGGCTGCGGGCCGGGTCGATCAGCCGGGGCTGGCGGTTGCCGGTCTACCGGCCCCGCCCGCCCCGCGACATTCCTTAAAACAACTGCATGATCAGCGGCGCCAGAAACGCCGTCAGGATCGCGTTCAGCCCCATCCCCATCGACGCAAAGACCCCCGCGGTATCGTTGATCTGGAATGCCCGCGCCGTGCCGATGCCATGCGCGGCCACGCCGGTGGCAAAGCCCCGCGCCCGCCAATCGGTGATCCCCAACACGTTCAGCATCGGCGTCACGAACAGCGCCCCCACCAACCCGGTCAGAATCACCAGAACCGCCGTCAGCGTGGCCTGCCCGCCCAGATTTTCGGCAATGCCGATGGCCACCGGGGCGGTCGCCGATTTCGGCGCCAGCGTCGCCAGCAGCACATGATCCGCCCCCAGCATCCACGCGATGCCCAGGGCCGACAGGATCGCCGTCAAGGACCCGACAAACAGCGCCACGATGATCGGCACCAGCGCCTTGCGGATCGCCAGCATATTCGCCTGCAACGGGATCGCCAGACAGACCGTGGCCGGGCCCAGCATGAAATGCACGAACTGCGCCCCGTTGAAATAGGTCTGATAGCTGGTTCCCGTCAGCATCAGCAACCCGGCCAGCAACGCCACCGCGATCACCACCGAATTGACCAACGGGCTGCGCCCCGATTTCAGAAACAGCGTCTCGCCGATCCAATAGGCGAACAGCGTGGCACACAGCCACAACAGCGGCTGTTGCGCCATATAGGCCCAGACCTGAAAGGCGTCAGTCATTGGGCTTGCTCCCCACCAGTTTAGCGACATAGGTGAAGGTGAAGGCCCCAACCACAATCGCCAGCAGCGTCGAGACCACCAGCGACACCGAAATCGCCACCCAGTGTTCGGCGATGGTGTGGACATTCGCCACAATCCCCACCCCCACCGGCACGAACAGCAACGACAGATGGCGCAGCAACCCTTGGGCGACGGGGGTGACGATCTGCGCCAGTCTGGGAATGGCGCTCAGCGCGACGACCATGCCGACCATGCCCAGAACCGGGCCGGGCAACGGCAGGTGCAACGCGCGCGAAATCACCTCTCCGATCAGTTGAAACAACAATATGATGGCAAAGGCCGGGACAAGCATGACCGCCTCCTTGGCTGTCGATTTTTCGCCAGCCTATGACAGCGCTATCACTGGGCCAACCTCAACCGGCACATATCTTGTGGATAATCGTCACAAAACCCCGAGATCATGGGCCATTTGGTTGACTTCATGGGGCTAAACCCCGAAACTTGTCCATCATTTGACCGGATATGGATAGGGAACCCGCGTGCGTTTCACCCGGCTGCGTCTGAACGGCTTCAAGAGTTTCGTCGATCCGACGGACCTGATCATCCACGACGGGCTGACCGGCGTCGTGGGGCCGAATGGCTGTGGCAAATCCAATCTGCTGGAGGCGCTGCGATGGGTGATGGGCGAAAATCGCCCCACCGCGATGCGCGGCGACGGGATGGAAGACGTGATCTTTGCCGGAACGGCCACCCGTCCGGCCCGCGCCTTTGCCGAGGTGATCCTGTCGATCGACAATGATGACCGCCTGGCGCCGCCCGGTTTCAACGACAGCGATGCGCTGGAAATCGTGCGCCGGATCACCCGCGATGCCGGATCGGCCTATAAGGTCAACACCCGTGACGTGCGGGCGCGCGATGTGCAGATGCTGTTTGCCGATGCCTCGACCGGGGCGCATTCGCCCGCGCTGGTGCGTCAGGGCCAGATCGCCGAACTGATCAATGCCAAGCCCAAGGCGCGGCGCCGCATTCTGGAAGAGGCTGCGGGCATCTCGGGCCTGTATCAGCGCCGCCACGAGGCGGAATTGAAGCTGAACGGCGCGGAACAGAACCTGTTGCGCGTCGATGACGTACTGGAGGGGCTGAACGGCCAGCTGGCGACGCTGGCGAAACAGGCCCGGCAGGCCGCGCGCTACCGCGAGATCGGCGCCGAATTGCGCCGGGCCGAGGGCATGTTGCTGTATCTGCGCTGGCATGAGGCCGATCTGGCGCGGCATGAGGCCGAGGGGCTGGTCCGCGACCAGCTGCTGCTGGCCGCGCAGACCGATACCGCCGCGCGTCAGGCCACCGCCGCGCGGACCGCGCTGGATGACACCTTGCCGCCGCTGCGTGAGGAAGAGGCCGTGGCCGTCGCCATCGTGCAACGGCTTGTGCTGCAACGCGAAACGCTGTCCGATCAGGAACGCCAGGCGGCCGAGGCCATCGCCGCCCTGACCGCGCGCGTCGCGCAACTGGACCATGATATCGAGCGCGAGGCCGGGTTGAACCGCGATGCGGGCGAAACCATCGAACGGCTGGAATGGGAACTGACGCAACTGGCCAAGGCGACCGAGGGCCATGACGAAAAGCTGTCCGCCGCCACCGAGGAGGCCGCCGAGGCCACCGATGTACTGGCCGACCGTGAGGCGCAACTGGCCGAGATGACCGAAGAGGTCGCCCGTCTGGCGGCGCGTCACGGGGCCGTCACCCGGCAATTGTCCGAGGGGCGCGTGGCGCTGGAACGGGCCGAGGCCGAAACCCGGGCGGGCCATGACGCCGCCGCGACCGCCGCGCTGGCGCTGGAAACCGCCGCCGAAACCTTTGAAACCGCGCAATCCGCACAGGAAGACGCGCAAGACAGCGCAGCCGCCGCCGAAGATGCCCTGACCGCCACCGAGGAAACCCGCGCCGACATCGCCGCGACCGAGGCCACCGCCCGCGCCGCCCGCGCCGAGGCCGAGGGCGAGGCCGGGGCGTTGAAATCCGAAACCACCGCCTTGTCGCGGCTGCTGGCCCGCGATGCCGGCGCAGACGACCAATTGCTGAACCATATCACGGTCGCGCCGGGGTTTGAGGCGGCCCTGGGGGCAGCGCTGGCCGATGATCTGCGCGCACCGGAAATTGCCGGGGATGGCGCCACCGGCTGGGGCCTGCTGCCCGATTATGCCAAACCGCAAGCCCTGCCTGCCGGGGCGTCGCCCTTGGCCGCACATGTGACGGTGCCCTCGGTTCTGGCGCGGCGCGTGGCCCAGATCGGCGTGGTGGCCGATGCCGCAACGGGTCTGCGGCTACAACCCGCATTGGCCCCCGGACAACGTCTGGTGACGGTGTCAGGCGATCTGTGGCGGTGGGATGGGTTCCGCACCGCGGCCGGTGATGCGCCGGGCACCGCCGCCTTGCGCCTGCAACAGATCAACCGGCTGGCGGGATTGCAGCACGATCTGGCCGGGGCCGAGGCCCGCGCCGAAACCGCCCGCACCACGCATGACGGTCTGGCCCGCGCGCTGACCGATGCCACCGGCGCCGAGACCCGCGCCCGCGAGGCCCGCCGTGCCGCCGATCAACGTCTGACTGATACCGGCCGCGCCCTGTCCCGCGCCGAGGCCGACCGCGCCCTGTCCTCTGGCCAGCTGGAGGCCGCCCGTCAGGCCGTCGCCCGTCAGGCCGCTGCCGCCGGGGCCGCCCACGCCGCGCTGGCCGATGCCGAGGCCCAAGCCGCCGATCTGCCCGATATCGCCGCCGTTCGGTCCGAGGTGGATGCGGTCAAAATGACCGTCGAGGCCGCGCGGCTGACCATGCTGACCCGACGCGCCAGCCTGGATGACGTGCGCCGCGAGGGCGAGGCCCGCACCCGCCGCCGTCAAGAGGTGACCAAGGAGCTGTCGGGTTGGCGTCAGCGTCTGGACACCGCCGCCAGGCGCAGCACCGAACTGGCCGACCGCCGCGCCGAGGCCCTGACCGAGCTGGAAGACGCCGCCGCCCTGCCCGAGGAACTGATCGAGAAGCGCGACGAGCTGACCGAGGCGATCACGACCGCTGAAACCCGCCGCGACGCCGCCACCGCACGGCTGCGCGATGCGGAAACCGCGTTGCGCGCCGCCCAGACCACCGAGCGCGAGGCCGAGCGTGCCCTGGGCGATGCCCGCGAAACCCGCGCCCGCGCCGAGGCCCGCCTGGACGCCGCCCGCGAAGCCCGGACCACCGCCGCCGAGCGCATCACCGAGACGCTGGAAACCACGCCCGAGGCGCTGAAAGCCACGCTGGCGCTGGACGATGCCGCCTTGCCGCCGGGCGACGTGCTGGAAACCGATGTGGCGCGGCTGAAACGCCAGCGCGAGGCCCTGGGCGCGGTCAACCTGCGGGCCGAGGAAGACGCGCAAACGGTGCAGACCGAATTTGACACGCTGAATCAGGAAAAGACCGATCTGGAAGAGGCCATCCGCAAGCTGCGCGGCGGTATCTCCGGGTTGAACCGTGAAGGGCGGGAACGGCTGCTGGCGGCCTATGAACAGGTGAACGGCAATTTCCGCACGCTGTATACGCATCTGTTTGGCGGCGGCGAGGCGCGTCTGGTGCTGGTCGAATCCGATGATCCGCTGGAAGCGGGGCTGGAAATCATGTGCCAGCCGCCGGGCAAGAAACTGTCCACGCTGTCGCTCTTGTCGGGGGGCGAACAGACGCTGACGGCACTGGCGTTGATCTTCGCGGTGTTTCTGGCCAATCCGGCGCCGATCTGCGTGCTGGATGAGGTCGACGCGCCGTTGGATGATGCCAATGTCACCCGGTTTTGCGACATGATGGATGAAATGACCCGGCGCACCGAGACGCGGTTTCTGGTGATCACCCACCATGCCGTGACGATGAGCCGGATGGACCGCCTGTTTGGCGTCACCATGCAGGAACAGGGCGTCAGCCAGCTGGTTTCCGTCGATCTGCAACACGCGGAACAAATGGTTGCTTGAAGCCACGCGCGGCCCGCCCTACCGTCCGCCCGAAACCGATCCAACCCGGAGAACCCCCATGAGCAAGATCGACGCCCGCCTGAACGAACTGGGCATCACGCTGCCTGCCGCGCCCGCGCCGGCGGCGAACTATGTGCCCTATGTGCTGACCGGCACTCAGCTGTTCGTCTCGGGCCAGGTGTCGGCCGGGGCGGACGGGCTGATCACCGGCAAACTGGGCGCGGGCGCATCGGTGGAAGATGGCGCGGCGGCGGCACGGCGGTGCGGGCTGTCGCTGATTGCGCAAGCCAAGGCGGCGTTGGGTGATCTGGACCGTGTGGCGCGGGTGGTGAAACTGGTGGGCTTTGTCAATTCGACCGCCGATTTCACCGACCAGCCCAAGGTGATCAACGGTTGTTCCGACCTGATGGTCGAGGTGTTCGGCGATGCCGGGCGGCATGCACGTTCGGCGGTATCGGCGGCATCGCTGCCGTTCGGGGTGACGGTCGAGATCGAGGCGATCTTCGAGGTGAAATGATGCTGCACCCCGATTTCCTGCGTTTGCCGGTCACACATCGGGGCTACCACGATGCGGAAGGGCCGGAAAACAGCCTTTCCGCCGCGCGTGCCGCAATTGCGGCGGGCTATGCGATCGAATGTGATCTGCAACTGTCGGCGGATGGCGTGCCGATGGTGTTTCATGATTACGACCTGTATCGGCTGACCGGCACCGCCGGACGGGTGCAGGCGAAATCCGCCGATGATCTGCGCGCCCTGACCCTGTGCGGTAGTGCGGACCATATCCCGACGCTGGCCGAATTTCTGGCGCTGGTCGATGGCCGGGTGCCGCTACTGGTCGAGATCAAGGATCAGGAAGGCGGCATGGGTCCCACCGATGGCCGGCTGGAGGCGGCGGCGGCGGCGCTGTTGCGCGACTATACCGGACCGCTGGCGGTGATGTCGTTCAACCCCCATGCCATCGCGGCGTTTCGGCGTGAGGCACCCGGTATTGCCGTGGGGCTGACCACATCGGCCTATGGGCCGGATTGGGTATTGTTGCCGCATGCGGTGCGCGACCATCTGCGCCAGATCCCGGATTACGACCGGCTGGGGTGTTGCTTCATCTCGCATGAAGCATCCGATCTGGCGGCACCGCGCGTGGCCACGCTGCGGGCGCAGGGGGCGGCCATTCTGTGCTGGACCATCCGTTCCCCCGAGGCCGAGGCCCAGGCCCGCAAATTCGCGCAGAACATCACGTTTGAAACCTATCCAGCCACGATTCACGCCTAGCGCGACAAGGGACAGGGGGCGGGGATGACAGACGCCATCGAAATCAGCCTGGCTCCGGGCGTGCGCGATATCCCGGCCGCCGACTGGGACGCCTGCGCCTGCCCCGAGGTGGCCGATGGGAACCGCGCCCTTGACCCCTTCACCACCCATGCGTTTCTGACAGCGCTGGAGACCTCGGGTTCGGTCGGCGAGGATACCGGCTGGTTGCCGCGCCCGATGGTGGCCACGCAAGATGGCCGGATCATTGCCGTGGCGCCCTTGTATGTGAAATCGCATTCGCAGGGCGAATATGTCTTTGATCACGGCTGGGCCGATGCGTTTGAACGCGCGGGCGGCGATTACTATCCGAAACTGCAATGCGCCGTGCCGTTTTCGCCGGTCAATGGGCGGCGGCTGCTGACCCGGCCGGGGTTTGAGGGGGCGGGCCGCGCCGCGCTGTTGCAGGGGATGGAAACGGTGGTGGCGCAGGGGCTGTCATCGGCGCATATCACCTTCTGCCCCGAGGATGAGGCGATGGCCGCCACCGACCGCGGATGGCTGCTGCGCACCGGCGAACAATTCCACTGGATGAACAGGGGCTATCGCAATTTTGACGATTTCCTGGCCCAGCTGGCCTCGCGCAAGCGCAAGGCGATTCGCAAGGAACGTGACCGCGCGCAGGGCTTTGGCGGCACGATCCGGGTGCTGAGCGGCGATGACATCATGCCCCGGCACTGGGATGCGATGTGGGATTTCTACCAGGATACCGGCAGCCGGAAATGGGGCCGCCCCTACCTGACACGCGGGTTCTTTGACGCGCTGCACGGGATGCGCCGGGATGTGTTGCTGGTGCTGGCGGAACAGGATGGGGAACCGGTGGCGGGGGCGCTGAACCTGATCGGGCGCGATACACTGTTCGGGCGCTATTGGGGCTGCACCCAGGATCAAGCCTTTCTGCATTTTGAACTGTGCTATCATCAGGCCACGGAATGGGCCATCGCGCAGGGTTTGCAGCGGGTCGAGGCGGGCGCGCAGGGCGAACACAAACTGGCGCGCGGCTATATGCCGGTGGCCACGCGATCCGCCCATTGGATCGCCCATCCCGGTCTGCGCCGGGCGGTGTCGGCCTTTCTGGACGAAGAGCGCACGGCCATCCGCGCCGATATCGCGGCGCTGACCGATCTGGCTCCCTATCGCAAGGATGCGCCGTAACAGCCGGTTGGGGGCGGCACCCCGCCCCCAATGGTCAGATCAGACGACGTCCAGAATCGCCTCGCCACCCGAGATATCACAGACGCCGGGGGCCTCTTCCTTGTTCAGGACCGTCACCACACCGTCTTCCACCACCATCGCATAGCGTTGCGAGCGGTCGATCAGCCCGGCGGGCGGCGCCGAGAAGTTCATCCCGATCGCCGTGGTGAAGGCGCTCTCGGGATCGGCCAGCATGGTGATGCCCGCCGCCGTGGCGCCGGTGCTTTCGCCCCAGGCCTTGACCACGAAGGGGTCATTGACGGAAATGCAGATCACCTCGGCCACGCCCTTGGCCTTCAGCGCATCAATGGTGCGGATGAAGCTGGGCACATGCGCGGTAGTGCACACGCCGGTATAAGCGCCGGGCACGGCAAAGATCACGATCTTGCGGCCCTTCATCTTGTCACCCAGGCTGATGGTCTCCGGCCCGGCATCGCCGATCCGCAATAGCGTTGCGCCCGGCAGAACCTGGCCTTTCTCGATGCTCATCTTGTCCCTCTCGCGTTGCACAGGATTAGGCTGACGATATAGGGTCACGCCGCAAGACCACCAGAGGGAATATGATGGCACGGCAAGATGCGGGAATAGTCATTGTGGGGGGCGGGCAGGCGGCGGCCTCTCTGGCGGCGCGGCTGCGCACGCTGGGCTATGTCGGCGCGGTCACCGTGATCTGCGCCGAGCCGGTGCCCCCCTATCAGCGCCCGCCCCTGTCCAAGGCCTATCTGCTGGGCACGATGCCTGTGGACCGGCTGACCCTGCGGGCCGATGACTGGTGGGCGGCCAATGACATCACCTTGCGGATGGGCACAGAGGTCACCGCGATTGACCGTGCCGCGCGACTGGTGCGGATGGGCGATGAAACCCTGGCCTATGAACAACTGGCGCTCTGCACCGGCGCCACGCCGCGCCGGTTGCCGGTGGCGGTGGGCGGCGATCTGGGCGGTGTGTTCACTGTGCGCACCCTGGCCGATGTCGATGCGATGGCGCCCGAGTTCCGCGCCGGGCGGCATCTGGTGGTGGTCGGCGGCGGCTATATCGGGCTGGAGGCGGCGGCGGTGGCGCGCAAGCTGGGCCTGACGGTCACGGTGATCGAATCCGCCGGGCGCATCCTGGGCCGTGTCGCCTGCGCCGAGACCGCCGATGCGGTGCGGGCGCTGCACCGGGCGCAGGGGGTGGATATTCTGGAAGGCACCGGGCTGAAACGGCTGTTGGGCCAGTCCCGCGTGACCGGTGCAGAACTGGTCGACGGGCGGGTGATTGCCGCCGATTTCGTCATCGCGGGCATTGGCGTGGCGCCCAATGTGGCGCTGGCGCAGGCGGCGGGGCTGATGGTGGCGAACGGGATCGCGGTGGATGCGCTGTGCCGCACTGCGGACCCGGCGATCTGGGCGGCGGGCGATTGCGCCGCCTTTGGCCCCGAACGGTTGCGGCTGGAAAGCGTGGGCAATGCCATCGACATGGCCGATTGCGTGGCGGCCAATATGCTGGGCGCAAACCGGCCCTATGTGGCGAAACCGTGGTTCTGGTCGGATCAGTTCGATGCCAAGCTGCAGATCGCCGGGCTGAACAGCGGGTATGACCGGGTGGTGACCCGCAACCATGACGGGGTATCGTTTTGGTATTTCCGTGGCGAAACCCTGCTGGCGGTGGATGCGCTGAATGATCCACGCGCCTATATGGTCGGCAAACGCCTGATCGAGGCGCACCGCCCCGTCACCCCGGACCAGGTCGCCACCACCCCTGACCTGAAGGCATTGCTGGCATGAGAATCATTGGCGGAGACCGGCGTGGCCTGAAACTGGCCGATGTGGGCGCGGGCGATGCGCAGGCGCATCTGCGTCCGACCACAGACCGGGTGCGGGAATCGATCTTCAATCTGCTGATCAACGGCACCCACGGCAATCCTGTGCCCGATGCGCGGGTTCTGGACCTGTTCGCGGGCACCGGCGCGCTTGGACTGGAGGCCTTGTCGCGCGGCGCGGCGCGCGTGGCCTTTGTCGATGACGGCACGGTGGCGCGGGGATTGCTGCGCCGCAACATCGAATTGATGCGGGCCGAGGACACCACCGATGTCTGGCGTCGCGATGCCACCCGGATGGGGCCGTGTCCCGGTGCGGGTTATGACCTGATTTTCATGGACCCGCCCTATGGCATGGGTCTGGGGGAACGGGCCATCGCCTCATGTCTGGAAAACGGCTGGATCGCGCCCGGCGCCTTGGTGGTGTGGGAAGAAACCGCCGCGCCCATCGTCCCGGCACCGCTGGAACAGATCGACCAACGCCGCTACGGCGATACCACCATCACCCTGGCAAGGAGCCCCGCATGAAACCCCAGGCCGTATTATTCGATTGTGACGGGGTGCTGGTCGATAGCGAACCGGTGACCTTTCAACTGATCCAGGATGATTTCGCCGCGCATGGCCTGCACATGACCATCGCCGCGCTGGAACCGCTGTTCATCGGCCACACGATCGAGGAAACCGCCGTTTACGCCCGCGCCCACGGCGCCGATCTGCCCGCCGACTGGGCCGATGGGTTCTATGACCGGATGTGTGACCGGCTGGCGCAGGGCACCGCGCTGATGCCCGGCGTGATGGAATTGCTGGAGGCGCTGGATCGTGCCGGCGTGCCCTACGCGGTGGGATCAAACGGGCGGATGCAGAAAATGCGCGCCACGTTGGGGCAGCATCCGGCGATCTGGGCCAAGCTGCACGACCGGCTGTTTTCGGGTCAGGATCTGGGTTGCCCGAAACCGGCGCCGGATCTGTATCTGATCGCGGCGAAATCGCTGGGCGCCGATCCGGCGCATTGCGTGGTGATGGAGGACACCGCCACCGGTGCGCAGGCGGGTATCGCCGCCGGAATGCGGGTTCTGGGCTATGCGCCGCAGCATGTGAACCCCAGGCTGCGCGCGGTGGGCGCGGAAATCGTCACATCCATGTTCGACGTGCCGGGGCTGCTGAAGCTGTAACAACCTTTGGCCTTGCCCATATATCTCGGGCAGGCAAGCCGGGATGGGCGGGGGCGACGCGCCCTACCCCCTTATTCCCAGGTCTTGTGGAATTTATTGGCCGGCGAGGTGGTGAAGATCTCACACCCGTCCGCCGTCACGCCCACACAATGTTCGTATTGCGCCGACAGGGATTTGTCGCGGGTCACGGCGGTCCAGTCATCGGCCAGAACCTTGGTGTCGGGGCGGCCCAGGTTCACCATCGGTTCAATGGTGAAGATCATCCCCTCTTCCAGCACGGCACCGGTGCCCGGACGGCCATAGTGCAGCACATTCGGCGCGGCATGAAACACCTGCCCCACGCCGTGGCCACAGAAATCGCGCACCACGCTCATCCGCTGGGCCTCGACATATTGCTGAATCGCGTGGCCGATATCGCCAAAGGTATTACCCGGCCGCACCGCCGCGATGCCCAGCATCAGCGATTCATAGGTCACGTCGATCAGCCGCTGCGCCTTGCGCGGCGCGGTGCCCGCCACATACATACGGGAACTGTCGCCGAACCAGCCATCCAGAACCACCGTGATGTCGATATTCAGGATATCGCCGTCATGAATGATCTTGGGCCCCGGAATCCCGTGGCAGACGACGTGGTTGATCGAGATGCACGACGCATGTTTATAGCCGCGATAACCGATGGTGGCCGAGGTCACCCCCAGCTCGACGATCCGGTTGCGGATGAAATCATCCAGCGCGGCCGTGGTCACACCCGGCACGACATGCTGGGCCACCTCATCCAGAATTTGCGCGGTGATCTGGCAGGAGGCGCGTATCCCGTCGAAATCGCTGCTGGTGTTATAGATGCGAATCCCGTCCTTGGTGACGCGGCCCCGACTCTCGTCCACTGGTCTTCTCCTGCAATTGACGCGCCCTAAATAGTCACAATCAGGCGGTTTGGCCAGTGCCGGGCTTTCCGCGACCGGGGGGCCGCCCTATACATTGACCAAAAAGGAGGTCCGCATGACCAATCCGACCGCCGCGATCCTGATCATTGGCGATGAAATCCTGACCGGCCGCACCCGCGAGGGCAATGCCTGGTTTCTGGCGGGCGAGCTGGCACGCGCAGGCATAGACCTGTTGCAGATCCGGGTGATCGGCGACGATCACGCCACCATCGTGGCGGCAGTGCGCGACCTGGCGGGGGCGGTAGACCACCTGTTCACCTCGGGCGGGATCGGGCCGACGCATGACGATATCACCGCCGATGCGGTGGCGGCGGCGTTCCGGCAAAAGATCGGCGTGCGCGATGATGCCCGCGCGCTGCTGGCGGCGCATTACGCCTTGCGCGGGCAGGATCTGACCGAGGCCCGCCTGCGCATGGCGCGTATCCCCGACACCGCCACGCTGATCGACAATCCGGTGTCCACCGCGCCGGGCTTTTCCATTGAAAACTGCCATGTGATGGCGGGTGTGCCCAGCGTGTTTCAGGCGATGGTGGCGGGGCTGCTGCCGCGTCTGCGCGGGGGGCAACCGCTGTTGTCGCGCAACTGGCTGATGCATGCGCCCGAATCCACCGTGGCCGATCCGTTGCGGGAGCTGGCACAGGCCCACCCCAAGGTCGCCTTCGGGTCCTATCCGTTTACCGCCGAGGGCGGGCGCTATGGCACCAATCTGGTGGTGCGCACCACCGACCCCGACGCGCTGGAGGCGGCCTTCGCCGCCTTGCAGGCCACTTTCCCGGAGGGGCAATGACCGATCTGTTCGCGGTGGTTGATGGCACCTGGCCCGCCGCAACCCGCATCCATGCCGGGGGCTTTTGCATCCGGCAGGGTCAGGGCGGCGGATCGCGGGTCAGCAGTGCCAGCCTTGTGGTGCCGCTGGATCAGGCCGATCTGGACACCGCCATCGCGGCCCATCGCGCGATGGGTCAGCAACCACGCTTCATGATCCGCCCCGAGGATACGGCGCTGGATGCCGCCCTGGAGGCGCGCGGCTATGAATTGTATGATCCGGTGGTGGTCTACCAGGCCGAGATCGGTGATCTTCCCGATACCGCACCACCGATGGCGGCGATTCCGCATTGGCCGCCCCTGGCAATCGCACAGGATATCTGGGCGCAGGGCGATATCGGCCCGGCGCGTCTGGCGATCATGCACCGCGCAGCCGGCGCCAAGACCGCCATGCTGGGCCGGGTCGATGACCGGGCCGCCGGGGTGGCCTTTGTCGCCCTGCATCAGGATACGGCAATGTTGCATGCACTATATGTACCGCCCGATTTTCGCCGACTGGGTCTGGCGCAGGCGATCATGGCGGCCTCGGTCAACTGGGCCGCCGCGCAAGGCGCCAAACGGTTCGCGCTGGTGGTCACCCGCGCGAATGAGGGCGCACGGGCGCTGTATGAACGCATCGGCCTGCACCCCGTCAGCCGCTATCATTATCGTCGTGAGGTCGCGCAATGAACCGTCTGGCGTTTCTGCTCTGTCTGCTGCCCCTATCGGCGCAGGCCGATCCATTTCGGCTGACATTGCCCGACACCGCCTCGGTGACGGCCCAGGAGGCCTCACCCGCCACCGATTACACCCTGCTGACCGGACGCTGGACCGAACAGGGCGGGGCCGCAACCCGGCTGGAGGGGGCGCGCGATGACCGGTCCTGGCGGTTGCGCGGCGATCATCAGACCACCTTGCAGCTTCTGGCGCCACTGCGCGCCCAGATCGAGGCGGCGGGCTACACCCCGATCTACGAATGCAACACCGACGATTGCGGCGGGTTTGATTTCCGCTACGCGCTGAAATTACTGCCCGAACCGCAGATGCATGTGGATCTGGGCGATTTTCGCTATTTCGCCGCGCGTAACGGCACCGAGTGGCTGGCGCTGACCGTCTCGCGCAGTTCCGAATCGGGTTTCGTGCAGCTGACCGCGCTGTCGCAGCGCGACGTCACCACCGCGCCTGCCCCCGAACCCACCGCCCCACCGCCGCCCACCGCCGCCCCCGAGGCCAGCGATTTCACCGTTCGGCTGGAGGCGACGGGCGCGGTCGCGCTGGACGATCTGGTGTTCGACAGCGGCGCCACCACGCTGGACGCGCGCGACTATGCCTCGTTGCGCGGCGTGGCGGATTATCTGGCGACGCGGCCCAAGGCGCGGATCGCGCTGGTCGGGCATACCGACAGCATCGGCACGCTGGACGCCAATATCGCGGTCTCGCGCAAACGCGCCGAGGCGGTTCTGGCACGGCTGGTGGCCGCATACGGGCTGCGCGCCGAGCAGTTGCGGGCCGAGGGCGCAGGCTGGCTGGCGCCACGCGCCACCAACCTGACCACCGAGGGCCAGGACCGCAACCGCCGCGTCGAAGCGGTATTGTTGCCTGACGCGGGGTGATCGTGACCAAGGGAATCACCTCGTCAGGCGGATTGCCATCAGGGCGACGATTGGTGACAAACCCGCACTAACAGGCCGAATCGCCCGGCTATGCCCGCGCTATTCGCAGATTTTGGTGCGCAATCCGGCCTGAACCCGCGCAAGACCATTCTATTGTCCGCGATCCGCCCGAATTTAGCCGGATTCGACGCCGAATAGTCATGCATTGCGTTCAACCTTTGGATATTTGCATGGATCGCCTGACCGAAATGGAAGCCTTTATCGCCGTTGTGGACCAGGGTGGTTTCACCGGTGCCGCACGCAGGATGGGGCTGTCGAAATCGGCGATCTCGAAATACATTGCCTCGCTGGAGCAGCGGCTGGGGACGCGGTTGCTGGAACGCACCACGCGCCGGGTGGAACCCACCGATATCGGCATCGCCTATTACGGGCGGGCCAGGCGGATCGTGCGTGACGCCGAAGAGGCCGACATTCTGGCCGGCGGCACGCAGCAGCCCCCCACCGGCGCCCTGCGGGTCTCGGTTCCGGCGGATTTCGGCGTGACGCGTTTTGTGCCCGTGCTGGGACGGTTGCTACAGGATTATCCCAGCCTGAGCATCCACACCGACCTGCGCCAGAACAATGCCATCATCAGCGCTTCGTCCGATCATGACCTGACGCTGGGTATCGGTCCCGAGGCGATCCGCCCGACCGGCAGCCGCGCCTTGGCCCGCAGTCTGCGCCATCTGGTCGCCGCACCGGACTATATCACCCGCCACGGCGCCCCGACCCGGATAGAGGACCTGACCGACCACGCCTTGCTGCACCATGCGCAGGAGGCCGAGGCGAATATCTGGCATCTGACCACCAGTTCCGGCGAAACCCGCACCGTGCGCGGGAACGGGCGTCTGACCGCGAATGATGACCGTGCATTGCTGCAGGCCTGTCTGGACGGATGCGGCATCGCCTACCTGCCCGGTTACCTGACCGCCGAGGCGCTGCATGACGGCACATTGGTCAAGGTGATGCCCGGTCTGGCCGGGCAACCCCTGTCGATCAGCGCCCTGTCACCGGCGTCCGAATTCACGCCACCCAAGGTTTCCGCGCTGATCGACTATCTGATTACCGCTTTCGCAGCACAATCCAAGGCGTGGTAGCACCACGATTGCGAACGCAAAGCGATGTGGCGTGATCATGGCGAAATACGATCAACACATCGGAACGCCTTGGCGCTGGAGTAGCAGTCATGCGCTACAACAGCATGGGTGACCGTGACAGACAACGCCGGGTCGTCGGCTACGGGAATGCTCGATGCGCCCGGCACAACCTCGGCCATTCCGCTTGGCCCGATCAGATACACCGCCAGCCCATCCACATCCCCCGTCAGGCGCGCCGTGGTTGGCACCTCGGCATAGATCCGACTCGCCAATTGGCGGGCTTCCTCGCGGGCGGTGGGGCGGACACGACCAGGCGGATCACCCCTTCTCCCCCATCCTACGGTCGTCATGGCCCCCGGAAAACCGTAATTCCACCCAAATCGGGTCCGAAGTCATGAATACCGTCCGAAAATGACGAATGTATTGGGAGAGCACCATTGAAAATCAAAGTTATCGTCGCCGTACTTGCCCTGACCGCATCCAGCCTGTCCGCCGCCGCTCATAGCGGTGGAACAGATGCCAGCGGCTGTCACACCAATCACAAGACGGGTGTATATCACTGTCATTGATTGCGGATTGATGACCCAGACCCCGAAATCAGGGGCTGATGTCAGCCCCTGTGCCCCTGCGTTTTGTCCAGTGCAGTTCAGAATAGGGGCTAGCGGTATCAGTGCCTGACCCTGCCCATTCAAGCAAGGACCATGACACGGGACCATAAACGACGAAAGCCGCGTAACTATTTAAAGTTACGCGGCTTTCGCAAAGTATTGGTGCCCAGAAGAGGACTCGAACCTCCACGCCTTGCGGCACACGGACCTGAACCGTGCGCGTCTACCAATTCCGCCATCTGGGCCGATGTCGTGGGGGTGATCTATAAGCCCCCACAGCGACTGTCAACGGCAGAAAACGCATTTCTTTCATCCGACCGATGTTTTTATCGGCACCATCATGGGCGCCATCACATCACATCACGAAAACCCCCAATAATCGTTAGGTCCGGCACAGTTGGCGGTCAGATCGGCACGATCTGGCGGGCACGAAAATATTCGTGACCCGCCGCCTGCGGCCCCGCGGCGCCATTTCCCTTGTCTGAAAATGCCCTTGGCGCTAATCAGAAGCAGACTGCATCGACGAGCGGGGGCGCGGACCATGTCCAGACTTGTGACGATCTTTGGTGGCGCGGGCTTTGTCGGTCGCTACATTGCGCGGCGGCTGGCACAGGATGGCTGGCGCATCCGCATCGCCTGCCGTCGGCCGAATGAGGCGCTGTTCATTCGCCCCTATGGCGTTGTAGGGCAGATCGAGCCCGTCTTGTGCAATATCCGTGACGAGACCAGCGTGCGTGCCGCCATGCAAGGCGCCGATGCCGTTGTGAATTGCGTCGGCATCCTGACGGGTCAAGGCCGCAACAGCTTTGACGCGGTGCATGTACAGGGCGCACAGCTGATCGCCCGCACGGCCAGCGCGCTTGGGGTGGACCGGCTGGTGCATCTCTCGGCGCTGGGGGGTGCCCCGAACAGCGATTACGCCCGCAGCAAGGCACAGGGTGAGGCCGCCGTTCTGGCCGCGTTCCCAAATGCCATGATCCTGCGCCCTTCGGTCATCTTTGGCCCGGAGGACGGATTTTTCAATAAGTTCGCGCGGATGAGTGTGATGTCCCCGCTGTTGGCCATTACCGGTGCCGATACGAGTTTTCAGCCCGTCTATGTTGATGATGTGGCCCAGGCCGCGGTCATGGGCGTCAATGGCACGGCACGCGGCGCCTATGATCTGGGCGGCCCCGATGTCGAAACCCTGCGCACCTTGATGCAACGCATGCTGACAACGATCGACCGCAAGCGCAGCGTGGTCAACCTGCCGTGGTTCATCGCGGCCATCGTTGCCACCGCCGCCGACACCGCGCAGATATTGTCGCGGGGACTGTTCCGCAACACGCTGCTCAGCCGCGACCAACTGCGCAATCTGCAAGCCGACAGTGTGGTGCCCCTTGATGCACAGGGGTTTGCCGCGCTTGGCATCATCCCCACCCCGATGTCCGCAATCCTGGCGGATTACCTTTGGCGCTTCCGCCCGAACGGGCAATATGACGCGATCCAGGCATCCGCGAAAAATCTCCGCAAGGCTTCCTGAACATGAATGATACTATCGTCGCGGCAATCCTCGGTCTGCTGGAAGGCTTGACCGAGTTTCTGCCCGTTTCCTCGACCGGTCACATCCTGCTGGCCGGGCATTTTCTGGGCTTCCATTCGACCGGACGTGCGTTCGAGGTGGTGATCCAGCTGGGCGCGATCCTGGCAATCCTGGGCGTCTATGCCAGCCGGCTGATCCATGTGTTCGCTTCGGCACCGCATGATCCGGCCGCACGCCGGTTCATCGCCTCGGTTCTGGTGGCATTTCTGCCAGCGGTGGTGATCGGCGTTCTGGCGCATGATTTCATCAAGACGGTGCTGTTTGAAACGCCGATGCTGATTGCGATCATGCTGATCCTGGGCGGTATCGTGCTGTTGTTTGTCGACCGGATGAAGCTGACGGTGAAATACGACGATGCGATGCGGCTGCCGGTTCTGACCGCGTTGAAGATCGGCTTCATCCAATGTCTGGCGATGGTGCCGGGGGTATCACGGTCGGGATCGACCATCGTTGGCGCCATGCTTTTGGGCGTTTCCAAACGCGCCGCCGCAGAATTCAGCTTTTTCCTGTCGATGCCGACGATGGCGGGCGCTTTCGCCTATGACCTGTATAAAAATCGTGATGCGCTGAGTTCAGACGACCTTGGCCTGATCGCCGTGGGGTTCGTGGCAGCCTTCATCGCGGCGGTGATCGTGGTGCGCGGGTTGCTGGGTTTCATCAGTCGGCATGGCTATTCGCTGTTCGGCTGGTGGCGAATCATCGTCGGGACGGTCGTTTTGATCGCCTTGCTTCTGGGAAATTGACAGGTAGGTAAGCAAACCTGCCATAGTTTTGCTAATTTTTGCCCCTGCGCCTGTGGGGGTAAATAAAAATAGACGATATACGTCAGCATTGCTGACTTTTAATCCCTGAACAACCAGTGTAGATCATGCGTCACCCACCAGCCACAATTGGGAGGCGCAGCCATGGCCCAGCAACGCATGCTCAAATTCGTCCATACGGCGAAAGAGACCCCCGAGAAGCGTGACGCCACCGTGCGCGCGCATGATTTCAACGAAATCTACCGCGAATATGCGGGACAGAAGGCCGCCGAGCAGGCCAGCCGGTGCAGCCAATGCGGCGTGCCGTTCTGCCATTCGCATTGCCCGCTGCACAACAACATCCCCGACTGGTTGCGGCTGACCGCCGAGGGCCGTCTGGAAGAAGCCTATGCCATCAGCCAGGCCACCAACACCTTCCCGGAAATCTGCGGCCGCATCTGCCCGCAAGACCGCCTGTGCGAAGGCAATTGCGTGATCGAACAATCCGGCCACGGCACGGTCACCATTGGCGCGATTGAAAAATACATCACCGACACCGCCTGGGATATGGGCTGGGTCAAACCGGTTCGCCCGGCCATCGAACGCACCGAAAGCGTCGGCATCATCGGCGGTGGCCCCGGCGGCCTGTCGGCGGCCGATGTGCTGCGCCGCGCCGGTGTGCAGGTCACCGTCTATGAACGCAGCGACCGCGCGGGCGGCCTGCTGACCTATGGCATCCCCGGCTTCAAGCTGGAAAAGGATGTCGTGATGCAGCGGGTGCGCCAGCTGGAAGAAGGCGGCGTGGAATTCGTCCTGAACTGTGATGTCGGCCGCGATATCAGCTTTGACGCGATCCGTGGCAAACATGACGCCGTGCTGATCGCCACGGGCGTTTACAAAACCCGCGCCCTGCGCGATCCGGGCTCGGACGCGGCGGGGATCGTGCGCTCGATCGACTTTCTGACCGCCTCGAACAAGAAATCCTTCGGCGATGATGTGCCGGAATTCGATGATGGCACGCTGAATGCCGCGGGCAAACGTGTGCTGGTCATTGGCGGCGGCGATACCGCGATGGATTGCGTGCGGACGTCGATCCGGCAAGGCGCAACCTCGGTGAAATGCGTTTACCGCCGTGACCGGGCCAATATGCCCGGCTCGCAGCGCGAGGTGCAGAATGCCGAAGAAGAAGGCGTGGAATTCGTCTGGCTGGCGGCGCCGACTGCATTCGCCGGCAACCCGGTCAACACCGTCACCATCCAGCAGATGAAACTGGGTGCGCCCGACGCAACCGGGCGGCAGGTGCCGGAACCCATCGTGGGTGGCATCTATGACGAACCCGCCGATCTGGTGATCCAGGCCCTGGGTTTTGAACCCGAGGACCTGCCCAAGATGTGGGGCACCGAGGCGCTGGAGACCACCCGCTGGGGCACGGTCAAGGCCGATTTCGGCAGCCACGCCACCTCTTTGCCCGGCGTTTATGCGGTGGGGGATATCGTGCGCGGTGCCTCGCTCGTGGTCTGGGCGATCCGGGATGGCCGCGAGGCCGGGGCCTCGATGATCAAATATCTGGACGCAGCCGGTCGCGTTGCGGCGCAATAACCAAGGAAAGGGCGCAGACGGTATTGACCCGCCTGCGCCGGGCTGGACGGTTGTCCCTGACGGAAGGAAGACGTTGGTGCGTTGGTTCGTGGCACAGATGGCGATGTTGGGGGCGTTGATGCTGCCCCTGCCCGCGTTTGCGGCCGAACCCGCCTATCAACCGCCGCAGGGCTGTGTGCTGGACATGACGGTGCAGCTGCATGACTGCCATCTGGCGAACCATTTCCATTGCGCAGATGACCCGGTGGGGGACCGCTGGGTCTCCTATACCGATGGCGGCGGCGAATATTTCCTATCGCATATCGACCGTGAAACCCGTTGGATCGAGAGCATCTCGTTGCAGGACGGGGTGATCGACCGGCTGGACGAAAGCGGCTCTGCCGATCACGCGTCGTTTTCCACGCTGCTGGCAACGGGGCGCGATGATTTCGATTTCATCACCACGTCCAGCAATGGCGAACCCCGCCGCTACATCGGGTTCGACCAGTTGACGGGAACGACGGTCAAGGTCGGCAAGGTGGTTCTGGAACGGTCCACGTTCCAGCTGCGGATCGAGGATGGCAGCGGAAACTTCATCGCCCTGCGCAAGGGCAACCAGTTGATCGACCGCGATATGCGGGTGTTCTTTTCCGACGCCGAAACCTTTGAAAACGCCGCTGGCGACACGGCATCCACATTCGAGGCGCCCGCCGCCTTTGCCTTTCCGGGCGAGGCGGGATTTGGCGCCACCAAACCTGAATTCGATTGCGACATGATGATGACGCATCTGTTGCCCATCGACATCAAACCCACTCTCTGAGGAGGCATGACATGACGAAATACGACGAGGCCTGGGTCGCCGCAGAGGAAGCCAAGCGCAAGTGGATGGCCGAAAACGGCCTGTACCGCGACGATGATGAACATTCGTCCTGCGGCGTGGGGTTGGTGGTGGCGCTGGATGGCCAGGCCAGCCGCAAGGTGGTGGCCTCGGGGATCGAGGCGCTGAAGGCGATCTGGCACCGGGGCGCGGTCGATGCCGATGGCAAGACCGGCGACGGCGCGGGCATCCATGTGCAGATTCCGGTGCCGTTCTTTTACGATCAGGTCCGCCGCACCGGCCATGAACCCGATATGGACAAGCTGATCGCCGTTGGTCAGGTCTTCCTGCCGCGCACCGATTTCGGCGCACAGGAACGTTGCCGCACGATCGTGGAAACCGAAGTGCTGCGGATGGGCCATTACATCTACGGCTGGCGCCACGTGCCGGTGCATACCGATGTGCTGGGCGAAAAGGCCAACGCGACGCGGCCGGAAATCGAACAGATCCTGATCCGCTGTGAAAAGGACATCGACCCCGAGGCGTTCGAGCGCGAATTGTATGTGATCCGCCGCCGTATCGAAAAGGCGGCCATCGCGGCGCAGATCTCGGGTCTGTATATGTGTTCGCTGTCGTGCCGGTCGATCATCTACAAGGGGATGATGCTGGCCGAACATGTTTCGGAATTCTATCCCGACCTGAAGGACGAGCGGTTCGAATCCGCCTTTGCGATCTATCACCAGCGTTATTCCACCAACACCTTCCCGCAATGGTGGCTGGCGCAACCGTTCCGCATGCTGGCGCATAACGGTGAGATCAACACCCTGCGCGGCAACACCAACTGGATGAAATCGCACGAAATCCGCATGGCCTCCAAGGCCTTTGGCGATATGGCCGAGGATATCAAGCCGATCATCCCCTCGGGCGCGTCCGACACCGGCGCGCTGGATGCGGTGTTCGAGGTGATGGTGCGTGGCGGCCGCTCGGCCCCGATGACCAAAACCATGCTGGTGCCCGAGGCCTGGTCCAAGGCCACCACCGACATGCCCAAGGCATGGCAGGACATGTATGCCTATTGCAACTCGGTCATGGAACCCTGGGATGGCCCGGCCGCGCTGGCGATGACCGATGGCCGCTGGGTCTGCGGCGGGCTGGACCGCAACGGCCTGCGTCCGATGCGCTATACCATCACGCTGGACGGGCTGCTCATTGCCGGGTCCGAGGCGGGCATGGTGCCGGTCGACGAAATGAACATCCGCGAAAAGGGCGCCCTGGGCCCGGGACAGATGATCGCCGTCGATATGCGCGAAGGCAAATTGTATCACGACAAGGAAATCAAGGACCGTCTGGCCAACAGCCAGCCCTTTGGCGAATGGGTGGAAAAGGTCATCGACCTGAACGCCATCATGCATGACATCCCCGAACGGCAGATGTTCACCGGGGCGGAACTGCGCAAGCGGCAGATCGCGGCGGGGTATTCGGTCGAAGAGCTGGAACAGATCCTGGCGCCGATGGCCGAAGACGGCAAGGAGGCCATCGCCTCGATGGGCGATGATACGCCGCCCGCGGTCTTGTCCAAACAATACCGCCCGCTCAGCCATTTCTTCCGGCAGAACTTCAGCCAGGTGACCAACCCACCCATCGACAGCCTGCGCGAAAGCCGGGTGATGTCGCTGAAGACGCGCTTTGGCAACCTGAAGAACGTGCTGGACGAAGACAGCAGCCAGACCGAGATTCTGATTCTGGAAAGCCCGTTCATTGCCAATGCCGAATATGGCCAGATGATGGCGCAGTTCGGCGATTCGGTGACGATGATCGACTGCACCTTTGCCGCCGGATCGGATCAGGAAACCCTGCATATGGGGCTGGAGCGGGTGCGCGCCGAGGCCGAGGATGCCGTGCGTTCCGGCGCGTTGCACATCGTGCTGACCGACGAATTCCAGTCGGCGGACAAAATCGCCATGCCGATGATTCTGGCGACCTCGGCGGTGCATTCATGGCTGACGCGCAAGGGGCTGCGGACGTTCACCTCGGTCAATGTGCGGTCGGCGGAATGTATCGACGCGCATTACTTTGCGGTTCTGATCGGGTCGGGCGCCACCACGGTGAACCCGTATCTGGCACAGGATTCGATCTCGGACCGTATCGACCGTGGCCTGTTGACCGGGTCACTGGTGGAAAACATGCGTCGCT
>DASWPI010000032.1:0-9087 GCA_036398515.1 Paenirhodobacter sp.
CGTTCGACCTGACCGCCCCTCGGGAAAACAGTCCCCCGGACTGTCTTCTGATCCTCGCGGCTCCATGGGTGGTTGGGCTTGGTCAGCCGGTGCTCAATCCCATTTGCCTCACAGAGTTGAAGGGGACCGTGGCCCCGGAAATGTCGAAGCGCATCGGCCGGGAGGAGATGGTGTTCCTGTCCCGGGGCTGCTCTGCGAACTGAATACCGTTGTCGGTGAGAATGGTGTGAACCTGGTAGGGCACGGCTTCGAGCATATGCTGTAGGAATTCCCAGGCTGTCTTCCAGTTGGCTTTGTCGACGCGTTGGGTCACGGCGAACTTGCTAGTGCGGTCGATGCCGACGAACAAATATAGTTTGTCTTCAGCGGTCTGCACCTCGGCGATGTCTATGTGGAAAAAGCCGATCGGGTAGCGTTTGAACCTCGACCGCTTCGGCTTGTCACCTTCGATATCAGGCAGGCGCGAGATGCCATGGCGTTGCAGGCAGCGGTGCAGCACGGATCGGGTCAGATGGGGGATGGACGGCTGCAGGGCATAAACGCAATCGTCCAATGGCAGCAGCGTAGGGCGCCGGAATGCCACGATTATCGCCTCCTCGGCTTCGGTGAGGACGGTTGGGTGTGGCTTGGACGGCCCGGTCTTCATATCCTCGACCGTCGCGCGCTTGCGTCACCTCGCAAAGGTCTTGCGGTTGATGCCCAACTCACGGCTCAGTTGCGCGAACGAATCTTGCGATCATTCGGGCTGCCCCTCGAACCGATGGCGGGCCGCCCTCATTATTGCGGCTCGGATCGCGTGCGTGGTCGTGGCGCTGCCATGACGAAGTTGTCCCATAGGGCATCCTTCCATTCCAGAGAAAGGATCGCACCATCAAACCGTGAGATCAAACACCTAGGCACCGACAGCCGGGCTAGGTTATGCCCATCTTTCGCAATGTCACGCGCGCCTCGCGGCAGATGTCCTGCAGATGACCGACCAGACGCGCGGCACTGTCCACCCGGGGGCGATTGATCGGATGCAGGGCCGAGACGACGAAATTTGCAGCCGGTCCAAAGGGGCGCATCACCGCGCGATCGTTCAGATAGCACAGGGCCGTCAGCGGATTGATGATCGACACCCCCAAGCCGCTGCAGACCATTTCACAGGCGGCGTTTGCGGATTGTGTGGCCACCAGCATGCGGCGCGATATGCCCGCCTCTTCGAAATGACGATCCAGGATCGCGCGGAACGGATCATTCTGACCCAGGGATACAAAGGCCTGATCCTGAAAATCCTCGGGCAGCATGACGCCTTCCCCAGATGCCAGCGGGTGCCCGGCCGGGATCAGACAAACCTGTCGGAATTCACCAAGTCGGATCACCTCGGTGGTGGGGTTGGCGTAATCGCCCTCGATTAGCCCAATATCGAACTCAAATCCCGAGATCGGCGATTGGTTGCGTGGATCGCCGTTGTCGATCTCCACCGCCAGGGCGGGCGCATCGCGGCGCAGCCTGGCGACCGCCTCGGGCAACAGGCTTTGCGCAAAGGTGGGCAGCGTCGAGATTTGCAAGATCTCGCCATTGGCGGCGCGCAACCGGTGCAATGAGCTGTTGATCTGATCCAGCCCGGAATAGGCGCCTTCAATCGCATGAAACAGTTTCAACGCCCGGGCGGTCGGGTGCAGCCGCTGACGCCGACGCTCGAACAACCGAAAACCGACCAGCGATTCCAGCCGGAACACCTCACGCGTGATGGTGGGTTGCGAACTGCCCAGTGCCGCCGCCGCCGCGGTGATCGTACCGAATTTCATCAAGGCGCGGAAAACGTCGACCTGCCTCAGGTTCAGCCCTTGTTGCACGATATGCCCCAGTTTCATGCGGTTTATGAAAATCATCATATCCAATCTGAATGGTTTTGCATTGTATTTTCTATATCGGGCGATGGGTTTCACGGCATAGCCTGCTGCCGTCACCACCACGTTACATCGAGGCCAGCCCGAACGTGCCAGCACAGCCGATCAAACCGTATCTTTCCCGCGCAGCCGAAGCGGGGGTACAGGCGATGTTGGCCGCGTCGGGCGGGCAGCTTGGGGCGGATCAGATTGCGGTCTGCGCCTGTGTCTATGATCAAAACCCGCTGAGCCAGGATCCGGGGGCCTTCGCGGCGCAGACGATCTGGGAACATCGCGGCACGGCGCAAATTTATCCGGCGTCCCTGTGCAAGATGTTCTACCTGGTCGCGCTTGCCGCCTTTCAGGATGCCGGACGGATTGTTCTGGATGACGAAGACCACCGCGCCGTCCGCGCGATGATCGGTTTGTCGTCAAACGATGCGACAACCTATCTGTTGGGCCGGTTGACCGGCGCGTTCGACGGGCCGATGATGGCGCCGTCCGCATTGCAAAGCTGGCTGGACGCCCGCCAACAGGTGCAGGACTGGTTGAATGGTCTGGGTATTCCGGGGCTTGCGGGGATCAACCTGCTGCATTCGACCTACGAAGACAGCCCCTATGGACGCGCAAAACAGGCGCGGCTGGCCCGGCCCGGCAATACGTTGTCGGCGCGTGCCGGGGCGGCGATGCTGCATGAAATGCTGCGCGGTGCCTTGCCGGGGCGGGACTGGATGGCGGGCCACATGTCCCGCGACTGGCAGCGTGGCGGCGCACCTGACCCCGCCCATGATCCAGACGGCGATCAGGTCCTGGGGTTTCTGAGCGCGGGTATTCCGGCGGATTTCCGGGTCTGGTCCAAGGCGGGGCATACCTCGGCCACCCGGCACGATATCGCCTGCCTGTCCGCCCCCGATGGCCGGACCGCCATCGTTTCGGTCATGACCGAGGGGCGCTGGACCTCGCGCGATCAAGGCGCGCTGCCCGCCTTTGCCCGTGCCTTCGTCGAAAACGCCTTCGCCTGAGCCAATAAACCATAAAATTTCCACCGACAGGATATTATCAATGACCCAGACCCCGTTCCTGCTTCTCAGCCGCCGCCGTATGCTGACGGCCCTGCTGGCGACGACCGCTGCCGCCACCGTTGGTCTGCCGCCCCATACGGTGCGCGCACAGGTCGTCCCCCCGCGCGCAGGGGGCAAATTGCGCATGGTCGCGCCGTTCGGATCTGCGCTGCAAAGCCTTGACCCGCATGCCACCTATGAATCGCAGGACATGGCGGTCTCAAAAGCCTTCCACCGGTCGCTGTACAATTGGGATTCGGCGCAGAACACCACCGTTCTGGAACTGGCCACCCAGGTCACCCCCAGCGAAGACGGCAAGACCTTCACTTACAAATTGCGCGATGATGTCTACTTCCACAACGGCCGCAAGATGGTGGCCGAAGACGTCATCTGGTCCTATTCGCGCATCCTGGCCCCCGGCAGCAGCCTGTCGGCCATTTCCAACCTGATGCATATCGCCGGATCAAAGGCCTATATGGATGGCGGTGCCGACCATGTCGAAGGATTGACGCTGATCGACGACCTGACCTTCTCGGTCACGTTTGACGGGTTCATTGATCCGGGCTTCCTGCTGTTTGAATCGGTGAC
Organism: Paenirhodobacter sp.; assembly: GCA_036398515.1. GTDB lineage: Bacteria > Pseudomonadota > Alphaproteobacteria > Rhodobacterales > Rhodobacteraceae > Rhodobacter. Next base: position 3,521 of record DASWPI010000032.1, read on the forward strand.
GGCGATCTTGCCCAAAGAGGCCGTGGAAGGCCCCGATTTCCTGTCCAGACCGGTCGGCTGCGGCCCCTTTGTCTTTGTCGAACATGTCGAGGGCTCGCGCATTTCCGGCAAGAAATTCGACAGGTATTTCAAGCCCGGCAAACCCTATGCCGATGAGATCGAATATACGATTACCGATGATTACTCGGCGCTGGACATGGCCTTCCGTGCCGGAGAGCTGGATGCGACGGTCCTGTCGGAAAACGCCTATGTGATGTATAGTCAGGACCCGGTCCTGTCGCAGGGGCTGATCGAGGTCGCCGAGATGTTCACCCGCCATATGGGGATGAACCTGGAGGTCAAACCCTTTGACGATATCCGCGTGCGCCAGGCGATCAACTATGCGGTCGACCGCGATATCATCATCAAGAAGCTGTTGAAGAACAAGGCATTCAAGGCCGTAGGCTGGTTGCCCACGCCGTCGTCCGGCTTTGATGCGACCCGCGCGCCCTATGCCTATGACCCGGCCAAGGCCAAGGCATTGCTGGCCGAAGCCGGTCTGGCCGATGGTTTCGCCTTCGAGGCATGGGTGACCGATGCCACCTCGTCATTGGGGGTGTTGCAGGCGATGACGCCGTTCCTGGCTGCGGTGGGCATCACCGTGACGCCGAAGGTCATGGAGGCCGGGGTTCTGGTCGAGGCCATCAACAAGGGACAGGCCCCGGCGTGGTTCCGCTCGAACGGCACCGGCCCCGATCCGATTGCGGCCCTCCAAAGTTTCGACAGCCGCCGTCCGCGTTCGACCAATCGCGGCGGCTTCAAGGACCCGGCGTTTGACGCCATGCTGGATGCGGCCGTGGCCACGCTGGACCCGACGGCGCGGCTGGCGCTGATCCGCAAGGCTGATGGCTACATCTTTGAACAGGCCCCGGTCTGGTTCCACAATTACAACAAGGCCGTGGTTGCGACGCAGCCCTGGGTGCATGGGGTCGATGCCAATGTGACCGAGGCGGCGATCATCGAAGTCGATGCCGTCTGGCTGGATGACGCCGCGCCCGCGCGCTGATACCGGTTCTGGATGTTGTGCGGCGGGCGACCGTCGCACGGCATTCCCGCAGCCCGCATTTGCCCGCCATCGGTAAAGGTCCCGTATGTTCAATATCCTTCTGCGACGGCTGGTGCAGGCTGCGTTGACGATCTGCGTCGTGGTGACACTGGTTTTCGTGCTGTTCAGCGTGATTCCGGGCAGCTTCGCATCTTCGTTGCAGGCCGACAAACGCGATGTCAGCGCCGAGGTCTTGCAGCGTCTCGAACAGGAACTGGGCCTGAATGATCCCATGCCGGTGCGCTTTGGCCGTTATGTAGCGGGGCTGGCGCAGGGTGATCTGGGCACCTCATACGCGACCAAGCGCCCGGTCGCGGACATGTTGTCGGGCCGGATCTGGGCCTCGTTCAAACTGGCCTGCGCGGCGATGGCGTTTGCGGTGTGCATCGGTCTGCCGCTGGGATTTTTCGCGGCGATGCGGCAGGGAAGCTGGCTGGACACGGCTACGATGACCATCGCGGTTTCGGGGCTGTCGGTGCCCGCGTTCTGGGCCGGGTTGTTGTTGATGTATCTGTTTTCCCTGACCTTGGGCTGGTTGCCGACATTCGGCTATGGTGCGGGCGGGATGAGCCACCTGATCTTGCCTGCGATCACGCTGGGCATCGCGCCGATGGCGCTGCTGGCGCGCACCACCCGCGCCGCCGTTCTCGAGACGCTCGGCGCCGAGTTCATCCGCACCGCGCGATCCAAGGGCATGTCGGAACAACGTCTGGTCATCCACCACCTGGCGCGCAACGCCTTTGTGCTGGTGCTGACCACGATTGGTTTGCAATTCGGTTCCATGCTGGGCGGCTCGGTGGTGGTGGAAAAGCTGTTTGCTTGGCCTGGGGTGGGGTCGCTGCTGATCGATTCCGTCGGCAACCGCGATATCCCGGCGGTGCAGGGCACGGTTCTGGTGATCGTGCTGTTCTTTCTGTTGATCAACACGCTGGTCGATCTTGCCTATCTGATCGTCGACCCGCGCATCCGCTACCGCTGAGAGGGATCATGAAAGCCGGAGCCAACCTTTATCTCGGCGGCGGGATCATCCTTTCGGTGACCCTTCTGGCCATATGCGCGCCGCTTCTGGCGCCCTATCATCCCGTGACTTCGGCCAATCTGATGTATGCCGAGGAACCCCCGGGCGCGGCGTTCTGGATGGGCACCGATGAGCAGGGCCGCGATATCCTGTCGCGTATCCTGTATGGTGCGCGGATATCGCTGTTCATCGGTCTGGCGGTGCAGGTGATGAACACCATCATAGGCGTGTCTCTGGGCCTGTCCGCGGGCTATATCGGGGGCTGGTGGGACGAGGCCGTGCAGGGGCTGACCAACCTGATGCTGTCGATCCCGACCATCGTTTTTGCGCTGGCACTGATGGCGGTGCTGGGGCCGGGGCTACTCAGCCTGCTGATCGCCCTCGGGATGACCGACTGGGCCTATAGCTGCCGCATTTCGCGCGCACAGGTGCTGACGCAGAAGTCGCTCAACTACGTGCAATCGGCACGCACCATGGGCTTTGGCCCGGTGCATGTGATGTTTCGGGAATTGCTGCCCAATATCGGTGGCCCGCTGATCGTGGTGGCGACGATGGGGATCGGTTCGGCGATCATGGCCGAGGCGGCGCTGTCATTCCTGGGCCTTGGGGTGGTGCCGCCCGCGCCCAGTTGGGGCGGGATGCTGTCGAGTGCGCGTGAACAGTTGATGGTGGCGCCCTGGGTGGCGATTTTTCCGGGATTGGCGCTGTTCCTGACAGTGCTGGGGTTCAACCTGCTGGGCGATGGCCTGCGCGACAGCCTGGACCCGCAGGGCAGGGGGCGGAAATGAACGGCGATGGCATTTTGGATGTGCAGGATCTGTCGATCTCGCTGATCGGGGAGGGGGCGCCGGTGGGCGCAACCGACAAGGTCAGCTTTTCCATCGGCCGGGGCGAGGTGTTCGGACTGGTGGGCGAATCGGGCTGTGGCAAGAGCCTGTGTGCGCTGGCCATTGCCGGGCTGCTGCGGGCGCCGATGGCGGTGACCGGCGGGCGGATGATGTTTGAAGGCCGTGACCTGAACACACTGACGCCCTCGGCCTTGCGCGCCCTGCGTGGCAACCGGATTTCGATGATCTTTCAGGAACCGATGACCGCGCTGAACCCGTTGATGACGGTGGGTGACCAGATCGGCGAGATGTTCGTGCTGCATCGCGGTCTGGGGGCCCGCGCGGCCCGGATGAAAGCGATCGAGGCGCTGGAACAGGTTCAGGTGTCCAGCCCCGAGCGGCGTATCAATGCCTATCCGCATCAACTGTCGGGGGGTATGCGCCAGCGGGTGATGATCGCCATCGCCCTGGCCTGTGATCCGGCGCTGTTGATCGCGGACGAACCGACGACGGCACTGGATGTCACCATTCAGGCTGAAATCGTCGAGCTGGTCCTGGATCTGTGCCGGGCAAAGGGGACGGCGGTGATGATGATCTCGCATGATCTGGGGCTGGTCGCCCGCATCTGCAACCGCGTGGCGGTGATGTATGCGGGCCAGATTGTCGAAGAGCGCAACGCCGGAGCGATTTTTACCGTCCCGGCGCATCCCTATACGCGTGGCCTGGTAGAGGCCTTGCCGCGCCTTGGCCGCAGGCTGGAACGGGGGCAGGAGCGGTTGGCTGAAATCGGGGGTGTGGTGCCGGCCTTGCGCGATTTTCCGACCGGCTGTCGTTTCGCGCCGCGTTGTGCGCGGGCCACGGCTGCCTGTGCCGTGCCCCCGACGATCCTTGCCCTTTCGGACGGCGATCAGGTCCGTTGTGTGCATCATGTCTGATCCCAATGAACTGCTGACGATTCAGGGGTTGAAGGTTCATTACACGATAGGATCGGGCTGGCGCGGGCGGCCAACGGCGGTCAAAGCCGTGGACGGGCTGGATCTGCATCTGCGCGCCGGAGAATGTCTGGGGTTGGTGGGCGAATCCGGCTGCGGGAAATCATCGGTCGCGCAGGCGATCTTGGGGTTGGTTCCGGCGACGGCGGGGCGGGTTACGCTGGACGGTCATGAAATCACCGGCCCGCGCAAGGTCGACCCGATGCAACTGGCACGTTCGGCACAGATGGTGTTCCAAGATCCGATGTCATCGCTGAACCCGCGCCAGACCATCCGCCAGATCCTGTCCGGTCCCCTGCGGTTGCATGGCATGGCGGATCGGGACGAGCGCGCCCATCGGGTGACCGAAATGCTGCGCATGGTGGGGATGAAGCCCGACGCCGCCGACCGCATGCCGCATGCGTTTTCCGGCGGCCAGCGGCAGCGCCTGTGCATCGCCCGGGCCTTGATCGTGCGGCCGCGTCTGGTGATCTGCGACGAGCCGGTCTCAGCGCTGGATGTGTCGATCCGGGCGCAGATCATCAACCTGCTGCTGGACCTGAAAACCGAACTCGGGATCGCATTGCTGCTGATTTCGCATGATCTGGGCGTGGTCGAACATATGAGTGACCGGATCGCGGTGATGTATCTGGGCCGGATCGTCGAAGAGGGCGGCTGGCGGCAGATTTTCACCGCGCCTGCCCATCCCTATACCCGGGCGCTGATCTCGGCGATCCCGGATCCGATGCACCGGGATCGCGTTCCCGCGCGGCTGAGCGGCGAGATCCCGAGCGCGCTGTCCCCGCCACCCGGATGCGCCTTCCATCCGCGCTGTCCGGTCGCCTTGCCCGCCTGCCGGACCGGTGCCGCCCCGGATTTCACCCCGACGGGCCCGGACCACCGGGCACGCTGCCATCTGATCGAGGTTCCTGCCCATGCCTGACACCGCCTATGCCGATTGCCCCGCCCCGCCGCAGATCGGGCTTGAACTGACCATCATCGTGCGCGCAGGCGCAGATGCCGGGGCGCCGCATCGGGGCACGCTCAGCATCGGGGACTGGACGGTGCCCTGTGTGGTGGGCCGTTCAGGCATTGTGCCCCCGGCGCAGAAACGCGAAGGCGATGGCGCCACGCCCGCCGGGCGCTTCGCGCTGCGCTACGGGTTCTACGAACCAGGCGCGTTTTCGGACGCACAGATGATGGCGCTGGCATTTCCGTTCAAACCCAGACCAGACAGCTACGAATGGATCGAGGCGCCGCAAAGCCCGGATTACAACCGGATGCGGGCACGCAGCCACAATGAACCCGCCCCGATGCGCGAGGCACATCTGTTCGACATGTTCATTCCGCTGGGCTGGAATGATGCGGTGCCAGAGGTCGCGGCAGGCAGCGCGATCTTTCTGCACGCCGCCCGTCCGGCCATGACCGGCACCGCGGGATGCGTGGCCGTGCCCCATGCGGCCTTGATGGATCTGGCGCGGCGGCTGCGGCCCGGGATGGTCATTGATATCGCGCTCGATCCCGCAGTATCGACCCTGGCCGCGCCAGACGCCAGATCGTCCGAGACGATGGAAATCGTGACCTTCCACAGTCTGACGCCGGGTCCAAGGGTGATTATCACCGGCGCGGTGCATGGCAATGAAATCTGCGGCCCGCGGGCGATCACC
>DASWPI010000033.1:0-15165 GCA_036398515.1 Paenirhodobacter sp.
ACCTCAGGCGCAGCTCTGTGTCTGGAAAGGCCTTTCTGGCGACCACTCGCGCGAAATGAAGATCCGACGCAGCTATGCTAGGAAGCAGGCAAAATCACCCTCCGGCAGATCATGCCACCCAGTTTTGACACAGCCTCGGCCCAAGCAGGCATGCGTTTCCGTCAAAATTCTGGCCGGTCACAGCGATTTGTTCAGAATGTTTCCCAAAGCCAGAATGATGTTTTGGAGACTTACAAAAACCCCGCTAGAAGCGCGGCAGATTCGGTTAACGTTAAGTAAACGACTCCGTTGCGAGTTCTATGTTCATTCCCAAGAACGATTTCAGGAACTCATTTCATGGCATACAGACCATTCACCTGTGAATGTGGCCACAAACCGCGCTTTGGCCGGTCATACTGCGGCATGTGCTTCAAACCCACCCCGATCCTCAACCGCATATGGCCTTGGGCACTCGCGGCTGGTGCGACCCTGTTTTTGGGATTCGTCGCTTGGGCCGTCCTCACGGTGTGAGCCGAGAGATGCGGAAGCTATCTTGATCCGCCAGGCTTCGCCCGCGGCGCGGCGCCAGAAACCGGGCAGCGAGGAAAATCTGCAAACGGTCTAGGGGCTGCTTTCCCGACGAACCAGAAGATGATCACAAAGTGGCTGACGCGCAAGGCCATGTCGTTGTCCAGCCACATCACCAGAAAACCCGCAGCTTTCAACGCATGGTCATCGGATCAACCCCACAACGGCGTCTTGTAAGATTTACAATCTTGCGTTCAGGGTCGTTTGCAACCACGCTAATCGGCGATGATCTCGGCATCCCAATACAGGAAATCCATCCAGGTCTGATGTAGGTCGCCCTTGCTGAACGGCAGGCTACGGGCCGCTTGATCCAGCTGATGTACCGTGGGTTCGAACGGTTGGCGCAACAGCTTCATCCCCGCTTGCTTCACCGTCATGTTCGCCTTGCGCAGGTTGTCGGCGCTGCACGATGCCACGATATTGGTCCAGCTGGAGTTGCCCCCACGCGACCGCGGCACAACGTGGTCAAACGTCAACTCTTTGGCGGCAAATCTTTCGCCACAATACTGGCAGGTGAATTCATCGCGCAAAAACAAATGGTAACGGGTAAAGGCGACTTTCTTGCGCTTGCGATAGCGCTTCAGCGCCACCACCGCCGGGACCTCATATGTGCGCGAGGCCGAATGTATCACCACATCGTCATAGGTCTTGACCTGAATCACCCGCTCACTGTGCACTGCGACAAAGGCATCTTCCCAGTTCCAGACCGATAGCGGCGCCCAGCTGAGCGGTTGCATGTCGGCATTCAGCACAAGCGTCCTCAACCCGTTGAGGTTTTGCGTCATCATGCGGCCCCCTTGCCGGGCGCATGGCCCCGGACATGAAAAAAGCGCGTGTCGACCACGCGCTTGTTGTTGCTGTTCCGTTGTGTCCCGATCGGTGTCGGGGTGCCGGTTATCGGCTGTGTCCTGCAATCGCTGGTCCGGGGCAGTCTACAACAGGCATGGCGCAATACGGCCCGTGGCGTCCCACACGGCACATGCACACAAACTGCCCTGTCATATCCGTCCAGCATCCGGGTCCACCCTTGCCATGACGCGCTACATTCACCTGACCACACGGGCCAAATCGCCGACGCACTGACTATATATGGCGTTTCACGTCTGACAAGCCTCGCGATATACGCCCGGGCCAAAGATTGCAGCCTGTGATGACAGGCGCATGACGGATGGTTACAGCCGGTCCTTCAGGAAGGACACCGCCACTCCCAGACCATCGGGCGCAATCCCGTGCCCGCTGCCCCGCATCACATGCGCATAGGTTTCAAACCCCGCCGAGACCAGCGCATCCCCCGCCAGCCCCAGATCCTCGAACGGCACCACCGCATCCTCGTCACCATGCAGCAGCAACACCGGCGGCTTGCTGATCGCCTCGGCGGGCAACCGGTCAGGCCGCAGCAGGCGCCCGGAACACGCCACCACCCCCGCCAAGACCTCGGCACGGCGCGGTGCAACCTCCAACGCCATCATCGCGCCTTGCGAAAACCCGAACAGCGCCAGATGGTCGGCGCCAATCCCCTCATCCGCCAGAATACCGTCCAGACAGGCGTTCAGATCACGCGCCGCCGCCGCCAGCCCCTGGGCTGCGGCCTCGTCACTGGATCCGTCCAGCCACGGGATCGGAAACCACTGGCGCCCGAACGGCGTTGCCCGGCACGGTTCCGGGGCATCGGGGGCCAGAAACAACGTATCGGGCAGATGTTCCGACAAGGGCGCGGACAGCCCCAGCAAATCGGCGCCATCCGCGCCATAGCCGTGCAGGAACACCAGAACCGACTTCACCTCACCGGATTTTGGCGCGACACGCCCGATTTTCAGTTCGCGGATCGCTTCCTCGGTCATGGGGCTATTCCTTCACGTTGCTTCGATTGTGCGTAATAGGCCCATAGTCCGCGCGCGGCGACGGATCGCCACGGCGACCAGCGGGCCGCCATTTCCTGAAACTCACGCCGCTTCGGGCGGGCGGGCAAATCGAACAGCAATTTTGCCGCCTCGGCCAGCGCCAGATCATCCACCGCGAACACATCGGCCCGGCCCAGAGCAAACATCAGATAGATCTCGACCGTCCAGCGCCCGATACCCGGCAAGGGCAACAACACGTCGATCACCGCAGCGTCGGGCAGGGTGCGCAACGCCTCGAAATCAATCCCTGCCCGCGCCAGCGCCTGTAGATAAACGATTTTCTGCCGCGACAGGCCGCATGCCCGCAAGTCTTCGGTCGTGGCGGTAGCCATTGCGGCGGCGCCATCAAACCCCGCCGCCAATAACCGGCCCCGGATCGCCGACGCCGCCGCAACCGAAACCTGCTGGCCCAAAATCGCATCGCGCAGCGCCGCGAAACCATCCTCGCGCCGCCGCAATGGCCACGGACCCGCCACCTGGGCAAAGCGCGGCTCGCATTGCGCCAACCAGGTCATGCCCTCGGCAATATCGTCGTCGTTCAGAATGATGCGACCGGTCATGGCGCCACCCTGCCCGATGCGCGCCGGGCTTGCCAGCCGTTTTCGACGCGGCTCAGACCCGGCCCGCAGCGATCAGCTCTTGCGCGATGGCGGCATAGGCGGTGGCCGCCGCGCCATCGGCTGCGGCCGCGGGCGTGCCAGCATCGCCCGCCAACCGCACCTCCAGGTCCAGCGGCAACGCGCCCAGGAACGGCAGATCCAGCCGCTCGGCCTCAGTCCGCACCCCGTCATGCCCGAACAGATGCGCCTCATGGCCGCAATTCGGACAGATATACGTCGACATGTTCTCGATCAGCCCAAGCACCGGCGTGTTCAAACGGCGGAACATGTCCAGCGCCTTGCGCGCATCCAGCATGGCGATATCTTGCGGCGTCGAAACGATGATCGCCCCGTCGATTTTGGTTTTCTGGCACAGCGACAACTGGATATCCCCGGTGCCCGGCGGCAGATCAATGATCAGCACATCCAGCGCACCGTAATAATCCCATACCACCTGTCCCAGCATCTGTTGCAGCGCGCCCATCAGCATCGGCCCGCGCCAGATGACCGCCTCATCCTCCTTCAACATGAAGCCAATCGACATCAGCGTCAGCCCATGCGCCTGCAACGGCAAAATGGTCTTGCCATCGGGCGAGGCCGGACGGCGGTTAACGCCCATCATGCGCGGCTGGCTGGGGCCGTAGAAATCCGCATCCAGCAGGCCGACCTTTTTGCCCGCGCGTTGCAACGCGACCGCCAGATTGGCCGAGACGGTGGATTTGCCGACCCCCCCCTTGCCCGAGCCGATGGCGATGACATGTTTCACCCCCGGCACCGGCAATGGCCCGGCCTGTGGCGTCGGATGCCCGCCGATCTTCGGCGCTGTGCCGGCGGGAATCACCGCGACGACACTCAGCACCTCGGGCAGGGCCTTCACCGCCGCCTCGACGCGCGGGCGTAGGGATTCCAGTTCCGACAGCGGCGCGCCCTCCAAAACAAAGCGCACAACACCCGATTCGACGGCCAAAGCGTGAATCAGCCCCCGCGAAACAGGGTCTTTGCCGGGGTCAAGGGCCACCTGGCGCAGCGCGTCAAGCACTGATTCCTTGCTGAGAGCCATTTTCATCTCCAGATGTTTCGCGCGGACTGTGTCGTTTTTGCCGCAAAGTTCAAGGCAATTGCCACTAATATGATTCCAGGATGCTCCTTAAAACACCCCCTGCGAAAGATCCTTACCGAAAATTGCCTGAAAATAGGTCAGTAGACGTTATGCAATTTGCGCATGGCTGCGATGAGGCTCAACCCTATTGTGCAGTTGCAGCATTAGGCTCATGTTTGCGTCAACAGCACGGAACAACGATCCGGGCGATAGCGGCAAGATCCCGCGACACGACATAAAGTTCCTGAGGCTCCTCCTCCTCCCTGAGCCTCGGAAATCGGCGGCACTCTCCTCCTCCTCCCTGAGGGTGCCGCCATCCTATACCGGCCCCAGCCGCAAGGCACTGCCGGAAACCGATGCGAAGGCCTCTCCTCCTCCTCCCTGAGGCCTCGTTAAGAAGGCGGCGACCCCTTCCTCCTCCTCTGGGGTCGCCGCTTCTCTACTCGGAACCTGTTTGCGTAGGCCCATCCTCCTCCCGGGCCGATCGCTCAAGGCGGCGTCCTCTTCCTCCTCCCTGAGGGCGTCGCCAACCTACACCGATGGTCCTCTCCTCCTCCCTTGGACCCTCGGCGGGCGCTGCTCGCTCCTCCTCCCAGAGCGGCGCCGGATATGCCAAGGTCCCCTCCTCCTCCCTGGGATCTTTGGTTAGCGACGGCGGTGCCCCTCCTCCTCCCCGGGCGCCGCCGTTTTCTTTTTCGCACATGGCATTTCGGTTGCGGGCATGACGCCCACAGGTCATTCAAGACCTGTCACCGATGCGGCTGGGGGTTTTCATGCTGTCCTATCAACATATCTATCACGCCGGAAATCTGGCCGATGTGCATAAACATGCGCTGCTGGCGGTGATGATCGACTACATGATCCGCAAGGACAAACCGCTCAGCTATCTGGAAACCCACTCCGGGCGGGGAACCTATGCGCTGGACGCAAACGAGGCGCTGAAGACCGGCGAGGCCGCCGCCGGGATTTCCCGCATCGAACGGCTGGGCTGGTTCCCCCCTGACCACCCTTACATGCGTGCGTTGCATGCGATCCGCGCGACGCAGGGGCCCAACGCCTATCCAGGATCGCCGGTGCTGGCGGCGTCGCTGCTGCGGCCCGTCGATTCGATCCAGCTGTGTGAACTGCACCCGGCCGAATTTGCCGCCCTGCGTGCCGCGATGGCCCCCTATGGCGGGATTTTGCACCACAAGGACGGGTTGCAAATGGCGCTGGCGATGGCACCGCCCACGCCCCGTCGCGGGATCCTGCTGATCGACCCGTCGTGGGAGGTGAAAACCGATTATCAAACCATCCCCCGGCTGATGGGGCAGGTCGCGCGGAAATGGAATATCGGGGTGATCGCGCTGTGGTATCCGATCCTGGCGCCCTCGGTCGCCGCGTCCACCGATCAGACCGCGATGGTGCGCGGCCTGATCGCCGCCCATCCCGATGCGCTGGTGTCCGAGGTCTACTTCCCACCCGCCCGCGAAGGCCACGGCATGATCGGATCAGGCATGTTCATCCTGAACCCGCCCTGGGGCCTGGATGCCGAGGCAAAGCAGCTAAGCCAACGTTTCACCACGCTATAGTCCCGCGCGCCCCGGGGGTGCCCCGAGGGGGCGTAGCCCCTTCGGGCGGGGGGCCGGGGGGCTGGCCCCCCCGCTTCCCCCTTCAAAAAGGCACATCCCCAACCTGATCAGCGGGTTGCAAATATCCGGCCTTCAGCCGCTTCGATCCAGCCTTGTCGAACTCGACCACCACATTCTCGCCGTCAATGTCGATCACTTCACCATAACCGAATTTCACATGGAACACCCGATCCGCCTGCGCAAAGGGCATCGCCTCGGCATCAATGGTGATGACCTTCTTATGCGCGGCGGGGGGCGCATGGCCACCACCGGCGGCCTGCATCCGCTTCCACCCCGGCGAGTTGTAGACATCGGCATGGGCCGCACGCTCATTCAAACCACCATAACTGTCAAACGCTGCCGCCGCCGCACTGGCCCCGCCGCCATACAGCCCCGGCGCGGTCAGCACATCGACATGCGCCACCGGCAGCTCATCAATAAACCGCGACGGCATCTGTGATTGCCATTGCCCATAGACCCGCCGGTTACCGGCAAAGGAAATCGTGCAGAGCACTTCGGCCCGGGTGATGCCGACATAGGCCAGCCGCCGTTCCTCCTCCAAAGCCTTCTGCCCATTTTCGTCCAGCGCGCGCTGGCTGGGAAACAACCCGTCTTCCCAGCCAGGCAGGAACACCGCCGGAAATTCCAGCCCCTTGGCCCCATGCAGGGTCATGATCGAGACCTTGTCGTCGCCCTCTTCGCTGGTGTTGTCCATCACCAGCGCGACATGTTCCAAAAACCCTTGCAGATTTTCAAATTGTTCCAGCGCCTTGACCAGTTCTTTCAGATTCTCCAACCGCCCCGGCGCCTCGGGCGTCTTGTCGTTCAGCCACATGTCGGTATAGCCCGATTCCTCCAGAATCGTCTCGGCCAGACGGATGTGGTCGGCCTCGGCCAGAATGGCGACATGCCACCGCGCGACGCCCTCGATGAACCCGCGCAATTGCGATGCCCCCTTGCCGGTGATCGCGCCCTGCTGCAACGCCGCCCGCGCCCCCAGCACCAACCCGGTGCCCGCCTCACGCGCCACGCGCTGGATCGTCTGCTGCGCCTTTTCGCCCAGCCCGCGCTTGGGCGTATTCACCACCCGCTCAAACGCCAGATCATCATCAGGGCTGACCGCCATCCGGAAATAGGCCATCGCATCGCGGATTTCCAACCGCTCATAGAACCGCGGCCCGCCGATCACCCGATAGGGCAGGCCAATCGACAGGAACCGGTCCTCAAAGGCCCGCATCTGATGCGAGGCCCGCACCAGGATCGCCTGATCGTTCAGCCGTATCGGCGCCAGGCCATGCGCACCTTGCCGCAGCGCCTCGACCTCTTCGCCAATCCAGCGGGCTTCTTCCTCGCCATCCCAATGCCCGATCAGACGCACCTTCTGGCCGCCCTTCGACTCGGTCCACAGGCTCTTGCCCAACCGCCCCTGATTGGCCGAGATCAGCCGGGACGCCGCCCCCAGAATATGTTCGGTCGAGCGGTAATTCTGTTCCAGCCGGATCACCTTGGCGCCAGGGAAATCCTTTTCAAACCGCAGGATATTGCCAACCTCGGCGCCGCGCCAACCGTAGATGGACTGGTCGTCATCACCGACGCAGCAGATGTTCCTGTGCCCCTGCGCCAACAGGCGCAGCCACAGATACTGCGCCACGTTGGTATCTTGATATTCGTCCACCAGAATGTAGCGGAACCAACGCTGATACTGCGCCAGCACATCCGGGTGGCGCTGAAAGATCGTCACCACATGCAACAGCAGATCGCCAAAATCGACCGCATTCAGGGTGATCAGACGGTTCTGATAGGCGGCATACAACTCGGTTCCACGGTGGTTGAAGGCCCCCGCCTCGCTCGATGGCACCTGTTCGGGCGTCAGCGCGCGGTTCTTCCAGCCGTCGATGATTCCAGCCAATTGCCTCGCGGGCCAGCGTTTCTCGTCCATATTGGCGGCGATGACCAATTGCTTCAGCAACCGGATCTGGTCATCGGTATCCAGAATGGTGAAATTCGGTCGCAGGCTGACGGTATGGCCCGTCTCGATCAGATCACCGTCACGCCCGCCCACATCGCGCGTGATCAGCTCGGCGTGACGGCGCAGCAGCTTCACACAGACCGAGTGGAAGGTGCCCAGCCACTGCATCCCCTCGATCGCGCCGCCCAGCAACCGGCCGACACGGTCCTTCATCTCGCGCGCGGCCTTGTTGGTGAATGTCACCGCCAGAATTTCATTGGGCCGCGCCCGCCCGGTCTGGATCAGATGCGCGATCCGCGCCGTCAGCGCCCGTGTCTTGCCAGTGCCCGCCCCGGCCAGCATCAGCACCGGGCCGTCCAGCGCCTCGACCGCGGCGCGTTGCGCCGCGTTCAACCCGTCCAGATAGGGCGCCACGCCCGGACGCATGGACAGGGATGCACGCTGAGACAGGCTCAGCGCACCTTCAAACGGATCGGTGTCATCGTAATCGCTCATCGCGCCATCCTATCGGCCCCCGCGTGAAAGGCCAAGGCATGTTCATTCAATGTTCCCGCCGATGCAAGCGCCACCGCCCGATCAATCCCCCAACAGGAAATTCCCGCGCGGCGTGACGTCCGGCCCGGCCAATGCCTCGGCCTCGTCCTTCAGGTTGACGCCGGTCAGTTGGCGACGGCGCGCCTCGGTCATCAGGAACATCAGCTTATGCGCCGCCGCCTGATGCGACAGCCCCGCCGCCCGCACGTTGGAGATACAGTTGCGGGCCTCATCCGTCAGACCGGGTTTTGGCGCCCAGGTCAGATACACCCCCATACTGTCGGGCGAGGACAGACCGGGACGTTCCCCGATCAGCACCACCACCAGACCCGCACCCAGCCCCGCGCCGATCTCATCGCCAATCGCCACCCGCGCCTGCGTCACCACCGGCACCGGACCCACCGTCCAGCCTGACGCCCGCAGCATCGGCGCCATCACCCCGATGAACCCCACGGCGTTTTCCGCAATCGCCAGCGCGGACAGCCCATCGGCCACCACGAACACCACGTCGCTGGGCGCATCGTCACGCGCCGCCAGCGTCAGGCGCGCGGCATCGGACAACCTGCGCCCCAGATCCGGGCGTTGCAGATAAACCGCCCGCGTTTCGGCCGCCGATGTCAGGGTAAAGCTGTCCAGCCCCAGATCGGTCAGCCCCCGTTCCACCGCCGCCACATCCAGTGCCAGATGCACCGCCTTGCGGGCCCGGGCATGCGACAGCTGAAATTCCAGATGGGGCGCGGTCGGCAGGCTGGTTCCCGCCCGCCCCAGGGCGATCCGCGCCGGGGTCAAGGCCCGCAACCGCGCCCAGCCATTCGGGGTCGTGGGATCGGCGCTCATGCCGCACCCTCGATGGCGTGACGAAAGGCGGCGGGCATACCATCGGCCAGCAGCCCCCCTTCCGCGAAAATGCCGATGCGTTGCAACCAGTCCTCGAACTCGGGCGCCGGGCGGCGGCCCAGCACCTTGCGCAGATACAGCGCATCATGGAATGAGGTGGTCTGATAATTCAGCATCACGTCATCCGACCCCGGAATCCCCATGATGAAATTGATCCCCGCCACCCCCAGCAGGGTCAGCAGATCGTCCATATCATTCTGATCGGCCTCGGCGTGATTGGTGTAGCAGATGTCACATCCCATCGGCACGCCCAGCAATTTGCCGCAGAAATGATCCTCCAGCCCGGCGCGGATGATCTGCTTGCCATCATACAGGTATTCCGGCCCGATAAAGCCCACAACGGTATTGACCAGCAGCGGCTTCAGGTGCCGCGCCACGGCATAGGCGCGCGCCTCCAGCGTTTGCTGATCGCAGCCGTGGTGCGCATTGGCCGACAGCGCCGACCCCTGCCCGGTTTCGCAATACATCACATTGTCGCCCACCGTGCCGCGGTTCAGCGATAGCCCGGCATCGCGGCCCTCCTCCAGCAGCCGCAGATCAACGCCAAAGGAGCGGTTCGCGGCCTCGGTCCCGGCGATGGACTGAAACACCAGATCCACCGGCGCGCCACGTTCGACCAGCGCGATGGTATTGGTCACATGGGTCAGCACACAGGATTGGGTGGGAATGTCATAGCGGCGGATCACCTCATCCAGCATGTGCAGCAAGGTTTCCGTGCCCGGAATGCTGTCCGTCGCGGGGTTGATGCCGATCACCGCATCGCCATTGCCATACATCAACCCATCCAGGATCGAGGCGGCGATACCCGCCGGATCATCGGTCGGATGATTGGGCTGCAACCGGGTCGACAGCCGCCCTGCCAACCCGATGGTATTGCGGAATTTCGTCACCACCCGGCATTTGGATGCGATCAGGATCAGATCCTGATTGCGGCAGATTTTCGACACCGCCGCCACCATCTCGGGCGTCAGACCCGGTGCCAGCGCGGCCAGTGTTTCGGCGGTCGCAAGATCGGACAGCAACCAGTCACGAAAGCCCCCCACCGTCAGATGCGCAATCGGGCCAAAGGCGCGGGCGTCATGGGTATCGACCACCAGACGCGTCACCTCGTCGATCTCATAAGGGATGATCACGTCGCTCAGGAATACCGACAATGGCAGATCGGCCAAGGCCATCTGCGCGGCGACGCGTTCTTCGGCATCCGCAGCCGCGACCCCGGCCAGTTGATCGCCCGACCGTTCCGGGCTGGCCTTGGCCAACACGGCGGCCAGGTTGCCAAACGTATGGCGTTGCCCCGCCACGACATGAGAATAGATCGGCATCTGTCACCTTCGGCCTTCCGGCCCCGTCCGGTTGCATCGCTGACATTTTCCCCGATCACGGCGGCAATCGCCATCCGGTTTCGGCAATATCGCGCGACACGGCCACCGCCCAGACCGATATTGCCGAAAAAACAGGCAGCACCCCTATTCCCGGTTCAGCGCCACCACCGGGTCCAGCTTGGCGGCAGAGCGTGCCGGCAGGAAGCCGAACGTGATGCCGATCAGCGTAGACGAGAAAAACGCCACCGCAATCGCCAAGGGTGAAAACGCCAGACGGGTATCCGCCGACAGCGATGAAATCACCGTGCCCGCCCCGACCGCCGTGATGATGCCCAAGATCCCCCCGACCAGACAGACCAGCACCGCCTCGATCAGGAACTGGCTGACGATATCGGCGCGGCGCGCGCCCACCGCCACCCGCACGCCGATCTCCCGCGTGCGCTCTGTCACCGAAACCAGCATGATGTTCATCACCCCGATTCCGCCGACAACCAGCGAAATCAAGGCGATCGCCGCGACCAGATAGGTCATCGTCTGGGTCGTCGAGGTAATGGTCGAGCGGATCGTATCGCTGTTTTGCAGCCAGAAATCCTGGGTGCCGTGGCGCAGTTTCAACAGCTCGGTAATCCGGTCCTGCGCCTCGGTCATGTCGAAATCATCGGCGACCCGCACACCGATACTGCTCAGATAGGTCTGGCCGGTAATCCGCGACATCGCGGTGGTATAGGGCACCCACAGATTCAGCGACGAGGGGCCAAAGGTCGCCCCGCTGGCCCGCACCACCCCGATCACCCGCACCGGCACCTGACCGATCATCAGCACCTGACCAATCGGATTTCCCGCCGGGAAAAACGTCGACTGCGTATCTTCGTCGATCACCGCCACCTGCGCCAGACCGGTCACATCATCCTGATCAAAGGCGCTGCCCAGAACCGTGGTGTAATTGTGGACACCGAAATATTCGCCGCTGACGCCGTTGATCGACACCGTGGCGCTGTTCGAGGCAGAGACCACGGTTTTTGACGTCGTCACCGCGGGCGAAGCGCCGATGGCATAATCCTGCGCCGCGATGGCCTGTGCGTCCGATGGCACCAACGTCTGGATCCGGTTCGCATCCCGGCGCCCAAAGCCGGATCCGGCCCGCACGGTGATGGTATTTGTGCCCAGAGATGAGATGTTCTCCAGCACCTTTTGCTGCGTCCCATTGCCCAGCGCCACCACCAGAACCACCGAGGCAATACCGATGATGATGCCCAGCATGGTCAGGAAACTACGCAGGCGATGGGCCAGCATCGCCTTGGTCGCGGCATTGAAGGATTCACCAAGCCGGCGCATCAACGCGCCTGGCCCCGTGCCCCCACCACGATGCGGTTGCGCGGGCGCGGCGGCCTGCACGACCACCGGGCCGTTGTCGGACAGGATCTGGCCGTCCCGGATCTCGATGACCCGGCGCGCATGGGCCGCGACCTTGGGATCATGGGTGACGACGATGATGGTATGGCCCTGCCGGTTCAACTCCAGCAACAGGCCGATCAGATCCTCGCCGCTTTTGGTATCCAGCGCGCCGGTGGGTTCATCGGCCAGAATGACCTCGCCGCCATTCATCAACGCGCGCGCAACCGAGACCCGCTGCTGCTGCCCCCCCGACAATTCGCTGGGACGGTGATCGAATCGGTCGCCCAGACCCAGCTGCGTCAGCAACCCCTCGGCCCGTGTCCGCCGCGCCCGCCCGCCCTCACCGGCATAAACCGCAGGCACCTCGACGTTTTCCACCGCGTCCAGATCGCCCAGCAACTGGTAGCGCTGGAAGATAAAGCCAAAGTGCTCCCGCCGCAGCTGCGCCAGCTGATCGGGGTCCAGCGCCTGCACATCGCGCCCGGCAAACGCGTAGCTGCCCTGGCTGGGCCGATCGAGGCAGCCCAGAATATTCATCAGCGTCGATTTTCCCGACCCCGACTGGCCGATGATCGCCACCAACTCCCCGGCGTGAATGTCCAGCGATACGTCACGCAGGACTGTGATGGTTTCCTCACCAGCCTGAAAACTGCGGGAAATGCCGCGAAGCGCGATCAGCGGTTCAGCCATCTCAGAACCCCATCGGCGGGCCCATGCGCCGGTTTGCGGCCCCCGCAGCCCCCGCCGCTGATGCCAGCGCGCCGCCCAGACCGGTAACCACCTGCTGCCCCTCGGTCAGACCGGCCTTGATTTCCGCAGTCACCTTGTTGTTCAGGCCGACCTCGACCTTCTGTTCCGATTGTCCGCCCAGCGGCCCCACCACCGTCACCACGAAATCACGCCCCTTGCGGCGCAACGCGCCCGCCGGCACGGTCAGCACATCACGCGCCTCGGCCAGAGTGATCGTCACCTGTGTCGTCATACCGATGCGCAGGGTGCGATCTTCGTTCGGCAGCTCCAGACTGGCGTTGTAATAAATCGCGCTGTCGGTCGAGATCGTGTCGCTGTCCTTCAACGCCGAGGGCGCCGGTTCCACCTCGCGCACGGTGGTGGTGAACCGCCGGTTCGGCGCGCCCAGAATGGTGAAAGAGGCAGGCTGGCCGGGCTTGAGCGAGACCACATCCGCCTCGGAAATCTCGGCCTTGACCACCACGGTATCCAGATCCGCCAGCTTCACCATCGTCGGCGCGCTTTGCGTGGCGTTGACGGTCTGGCCCTGCTGCACGTTCACCGCCACCACGGTGCCGGAAATCGGCGCGGTGATCGTGGTGCGGCTCAACGCGGTCTGCGCGGTTTCCACAGTCACCTCGGCGTTGGATTTCTGCGCATCCAGCGCGTCGATATTGGCCAGATAGACATCGACATCGGCCGCCGCCGTCTCCAGCGTCTGCTGCGAGCTGAAATCCGACTTTGCCAGTTTTTGCTGCCGGGCATATTCCAGTTCGGCCTTTTTCAGATTGGCCCGCGAAGCGGCGATCTGCGCCAGAATATTGGCCAGACTGGATTTCGCCTGCGCGACCGAGTTTTTCTGGTCGCGCGAGTCGATCTGCACGATCAGGTCGCCTTGCCCCACATCCTGACCCAAGGCAACCGCCAGCGTCTCGATCTGCCCGGAAACGCGACCACCGACACTGACAAGTTGCTTGGCCTCGACCTGTCCGGTGGCCAGAACCGTCTGCAAGACATTGCCGCGCGTCACCGCCGCCGTCGCCGGGGCCGCACCCGCATCGGATGTGCCATAACGGTTCCAACCCCACCAAGCCAGGGCCGCCAGCGCCACGACCCCGATCATGATCGCGGTTTTACGTTTCGTCATGTCTCTCGGTCTCTCTACATCGGGCCACATGTGGGCGACTTGGCGGTTCTACGCCGCATCGCCGCAATTCCGTCGTGATTTCTGCCAGCATGCACAGCAAAAAGAAATGCCCCAAAGTTGGGCAGTGCATCGCCTGCGGCAAGGTTTTCCATTGCCTCAACCGGAGGAATCGCGCAATCAACCGAAAAGGCGCCAAAGAGGCGCGCGACGGAGGTATGGATGTCACTTGATCTCGACGGATTGCAGCTTTCGCCCGAACTGGCCGATGTGATGCAACGGCTGACCGATACGGCGGCCAGCCTGCAACATGTGATCGCACGCAATGGTATCGACAGCGATCTGGCTGCTGCTCAGGGCGTGAACGCCGGTGGCGACGGGCAAAAGGCGCTGGATGTGATCGCCGATGACGCGTTCAAGGACGCGTTGCGCGATTCAGCGGTGCTATACTACGCCTCGGAAGAAGACGACGACTACATCACCTTTGAAAACGGCACGCTGGCGCTGGCCATCGACCCGTTGGACGGATCGTCGAACATCGACGTGAACGTGACCATCGGCACGATCTTTTCGGTCTTTCCCGCCGCCGCGACCCCGGAGGCCAGCTTCCTGCGCAAGGGCCGCGAGCAAATCGCCGGTGGCTTCATCATCTTCGGGCCGCAACTGGCGCTGATCTGCAGCTTTGGCCAAGGTGTGCTGAAATGGGTATTCGATCCCGATACCGGCCGGTTTGAACGTCTGGCCGATCTGGGCACCATCCCGGCGGGCAAGGCGGAATTCGCCATCAACGCCTCGAACGCGCGGCACTGGCCCGCGCCCGTCAAGGCCTATATCGACGATCTTCTGGCGGGCGAGACAGGCCCGCGCGGCAAGAACTACAACGCCCGTTGGGTCGCTTCGCTGGTGGCGGAAACCTACCGCATCCTGCATCGCGGCGGGGTGTTCCTCTATCCGGGCGATAGCCGTCCGGGCTATGCGCGCGGCCGTCTGCGCCACCTTTACGAATGCGCACCGATCGCGCTGCTGATCGAACAGGCGAGCGGCGGCGCGACGGACGGGGTGAACCCGATCCTCGACGCAGTGCCGGCGAAGCTGCACGAACGCACGCCGCTGGTTTTCGGCCCGGCGGCCGAGGTGCGGCGCATTGCGCTCTATTATTCCGATCCGGTCCGCGCCGCGCGGGCCGCCGACGACCAGATCTGACCCTCCCGGGCGGCCCGTTGACGAATGGGCCGCCCGACGCCATATCCCCTGCGTTGGCAAGGAGTTCCCCATGACCTTCGATCGCTCGATCAAGATCGCCCCGTCGATCCTTTCCGCCGATTTCGCTGATTTCGGCCGCGAGATCCAGGCGATCGAGGCGCAGGGCGCCGACTGGGTTCATGTCGATGTGATGGAC
>DASWPI010000034.1:0-25453 GCA_036398515.1 Paenirhodobacter sp.
TGCTTCCGGTCACGTAATCGGATAACATAACAATCGGAAGGGCATTGGCCTGCATCTTCTGATCGACCTGATAGCCCCTGTGCTTCGGCATGGGGGCTTTTTTACCTCAGATTACTTTGCCGTGTTAGCCCGCCGTTAGCCCGGCGACCAGTTGCTAGCCCGAATTTCTCGCTATGTTATTGATTTTAGTGGTGGTCCCAATGCGATTCGAACGCATGACCTCTACCTTCGGAGGGTAGCGCTCTATCCAGCTGAGCTATAGGACCGCCGATGCAGCTACGACTGCGGGC
Organism: Paenirhodobacter sp.; assembly: GCA_036398515.1. Lineage (GTDB taxonomy): Bacteria > Pseudomonadota > Alphaproteobacteria > Rhodobacterales > Rhodobacteraceae > Rhodobacter. Next base: position 291 of record DASWPI010000034.1, read on the forward strand.
TGCTTCCTATCGCCCATTTCGGCGTCGAACGCAACCGCTTTTGCGTAGAAAATCCCGGTGGTGCGTCCCGCACGTGGGTGGCGGCGGACGTTTCGTAGAAGACGCGAAAAAGCATTGCATTTCACCGGGTGGCTGGGCATATCTTCGGCCCATAGATGTTGTTTTCAAGAAAAATTGCGTGACCATGTCCTTGGATGCCACTGATCGCCGAATTCTGACCGTGCTGCAAAATCAGGGCCGCATGTCGAATGCGGAACTGTCCGAGCGGGTCAACCTGTCCGCCTCGGCCTGCCACCGGCGGGTTCAGCGGCTGGAGGAAGAGGGCTATATCCGTGACTATGTGGCCTTGCTGGATGCCCGCAAGCTGGGCCGCCCGACCACGGTCTTCGTCGAGATCACCCTGTCCGGCCAGGCCGACGAGGTGCTTGAGGCTTTTGAGCGCGAGGTCAAGAAGATCCCCGACGTGCTGGAATGCCATCTGATGGCGGGATCGGCGGATTATCTGCTGAAGGTGGTGGCCGAAGACACCGAGGATTTCGCCCGCATTCACCGTGCGAAACTGGCGCGTTTGCCGGGGGTGCAGGGGATGCAAAGCTCTTTCGCGCTGCGCACCGTGTTCAAGACCACGGCTCTGCCGGTCTAGTCGCGCCAGAAGCGCGGCAGGAACAGCACGAAAAACGCCATCAGCCCCAACCGGCCCAGCAGCATCGCGGCGATCATTACCCAGGTTGCCCCGGTGCCAAATCCGTCCATCGTGCCATCCTGACCGCCGATCGGACCAATCGCATAGCCGATATTGCCAAGCGCGCCCCAGGCGGCAAACAGCGCCGAGGTCATGTCGGCCCCGTCCAGCGAGATCAGCACCGCACAGACGCACAGCGACATGATATAGGCGGTGACATATTGCATCAGCGAGGCGATGGTATTCTCATCCAGCGGCTTGCCGCCATAGCGTGGTTGCACCACCCGGTGGGGGGCGTGCATCTGCAAGATCGCGGCCTTCATCACCGATAGGACCACCTGCACCCGGAACACCGACAGTGCCGCCGAGGTGGACCCGGTGCAGCCGCCGATCATACCGACGATGAACGCGACCACCATGACAAAGCTGCCCCAGCTTTCGATGGGCGAGACCGACAACCCGGTGCCGGTCATCATCGAGGCGATGTTGAAGGTGGTTTCGCGGATGATCTGTTCGGTCGAGCCAGAGCCGCGCCAGAGCCGGTATCCGATGATCAGGACGACCGCATAGGCATACCAGCGCAACATGGCGCGCACCTGCACATCCAGCCACAACGCCTTGCCCTGGCCGCGCGCCAACTGGATGAACCGCACGAATGGCATCGCCGACAGCAGCATGAAAACCGTGCCCGCATATTGCGCGGCGGGTGAGAACATTGCGAAGCTGGCGTCATGCGAGGCGAATCCACCCATCGAGATTGTCGACATCGCATGCACTGCGGCATCGAACAGCCGCAGCCCGCAGATCAGATAGACCATCATGCAGGCCAGCGAGAGGATGGAGTAGACCTCCAGCAATGACCGCGCGATATCCTTGGCGCGCGGCATGACCTTGCCGAAGGTATCGAACCCCTCGATCTGGAAATACCGCATCCCGCCGATGCGCATCACCGGCAGGAACACCATGGCGACAAAGGCGATGCCCAGCCCCCCCATCCAGTTCAGCATCGCGCGCCACAGAATCACCGATCTGGGCAGCGTCTCGACCTTGGCGAAGACCGAATAGCCGGTGCCGGTGATGCCCGAAACCGCCTCGAAATAGGCATCGGTGAACCGCGCATGCGGTGCGCCTTGCATGAAGGGCAGGGCACCGAAGGCCGGGATGAAGATCCAGATGCCGACGGTCAGGATATAGGCCTGATGCAGTGTCAGGGCGTGCGGCGCCTCGGACCGGCTGGCCAGTGCCAGCATGCCGCCAAACAGCATGGTCACCAGCATCGCCGGGGCAAAGGGCGCCGCATTGGCGGTGCCGTCGTAAAAATCCAGCGCGACCGGCCCGATCATCGTGATTCCCAAAAACAGCAGGATCACGCCAAGGACATGAAAGACGGGGCCGAAGTCGGACATCAGGAACTCGGATCGGGCGATGGGGGCACAGTGCCGCATCTTGGGTCAGTCGGTCAATGATGACCTTGAAGAACCAAAAACCCCCGAGGCAAGCCACGGGGGTCATGGGTGCGAGGGGTGACCCTCGCCAGCGATTCCAGGTGCTTAGAGAGCGCCTTCGCGTTGAGCCTTCTTCCGTGCCAGTTTACGGGCACGGCGGACTGCTTCCGCTTTCTCGCGCGCTTTCTTAACCGAAGGTTTTTCGAAATGCTGCTTGAGCTTCATTTCACGGAAAACCCCCTCGCGCTGAAGTTTTTTCTTCAGAGCACGAAGCGCCTGTTCGACGTTATTGTCGCGAACGCTGACCTGCATGTGGTGTCACCACCTTCCTAAGTTTGAGTTGCATCAGATTGCAGGAAGCGGCCATATAACAGGGGGCAGACCATTTGTCCACACGCGTATAGCCAGGGGATTTCGCCGTGAAAAATGACCATCTGGATGTGGATCGGATGCAGGGCGATCTGCTGGCGGCGATCACGCCGCATGTGCCGTTCGACGGCTGGTCGGCACCGGCCTTTGCCCAGGCGGTGACGGATCTGGGCCTTGATCCCGATCTGGCGCGGGTGGTGTGTCCGCGTGGCGCGGTGGATCTGGCGATGGCCTATCACCGTGCGGCGGATCGGGCGCTGCTTGCGGCATTGGCGCAGACCGACTGGGGGCAGATGAAATTCCGTGACCGGGTGGCGACGGCGGTGGCGATGCGGTTGAAACTGGTGGACCCGGAACTGGTGCGCCGCGCGGCGGCGACCTTTGCCTTGCCGCAAAATGCGGCGGCGGGGGCCAAGTTGATCTGGGAGACCGCCGATGTGATCTGGCGCGGGCTGGGCGATACCGCGCGGGATTTCAACTGGTATTCCAAGCGGCTGATGCTGTCCGGTGTGGTGTCCGGTGCGGTGCTGTATTGGATGGGCGATGACAGCGAGGACCAGGCCGACACCCGCGCCTTCATCGACCATCGTATCGCCGAGGTGATGCAGATCGACAGGATCAAGGGCCGGTTGGCGGGCCTGCCCGGTCTGAAGGGGCTGCTTGCGGCCGTGCGGGCACCGGGTGAATCGGATATGCCGGGCAAGACCGCGCATTCGGCCGACGGTCTGTAAGGGGAACCATCATGCGCATGCCTTTGCCCGTCCAGATGACGGCGATGGAGATTTCTGCCCCCGGTGGCCCGGATGTGCTGCGCCCCGTGACCCGCGCCGTGCCGTTGCCGTCGCAGGGCGAGGTGCTGATCCGGGTGGTCTATGCGGGCGTCAACCGGCCCGATACATTGCAACGGGCGGGGTCGTACAACCCACCGGCGGGGGCATCCGATCTGCCGGGGCTGGAGTGTTCGGGCTATATCGCTGCGCTTGGGCCGGGGGTCTGTGACTGGGCGGTGGGCGATCCGGTCTGTGCGCTGTTGCCCGGCGGCGGCTATGCCGAATATGCCAAATGCCCGGCGGCGCATGTGATCAAGGTGCCGAAATGGCTGGACCTGAAAACCGCCGGGTGCTTGCCCGAGACCTGCTTCACCGTCTGGTCGAACGTGGTGCTGCGCGGCGGGTTGCGCGCGGGGGAACGATTCCTGGTGCATGGGGGATCGTCGGGTATCGGCACCGCGGCGATCCAGATCGCGCGGGCCTTGGGGGCGCGGGTCTTCGCCACGGCGGGCAGCGCGGAAAAATGCGAGGCGATTGCCGGGTTGGGGGCCACCGCGATCAACTACCGTCAGGATGATTTCGTCCGGGTTCTGCAGGGTCAAGGCGGCGCGGATCTGATTCTGGATATGGTTGGCGGTAGCTATATCGCGCGCAATATCAAGTCATTGGCAGAGGACGGGCGGTTGGTCTCCATCGCCTTTCTGGAGGGCGCCAAGGCTGAGATCAACTTTGCCCAGGTGATGATGCGGCGGTTGACCCTGACCGGATCGACACTGCGGCCGCAATCGGATGCGGCCAAGGCCGCCATAGCCCGCGATCTGCGCCAATATGTCTGGCCGATGCTGGAGGCCCGCAAGCTGCGGGTGCTGCATGACAGCGAATTTCCCCTGACGCAGGCCGCGCAGGCGCATGCGCGGATGGAAAGCTCGGCCCATATCGGGAAAATCGTGCTGCGGGTGGGGTGATCAGCGCGGGCGTTCCATCAGCGCATCTGTCATCCGACAATCGCGGATCACATCGGCGCCGCAGGGGCGGGGGCTCAGGTCACGGTTCAGGCAGATCCGCACCTCGTCGATGCGGCCCTGATCGCAGGTCACGGTGACCATGTCGCGGGTCAGGCCGGGGTTGGCCTCGAGGAACGCCTCTTCGACCACAGAGGCGGGCAGTTTGACATCGCGGGTCAGGTTTCGGAACACCTCGGGGATCTGATAGTGGCGATAGGCCTGGCGGGCGGTTTCATAATAGCGTGTCGCGGGCAATCCGGCGCAGCGGCCGTGTTTCTTCCACTGATACCACGCGGCCCCAGACGCCCCCATGATGTCCTGCATCGCCGCCGATTGCGCCCGTGAGGGATCACGCTCGGCGGTGCGGCAATAGCTGGGATAGCCACGTTCATATTGCGGCCACAGCCCGTGCAGCACGAAACTTGTCTTCGATCCGGTATCGCATTGCGCCGCGCCACGGTTGCGGCCATCCGTCGCGCACCAACCGGGGGACCACGACAGCGCCATCACGTAATAATCGAATTGTCCGGCCTTTTCGCCTTCGGCCCCGGCGGGCAAGGCATTGGCCAGGCTGATCAACAGGGCCGTGATCGCCGCGAATCGCATTTTTGCTTCCCCTTATGTGCATTCCGCCCTATATAACGGGACAATTCCCCACCAGAAATGGACCGCGGCGCGGGGGAACCGGGCCGCAGCCGCTTTCTCGGCCCGGGAGAGATATGCGCAAAGGATCGCTCTGATGACGACGAACAAGCCCCTGATGGCCAAGGCCACTGCCGTCTGGCTCGTGGACAACACGACCCTGACCTTCAAGCAGATCGCCGAGTTTTGCGGCATGCACGAGTTGGAAGTGCAGGGCATCGCCGATGGCGACGTGGCCGTAGGCGTCAAGGGTTTCGATCCGATCGTGCATAATCAGCTGGATCAGAAGGAAATCGACAAGGGCGAGAAAGACCCGATCTATCGGTTGCGGCTGAAGGTCAACCTGGCCGCCGTGGGTGAGGATAAGCGTCGCGGGCCGCGCTATACGCCGTTGTCGAAACGTCAGGATCGGCCGAACTCGATCCTGTGGCTGGTGAAATTCCACCCGGAGCTGAGCGATGCCCAGATCGCCAAACTGATCGGCACCACCAAGCCGACCATCGCCACCATCCGTGAACGCGCCCACTGGAACATCCAGAACATGACCGCCGTCGATCCGGTGGCCCTGGGGCTGTGCCGTCAGTCGGAACTGGATGCCGAGGTGCAGAAATCCGCCAAGAAGAACGCCACCGATGTGATGTCGGATGACGAGCGCCGCAAGCTGGTCTCGACCGAACAGTCGCTGGGCATGACCACCGAACCGCGCCTGCCGTCGTCGATTTCGGCGCTGGAAGGTTTTGGCCTTGGTGGTGGTTCGAAAGACGAAACGGAATCGCCCAAGGATTTCTCGGACGCCGACAGCTTCTTCAACCTGCCGCATGGCGAGGATGACGACGAAGAAGACGATCACCGCCGCTGAGGCCCGTCCGCCGTTAAGGCCTGTCCGGGCTGCACGATCTGGCCATCCACGGCGACAGTCGCCTGGGTGGCCTTTTCATTTGCGGTCTTCCTGCGCGATGCGGGCCAGAATATCGCGCAGTTCCGTCCGCGCCTGTGTGGCATCCGGGGTGTCGGCGCCAATGCGGTCCGCGATACGGTAAAGCTGTTCGATCAACAGATAGCGTCCCTGCCGCGCCTGCTGGGTCAGGGGGGGCAATGCGATGCGACGCTCAGCACTGTGCGGATCTTTGTCTTTGTCGTCGGTGCCGTGCATCTTGCCCATCGCAGCCTTTGTCCCTGTTCAAGGGGAAACCATGCGCCTTGTTCATGTATTGCGCCTTGATCGGCGTCATATCCTGCGCGCCGCCGGATGAAAACTTTGCGCTAGCCAAATTGGCTGGACCAGCAGGCCTGTCGGTCACCCGGTTGCGGGCGCGCGGCATGGACACCGCGCGCGATGGCGCGGGCCAGACAGGTCGAGGCGGCGTGGCACAGCGCAAAGCTGTCGGTCACCGGATCGGTTAACGGACGGTGCCCGGTCGCCGCGGCAAAGATCAGATCGCCATCCAGTGGCGTGTGTGATGGCACCAGGGCCCGGGCCATGCCGTCATGCGCCGCCGTCGCCATTCTCTGGGCCTGCGCCTTGGTCAACAGGGCATCGGTGGCAACGATGGCGATCGTGGTGGCCTCGCCCAACTGTTTGGCAGGTTTGGGTTCGGTCGTGGCGGGATAGGTCTGCGCCGCGCCAAGGCCCCCGAATTCCTCATCCAGTTCCCAGGGCGCGGCCCAGAAATGCGCCCCATCGCCGACGGTTGCCGAACCAAGCGCGTTCACCACCACCAATGCGCCAACGGTAAACCCCGATGCCAGCACCACCGACGCAGACCCCAACCCGCCCTTCCAGGTGCCGGTCATCGCACCCAGACCGGCCCCGGCCGAGCCGATGCCGAAATCCACGCCCGCCACGTCAAACGCCGTGCGGCCGAGGGCGCGATAGGGATTGTCTGTCCAGTTTTTGGCGCCACCGTTCAGCAGGTCAAAAACGATGGCCCCGGGCACGATGGGCACCCGCATATCTCCCACCGCAAAGCCGCGCCCCGCCGCGCGCAGCGCATCGGACACGCCCGAGGCCGCATCCAGCCCAAACGCCGACCCGCCCGACAGCACCAGCGCATCCACCGCCTCGACCAGCTTGTCGGGGGCCAGCAGATCTGTCTCGCGGCTGCCGGGGGCGCCGCCCATCACCTGAACGGCGGCGGTAAAGGGGCGATCGGCCGTCAACACCGTCACCCCGGACAACAGATGCACATCCTGGGCATTGCCGACATGCAGCCCTGTGACATCGGTGATCAGGTTTCGGGGGCCGGGTTTCATCGGGGCATCTCCTGTGTGGGGGCGGGGAACCAGTGGGCAGGGATCTGCGGAACCGCCGCGACCAGCCGTTGGCTGGCGGGATGGCGAGGGTGATCCAGAATATCAGGGGTCGGGCCGTCCTCGACGATCCGCCCGGCATCCATCACCAGACAGCGCGTGGTCAACGAACGCACCACCGACAGGTCATGCGAGATGAACAGATACGCCAGACCGTGGCTGGCCTGCAATGCGGCCAGCAGATTCAGAACCTGCACCCGGACCCGCACATCCAGCGCCGAAACCGCTTCGTCCAGCACAATCAGCCGGGGGCGGGTGATCAGCGCACGGGCAATGGCGATACGCTGCCGCTGACCGCCCGAGAATTCGTGGATGAAGCGTCGGCCATCATCGGGCGACAGGCCGACATCCTGCAGTGCGGCGGCGGCACGGTCGCGCCAATCGGCGGGCTTCCCACCGGAATGGAAGGGTTCCGTGATCAGCGTTTCGACATCCTGGCGCGGATCAAAAGAGCTGTATGGATCCTGAAACACGATTTGCATGGCGGCGCGTGTGGCGGGGGGTATGCCGGGGGCAATGGGCACCCCGGCCAGGGTGATCGTGCCCGTATCCAGGGGGTCCAGCCCCAGAATGGCGCGCGACAGGGTGGATTTTCCGCACCCCGATGGGCCGACCAACCCAAGGGCCTCGCCCGCGTTCAGGGTGAAGGACACATCCTGCACCGCTGCGATCCGTGGCCGGAGGGCGAACAGACGCGGTCGCGGCAGGTGATAGGCGCGGCTGGCATTTTGCACCGACAGCAGGGGCGCCGGTGTCGCGGTCCTGCCCGGCCCGTCGCAGGTCCGGGCCGTCGCAGGTCCGGGCGGGCGCGGCAGCGCGGCATGCAGCAGGGCGCGGGTATAGCCCTGGGCCGGGGCGCAGAACAGCGCACGGGTCGGGCGGTCCTCGACCACGATACCGTCTTTCATCACCACCACGCGGTCGGCCATATTGGCGGTCACGGTCAGGTCATGGGTGATCAGTATCAGCGCCATATCCTCGGTCCGCGCCAGATCCCGCAGCAGATCCAGCACACCCGCCTGCGTGGTGACATCCAGCGCGGTAGTGGGTTCGTCGGCGATCAGCAGCCGGGGGCGCAGCGCGATGGCCATGGCGATGGCCACCCGCTGACGTTGGCCGCCGGACAATTCATGCGGATACAGGCTGAGCGCGAAGCGATCCGCCGTCAGCCCGACCCGGTCCAGCCGATCCCGCGCCACCCGCAACGCCTGCGCACGGTGCATCCGGCCATGCACGATCAGCGTTTCCGCCACCTGATCGCCAATGGTCATCAGCGGATTCAGCGCGGTCATCGGTTCCTGAAAGATCATGCCGACCGCATCGCCCCGCAGCGCGCATAGCGCACCTTCGGACAGGGTCAGCATCTGGTGGCCGTCGAAATCCACCACGCCATCGGCGCGTGCCCCCTCGGGCAGCAATCCCATGATGGCCAGCGCGGTCATGGATTTTCCCGATCCCGATTCCCCGACCAGACCGATGATCTCCCCCGGTGCCAGGGTGAAAGAGACGTTTTCCACAACCGGCTGGGCGCCGATGGTGACCCGCAACCCCTCGACCGACAACAGGTTCATGTCAGCCGCCCCCGCAGTCGCGGGTCCAGCGCGTCACGCAGCCCGTCCCCCAGCAGGTTCAGCCCCAGCACCGTGATCACGATGGCCAGCCCCGGAAACAGCGCCACATGCGGCGCCAGGGTTACAAAGGTCTGCGCCTCGGCCAGCATCCGGCCCCAGCTGGGGGTGGGGGGCTGTGCGCCCAGCCCGACATAGCTCAGCCCGGCCTCGGCCAGAATACCCAGCGAGAACTGAATCGTGGCCTGCACGATCAGCAGGCTGGCGATATTGGGCACGATATGTTCGACAGATATCCGTGCCCGGCCCTTGCCCGCCACCCGTGCCGCCCGGATGTAATCCAGTGTCCACAGGCTTAGCGCGCCCGCCCGCGCAACCCGCGCGAAGACCGGAATATTGAACAGGCCGATGGCCAGAACCGCATTCGTCGCCGAGGGCCCCAGACTGGCGGTCAGCAAGATGGCGGTCACCAGCGCCGGAAAGGCAAAGATCAGATCGTTCAGCCGCGCCAGCCCGCCATCCAGCGCGCCGCCGCGCCGCGCCGCCGCCGCCAAACCCAGCGGCACCCCAACGCCCGCGCCGATCCCCACCGCCACCAGCGCCACCAGCAATGATGTGCGCGCCCCCGCCATCAGCATCGACGCGATATCGCGGCCCAGTTGATCGGTGCCGAACCAATGCGCGGCCGAGGGCGGCCTCAGCTTTTGCGTCACCGCCAGAGCGGTCGGGTCCCAAGGCGTCCAGATCAGCGACAGCAGCCCCGCCGCAAGCGCCGTCCCGGTCAGGCACAGTCCCAGGATCAAGGCGGGTCTCATGCCGATCCCCGCAGGCGCGGATCGACCAGCGCATAGGTCAGGTCGGTGACGAAGCTGACCGCGATCACCGCGATCACCAGCAGCATCACCCCCGATTCCACCACGATCAGGTCGCGTTGGGTGATCGCCTGAAAGATCAGACGCCCAAGCCCCGGTAGATAGAACACGTTCTCGATGATGATCGCCCCGGCAATCAGAAAGGCGCATTGCATGCCCAGAATCGTCAGCACCGGGATCAGCGCATTGCGCAGCGCATGCCGGGTCAATGTCTGACGGCGGTTCAACCCCTTTGCGCGGGCGGTGCGGATATAATCCTGGGCCAGGGTCTCGATCAGCGCGGCGCGCAGCACCCGTGCCAGGATCGCCGCCTGTGGCAAGGCCAGCGCCACCGCAGGCAGGATCAACGCCCGCAGCCCCGCAACCGGGTCGGACCAGCCCGGAAAGCCGCCCGCGGGCAGCACCTGCCAATGCAGCGCGAACAGCAGCACCAGCAGCATGGCGAACCAGAAATTGGGCACCGAAATCCCAAGCTGCGCCACGCCCATCACCACCGTATCCAGCGCCTTGCCGCGTTGCGCCGCCGCGATCAGCCCCAATGGCACCGCCAGGGCCGTCGACAGTCCCAACGCCAGCCCCGCCAAAGGCAGCGTCAGCGCCAACCTGTCGGCAATCAACCCGGCGACCGGCACCTTGTAGGTATAGCTGGTGCCGAAATCGCCGTGTAGCATGCCGCCAATCCAGTGCAGGTAGCGCCACATCAGTGGCTGATCCAACCCCAATTGGTCGCGCAGGGCCGCGACGGTATCGGGCGCGGCGTTCATCCCCAGCATGTAAGAGGCCGGATCGCCCGGCACCACCTCGATTGCCACGAAAACGACCACGCTGGCAGCCAGCAGGCTCAGCATAAGCGCAAAGGATCGGATCAGCAGGTATCTGGCCATCGGGCGAACCTCGCGCGGCACGCGCGGCCGGTCAAGGACCGATCAGGCCGCCGACCCGCCCACCGTCAGTCCGCCGATCATCAGGGTCGGCATGCCCACGCCCACCGGCACCCATTGCCCGGCCTTGCCGCAATTGCCGATGCCGGGGTCCAGCGCCAGATCATTACCGATGGCGCGGATCTGCCGCATCGCGGTGGGGCCATCGCCGATCAACGTGGCGCCCTTGACCGGGGCGCCAACGATACCGTTCCTGACCCGGTAGGCCTCGGTGCAGTTGAAGACGAATTTGCCGTTGGTGATATCGACCTGACCGCCGCCAAAGCCGACGGCATAGATCCCGTCCTTCAGATCGGCCAGAATCGCGGCCGGATCGGCATCGCCGCCCAGCATGTAGGTATTGGTCATCCGTGGCATCGGTGCATGGGCATAGCTTTCGCGCCGGCCATTGCCGGTGGCCGCCACGCCCATCAGCCGGGCGTTCTGGCGGTCCTGCATGTAGCCGACCAGAATACCGTCTTCGATCAGCACGTTTTTGGCCGAAGGCGTGCCCTCGTCATCGACGGTGATGGACCCACGCCGATCCGGGATGGTGCCATCATCCAGCACCGTCACGCCGCGTGCCGCCACCTGTTGCCCCATCAGCCCGGCAAAGGCCGAGGTTTTCTTGCGGTTGAAATCCCCCTCCAGCCCGTGGCCCACCGCCTCATGCAGCAGAACCCCGGGCCAGCCCGGCCCCAGAACCACATCGAACTGCCCCGCCGGGGCGGGTTCGGCATCCAGATTGATCAAGGCGATACGCAATGCCTCGCGCGCGACGGGTTGCCAATGCCGCGCGTCGATCAGCCCCGACAGGCCATAGCGCCCGCCGCCGCCATTGCCGCCCGATTCGCGCCGCCCCGCATCCTCGACGATGACCGAGATGTTCAGCCGCGCCATCGGCCGGATGTCCGAGACCAGCCCGCCATCGGGGCGCAGGATGAACACCTCTTGCAATGAGGCCGCCATCGACGCCGTGACCTGCACCACACGCGGGTCCAGCGCACGGGTATAGGCATCGATTTCCGCCAGAATGTCGATTTTCGCGCCAAAGGCGGCATCGGCCATCGGATCGGCATCGCTATACAACCGCTGATTGGTGCCCGCAGGGGCCGCCGCCAGCGTGCCGCCGCCGTCGCCCACCGCCAGACGGGCGGTTTCGGCGGCGCGTTTCAGCGCGGCTTCCGAGATTTCGGTCGAATGGGCATAGCCCGCCACCTCGCCGCGCACCGCGCGCAGGCCGAACCCCTCGGAGGCATCATACGAGGCATTGCGCACCCGCCCGTCATCGAACACCAGCGATTCCGACCGGCGCCGTTCCAGAAACAACTCTCCGTCCTCGGCGCCCTGCGTGGCCGCGCGCAGGGTGGTCAGCGCGGCGGATTGATCAATCCGGGTATCGAAAGGCGCGAAACGGTCGTCGGTCATCTGGTCCTCCTTGGTTGCCCGCACCGTCGGGTGGGGCATCCCTTGCGGGCGAATGTCGCCCCCTTACATATATGTCCGGTCAGGGAAAGGAAGCACCGCTTGCATCTTTCGCCGTCTGGCGCATCATACGGGGCGCGGCGCGTCATGTGGGATTGATGGCGTAAAGGATAACCTTGGCTGGACGATCGCGGTATTCGCGGTTAAGCAGGGCGCAACGTCGGGGCCTTGCGGGGCACCCGTGCCGGTGGGCTGGACAGGCAATGGTTCCGGGCGCCGGTCTTACCGAATGCAAGAATGCGAACCAACCGAGGTCTGCAGATGAGCGACATTTCCTTGACCCAGCGAGAAGGCCAGGGTGAGGCGCGAATGGGTGATTTCTTCGCCCTGCTGAAGCCCCGTGTGATGTCGTTGGTGGTTTTCACCGCCTTTGTCGGGCTGATCGTGGCGCCGGGCACGATGCATCCGCTGACGGCGCTGGCCTCGATTTTCTTCATCGCCCTGGGGGGCGGCGCCTCCGGCGCGCTGAACATGTGGTATGATGCCGATATCGACAAGGTGATGCGCCGCACCGCGACCCGCCCGATTCCGATGGGCCGGGTGACCGAGGGCGATGCCCTGGGGTTCGGGCTGTTGCTGTCGGTTCTGGCGGTGGTGATGCTGACGCTGACCGCCAATCTGTTCGCCGGGCTGTTCCTGGCCTTCACCGTGTTTTTCTACGCGGTGGTCTATACCGTCTGGCTGAAACGCCGCACGCCGCAGAACATCGTGATCGGGGGCGCGGCGGGGGCGTTTCCGCCGATGATCGGCTGGGCCTGTGCGACCGGTGGCATCAGCATCGAATCAATCGCCATGTTTCTGGTGATCTTCCTGTGGACGCCGCCGCATTTCTGGTCGCTGGCGCTGTTCATGAAGGATGACTACTCCAAGGCGGGCGTGCCGATGCTGACGGTGACGCATGGGCGCAAGGTCACGCGGCGGCATATTTTCATCTATGCGCTGGTGCTGGCGCCGGTCGCGGTGGGCATGGGGTTCACCGCGATCGGCGGGCCGATCTACCTGGCGGTCTCGGCGGTGCTGAACCTGCTGTTCATTCTGGGCGCGTGGCAGTTGATGCGCCGCCCCGAAGAGGCGGCGATGGCCGACGATTACCGGGCCGAGCGGAAATTCTTTTATTTCTCGCTGCTGTATCTGTTCCTGCATTTTGCCGCGTTGCTGGCACAGCGCGGATTTTACGCGCTGATGGCCTGACGGGTTCCTTTCGGGCCGACCACGGCGGCGGCGGCGCTTTGCCCGCAGGATGTTGCGGGCAAAGCGCGCGTCGATCCATTCTTCGCTGGATATTTCGGGGGCGCGGCGGTCTGCGCCGGCGCGATCCCCTTTTTGCGCTTCCGCCACGGGCAGGCGTGACAGCCCGCCGGATCTGGCGTATCACGCGCCAACAGATCTGAAGGGTGACGGATGCGCTATGTTTCTACCCGGGGTCAGGCCCCGGTTCTGAGTTTTGGCGAGGCGATGCTGACCGGCCTCGCGCGTGATGGTGGTTTGTATGTGCCGGAAACGGTGCCGACCTTCACCGCCGATGACATCGCGGCGCTGGCGGGCCTCAGCTACGAAGAGGTCGCCTTTCGGGTGATGAAGCCCTTCACCGGCGAGACCTTCACGGATGCCGAACTGCGCGGCGCCATCACCCGCGCCTATGCGGGCTTTGACCATGTGGCGCGCGCGCCGATGGTGCAGCTGGCGCCCAACCATTTCCTGCTGGAGCTGTTCCACGGCCCGACCCTGGCGTTCAAGGATTTCGCCATGCAGGTGATCGGGCAGCTGTTCCAGATCGAGCTGGCGAAACAGAACCGCAAGGTCACCATTGTCGGGGCAACCTCGGGCGATACCGGATCGGCGGCGATCGAGGCGTTCCGCGGCTTGGACAATGTGGATGTGTTCATCCTGTATCCGCATGGCCGGGTGTCCGAGGTGCAGCGGCGTCAGATGACCACCCCGGTGGAATCGAATGTCCACGCCTTGGCGATGGATGGTGATTTCGACGATTGCCAGGGCAAGTTGAAGGATATGTTCAACGACTTTGCCTTCCGCGACGAGGTTGGTCTGGCCGGGGTGAATTCGATCAATTTTGCCCGGGTTCTGGCGCAGATCGTGTATTATTTCACCGCTGCCGTGGCCCTGGGCGCACCGCATCGCAAGGTCAGCTTCACCGTGCCCACCGGCAATTTCGGCGATATTTTCGCTGGGTTCCTGGCCAAGGAAATGGGGCTGCCGGTTGACCGTCTGGTGATTGCGACGAACCAGAATGACATTCTGGACCGCTGCCTGAAGGGCGGGGATTACACCAAGCACGGGGTGCGCCCCTCGATCAGCCCGTCGATGGATATCGAGATCAGCTCGAATTTCGAACGCGCGCTGTTCTGGGCCTATGGCCGCGACGGGGCGGCCATCGCCGCCTTGATGGATGAGTTGAAGACCACCGGCACCTTCCGCATTTCCGCCAATGCAATGGCGCATCTGCGGGCGCAATATGACAGCGGATCGGTGGATGAGGCGGGCACCTTGCAGATCATCACCGACACGCTGGGCACCACGGGGCAGTTGATCTGCCCGCACACCGCCGTGGCCGTTGGCGTGGCCAATGCGGCGCTGGACCGTGATCCGGCGACGCCGATGATCAGCCTGTCCACGGCGCATCCGGCGAAATTCCCCGATGCGGTGGCGCGTGCCTCGGGCATCCGTCCGGCGCTGCCGCCGCATATGGCCGATCTGTTCGACCGGCCCGAGCGGGTGACCCGCGTCGCCAATGATCTGGCCGCGCTGGAAGCCCTGGTCCGCAAGGAGCGTCGCCAATGATCCGCACCACCACATTGACGAACGGGCTGCGGATCATCACCGAACCTATGCCCGGACTGGCCTCGGCCTCGGTGGGGGTCTGGGTGATGGCGGGGGGGCGGCATGAACGCCCCGAGCAGAACGGCATCGCGCATTTTCTGGAACATATGGCGTTCAAGGGTACGGCGACCCGGTCGGCCCTGCAGATCGCCGAGGCGATCGAGGATGTGGGTGGCTATATCAACGCCTATACCTCGCGTGAGATGACCGCCTATTACGCCCGTGTGCTGGGCGAAGACGTGCCGCTGGCGCTGGATGTGGTGTCGGATATCGTGCTGAATCCGGTGTTCGATCAGCGCGAACTGGAGGTCGAGCGCAACGTCATCTTGCAAGAGATCGGCCAGGCGCTGGATACCCCCGACGATATCATTTTCGATTGGCTGCAAGAGGCCGCCTACCCGGATCAGGCCATCGGCCGCACCATTCTGGGACCGGCGGAAAAGGTGGCGGCGTTTGGCCGCGATGATCTGGCGGGCTTCGTGCGCGAACATTACGGCCCGGCGCAGATGATCGTGGCGGCGGCCGGCGCGGTGGATCATGATGCCATCGTCAAACAGGCCGAGACGATCTTTGGCGGTCTGTCGGCGGTGCAACAACCGGCACCGCAACTGGCCACCTGGTCGGGGTCCGAGCGGCGTGAGGTGAAAACGCTGGAACAGGTGCATTTCGCCCTGGCGTTTGAGGGGCCGTCCTATACCGACGCCGATCTGTATGCCGCGCAGGTCTACAGCACGGCGATGGGGGGCGGCATGTCCAGCCGCCTGTTTCAGAAGATCCGCGAAGAACACGGGCTGTGCTATTCGATCTTCGCGCAGGCTGGGGCCTATGATGACACCGGCATGGTGACGATCTACGCTGGCACCTCCGAGGATGAGGTGGCCCGGCTTGGCCTGCTGACGGTCGATGAGCTGAAGCGCGCCGCCGAGGATATGTCCGATGCCGAGGTCGCCCGTGCCCGCGCGCAGATGAAGGCCGGCATGCTGATGGGGCTTGAAAGCGCCTCCAGCCGCGCCGAACGTCTGGCGCGCAATCTGGCGATTTGGGGCCGGGTGCCGGATCTGGCCGAGGTTTCGGCGCGGATCGACGCGGTCAGCACCGCCGAGGTGCGCGGCTATGCCGAACGGATGATTGCGCAGGATGAACCGGCGCTGGCGCTGTATGGACCGGCCGCCGATGCGCCCGGTCTGGAGGAGTTGCGGCGCAGGCTTGCGGCCTGATGCTGCTCCGTCGTCGCAAGCCGCATGTCGAGACCGCGCGGATGACGCTGCGGCTGCCGACGCATGGCGACTTTCGGGACTGGGCGCTACTGCGTGCCGAAAGCCGGGATTTCCTGACGCCTTGGGAACCCGGCTGGTCTGCGGACCATCTGACCAAAAAGGCCTTTACCAACCGGGTTTACTGGGCGACCCGGGCCGAGGTTTCGGGGATGGCGGTACCGTTTTTCATGATCCGGCGCGAGGATGGCCGGGTTCTGGGGGCGATCACCTTGGATAATATTCGCCGCGGACCGGCGCAGGCGGGGACGTTGGGATATTGGATCGGCGCACGCTACGCCCGGCAGGGCTACATGCGCGAGGCGATAGAGGCCGTGGTGCATTACGCCTTCCACGTTCTGGATCTGAGCCGGATCGAGGCGGCATGCCTGCCGGAAAACGTGGCCTCGCGCGGGGCGCTGGAGCGGTGCGGTTTCAAATATGAAGGCGTGGCGCAGGCCTATTTGCAGATCAACGGGCGTTGGCGCAACCATGTGCTGTTTTCCAATCTGCGGGTGGATCGCCGGGGGCGGACGAATGTGGGCTGAGGCGGCGTTGCGCCCCGGCATATGCGCCCGGAACTTTGGCGCAGACTGAAAGGCGCAATCATGGATACGGCATTTCTGGACGGGTTGCAGGCGGCAGGGATCGAGGTGTTCGCGCCCGCCCCGCGCTATCTGGAAGAGCCGCGCGGGCGTTGGCCGGGGCGTGCGGGCGTGCTGGTCAAGCCGCGCACGACCGAACAGGTTGCGCAGGTATTGCAGGTGGCGCATCGCGCGCGGGTGGGGGTCATTCCCTATGGCGGCGGCACCGGGCTGGTGGGTGGACAGGTCAAGGGCGACGGCGCGGACTGTGTCCTGCTGTCGCTGGAACGGATGACCGCTGTGCGGGCGCTGGATACCCAGAGCCTGGTGATCGAGGCGGGCGCCACATTGGCGGCGGTGCATGCGGCGGCGGAGACGGTGGGGCGACGGTTTCCGCTGACCCTGGCCAGTCAGGGCACGGCGCAGATCGGTGGTTGTCTGGCGACCAATGCCGGTGGGGTCAATGTGATCCGCTATGGCAATGCCCGCGCGCTGTGTCTGGGGATCGAGGCGGTGCTGGCCGATGGCACCGTCTGGCAGGGGCTGACACGGCTGCGCAAGGACAACACCGGCTATGACCTGCGCGATCTGCTGATCGGGGCCGAGGGCACGCTGGCCGTCATCACCGCCGCCGCGCTGCGGCTGTTTGAACCGCCCGCCGTCGAGGGGCTGGCGATGTTCGCCGTGCCTGACCCGGCGGCGGCCGTGGCGTTGCTGGCGGTGGCGCAGCACCGGTTCGCCGGTTGTGTGTCGGCGTTTGAGCTGATCTCACGGCAGGGGCTGACCTTTCAGCGCGAGGTGGGGATGGATCTGCATTATCCCTTCGATCAGGACCCGCCGTGGATGGTGTTGATGGAACTGGGGCTGCCGCAGGGGATGGATGTCGAGGCGGCCTTTGCCGATCTGTATCAGGCGGCGGGTGATCTGGTCCTGGATGCGGTCATCGCGCAATCGGGCACGCAGGCCCGCGCGATGTGGGATGTGCGGGAAAACCTGCCGGTGGCGAACCGGCGCATTGGCGCGATCTGTAGCCATGACATCTCGGTGCCCATCGCCGATCTGCCACGGTTCATTGTTCAGGCCGATGCGATGCTGGCGGCAATGGGGGATATGCGGGTGAATTGTTTTGGCCATGTCGGGGATGGCAACCTGCATTACAATGTCTTTCCGGCACAGGGCCGCAGCCGGGCCGACTATGACGCGGGCAGGGTCAAACAGGCGGTGCATGATCTGGTGGTGCATGGCTTCAACGGCTCGATGTCGGCCGAACACGGCATCGGGCGCTATAAGGTCGAGGATCTGGAACGCTATGCCGACCCGGCGAAACTGGCGATGATGCGGGCGGTCAAGGCGGCGCTGGACCCGCGGGGCATCCTGAACCCGGGGGCGTTGCTGCGTTAGGCGCGGCCCAGATCAGGCGCCGTCGAATTCGCACAGCACATGGGTGTTCAGCCCCTGCCTGTCCAATAGCCGCCGTCCGCCCAGTTCCGGCAGATCGACGATGAAAGAACACCCGACGATCACGCCCCCCAGACGCTGGATCAACTGCGCCCCGGCCTGACAGGTGCCCCCCGTCGCCAGTAGATCATCGACGATCAGCACCCGTTCGCCGGGGCGGATGGCATCGTCGTGGATCTCCATCACCGCCTGACCATATTCCAGCTGATAGCTTTGCGAGAGCGTGCGGCCCGGCAGCTTGCCCTGTTTGCGGATTGGCACAAAGCCGGTGGACAGCTGATGCGCGATGGCGCCGCCCAGGATGAAGCCTCGCGCCTCCAGCCCCACCACCTTGTCGATGGCCTCGCCCGCCCAAGGGTGCAGCATTTCATCGATCGCCATGCGGAAACCGCGCGCATCGGCAAACAATGTGGTGACATCCCGAAACAGAATGCCCGCATGCGGGAAATCCGGGATGGTGCGGATGTAATCCTTGACGGTCTTCATGGGGTCCCTTTCAGCACGCGGCCCATGACGGGCATCAGGCGGGCGATCATTGCGGGGTCACGATGGCTGGGGGCGGTCATGATGGCGCCGTCCAGCGCATGGCCGCATGCGCAGGTCCTGTCCCCGGCGATCAGGCCGGGCAGGGCGGCGATCAGGGCGCGGGCGCGTCCGGCATTGGCGTGGGCGGTTGCCACCACCTGCGCCACATCCACGGCGTCATGATCCGGGTGCCAGCAATCGTAATCGGTGATCATCGCAATGCAGATGTAGCAAAGCTCGGCCTCGCGGGCCAGTTTGGCCTCGGGCATGCCGGTCATGCCGATGACATCGGCACCCCATTGGCGATACAGATGGCTTTCGGCGCGGGTGGAAAACTGCGGGCCTTCCATCGCCGCATAGGTGCCGCCCCGATGCACCGTGACATCCGCGGCCGCGCGGGCACAGAGCGCGGCGAGATGCGGGCAGGCGGGCTGGGCGAAGGGCACATGCCCCACCAGTCCGGGGCCGAAAAAGGTTTTGTCGCGGGCGAATGTGCGGTCGATATATTGATCGACGATCAGGAAATCCCCCGGCGCATAGCTGTCCTTCAGCGACCCCACCGCCGAGACCGCCACCACATCGCTGACCCCCAGCGATTTCAACGCGAAGATATTCGCCCGGTAGGGCACATCGGATGGTGTCAGCACATGCCCGCGCCCGTGGCGGGGCAGGAAGGCCATTTCCACCCCGTTCAGCCGCCCGGTCAGGATCTGGTCCGATGGGGGGCCAAAGGGGGTCTCGACGTCGCGCCACCGCGCGTCCTCCAGCCCCTCGATTTCATAAAGGCCGGAGCCGCCGATCACACCGATCATTCTGTCCATCCGGGTCTGGGGTCCGCGCGTCATGATCTCAGGCCCCGGGACGGTCCAGCTCAAAGGTGTCGCGCACCACGGCGTAGTCCTTGTAGCCCAGACGTGTCATCCGGTCGGGCGGCAGATAGCGGCCGTCCTGCAGGCAATCGGGGCGGATATGCACCCCGGTCACCGCGCCCAGCACCAGAAAGTTAGAGACCCCGGCCAGAGGCACGATCTGCGTCAGGCGGCATTCCAGCGATGCGGTGGCCTGGGCGACGCGCGGGCAGGTGATGGTTTCGCATTCCGCCTTTTCGATCCCGGCCCGCAGGAATTCATCCTCGCCCGCCGCCAGCGGGGCAGAGCTGGCATTCATCTGATCCAGCAGCGCCAGCGAGACCATATTGACGCAAAACACCCCGGATTCGCGGATCTGGGCCACGGTGTCCTTGGTGTCGCCCCGGTCCGGCTTGGAGGCGGTCGAAGAGAACATCACCTGTGGTGGCACATAGGCGACGGCGTTGAAAAACGAATAGGGCGCCAGATTGTCCCCCTGCGTGCCACGTGTCGAGATCCAGCCGATGGGGCGGGGGGCGACGATGGCGTTGAACGGGTTGTGTTGCAGGCCATGGCCCTGGGCAGGTTTGTAGAACATCTGTGGCTCCGCTGAATTGCACCTGACATTTACGCGTGTTAGGCGCGATACGCGAGGGATTCGGCAACGCCTTGGGGGCCGCATGTATCAGCTAGAGGAAGAAACCGAGGCCGACTGGTGGGACGTCGAGGCGCTGTATGACCTGTGTTTCGCGCCCGGGCGGACGGCCCTGTCATCCTATCGGCTGCGTGACGGGGTGGACAAGATACACCCCCTGTGCCTGACCCTGCGCGAAGACGGCATTCTGGCGGCGGTGATCCGGTATTGGCCGGTGCAGGTGGCGGCGCGACGCGTGCTATTGCTGGGCCCGGTCGCGGTTCACCCGACCCGTCAGGGCGAGGGGCTGGGCGGTCTGCTGATGCTGGAAAGCCTGGCCGAGGCGCGGCGTCTGGGCTGGGAACGGGTGCTGCTGGTCGGTGATTTTCCCTATTATCGGCGCTTCGGCTTCTGGAAGATCGAGGGCGTCATCATGCCGCCGCCCACCAACCCCGAGCGGGTTCTGGCGCTGGAACTGCTGCCCGGCGCATGGCAGGGGGTGCGTGGCCCGGTCGAAAAGGCCGTGCCCGACAATTCCGCCACATCTGCGCAGAAATCCGCCTGAATATTGGCGAAATCATCCTCCGGCCCCATATTCGGGAAAATGGAGGATTTGATGGCGCAAGAGATTCTGCTGCCGGTGACTGACCCCGGTGTGGTGACTGAACTGGACGCCTTGGCCCGGCGCTATCGCGGTGCGGCGGGGCCGGTGATGCAGGTTCTGGGCTTTATCGGCGGGTCGGCCGAAACATTGCTGAACAAATTGCCAGCGCCGGTGCGATCAGGTCTGGAGGGCGCCACCGAAAAGGCGCTGACCACCGCGATGGGGGTGGCGGCGCGGTCACGCCATGTGGTGGGGGACCGGTCGGATTGGGTGAACCGGGCGCTGACCACGGCGATGGGGGCCGCGGGCGGCTTTGGCGGGCTGGCGGGATCTGCGGCGGAACTGCCGTTCACCATCACCATGCTGTTGCGGGCGATCCAGGGGATTGCGGCCGAACATGGCTTTGACCCCGATTCGGATGAGGTGAAGATAGAATGCCTGCGGGTGTTCGCCTCGGCCGGGCCGATGGCCAAGGATGACGGCACCGACATGGGGTTCTTCGCCGCCAAGGTCACGGTGACAGGACCTGGGCTGAGCAGCCTGATCGCGCGGGTGGCGCCGAAATTCTCGGCGGTGCTGGGGCAGAAGCTGGCGGCACAGACCGCGCCGGTTCTGGGGGCCGTGGCCGGGGCGGCGGTGAATTATGCCTTTACAAGCTATTACCAGGAAATTGCCCATGTGCATTTCGGCCTGAAGCGGCTGGCCATTGCCAGCCATCAGGACGAAGGCCTGCTGCGCGAAGAACTGGTAGCGCGCATGGCCCGCCGTTGACCCGGTTTCAACCTGGTATGATGGGCGTAACATCGCGGCAAATCACGATAATTTAGCCGGGGCTACGTGGGTTGACGCATCTGCCCCGGTTGCGTAGGTGGCCTGTAGCGGGCGCGTTTGCGGCTGCGGCACGGGTCTCTGCGGGCGGGGATGCGTATGTCGGTTTCGCCCACGGGATCGTGCCATGTCACCGCTGACCATCGGCGTTCTTGCCGTTTCTATGTCGATTGATGCCTTTATCGCGGCACTGGGGCGCGGCGCGGTGATGCAACGCCCCAACCTGTCCACCGCATTGCGCACCGGCGCCGTTTTCGGCGGGATCGAGGCGATCACACCGCTGATCGGCTGGGCGATGGGCATGGCCGCCAGCCGCTATGTGGCGGCGGTGGACCATTGGATCGCCTTCGCCCTGCTGGGCAGTGTGGGCCTGCACATGATGACCCAGGCATTGAACCGCCAGGCCGGTCAGGTGGCGCCTCCGGCCTCGTTCTGGCGGTTGGTGGCGACGGCGGTGGGCACCTCGATTGACGCGATGGCGGTGGGGGTGTCGCTGGCGTTTCTGGATGTCAATATTCTGGTGATTGCCGCCGCCATCGGTGTGGCGACGATGATGATGAGTGCAATGGGCCTGATGACTGGCCGCTTTCTGGGGCATCGGTTCGGCAAGGTGATCGAGGTCATCGGCGGCCTTGCCCTGATCGGGCTGGGCGCCACGATCCTGTATGAACACCTGTCGGCGGGCTGATTACAGCCCCGACAGATAGGCTGTCACCGCCGGGCGCAGGTTCTGTGCGCCCTCATTGCGGGCCCGCTGGATCACCTGCCGCAATTCGGTCAGATCGGCGCGCCGGATCAGATGCTTGACCGGCCCGATCGAGGCCGGGCGCATCGACAGGATACGGATGCCGAGCGCGGCGAATGTCAGCGCCTCGATCGGGCGGCCCGCGTCCTCGCCACAGAAGCTGAGCGCGGTATTGCTGTGCTGACACCGCACGATCACGCGCTCGATGAAGGTCAGGAAGGCGTTGTCCAGCGTATCGTAACGGCGCCGCACCCGTTCATTTTCGCGGTCGGCGGCAAAGAAGAACTGCTTCAGATCGTTGCCGCCGATGGAAATGAAATCACAGGCGGCAAAGAAGCTGTCCTGCGCAAAGGCCAGGGACGGCGTTTCCAGCATCGCGCCGATCCGCAGGTCCTGCGGCACGACACGGCCAAGCGCGGCCTCACGGTCACGTTCGCGCAACAACGCGCTGCGTGCGGCGTGGAATTCGTCGGGCGTCGCCACAAAGGGAAACATCACCGACATCGGCCGCCCCTCGGAGGCGCGCAGCAACGCCTGCAACTGCATCCGCAGCACACCGGGTTTGTCCAGCCCGACCCGGATCGCACGCCAGCCCATCGCGGGGTTGGGTTCATCTTGCGGCTTCATATAGGGTAGAACCTTGTCCGAGCCGATGTCCAGCGTGCGGAACTGCACCCGCTTGTCGCCCGCCGCATCCATGACGCGTTTATACAGCGCCGCCAATTCACCCCGGCGCGGCACCCGCGAGCGGGTCAGAAACTGCAATTCGGTGCGGAACAGCCCGACGCCATCGGCGCCCGACCCATGCAATGACGGCAGGTCGGCCATCAGCCCGGCATTCATCATCAGCGACACGGTCTGGCCACAGGTCGCCATCGCGGGCAGGTCGCGCAGGTCGGCGTAGCGTTTCTGCGCCTCGTTCGCCATCGCGATCTTGTCGCGGAAGGCGGCGACAATGGTTTCCTCGGGGCGCAGATGGACCACGCCCTGATCGCCATCGACCAGGATCGTATCGCCGTTCAGCGCCTCGGTGGTGATCCGTCCGGCATGGATGACCAGCGGAATGGCCAGCGCGCGGGCGACGATGGCGGCATGGCTGCCCACCGATCCTTCCTCCAGCACCACGCCCTTCAGCCTGCGGCCATAATCCAGCAATTCGGCGGGGCCGATGTTGCGCGCCACCAGCACCGGGTTTTCCGGCAGTTCGGCCCCGGTATCCTTGCCCTGACCGGTCAACAGCCGCAGCAGCCGGTTGGAGATATCGGCCAGATCATTCAGCCGCTCGCGGATATACGGATCGGGCGATTGTTCCAGCCGCGCCCGCGCCATGGATTGCTCTTTTTCCACCGCGGCCTCGGCCGACAGCCCGGCGCCGATATCCTCGACCATCCGTGCCAGCCACCCGCGTGAGCGCACCAGCATCTTGTAGGCCTCAAGCACCTGCCGCTGTTCCTTGTCCATGCCGGTGGCGTTGTCCAGCATGTCGTCGATCTGCGCGCGGAGGGCGGTGATCGCCTCTTCCAGACGCAGCCGTTCGGCATCGGGGTCATCGCCCACCGGATTGGTCACCACCACGCGCGGTTCGTGCAGCCAGACCCGGCCTTCGGCGGCGCCCTCCTGGCCGGTGGCGCCGCGGAACAGCACCGGGAAACGATGCGTCGCCCCAATGCCGTGATCGGCGGAAAAGGCGCCCAGCTCGGTCATCTCGGCCAGAACCATGGCGACAACTTCCAGCCCGTAGACCTCGTCCTCCAGAAATTGCCGCGCCTGTTTCGACTGCACCACCAGCACGCCCAGCTTTTCCCCGACCCGCTGGATCGGAACGCCGAGGAAGCTGGAATAGATTTCTTCGCCGGTCTCGGGCATGTAGCGAAAGCCGGGCGCGGCGGGGGCATCGCCGGTGTTGATCGGCGTGCCGGTGCGCGCGACGCGCCCCACCAGACCTTCGCCCAGACGCATCCGGGTGTGATGGACCGAGGCGGGATTCAGCCCCTCGGTCGCACAAAGTTCAAGCGTTTCGGGATCGCGGAACAGGTAGATCGAGCAAACCTCGGTTCCCATCGAATCGGCGATCAGGCTGGTGATCCGATCCAGCCGCAGCTGACCGTCGCCCGGCACCGCCAACGTGTCGCGCAATCTGCGCAACAACGTGCGGCTGTCGCCTTTACTGCGATCCATTTCCGTTCCGCGCCCCCGTCATTCCAAGGGCCTGGGCGTCAACTCAGGCCGCGTTCTCCAGTCCGAAAGCATCATGGAGCGCCTGCACGGCCAGTTCCATATATTTCCGGTCGATCAACACCGAAATCTTGATCTCGGACGTGGTGATGACCTTGATGTTGATGCCTTCACGGGCCAGCGCCGCGAACATCTTCGCTGCAACCCCCGCGTGTGACCGCATGCCGATGCCAACGACCGAAACCTTGGCCACATCGGTGTCGATGATCAGTTCATCATATTTGATCTGATCGGCGGTCTTGGCGTCTTCCAGCGCCTTGGTGGCGCGGGCGACCTGATTGATCGGACACGAAAAGGTCATGTCGGTGACGGCACCGGTGTGATGCTCGTCATAGTCCTTTTCCGAGATGTTCTGCACGATCATATCGACGTTGACACCGGCATCGGCCAGCGGCCCGAAGATCGCCGAGGCGACGCCCGGACGGTCTTCGACGGTGAAAACGGTGATCTTCGCCTCGTCACGGGAAAAGGCGATACCGGAGACGGCTTTCGATTCCATGATTTCTTCCTCGGCGCAGACAAGGGTTCCAGAAGTTTCGTCGGT
>DASWPI010000035.1:0-6285 GCA_036398515.1 Paenirhodobacter sp.
CCGCCACGCCCGCACGACGCCGCTGCCCGCCGGATACAGCCCCGTCGCGCATATCTTCCCGCCCCATCCGCAGCAGCCCCAACCGGGCGCCGCCACCCGCCATGCCGCGTTTCAGGCGCAGCTCGCGGCTTTTGGGCGGCCCGACCTGTGGCAGTTGAAACAGCGTGTCCTGTCGCTGCTGCACGCCCGCCAGTTCGAGGATATCGCCACCGATCGCCACGGCACCGCGCAAATCCGCACCACCCTGCGCCAGCACCTGTTCCTGACCGGCACACCGCCGCCCGATGACTGGATGCGCCGCTATGACCGGCCGCTGGACCTGGCCTGTCGCGCGAATTGACAGGCCCGGCCCGCCCGTCTAACGATGGCATTGCGGCAGTGTCCAGAGAAGCCGGTGCAAGTCCGGCGCGGTCGCGCCACTGTAACCGAACCCTCGGAAGTCAGACCTCTGGCAGGTGCCGGAAACCTCAGCGGGACGCGATATCCCAGGAGATCATGATGACTGACATTGCCTTTGCGCCAGCCGTACCAATTCCGCTGCCCCTCGGCCAACTTCTTCCCTGGGCACTGTTCGCCGGGCTGATCCTCGTGCTGGCGATTTATTTCGTCGGCGCCGAGGAAGGCGCGGTCGCGCTGTTCGACGGCATGTATGTGCATGAATTCGTGCATGACGGCCGCCACCTTCTCGGCTTTCCCTGCCACTGAGGAGGCGCACATGGTCGGTTCTCTTTTGCTGCGCGGCATGATTGCCGGGCTGATCGCGGCGGTATTGGCCTTTGGCTTTGCCTATACTTTCGGCGAACCCGAGGTCGATTACGCCATCGGATTGGAAGAACACAAAGCCGCCGCCGCAGGCGAAGCCCCGGAACCCGAGATCGTCAGCCGCGCTACCCAATCCACCATCGGGCTGGCCACCGGGCTGCTGGTTTACGGCGCGGCGGTGGGCGGTATCTTTGCGCTGGTGTTTGCCTATAGCTACGGGCGGGTGACGACACTTGGGGCACGGGCCACCTCGGCCCTGCTGGCGGTGGCGGCGTTCGTTGCGGTCGTGCTGGTGCCGCAGATCAAATATCCCGCCAATCCGCCTGCCGTCGGCAGCCCGGAAACCATCGGGGCGCGGACCTCGTTGTTCTTCCTGCTGCTGGCGGTCTCGGTCGCGGTGATGGTTCTGGCGGTGCTGCTGGCGCGGCGGCTCTGGGCCGGTTACGGCCCCTGGACGGCGAGCGTCATTGCCGGAGCGGCCTGGCTGATCGTCATCGCGGTGGTTCAGATCGCCCTGCCCTCGGTGAACGAGGTCCCCGCCGATTTCGCCGCCGACCGGCTGTGGGGGTTCCGCACCACGACCATCGGCCTCCACGCGATCTTGTGGGTGGTGATCGGGCTGACCTTCGGCGCGCTGGCCGAGGCGCGGCTGGAACCCCGCCGCCGCCCCGCCGTACTGGCATGAGAACGGCGCCTTCCGCCCCGGCGGAGGGCGCCCCTTGCAGCGGTCACCGCATGAACTCCGCCTTGTTTCGCGCCATCTTTGCCCTGACGATCACTGCCGCGCCGCTCGCGCAGGCGCATGGCGCGCGTATGGTCGCCGATCCGGACGGCATCCCGATCGCCAGTCTGGAACATGGGCAGATGGCGGTACTGGCCCGTCACCGCAGCGAGATCCTTGATCTGGCCGCGCGGCATTATCCGCCCGATGACACCCTGCGCCGCCTGACGAATTACGCCGCGATCCAGTTCACCTATTGCTTCTGGGGCCTGATGCCCGGCACCGTCACCGACGAGGCCAGCCCGTTCAACACCTGCGCCCATGCCTATCTCGCCGCTACGCGCGAAGCCCTGCTGCGGCTGACCGCGCTGCCCGGCCGCGCGCCGCAGCTTGACGATCTGCGCGCCAGGATCGATGCGGATATGACCGCGCACGCCAGCGATCTGTATCTGTGCCAATATAGCGCCGATACCTACACCACCGCGCAGATCGTCAAGCCCGACTGGCGCGCCATCGCCGGGCATCTGCCCAGCCTGCTGGCGCTTCTGGCGGTGCTGATCGCCTTGGGCGCGGCGCTGCGCGGATTGCGGCGGCAGGGCTAAGCTGCCCTGTTGCTCACGCCCGCGTGGCACGCTATAATCACGTCGTTGTGTCAGCGGGCCGCTACGGCCCCGAAGGGCACATTCGTTCGGTGACCGGGCCCCTCTGGCGGACGTGGCGGCGCGTCTGTGATGTCGGCACCAAACTGTTCCAGCCGCCTGGACTGTCTTTCATGACCAATCCAACCAACCTCTCCGGCGGGCCGAAGTCTGTGGCCGGGGGCTCGATGCTCGGTTATTTCCGCTGGGCATTCATTGTGACCATTCTGGGGCTGGCGCTCGGTGCGTGGCTCGGCTGGCAGACGACCGGCACGCTCGGCGGCACGGCGACGATCTTTTTCGTCTGCTGTGTGCTGGCGATTCTGGAAATCTCGTTGTCCTTCGACAATGCCATCGTCAACGCCAACAAGCTGAAGACGATGTCGCCGGTGTGGCAAAAACGCTTCCTGACCTGGGGCATCATCATCGCGGTCTTTGGCATGCGGATCGTATTCCCGCTGCTGATCGTAGTGATCGCGGCAAAGATCGGGCCGTGGCAGGCACTTGTCATGGCGGCCTCGCAGCCCGCCGAATACGCCCGCATCATGCATGACGCGCATCTGCCGATCGCGGCCTTCGGCGGCACTTTCCTGATGATGGTCGGGCTCAGCTTTTTCTTCGATCACGAAAAGGACGTGCATTGGGTGCGCTGGCTGGAACGGCATATGGCGCGCTATGCCTCGATCCGGGGGATCGAGGTGGCGGTGGTGCTGATCCTGATCCTCGGCTTCGCGCAGGGGCACGAGGGCACGGAACGGGTGGTGTTCGTCAATTCCGCGATCTGGGGGCTGCTGACATTCCTGCTGGTCGAGGTTCTGGGCGGGCTGCTGGACAGCACCCAGAAGGAAACCCTGTCGACGGCGGCCAAGGGCGGCATCGGCGCGTTCCTGTATCTGGAGGTGCTGGATGCCTCGTTCAGCTTTGATGGCGTGATCGGGGCGTTTGCCCTGAGCCAGAACCTGTTCGTCATCGCCATTGGGCTGGGCATCGGGGCGATGTATGTGCGGTCGATGACCATCATGCTGGTCGAAAAGGGCACCCTGTCGGAATATCGCTATCTGGAACACGGCGCGTTCTATGCAATCACCGCGCTGGCGGTGGTGATGTATGTGCAGACCTTCGTACATATCCCCGAGGTGATCACCGGCCTTGCGGGCGCGGTGCTGATCGGGATCGCGCTATGGTCCTCGATCCGGTGGAACCGGACGAACGGGGCGGAATGACACCGCGGGTGGCCGGGCGCAAACCGGCCACCCGCGCTTCGCCCGCTTGCCCGGATCGGGCGCCCGAAGATATGTTTCTGTCGGGATACCAACAGGAGGACGTCAGATGAACGAGATGGAAAAGGCGGCGGCGGGCCTGCTGTATGACGCCAATTACGATCCGGCCGTGCTGGAACAACGCCGCGCGGCCAAGAGCATCCTGCATGAATTGAACGCGCTGCACCCGGATGCGGCGGCGCATAAGGATGCGTTGCTGCGCCGTCTTCTGGGCAAAGTCGGCAAGCAGATCGTGGTCGAGGGGCCGTTCCATTGCGATTACGGTTTCAACATCGAGGTCGGCGAGAATTTCTACGCCAATGTGAACCTTGTCATCCTTGATGGCGCCAGGGTGACCATCGGCGACAACTGCTTCATCGCGCCCAATGTCGGGATCTATACGGCCGGGCATCCGCTCGATGCCGCGCGGCGCAATCAGGGGTTGGAATATGCCCATCCGGTGACCATCGGCGATGATGTCTGGATCGGCGCAGGAGTGTCCATTCTGCCCGGCGTGACGATCGGCACCGGCGCAATCATCGCGGCCGGATCGGTGGTGCGGTCGGATATCCCGGCCGGGGTGATCTGCGGCGGCAATCCCGCCCGGATCATCCGCGAGATCCGCCCCGAAGACGCCCTGCGGTATCAATAAAACTGCGCCGCCCCAGCCGGAGGCGGCGCAGAGGCATCCGGGGTAAGAGTCACCATCCCCCGGACGCCTTTCCCGTACGGCGTTATTCCGCCGCGAACTGGTTCATCGTGTTGTGGTTACCGCCCGCCTTCAGCGCGCGTTCCCCCCCGACCATTTCCTTGAAGCTGTCGCCCAGATCCGAACCGACCTCGTGCTGGTGCTTCACCGCCGAAATGCCGCGCCGGATTTCTTCACGCTGCACGGTGGCGACATAGGCCAGCATTTTGTCCTCGCCGAAATAACCACGGCTGAGTTCGTCCATCGACTTCGCCGTCAGGTGGAATGTCGGCAGCGTGATCAGGTTGTGGAACACCCCGGCGCGGGCCGAGATATCGGTCTGGAACCGGCGCAGACGGGCATCCGCCTCGTGGCCCAGATCGGTGGCGTCGTAATCGGCCTTCATCAACTCGTTGCCCTCGGGGTAGTCGGCGGCAGTGATCTTGCCATCGGCGATCCACTGGCTGCGCACCTGCTTGCGCAGGTTCAGCGTCCAGTTGAAACTGGGCGAGTTGTTGTAGGTCAGTTTGGCGTTCGGCACGCTCTTGCGGATTTCGTTCACCATGCTGGCGATCTCGTCCACATTCGGCGTGTCGGTTTCGATCCACAACAGATCGGCACCGCCCTGGGTCAGCGAGGCCACGCAATCCTCGATCACGCGGGCCTTACCGGACCCGGCCTTGAACGGGAACAGACCGTTGGGCAACCGCACCGGACGGACAAATTCGCCGCCCTGATACAGCGCCAGTTCACCTTCCTGAATCGGGCTGTCTTCGGTGATCGGTTCGACCTTGAGCCATTTGATGTATTGCGAGGCCAGATCGCCCGGGCGCTGGCTGACCGGCACCTTTTGCGTCAGACCGGCACCAAGGCTGTCGGTGCGCGCCACGATAACGCCCTGCTCGATGCCCATTTCCTCGAATGCCAGACGGCAGGCGCGCAGCTTTTCGATGAAATCCTCACGCGGGACGGTGACCTTGCCATCCTGATGGCCGCATTGTTTCGCGTCCGACACCTGGTTTTCGATCTGCAAACAACAGGCGCCCGCCTTGATCAGTTCCTTGGCCAGAAGGTAGGTGGCGTGTTCGTTGCCAAAGCCCGCATCGATATCGGCGATGATCGGCACGACATGGCTTTCGAACCCGTCGATGGCGGCAATCGCCTTTGCACGCTCGGCCTCGGTCGTGGCGGCTTTCAGCACCTTGAACAGATCGTTGATCGCCACCTCGTCGGCCTGACGCAGCGAGACATAAATTTCCTCGATCAGATCGGCGACGGCGGTCTTTTCATGCATCGACTGGTCGGGCAGATGCCCCCAGGTGTTGCGCAGTCCGGCCACCATCCAGCCCGACAGATAGACATAGGTGCCCTTGGTCGTACCGCGCAGACGTTTGACCGATTTGATCATCTGCTGCGCATGGAACCCCGACCAGCAGCCCAGCGACTGGGTGAACTTGCCCGCATCGGCATCATAGGCGGCCATATCGGCGCGCATCACGCCCGCCATTTCGCGGGCAACATCCAGATGCGTGGCATAGGTATTCTGCAACCGCAGTTGCACGATATCATCGACCGAGACCCCGCCCGCCGTCTGACCCGAAGGGTAACGCGCGCGGACTTCGGCCTCGATCTGGGCGTAGGTTTTACGTTGTGCCATCTTTTCACTCCTCTGTGGCAAAATCGGGCGGGTCCGAGGACCCGCCGAAAGGGTCAATCCAGCGCGTTCAGCACCGCATAGGCGGGCGTGGTGATGAACTCGGGCAGGGTTTCGGCGCTGGCGGCCTCTTGCACGATGCGCGCCGCCGGGGCGTAATGCCCCCGGTGAAAGCCGCCCGGCCCGATCCGGCCCAGAACCGCGACGATTTCCGCCTGAATCAGCTCTGCCAGCCAGTCGCGCGTCAGCACCCGATCGCCCTCGGACGTCCGCACGCTGACCCCATGGCGGATCCACTGCCATAGCTGCGCCCGGCTGATTTCGGCGGTGGCGGCATCTTCCATCAGGTTATGCATCGGCACCGCGCCGCGACCCGACAGCCACGCCGCCAGATATTCCATCGCGACCGCGATATTGGTCCGCACGCCGTTTTCCGTCACCGATCCGGTATGCGGCTTCAGCAGCATCTCGGGTTCGATCCGCCATTCCTGACGCGGCTTGCGAATCTGGTTCGGGCCGGGCATTTCGGCATCGAACACCGCCATTGCTACCGGCACCAGATC
>DASWPI010000036.1:0-5147 GCA_036398515.1 Paenirhodobacter sp.
GTCCTCGGTCAGGGTGCCGGGGGTGACCAGCCGGACCACAGCGCGTTTCACCACCGATTTCGCGCCGCGCTTCTTCGCCTCGGCTGGGTTTTCCAGCTGTTCGGCTATGGCAACGCGGAACCCCTTGCGAATCAGGGTCAGCAGATAACCTTCGGCGGCGAATACCGGCACGCCACACATCGGGATGTCTTCATCCAGATGCTTGCCGCGTTTCGTCAGCGCGATATCCAGCGCCGCCGAGGCCGCCACGGCATCGTCAAAGAACATCTCGTAGAAATCGCCCATCCGATAGAACAGCAGCGCGCCGGGGTTCGCGTCCTTGATCCCCAGATATTGCGCCATCATCGGCGTGACAGTCGGTTCGGCCATGATGCCTCCTGATTTCGCCGCGACCCTACAAAAGGCGAACCGCCCGTGCAAATCCATTGAGGCATGCGCCTGCCGACGTTAAGGAGGTTTCGATATTCCGAGGAGGCCGCTATGTCCAACAAGAACCGTGTCACGCCCGAAGAGGCGCTGGCCTATCACATCGACCCGAAACCCGGCAAATATGAGATCGTCGCCTCTGTGCCGATGGCGACGCAGCGTGATCTGAGCCTGGCCTACAGCCCCGGTGTTGCCGTGCCGGTTCAGGCCATCGCAGATCGCCCCGAGGCCGCCTATGACTATACCGTCAAGGGCAACATGGTCGCGGTCATCTCGAACGGCACGGCCATTCTGGGCATGGGCAATCTGGGCGCGCTGGCATCCAAGCCGGTGATGGAGGGGAAATCCGTCCTGTTCAAACGCTTTGCCGATGTGAACTCGATTGATATCGAACTGGACACCGAGGACCCGGAAGAGATCATTCAGGCGGTGCGCCTGATGGCGCCGACCTTTGGCGGTATCAACCTGGAAGACATCAAGGCGCCGGAATGTTTCATCATCGAAAGCCGGTTGAAGGAACTGTGCGATATTCCGGTGTTCCACGATGATCAGCACGGCACGGCGGTGATCTGCGCGGCGGGCCTGATCAATGCGCTGGAACTGTCGGGCAAGAAGATCGAGGATGTGAAGATCGTGCTGAACGGCGCCGGGGCGGCGGGGATCGCCTGTCTGGAACTGATCAAGACGATGGGCGCGCTGCCGCAAAACTGTCTGATGTGCGATACCAAGGGGGTCATCTATCAGGGCCGCACCGAGGGTATGAACCAGTGGAAATCCGCCCATGCGGCGGTGACCGATGCCCGCTCGCTGGAAGATGCGATGCGCGGCGCCGATGTGTTCCTGGGCGTTTCGGCCAAGGGTGCGCTGACGCCCGAAATGGTGCAAAGCATGGCCGATAATCCGGTGATCTTCGCCATGGCCAACCCGGATCCGGAAATCACCCCAGAAGAGGCACATGCCGTGCGCCCCGATGCCATCGTGGCCACCGGGCGGTCGGATTACGCCAATCAGGTCAACAACGTCCTGTGCTTCCCCTATCTGTTCCGCGGGGCGCTGGACATCAATGCCCGGGCGATCAACGAGGAAATGAAGATCGCCTGTGCCAATGCACTGGCCGCACTGGCGCGTGAGGATGTGCCCGACGAGGTGGCGATGGCCTATGGCCGCAAGCTGTCCTTCGGCCGCGATTACATCATCCCGACGCCGTTCGATCCGCGCCTGATCCACGTGATCCCGCCCGCTGTCGCACGGGCGGGCATGGCAACCGGCGTCGCCCGGCGTCCGATTGCCGATATGGAGGCCTATACCCACGCCCTGCGCGTGCGGATGGACCCGACGGCGGCGATTTTGCAGGGCATCCAGTCGCGTGCCCGTCAGGCCCAGGCGACGATGATCTTTGCCGAAGGCGATGACCCCCGCGTGCTGCGCGCCGCCGTGCAATGGCAGCGCGGTGGCATGGGCCGGTCCGTCGTGGTCGGGCGCGAAACCGACGTGCGTGAAAAACTGGAGGCCGCCGGTCTGGGCGATGCCTACCGCGAGATCACGGTGGTCAACGCGGCCAATACCAAGCATCTGGATACTTACAAGGATTTCCTGTTCAAACGCCTGCAACGTCAGGGGCATGACGCCGAGGATGTCCACAAGCTGGCCACCCGTGACCGCCATGTATTCGCGGCGCTGATGCTGGCGCATGGGCATGGTGATGGTCTGGTCACCGGCGCGACGCGGAAATCGGCCTATATTCTGGAACGGATCAACAAGGTCTTTGACGCCAAGCCCTCGGATGGGGCGGCGGGCATCACCGCGCTGTTGCACAATGGCCGGGTGGTTCTGGTCGGTGATACGCTGGTGCATGAATGGCCGAATGAAGACGATCTGGCCGATATCGCCGAAGCCGGTGCGATGGTCGCGCGCGGGCTGGGGTTGGAACCGCGGGTTGCCTTCGCATCGTTCTCGACCTTTGGCTATCCGGTGTCGGAGCGGGCAACCAAAATGTATATGGCGCCCAAGGTTCTGGATCAGCGCGGCGTCGATTTCGAATATGATGGCGAAATGACCGTCGATGTGGCGCTGAACATGGATCAGATGAAGGCCTATCCGTTCTGCCGTCTGACCGGACCGGCCAATGTGCTGGTGGTTCCGGCCCGGCATGCGGCGTCGATCTCGACCAAGTTGATGCAGGAAATGGCCGGGGCAACGATGATCGGCCCGATCCTGACCGGCGTGGCAAAGCCTATCCAGCTGTGTTCCACGCGGGCGACGGTGAATGACATCCTGAACATGGCGGCGATTGCCGCCTGTGAACTGGGGCAGCGCAAGTAACGGGGCGGGACATGACGGTTTTCAATCTGGGCTCGATCAACGCCGATCATTTCTACCGGTTGCCGCATTTGCCGGTGCCGGGGGAAACGCTGGCGGCGTTGGACTATGCGCTCGGGTTGGGGGGCAAGGGTGCGAACCAATCGGTCGCGCTGGCCCGGGCCGGGGCGGATGTGCGTCATATCGGCGCTATCGGTGCCGATGGCCGCTGGATGGCGGACCGGATGGCCGCATCCGGGGTTGATTGCCGTCATGTCACCGAACTGCCCGGCGCGTCGGGTCATGCCATCATCGAGGTCGATACCGCCGGTGAAAACCTGATCCTGGTCTATCCCGGCGCCAATCGGGCGCTTGGGGCCGCGCATGTCCTGTCCGCGCTGCAATCGGCGCGGGCGGGCGATTGGCTGGTGATGCAGAACGAAACCTCGGCGCAGGTCGAGGCGGCGCAGGCCGCAACGGTGGCGGGGCTGCGGGTGGCCTATTCCGCCGCGCCTTTTGATCCGGCGGCGGTGCGCGCGATCATCGACCATGTATCGCTGCTGATCGTCAATGAAATCGAGGCGGCCCAGCTATGCGCCGATTTCGGCGTCGCTTTGCATGATCTGCCGGTGGCGCAGCTGGTTGTCACCTTGGGGGCCAGGGGTGCCATCTGGTATGATCTGGCCGCAGTCACGCAGGTTTCCGCCCCGCCGTTCCGGGTGACGCCGGTGGATACCACCGGGGCGGGCGATACATTCGCAGGTTATCTTATTGCGGGTCTGGCGCAGGGATTGGCGCCGGATGCGGCGATGCGGCTGGCCTCGGCGGCGGCGGCGCTGAAGGTAACACGGGCGGGAACGGCCGATGCCATTCCCACCCGTGCCGAGGTCGAGGCGTTTCTGGACGCTCAGCCCAGACTGTAACCGGTGCCGCGCACCGTGCGCACCGGATCGTCACCGCCATGCGCCATCAGCGCCTTGCGCAACCGGCCCACATGCACGTCGATGGTGCGGGTATCGACATAGATATCGCGCCCCCAGACCCGATCCAGCAACTGATCGCGGGTCCAGACCCGGCCGGGTTTTTCCATCAGCGTCGACAGCAGGCGGAATTCGGTCGGACCCAGCTTCAGCATCTGGCCATCGCGGAACACCCGATGTTCGCCCGAATCCAGGATGATGTCGTCATAGGCCAAACGTTCGCCCATGCTGGCGGGGCGCGTGCGGCGCAACTGCGTGCGCAACCGCGCCATCAGTTCGACCACCGAATAGGGTTTGACCACATAGTCATCGGCGCCGGTTTCCAGCCCGCGCACGCGGTCGGATTCCTCGGAACGCGCCGACAGCATGATGATCGGGATCTGCCGCGTGTCGGGGTTTGCCTTGACCCTGCGACAGATTTCGATGCCCGAGACATTCGGCAACATCCAGTCCAGCACGATCAGATCGGGCTTTTCCTCGCGCACCATCAACAGGGCTTCGTCGCCGTTCACCGCAACCACAACCCGGAAACCTTCGGCCTCCAGATTGTATTGCAGCACTTCGCGTTGGGCCGATTCATCCTCGACCACCAGCACGCAGGGCTGTTGGGCGGGGCTCATGGCTTAGATCTCCGGGTGGTTGGCAAGGGTGACACTTTCGGATTTCGGACGTTCGTCATCGGGGATTTCGCCGGTGACCAGATAGATCACCTGTTCGGCGATCGAGGTGGCCAGATCGCCCATCCGCTCGATGTTCTTGGCGATGAAATGCAGGTGCATGCAGGCGGTGATGTTGCGCGGATCTTCCAGCATGTAGGTCAGGAATTCGCGGAACAGCGCATTATACATCTGGTCGATTTCTATATCGCGCGAACGCACATCGGCGGCCAGCTTTTCATCGCGCTGGATGTAGCTGTCGATGGCATCCTTCAGCATCGCTTCAACGGCCTGCGCCATGCGGCGGATCGCACTGGTCGAGCCACTGATCTGCTGCATCTGCAACAGCACCTTGGTGCGTTTGGCGATATTCTTGGAATAGTCGCCCACACGTTCCAGATTGCCGGAAATCTTGATCACCGACAGGGCAATGCGCAGATCCGACGCGGCGGGGGCGCGCAGTGCGATCAGCCGGGCGGCCTCTTCGTTGATCTGCTCTTCCAGCTTGTCGACGGCCTTGTCGCGCTTGCGCACGGCATCGGCCAGTTCTTCGTCACGGGTTTCAAGGGCTGTCGCCGCATCGACGATCTGCGCCTCGACCAGCCCGCCCATTTTCACGACCATCGCCTGGATCGACTCCAGATCGCGGTCGAATGCGG
Organism: Paenirhodobacter sp.; assembly: GCA_036398515.1. GTDB lineage: Bacteria > Pseudomonadota > Alphaproteobacteria > Rhodobacterales > Rhodobacteraceae > Rhodobacter. The sequence goes on from DASWPI010000036.1 coordinate 5,020, forward strand.
AAAGGATATGTTGTTCCATGTCGTTCTCCGTCAGCCGATGCGGCCGGTGATGTAGCTTTCCGTGCGCGGGTCGGAGGGCTTGGTGAAAATCTGCGTCGTTTCGCCATATTCGACCAGGTTGCCCAGGT
>DASWPI010000037.1:0-4783 GCA_036398515.1 Paenirhodobacter sp.
GATACCGTCGTGCCCACCGCATCGGCCAGCGCCGGATCGGTCAGCCCGATGCCCTGCCCGGCAAAGGCCACAGTCCCGTCCACGACCGCGCCAGCGGTGTTCTGGTCAATGCTGCCCGCACCGCGCAGGCTGACCTGCCCCAACCGCAGATCGGGCCGGGCGATGCCGTTCACCACACCATCCAGCGTCCAGCGGTCGGATTGCGCGCGGTCATAGCTCAGCGCGATGGTGCCATCCTGCACCCAGGTCTTGTCGCCCGAAACCGGCAGCAACACCGCTTGACCATCGGCCAGACCCAGCCGCGTGGTCAGATCGAACCGGTCCGGCATCCCCGAGGCCCGCACCGCCGCCATGCCCTTCAACGCGAAGGCCGCGGCCTCGACCGACAGATCATCCAGACGGATGGCGCCCCCGGCGGTGCGCGCCCCCGTTGCCACGAACCGCGTTGCCGGGCCGAAAAACGCCTGATACTCGGGCGGCAGCATCGGGGTGATATCGCCCGCCAGATTGGCGGCAAAGGTATTGTCGGGCGCTGCATCCGCGCCCTGTGCCGGGCTGGTGCCCAGAATGACCTTACCCGCCAGGCGCGGCTGGCCATCGGTGCGCAGCGCGATATCCGAGGCGAAATTATCCAGCGGCCCCGACCCCGATACCGCCAGCGTCAACGCCGGATTGCCCGGCAGGCCGATTTTCCTGGAAACAATCCCGCCCCCGCCCTCATCCACCAGCAGATCCAGCATCAACTGCCGTGAACTGTTGTTGAAATCGCCGGTAAAGGCAAAATCGCCCTTGGGGCCATCAATGCGGTTGATCTTGATATCGGCCTTGCCCTCGCCCCCCGCCAGCGACATCGAGCCACTCAGCCCGAAGACCAGATCCTCGCCCAGAACCGGGGCGCCAAGCGCCAGGCGGTCGGCCTTGATGGTGCCGATGTTCAGCGATACCGGCAGTTCGGGCAGAGCAAAGGGTTTCGCCTCGGGGTTGGGCAGCGCATCGGTTTCCTCGGGCACCGGCAGACGGGCCAGATCAATTTCACCGGCCGACAATTCACGGATCTCGATACGCCCGGTCAGAATGGCAGCACGGCTCCAGGCCATGGCGCCATTGCGGATGGTCAGCCAGACGCCCTGATCATCGGCAATGGTCAGCTGATCAAAGGTCGCGCGCGACGACAACGCCCCCTTGAACCCGTCCAGCCGGATCGTGCGGCCCTTGGAGGACAGGTTATCCTCGATCAGGCCGGTCAGATAGGATCGGTCACGGTTGCTTTCGTCATCCTGCGCCTGCTGCGTTTGCGGTGTCGTTTCCTGCGCGGCCAAGGGCAGCGGCATCAGAAGCATCGCGATAAGTGCCAGTTTCCGCATCAGAAAGCCTGCCCGATTCCAAGGTAGATCTGCGCCCCGTCACCGGTCGACCCGCTGACCGGCCCGGCAATATCCAGACGGATCGGCCCGATCGGCGTGGCGTAGCGCAGCCCGATCCCCGCCCCGGATTGCCATTCGCCCGAATCGTTCAGATAGTCATCGGTGCCCACGTAACCGGCATCATAAAACGCCACCAGACCGATGCTGTCGGTCACAGAGGTGCGCAGTTCCCCGGACAGGGCGACGAACCGCGACCCACCGGTTTTCAATGTGCCGTCTTCCAGCACGCGAACCCCCAGCGACTGATAGGGCTGCCCCCGCACCGTGCCGCCGCCACCCGAATAGAACAGATAGTCGCGCGGGGTCTTTTCGATGCTGGGCCCGAACACGCCGCCCACCTGTGCCCGGCCCGCCAGAACGAACCGCGATCCAAAGGCCTTGTAGCTGCGCAAATCCGAACTCAGCTGCACACCCGATCCGGTGCTGTCGCCCAGACCATAGAACGGGGTCACCCCCACCCGCCCGTAATAGCCGCGCTTGGCGTCAAAGGCGTTGTCGCGGTTGTCCCACAACAGGAACGATGGCCCGGATATCTGCCGGTAGATGGTATCGCCCGAATCATCGGTCACCTTTTGCCAGTCGTATTGCACCGCGACCTGACCGCTCAGCCGTTCGCTGAAGATATGCGCCAGACCCACCCCGAAACTGTAGGCGTTCTGGGAATAATCCTCTTCATGCGTGCGGCTGACGTTCGAGGTGACAAAGGCCGATGTGTCGGGCGTCAGCGTCGCGGGCCGGTCCAGCCGCACCCCCAGCGAATAATCGGTGCCACCGGTCACGCCGCCCATGCCCGAAACCTCGGCATCCACCCGCAACCGTTCACCGCCGCCCAGCAGGTTGCGGTGCAGCCAGTAGCCCGAGACCGTCACGCCCTCGGAGGTGCCATATTACACCCCCGCCCCCATCCGGCGGCGCTTGTCCTCGACCACGGTCAGATAGCCGTCCAGCAGATCGTCACCGCGCAGCTTGGGCGCCTCGGCCAGCGTAACGGAACTGAAGATACCGGTGCGGCGCAGACGGGCGCGGACCTCTTCGATGCGATCCGGGGTGTAGCGTTTGCCGGTGGGATATCCGGCGATCTCCAACAGGCGCTCGGTGCGCAGCCGCTGGTTGCCACGCACGGTCAGTATGCCGAAATGCGCCAGCGGCCCCGGCTCCAGCACGATATCCGACGATACGGTATCGGTGCGGTGGTTGGCGGTGATCTGCTGCTGGCCAACGGCGGCCTTGGCATGACCGTCTTCGCGCCAGGCCTGCACCCCGGCCCTGGCGGCGGCGATAATGGTGCCCGAACCCGCCGTTTCGCCCTGCCGATACCCCGCGGGCAGGTCGGTTTTACGCGCCAGCGGCCCGATTGCCGCACGGGAAAAGGTGGATTTCGCGCCGGGCAGCACCCGGATATCAATCCGGTCGATGCGCACGGGGGCATCCATCGGCGCAATCGCGGCGGCCTCGCGCCCGTTCAACCGGATGGAGATCGACCCGGCATAATAGCCCCGGTCATACAGCACGCCCAGAATACGTTCGTAATCAGCCCGCGCCGAGGCAAACAGATCCTGCGCCCCGGTCTCTTCGGTGCCCCGGATCGCATCACGCGTCAGCGACGCACCCTTGAGCGCATCAGCCACATCCTCGGCCACGCCCGGCACATCGAACGAAAAGGCAGGTTTCGCCACCGCCGGCAGAACGAATCCCAGGGCGCATAGCCCCACAGACAGAAAAACGGCGAAACGATGCACCTGTGCCCCCTTGTTCCATTGCCAACAAGATGCAGCATTGTCAGAGGATTGCCAGTGCCACCACCACGCATCCGCGGATTTTTTCGGCAATGGGCGAAAAACCCCGCCCGTCAACGGCGCGGTGCCGGGCCGAAGATCTGATCCATATGCGCGTCCAGATAGATCACCAGCCAGCGGGTGAACCGCTCGGGGTGGCGACGGACCTGCGCCACCAGATCATACAGGTCGATCCACCGGGTCTCGGACACTTCAGCGGGATCGGGGGTTAGGGGGATATCGGACCCGGCCTGCGCCAGAAATATATCGACCACCTCGTGTTCGGTCAGCCCACCCCCCACATCGGCACGATATTCCACCTGCCCGGACAGCACCGGATGCAGCCCGGTGATGCCCAGTTCCTGGCGCAAACGGCGGATGGCACAGGCCCCGGCGGGTTCATCCCAATGCGGATGGGTGCAGCAAGTATTGGCCCACAGCCCGGCGGAATGGTATTTGCCGCTGGCGCGACGTTGCAACAGGACGCGCGGACCATCCATGACGAAAACCGAAACCGCCTTGTGCCGCAGCCCGCGTTGGTGGGCAAACAGCTTGTCCACCGGCGTCAGAACACCGTCAACCCAGGCGGGGATCAGATCATCGGTCATCGGCAGATCCGGTTTCAACGCGTGACCGCCGCGAGATCCCCGCAGCGGTGCAGTCCGTTCTCCGATTCCCCCCGTCGCGGATGGCGCGGCGGGGTCGGGCGAGCGTTCAGGACACGAAGTTCGTTTGCGGCGATTGCGCCCGACGGGCCAGCTCGGCGCGATACAGGCCGACAAAGTCGATCGGCTCGATGTTGAACGACGGGAAGCCGCCGTCGCGCGTCACATCGGAAACGATGCGGCGCACATAGGGGAACAGCTGGCGTGGGCATTCGATCAGCAGGAACGGGTGCAGCTGATCTTCGGGAATCCCCTCGATCTGGAAAATCCCGCCGTATTCGACCTCAAGGATATACAGCGTGACCGCATCCGCCTTGTTGGTCGCTGTGACCTTCAGCTTCATGATCACGTCGAACTGGTTGTCGGCGCGTTTGCGGGCATCCAGATTGACGCCCAATGCCATTTCCGGCGTCACGTCCGCAGTCTGGATCCCCTTGATCGCCACGGCGTTTTCAAACGACATGTCACGCACAAATTGCGCCAGGATCTGCATCTTGAATTGCGGCAGGCCAGGGGCCGCAGCGCCATTCGAAACTTCGTCAGTCATCGGTCTCTCCTGAATTCCTGAGCGCAGGTGTAACACCGCGCCTGCGGCGCCTCAATCATTATGGCGGGTCCAGCCCGAGGGTCCGCGCGGGGGCAGTTTTCCCGGTTCAATCTCATGGAAATCACCGTCGATCACCCCCGGTCCCTCGCCCGGTGCCTGATAGCCGCTGCGCCGCGCGCCAAAGCCAAAGCCCTGCACATTGAACCGCCGTCCGACCGCGCGCCGCAGTAGCGCCCGCACAGGCGGCAACAGCAACAGAAGACCACAGGCGTCGGTAAAGAACCCCGGCAAGATCAGCAGCATGCCCGCCATCACCGTCATCGCGCCATTCGCAAGCGGCGTGGTCGGATCACGCAGATCGGCCGTGGTCTG
>DASWPI010000038.1:0-6444 GCA_036398515.1 Paenirhodobacter sp.
TACCTCGGCCGCGCTTTGTGGCGACGATGGAGTGGCTATCACCGCACGAGCCGCGTCGAAACGAAGATGCATTGCCTGAAGCTTCTGGGACAGCGGCTCATGGCGCGCGACGTCGACCGCCATGAGCCGAGCTCCAGGTCCAGGTCCAGGTCCAGGTCCAGGTCCGTATCGCCGTCCTGAATCGCTACACTGCTCTCGGCATACCCGTGGCAAAGGTCACGGGATAGGTCCGTCCGGGGAGAGGGAAAGCTCGACCGTCACCTGATTTGTGCAACATTGCCGATGACATGTCAAATGCAGATCAATTAAATAATGAAAATTATGTAATAGAAAATTCCGAAATGTGGTTTTCAGAGAGCTACGTGAATTGAAAGCGTTGCCATTGGCCACCTTTTTGCCCCCTGCACTGCGGCAAAATACAAGAGTGTGTAATGGCGCTGCATGCCATTGGAATGATGCATTCTCCAAGATTTTTCGGATCTTTATCGAGCTGGCAGCGGATCTGGGGGAGCAAACATCCAAGACATGGTTGCCGGGACGCACAGGGACTTCACTTGCGTCAGCCGGTAATCGATGTCATGTCCTCAGCATACGCCACTCGAACGCGCTGGTATCGACGCCTCGATTTGCGAACGACAGGCCGTTGTCGGTCAAGATCGTGTAGATCCGATATGGCACAGCTGCGGTCAGGTCGCGCAGAAACTGCACAGCGGCCATCTTTCCCGCCTTCTGCATAAGGCGAGCGGCGGCAAGCTTGCTGGCTCTGTCTATTGCGGCAAAGAGATAGAGCTTGCCTTCAGCAGTCTGGTCCTCTGCGATATCCACATGGAAGGAGCCGATAGGATAGCGTTTGAAGCGCTACTGTTTCGGTTTGTCGCCATCCATCACCGGCAAACGCGATATCCCCTGGCGTCGAAGACAACGGTGCAAGGCCAATTGCGTCAAATACGGAAGAAACGGCTGCTGGCATAGAGATGATGGTCCAGTAGCGACGGCGTATACCGTCTGGACGCCACGACCACCGCTTAGCACAGTCGAACGAAGTTCTCACGCCCCGACTTTTCATATCCTCGATCGTCTGACGCCTTCATCACTTCGTCACAGTCTTGGGTTTGACACCAAGTTCACGGCACAGCGCCGCAATCGGAGCTTCCGATTACTGTATCGCAGCTCGGATTGGCGTGCGGGGACATGGCGCTTCCGTGACGAGTTTGCCCTATAGACTTGCTTATTTTCCAGGCAAAATTTCGGAGTTTTACAGATATGGCGAAAATTTATTGACGATCAGTATTATGGTATACCATGTTATCAACAAGCCATCGATGGATTCTGACATGACCCTTTCCCTGCGCAAAACACTGCTGCATATCGAAACGACGCTGATCGAGGGTGGCCGCACCGCACCGGTTCCCCTGAAACTGATCGCGGCAATGGCGGTGCTGAAAAATCCCTGGGCCGGGCGAGGCTTCGTTCAGGATCTGAAACCCGAGATCCACGCCATCGCCCCGGGCCTGGGGGAGTTGCTGACCGCGATGATCCTGGACGCGGCAGGCGGCGGCGACAAGGTCGAGGCCTATGGCAAGGCCGCCGTCGTCGGGCTGGACGGCGAACTGGAACATGCCTCGGCGCTGATCCACACACTGCGCTTCGGCAACCACTACCGAAACGCGGTTGGCGCCAAAAGTTACCTGTCGTTTTGCAACACCCGTGGCGGCGCCAATGCCCCGGTCATGATCCCGCTGATGGATAAAAACGACGCCGGGCGGCGGTCGCATTACCTGACGATCCAGGTCTCGGTGCCCGATGCGCCGGCGGCAGATGAAATCGTCGTGGCGCTTGGGGCATCGATCGGTGGCCGCCCGCATCACCGTATCGGTGACCGCTATCAGGACCTAAAGGATCTTGGCCATGATGTCGAAAACCCTGCAGGGGTCTGACGGCGGGCGCATCCGCCTGATTCAGGCCGGATCGGGCACGCCCCTGGTGCTGCTGCACGGGGTCGGCATGTGCGCCGAGGTCTGGCAACCACAGATTGAGGCGCTGTCTGCCACACATCTGGTGATCGCGCCGGACATGGCCGGTCATGGCGGGTCCGACACACTGCTCGGTGCGCCAACCCTGGGCGATTACGTCGCGTGGGCTGCTGGGTTGATCCGACAGCTTGGCATTGGACCGGTGGCTGTGGCCGGACATTCCATGGGGGCGCTGATTGCGCTTGGTCTGGCGGTCGAGCATCCCGATCTGGTGGATCGGGTCGGCCTGCTGAACCCGGTCTATCGCCGCGACCCGGCGGCCCGCACGGCGGTGATGGGCCGGGCGCGGGATCTGGCGGCGGGGCGGGGCGATCCGCTGGCACCGTTGACGCGCTGGTTCGGCCCGGATGAATCACCCGAGGCCCGGGCCCGCGTCGCGGATTGGCTGCGTGCGGTCAATCCCATAGGCTACGCGCGCACATATGCCGCCTTCGCGGCGGGGGATGATGTCTATGCCGACCGGCTGGGCGAAATCCGTTGCCCGATGTTGGTGCTGACCGCGGAATTCGACCACAATTCCAGCCCCGAAATGACCCATGCCATCGCCTCCTCGGTGCCCGGCGCCCGCGCGGTGGTGATCCCCGGCGAACGCCACATGGTCACCATGACTGCCCCACATCCTGTGAACCGCGAACTGCGCCGCTGGCTGGCGGTGCCCCCCAGGCGTGACAATTACCGGCAGTGTGCCCACGGCCACGACACCGCTGATCGACCCGCTTTCCCGAAAGGCTGACCCATGAAATTCTCGCTGTTCATCCATATGGAGCGCATCAATCCCGCTGATGATCAGTGCGACCTGTATGAGGAAATGATCGAATTGTGCAAGATTGCCGATGATGGCGGCATGCATGCGATCTGGTCGGGCGAACATCATGCGATGAACTTCACCATCGCGCCGAACCCTTTCCTGACGCTGGTCGATCTGGCCCGGCGAACCCGGAATGTACGGCTGGGGACGGGCTCGGTGATGGCGCCGCTATGGCATCCGATCCGGCTGGCGGGTGAGGCGGCGATGGCCGATCTGATGACCGGCGGACGATTAGAGCTGGGCGTGGCGCGTGGTGCCTACAGCTTTGAATATGAACGGATGCAACCCGGTCTGGACGCGCAGACCGCGGGCCAGAAAATGCGCGAACTGATCCCCGCCGTGCAACGGTTGTGGCAGGGCAATTACAGCCATGACGGCACCTATTGGCAGTTCCCGAAATCGACCTCGGCACCGATGCCGGTTCAACAGCCGCACCCGCCGATCTGGGTGGCCGCACGCGACCCGAACAGCCATGACTTCGCCGTTTCGCATGGCTACAACGTGCAGGTGACCCCGTTGCACCTGGGGGATGAAGAAGTTGAAAAACTGATGGGCCATTTCAACGACTCCTGTGAGAAATACCCTGCCATTCCACGCCCCAAGATCATGCTGCTGCGCCACACCTATGTTGCCGCTGACGAACCCGATGCCGTGCAAGGCGCCGAAGAGGTAAACCGTTTCTACAATTACTTTGGTGCCTGGTTCAAAAACGAACGCCCGATCGACATGGGCCTGATCCAACCGTTGAGCGACGCGGAAATCGCAGCCCATCCGTTTTATTCCCCCACCGCGATGCGTGCCAACAACGTCATCGGTCCGGCAGATGAAGTGATCACCCGGCTGAAGCGGTATCAGGACATGGGTTACGATGAATATTCGTTCTGGATCGACACTGGCATGCCGTTCGCGCGCAAGAAAGCCTCGCTGGAACGGTTCATCCGTGATGTCATGCCGGCCTTTGCGTGAGGGATCAGATGGAACGGTTCGACCTGTATATCGACGGCGATTTTCATCCGGGCGCGGCGCGCTTCGACAGTCTGGATCCTGCCACCGGCACAGCCTGGGCCGATATCGCCGAAGCCCGGGCAGAGCAGGTGGATCAGGCCGTCCGGGCGGCGCAACAGGCATTCCTGACCGGGCCGTGGCCCGCGATGACCGCCTCGGCACGCGGCAAGCTGCTGTATCGACTGGCCGATCTGGTAGAACAGGCGACGCCCGACCTGGCACGGCTGGAAACCCGCGACACCGGCAAGATCATCCGCGAAACCACCGCGCAAATCGCCTATGTCGCCGATTATTACCGCTATTACGCCGGTCTGGCGGATAAGATCCAGGGCGCGCATCTGCCCATCGACAAACCGGATATGGAGGTCTGGCTGCGCCGCGAACCCGTCGGCGTCGTGGCCGCCATCGTGCCGTGGAACAGCCAGCTGTTCCTGTCGGCGGTCAAGCTGGGTCCGGCGCTGGCGGCGGGCTGCACGGTGGTGCTGAAAGCATCCGAAGATGGTCCGGCGCCCCTGCTGGCCTTTGCCCGGTTGGTCCATCAGGCCGGGTTTCCGCCCGGCGTGGTCAATGTCATCACCGGCTTCGCCGCGACCTGCGGCGCCGTGCTGAGCGCCCACCCCCGGATTGACCATATCGCCTTTACCGGCGGGCCGGAGACCGCGCGGCATGTGGTGCGTGCCTCGGCCGAAAATCTGGCCTCCACCTCGCTGGAACTGGGGGGCAAATCGCCATTGATCGTTTTTGAGGACGCCGATCTGGACAGCGCGGTAAATGCCCAGATTGCCGGGATCTTTGCCGCGACCGGGCAAAGCTGTGTCGCCGGATCACGCCTGCTGGTGCAAAACGATGTCCGCGCGGCGATGCTGAAAACACTGAAAACCCGCGCCGAACAGATTGTCATCGGTGCCCCAACCGAGATCGGCACCGAGATGGGGCCGCTATGCACCGCGCGCCAACGTGACCGGCTGCACGGGATCGTCACCGCATCTATCGCAGCCGGGGCACGGCTGATCTGCGGCGGGGTATTGCCGCCGGGCGCGGGTACCTACTACCCCCCCACCATTCTGGATTGCACCGACACGCCGGATGCCCCCTGCCTGCAACAGGAAATGTTTGGCCCGGTGCTGTCGGTCGTGGGTTTCGACACCGAAGCGCAGGCCCTCGATATCGCCAATGACACCGATTATGGGCTGGCTTCGGGGCTGTTCACCCGCGATCTGACGCGGGCGCACAGGATGATCCGCAGCCTGCGGGCGGGGATCGTCTGGGTCAACACCTACCGGGCTGTCTCGCCCATCGCGCCCTTCGGCGGGCACGGGCTATCGGGGCATGGCCGCGAAGGCGGGCTGGCCGCGGCGCTGGACTACACCACGGTCAAGACAGTGTGGCTGCGCACCTCGGACGCGCCGATCCCCGACCCATTCGTGATGCGTTAAACGCCCAGACGGTCGCGTGCCTCATACCACCATGAGCCGATCACCGAATAAGGCACGCGGAACGCACGTCCGCCCGGGAAGGGAATCCAGGGCAGCTTGGCAAACACATCGAACCGGCCCAGATCGCCGCAGATCGCCTCGGACAGAATCCGGCCAAAGGTGTGCGACCCCGTGATACCATGCCCGGAATAGCCGTGCGCGTAATAGGTGTTCGCCCCGAGCCGCCCCATCTGCGGCACGCGCGAGAACGACAACGCACAATTGCCCGACCATGCGTAATCAATCTGCGTGCCCGCCAGTTGCGGAAACACCTTGATCAGGTTCTTCCACAGCTTGGCCTTGATATCCTTGGGATCGGCACCGCCATAGACCGTGCCGCCACCGAACAGCAACCGCTTGTCCGCAGACATCCGGTAGTAATCCAGAATATAGCGCACATCCTCGACGCACACATCCGAAGGCATCAGGCTATGCGCCAGATCCGCACCCAACGGTGCGGTGGCCATGATCTGCGTTGAAAACGGCATGATCCGGTTTTCCAGATCGGGCAGCACCCCGGTCATATAGGCATTGCCACACAGCACCAACGTCTTGGCGGTGATCTGCCCCTGCGCGGTGCGCACCACCGGATTTGGCGCCTGGATATCGACCGAGATCACCGGTGACAGTTCATAAATCGTGCCGCCCAGACGCTCGATTGCGTCCGCCTCGCCCAGTGCCAGGTTCAGCGGATGCATATGCCCGCCTTTGTGGTCGATCATCCCGCCGCTATACAGATCGGATTGCGCATGATCGCGCATTTGCGCGCGGCTCAGCATTTCCTGACTGTCGATGCCATGCCCGCGCCATAGCTTCAACCGGGCCTCCAGTTCGCGCATATGCTGCGCGGTCAACCCGGCGAAGACATTGCCCGCCTTCAGATCGCACTGGATATCATAGGTCTTCACCCGCTCGCGGATGATATCGCCCCCCTCGGTGACCAGCCCCGCCACGAAGGTTGCGGTTTGCGCACCGTAACGGTATATATGAAGGCTCATTAGTCACACAATGAGCCTTGTAAGTATCATTAGTTTATTCAATTGGTCAAAAGTCAGAAAAGAATAATTCAAATTCACTTACACTCCCCAGTCAAATTTGACAAAAATTCATTAAAAAGAGAATG
>DASWPI010000039.1:0-13895 GCA_036398515.1 Paenirhodobacter sp.
TCCCGCCACTGTTGATCAGGGCGGGATCACATTTCATCTTAGTATAGATAGATCAACGGCTTGCAGAGATGCTTTCAAGCAGGGGAACAAGGCCCGCATGATCATATCCGGCCTTCGCAGCCAGCGCGACGATCTCGTCCACCGGGCGGCTGGCCGCTTCATTCAGCGCCCACAAATGCGAAGATCGGGTGCCAGACCTGCAATAGGCAAGGATCGGCTTTTCCGCAGACGCATAGGCGGCATTGAAGGCCTCTGACAATTCCTGCGTCAGTTCGCCTGGGGTATAGGGCAGATAATGGAAAGTGATTCCATGTTCAGCCGCTGCCTTTGCCATCACCGCGCTATCCATATCTGGCCCGGCCTCGATGTCCGGTCGATTGCAGATCAGCGTGCGAAAGCCCATATCCGAGGCGATGGCGACCTCGGCGGGGGTGATCTGCGGCGTCACGGAAAGCTCCGGTGTGATCTGGCGCACGTCCATTTGCTTCTCCTGGGTGGTTCGTTCGTTCGGAGCGCAAGATGGCGCTTTGCCCGCGGTTGTGCAAGGCGTTCAGCGTGCCTGCCAGGCCCAATTCGCGACGATTTCGGGCAGATTCGCAAATTGCGAAAAAGTCGCGTCATGCGGCACGTCCGCCACCGGGGTTTTAAGGTAGCCCTCGGTGAACAGGATGAAGGGCAGATGGGCGCGCTGTGCGGTCTCGGCGTCGACCTCGCTGTCACCGATATACAGCGCGGGGCCGCCGCCCAGATCGGTATGGGCGCGCAACAACGGTGCGGGATCGGGCTTGCGCGTCGGCAGGCTGTCACCGCCAATGATGGTGTCGAACAGCGGCGCCAGGTCGAAATGGTTCAGTGTCGCATGTGTCGGACCGATCGGCTTGTTGGTGCAGATCGCCATCGGATGACCTTCGGCCTTCAGCGTGCGCAGTACCTGCTGCACCCCGGGATAGGGAAGGGTCAGGGTCACCGCCTGTTCATAGATCCGGTTGAAGGTGGGGATCATCCGGTCCACCAGCCCGCCGTTCGGATCCGCGCCGGAGGCCGTCAACAGGCACCCCAGAAGATGCGGCACGCCATGCCCGATGAAGCTGCGCACCTGCTGAAATTCCAGTGGGGCAAAGCCGTATTCCTGCAAGACTGCATTCGACACCGCGTGAATATCCGGCGCGGAATCCAGCAAGGTTCCGTCCAGGTCGAAGATCAGGGCTGAGGGGGTCATCGGTGCTCCTTCCCACGTCCGCGCGGTTGCGTGGACTTTGGCGCGCACTGTAGGCGGCGGCGCCAAAATGACAAGCCGGGCGATGCCTTGGGGTGGAATGTCGATTCGGAATCGCCATGCGGGATGTTTCCAAAATGCCTGCCTGATGGGCATTGTTGAGAAATTCTTCACATTTTCCGCAAGATGAATGTGAATTTTTGAATATATTGTTCAACAATATATAAAATTAACACGTCAATTATTGACCGATTGTCGGCACGGGTTCAGCAGCGGGGCAATGATGAATCCTTGCGTCCCGACAGGAGACACTGATGTCTGACACCCCGACCACATCCCCGACCGCCGCCAAGGCCACCCTTCGGGGCGGGCTGCTTGCGGCGATTTTCCTTATGGCGACATCGGCCATCGGGCCGGGGTTCATTACTCAGACCGCGACCTTTACCGCCAAGCTGGGATCGGCCTTTGCCTTTGCAATCCTGATGTCGATCATCATCGACTTTGTGGTGCAACTGAACATCTGGCGGATCACCGCACTGACCGGGCGACGCGCGTCCGAGACCGCCAATGCGGCCATTCCGGGGTCGGGCTATCTGCTGGCGGTGCTGGTGCTGATCGGCGGGCTGGCGTTCAATATCGGAAATATCGCGGGGGCCGGATTGGGCTTGAACGCGATGCTGGGCCTGTCACCCAAGATCGGTGGGGCGGTGTCGGCGCTGCTGGCCATCGCGATGTTCCTGTCGCATCGGGCGGGGATATTGCTGGACCGGGCGATGATCTGGTTGGGGTTGTTGATGATCGCCATGACGCTGGTCGTCGCAGCGGTATCCAATCCGCCGGTGGGCGAGGCCCTGCGGCAGTCGATTTTACCCGATACCATTGATTTTGCGACGATCACCACCATCGTCGGGGGCACCGTGGGGGGCTATATCACCTATTCCGGGGCGCATCGGTTGCTGGACAAGGGGTTGGTCGGGGCCGAGAATCTGGCGGCGGTGTCGCGGGCCTCGTTGACCGGTATCGCAGTGACCGGGGTGATGCGGTTTGTGCTGTTCCTGGCCATTCTGGGTGTGGTCGCATCGGGTGTGACGCTGGATCTGTCCAGCCAGGCGGCCAATCCCGCTGCACAGGCATTTGCCGCCGTGCTGGGTGATTGGGGGATGCGGATCTTCGGGGTGGTGCTGTGGGTGGCGGCGCTGACCTCGGTGATTGGCGCGGCGTATACGTCGGTCAGTTTTCTGACGGTGTTCCGCACGATGAATGACCGTGGCCGCAACATCGCCACCGTGGTGTTCATCGCGGTATCGCTGGTGATCTATATGCTGATGGGCACGCCACCGGCAGCGATTTTGGTGTTCGTGGGGGGATTCAACGGGTTGATCTTGCCGATCGGCTTGACGATTTTCACCTATGTGGGGTTTGCGCGGTCGGATCTGATGGGCGGACACCGGTATAACCGGCCTCTGTTGATCGCCTCGGCGCTGGTCTGTGCGCTGACCTGGTATATGGGGATCCGCTCGGTCACGACGATCTTTGCGTTTTTGGGTCTGTGAGGTTTGAGGCTATGAGATTCGAGACTGTGACCGGCTGCGCTCTGGAGAGATGATATGACCCGGAAAATTGATCTGAACAGCGATCTGGGCGAGGGCTATGGGGCCTGGCAGATGGGGGATGACGCCACGATGTTGACGATTGTCAGCTCGGCCAATATCGCCTGCGGTTTCCATGCGGGCGATCCGCTGACCATCTTGCGCACCGTGCGTGCGGCAGCGGCGCGGGGGGTATCGGTGGGGGCACATCTGTCCTATCCGGATCGGGTTGGCTTCGGGCGCCGGCCGATGGATGTGACCTCGGATGAACTGACGGCGGATGTGATCTATCAGATCGGGGCCTTGCAGGGGATCTGTGCGGCGGCTGGCACCCGTGTTGCCTACGTCAAGCCGCATGGGGCGCTGTATAACACCATTGCCAATGATGCGCGTCAGGCCGATGCGGTCATCGCCGGTCTTCTGGCGGTGGATCCGGGGTTGGTGCTGATGGGGCTGGCGGGCACGGCGGTTCTGGAGCGGGCGCGGAACGCCGGGTTGCGGGTGGTGGCCGAGGCCTTTGCCGACCGTGCCTATACGCCGGATGGACAACTTGTGTCGCGCCGGTTGCCGGGGGCGGTGCTGCATGATCCGCAGGCGGTGGGGGCGCGGATGTTGCGGCTGGCGACCGAGGGGGTGATCGAGGCGATCGATGGCACCCTGTTGCGATTGGCGGCGGACAGTATCTGCATTCATGGCGACAGCCCGGACGCGGTGGCGATGGCGCGCAGTGTGCGGGCGGCGCTGGTGGCGGGGGGGATCGCCGTGGCGCCCTTCGCCGCAGAACAGGTGTAGGCGGATGCGGTTCTTGCCAATCGGGCCCCGCACGCTGCTGGTAGAACTGGCCGATCTGGATGAAACGCTGGTGCTGTTTGATGCGCTTGTCGCCACACCTGTCGCCGGTATCGCCGAGGTCATTCCCGCGGCGCGCACCTTGATGGTCCGAACGGTGCCGGGGGTGGCGGCCGATGCGGCATTGGCGGCACGGATTGCGGCGCATCAACCTGCGCCCGGCACCCTGCCCGCCGCGCGCTCGACCGAAATCGTTGAAATCCCGGTGCAATATGGCGGTGAAGATCTGGATGACGTGGCGCGTCTGATGGGTCTGGAGGTGGCCGAGGTGATCGCCGCGCATCAGGACACGTTATGGCAGGTGGCATTTTGCGGCTTCGCGCCGGGCTTTGCCTACATGACCTGCGGCGATGCGCGGTTTGATCTGCCTCGGCGACCGGCGCCGCGCACCCGGATACCGGCGGGTTCGGTTGCGCTGGCGGGGCGGTTCTGTGGCATTTATCCGCAAGAAACGCCGGGGGGCTGGCAGTTGATTGGCACGACGCCGGTTCCGATGTGGGATCTGGACCGCGAGCCACCGGCCTTGCTGCGGCCGGGGGGGCGGGCGCAGTTCGTGCGCGATACGGGCCGGGTCTATCAGGCGCTGACGCCTGCGCCGGTCACGCCCGATTCCGGTGCGGGGCTGCGGGTCCTGGCGACGGCCTTTCCGATTGTGTTTCAGGACGAGGGGCGGCCCGGACAGGGGGGACAGGGGGTTTCGGTCTCGGGGGCTCTGGATCTGGGGGCTTTGCGCCGTGCAAACCGTGCGGTCGGAAACCATGCCGATATGGCCGCGCTGGAGCTGACGCTGGGACCGGTGCGGATGTGCGCGGAGCTGGCGGTGACCCTGGCGCTGAGCGGCGCGGGCACGGCGGTGGTCAATGGTGTGGCCGTTGCGCCGGGTGCGGCCTTTGCGATGGATGCGGGCGATGAACTGGTGATCGCGCCGCCGCAGGCCGGGATGCGCAGCTATCTGGCGTTGCGCGGCGGGTTTGCGGTGGCGCCGGTTCTGGGGTCGGTCGCGACCGATACGCTGGCGCATATCGGCCCGGCGGCGGTGACGGCGGGCACGGTGCTGCGGCCCGCATGCCTATCCGTTGGCGCGGTCACCGATGTGGGGGCCGGACCTGATTTGCCACAGGCGGGCGATTTGGTCGAATTGCCGGTGACGCTGGGGCCCCGGACAGATTGGTTTTCCGCAGATGTTGTGGCGCGGTTTCTGGCGCAGGAATGGCTGGTTACGGCCCAAAGTTCACGCGTTGGCATCCGCTTGCAGGGCGAGGCGCTGACCCGGCCTGATGCCACCGAACTCCCCTCGGAAGGCACCGAGACCGGGGCCATCCAGATCCCGCATTCCGGCCAGCCCGTGCTGTTTCTGGCGGATCATCCGCTGACCGGCGGTTATCCGGTTATCGCCACGCTGGACCCGGCCGCGCTGGATCTGGCCGGACAGGTGCCGCCCGGTGCCCGGTTGCGCTTTGTCGCGCGCCATCCGTTTCTTGAAATCCACCCGTGAAGGTATCCCCATGACGCTGTTTGACCAAGGCACCGATCTGCGCCCGCTGACGCGGCTGCTGATTGCCAACCGTGGCGAGATCGCGGTGCGGATCATCCGTGCCTGCCGCGACGAAGGCATTGCGACCATTGCCGTTTATGCCGATTCTGACCGTGATGCCCTGTTCGTGCGGCTGGCGGATGAGGCGCATGCCCTGGGCGGTGATCGCCCGGCCGATACCTATCTGGATGCCGAGCGCATTCTGGACATTGCCCGGCGCAGCGGCGCCGATGCAGTGCATCCGGGCTATGGTTTCTTGTCGGAACGCGCCGATTTTGCCCGCGCGGTGCAGCAGGCGGGCCTGATCTGGATCGGGCCGGAGCCGCAGGTGATCGACGCGCTTGGCGACAAGATCGAGGCGCGCCGCATCGCGCAGGCGGTGGGGGCACCGCTGGTGGCGGGCACGCCCGGGCCGGTGGCGGATGGGGCCACCGCGCTGGCATTTGCGCGCGAACACGGCCTGCCACTGGCGATCAAGGCGGCCTTTGGCGGCGGCGGGCGCGGCATGAAGGTGGCCTGTCGTATCGAAGAGGTCGAGGAGCTGTTCGACAGCGCCGTGCGTGAGGCCATTGCGGCTTTCGGGCGTGGCGAATGCTTCATCGAGCAGTTTCTGGATCGCCCCCGCCACATCGAGGCGCAGATTCTGGCCGACCAACATGGCACGGTCAAGGTTCTGGGCACGCGCGATTGTTCGCTGCAAAGGCGCAACCAGAAGCTGGTCGAAGAGGCCCCGGCGCCGTTCCTGACGCCCGAACAGCGCGCGCGTATCCATGCCTCGGCGCGGGCGATCTGTGCCCATGCGGGCTATAGCGGTGCGGGCACGGTGGAATTCCTGCTGTCGGCAAATGGCACGATCTCGTTTCTTGAGGTCAACACCCGGTTGCAGGTCGAACATCCGGTGACCGAGGAAACCACCGGCATTGATCTGGTGCGGGCGATGATTCAGGTCGCACGGGGGGCCAGACTGCGTGATGAGGCCGTGCCGGAGCCGCGCGGGCATTCGATCGAATTCCGCATCAACGCCGAGGACCCGGCGCGTGGCTTTCTGCCCACCCCCGGTCCGATCGATCTGTGGCAGGTGCCCTCGGGGCCGGGGGTTCGGCTGGACAGTGGTGTGGACACCGGTTCGGTGGTTCCCGCCGGGTTCGATTCGATGATGGCCAAGTTGATCGTCACCGGTGCCACGCGCACCGAGGCATTGCAGCGCGCGGCCCGTGCGTTGGATGAGTTTCGGATTGACGGCGTGGCCTCGGTTCTGCCTTTCGACCGGGCGGTGCTGCGGGCGGCGGATTTTACCGCCGAGGCCGGTGATTTCCGCGTGCATACCCGTTGGATCGAAACCGATTTTGCCGATCAGCTGGCGGCGATGGTGCCGCATGACCGGGTCGTGCCGGTGGCGGTGCCGGCACTGTTGCGGGTGGCGATAGAGATCGACGGTCGGCGACATGCTTTGGGGCTGCCTGCGGGCTTGCTGTCGGCATTGCCGACGGGCGGGACGGCGGGGGCTGAAATCGCCGAGGCGGAGCAGGCCGATCCGGCCTGCGTGTCGGCGCCGGTCGCCGGGACATTGACCCTGTGGCAGGCCGAAGACGGTGACATGGTCACGACGGGACAGGTGATCGCGGTGGTCGAGGCGATGAAGATGGAAACCCGCATCGAGGCGCATCGCGCCGGGCGTCTGTCGCGGATCGCCGTGGCGGGGCAGGGTCTGACCTATGGTGCGCGGATTGCCAGGATCGATGCGGCCGATCCCGGCATGGTTTGAGGTCTGACGGCTTGAGGTCTTGCGGCAGGCAACTTAGGGTAGAAGGACTTCTTTCAGAAAGATTTCCATGCCTGTTGACCCTGTTGTGCCTGCTGCCGGTCCGCTGCCGACATCCGAGACGGTGGCCGAAACCGTCGCGGGCCGGATCCGGGGCATGGTGATCGAGGGGATCTTCCGCCCCGGTGCACATCTGTCCGAAGCAGCGCTGAGTGCGCAGTTCCAGATCTCGCGCAATACCTTGCGCGAGGTGTTTCGGCTGTTGAGCAAAGAGGGGTTGCTGCGCCATGAACCCAATCGCGGCGTGTTCGTCGCGGTGCCCGATATCGCCAGCATCGTCGATCTGTATCGGATACGGCGTCTGATTCAATGCGCCGCGCTGGCACAGGCACGCCCGCGTCACCCCGCCGTCCGCCAGATGTGCGCGGCGGTGGAGCGTGCCGAGGCCTGTCGGTTGGCGGGCGACTGGTTAGGGGTAGGCAGCGCCGATCTGGCCTTTCATCAGGCGGTGGTGGATCTGGCCGACAGCCCGCGCCTGTCGGCGTTTTTCGGCCAGATCACGGTCGAGCTGCGGCTGGCATTCGGCCTGCTGGATGACCCTGAATTCTTCCACGAGCCGTTCATCGACATGAACCGCCAGATCCTGACGCTGTTGCAAGGCAATGATCCATCCGGTGCTGCGGCGGCGCTGGAACGTTATCTGGTGCAGGCCGAGCGGGTCATTCTGGGCGGTTTCGCCCGCGCACCGGGCGGCGCGTAAGGCCCCGGGTGATGTGAAAGAATATCGTCAAAACCGGACCTAACGCCGCAGATGCGCGGTCAGGCCAAGCGCCCTGATCTTGCGATACAGCGTCGAGCGCCCCAGCCCCAGATCGCGCGCGGCCAGGGTGACCTTGCCATCGGCGCGTTTCAGCGCGCGCAATACCTCGGACCGGACGGCCCCGGCGATATCCCCCCGCGCGGCGGTTTCGTGCAACAGATCGGCGAAGGGCGGATGGCGGGCGATATCGTGCGGCGACAGGCCCAGCATGCGCCGTGCCGCGCGGTTGCACGAGACGATCAGATCGCTGGCATCGACCGCAATCAGGCAGGGTCCCAGATGCGGATCGGTGGCCAGCGTGACCAGCCGAGCATCCGGATGCGCCAATCGGAACAACTCGCAGCTGATCCGGATCGCCGCGTCCTGCACGGTCAGAGAGATCAGCCGGGCCTGACCTTCGCCCAGATCGCGCCGACATGAAGACATGTCGATCACGCCGGCGTTGCCGCCATCAGGTGCCTCGATCAACGCGCTGATACAGGTCAGCGCCAGATTGCGGCTGTGGAAATGCTGGTCGCGCCAGATCACCATCGGGCGACGCTCGGCCAGCGCGGTGCCGATGCCGTTGGTGCCTTCGTCGGCCTCGGACCAACTGGCGCCCGCGGTCAGGCCCACCTGGTTGAACAAGGCCCGGTCGGTCTCGCGCAGGCGTTCATCAATGATGACCCCGTCGGGTAGGCCCAACATCAGCGCATTGCCGGTGTCGGTGACCGCCGCGGCCAGCCGATCCAGAATGGGGGCGGCCACCTCACGCAGGATATGGGCCGCTTCGCGTCGCAGGCGCAATGCCGCCGCGGACAACCGGTCGGGGCGGCGCTGACATTCGGGGGTCAGGCCATGATGCAACAGCGAGCGGCGCCATGACGCCGCCAACGAGGATCGGGACGGGGCCGAGGACACCGCGATCTGGCGCACCATCTCGGCGTGCTGCGCGGGGGAAACAGGACTGGTCATAGAGCGCACCCATTCAGGAAAGAGGGGTGCTGGCGTTTCTGGCCGGACAGGTCCGGCGGTTCCGAAGGCTGGCCGCCGCATGGCCGGGCAGTACCCAGGGTGCGGCAATATGCCTCGGAATTTAGTTGTCTGGGGCGAAAGTGCAACCAAAGAAATACGGCGGCGAAAGGCTGGGTGTGTCGTCCCGTTTCCGGGACAGAATGCCCGTTATCCGGTTTTGGCCCCTTGTGTGTTGTTCTGTCACACCCGCAGATTTTGCCGCGACGCAGTCATGCAGTGGATCACAGGGGGAATGTCATGCCAGATCATCACGTCGTCGTTGTCGGGGGTGGCTTTGCCGGTCTGCAACTGATCCTGTCCTTGCGGGAAAAAGGCGTGCGGATCACGCTGATTGATCGGCGCAATCACCACCTGTTCCAGCCGTTGCTGTATCAGGTGGCGGCGACGATTCTGGCGCCCTCGGATATTGCCTGGCCGATCCGCAGCCTGTTTCGGGACCGGCCCGAGGTCACCACGATCCTGGGAGAGGTTGTGGGGGTCGACCGCGCCGCCCGTCAGGTGCAATTGGCCGACGGGCAGGAACTGCACTATGATACGCTGGTGCTGGCGACCGGCGCACGCCATGCGTATTTCGGGCATGACGACTGGGAGGCGGTTGCGCCGGGGCTGAAAACGCTGGAGGATGCGACAACGATCCGGCGGCGGATCTTGTTGGCCTTTGAACAGGCCGAGCGCGAAACCGACCCCGCACGTCGGCAACGGCTGATGACATTCGGCATTGTCGGCGGCGGCGCGACCGGCGTGGAGCTGGCCGGGATCATTGCGGAACTGTCGCATAAGCTGGCCCCGGATTTCCGCACCATTGATACCGCATCGGCCCGTATCCTGTTGATCGAGGCCGGGCCGCGTCTGTTGCCAGTTTTTCCCGAAAAGCTGTCGGCCTATACCGCCAAGGCGTTGTCGCGTCTGGGGGTCGAGGTGCGCACCGGGGTGGCGGTCACCTCTTGCACGGCCGAAGGTGTGACCATCGGGGATGAGTTCATCGCCTGTGACACGATGATCTGGGCCGCAGGGGTGCAGGCGTCGAATGCCGCGAAATGGCTGGGGGCGGGGGCCGACCGTGCCGGGCGGACGGTGGTGGGGGCAGATCTCAGTCTACCCGAGGCACCGGAGATTTTCGTGATCGGCGATACGGCCGCGGTGAAAAACATCGACGGCAAACCGGTGCCGGGGATCGCACCGGCCGCCAAGCAGCAGGGAGGCTACGTTGCCGGGGTGATTGCCGCACGTTTGCGGAACCGTCCGGCGCCGGGGCCATTCCGCTATCGGCATATGGGCAATCTGGCGACGATTGGCCCCAAGCTGGCGGTGATTGATTTCGGCAGGGTCACCTTGAAGGGCGCCTTTGCGTGGTGGGTCTGGGGGCTTGCGCATGTGTATTTCCTGATCGGCAATCGTAGCCGCACCAGTGTGGCGCTAAGCTGGCTGTGGACCGTTCTCAGTGGCCAGCACGGGGTGCGGCTGATCTCCCCCAATCCCGAGCCGAAAGAGGCGGTGGCAAAAATTGAACAGCCGGGATGAGTGGATTTTCCATTCGACGGCGACATGATCCCGCGAGGCGGTTTGCATATAGGCTTCGATCTCAGACTTGCTATCGAAGTGGCCCATGCCCGTTTTCTCCGGGCCCGCGACATTGATCGATTTGTCGACGAGGTGTCGAACACCGGCTTCGACGGCGATGTCGGCGATCGATTTGCCGTAACGGATCTCGTCCTCATCGGTGACGTTGTGCTGCGCCCTGTCCCGAACTCGGCTGCACGCTGAACACTCCATATACGCCTGCCATAGCGCTGCGGATGGAGGCGGTGTCCGACAGGTCGCCCTTGTACAATTCGACGCCCGTCGCAGCCAGCGCCCTAGCGCGTTCGGACTGCGGATCGCGGACAAAGCGCTCACACCGCCCGCTTTCCATGCGTGAAGGGCGCGAGCTAATCGGGTGGGGCATGGCGTCGGGAACCTACCCGGTGCGGCGCACCCCAGGCGATGCCGAGGTCGCGATTGGTAGTGACGGCACGGTTGAGGTCCGCAGCGCAGGCATCGACATGGGAACGGGCACATACACCATCCTGGCGCAGGCCGCGGCCGACGTGTTTGGGGTGCCGGCAGCGATCATTAAAGTCGTGCTTGGTGACACACGGTTGCCCTTGGCGCCGCTTGCCGGCGGCTCCCAGCTTGCCAACCTGCTCGTCGGCGCGGTCAACAAGGCGGCGCTCGCGACGCGGGAGCAGCTTCTAAATCTCGCGGCGGACCACCCACAATCGCCCCTTAGTGGTCTGAGTGCGAACGATCTTGTCCTAGCGGATGGCCGGGTGCGGCCGGCCCGCCGTCCAGTAGGTGGCGTGACGATCGGGGACTTGCTCACCGCGGTCGGACTACCTTCGCTCGTCGTGCGCGCGGACACGTTCAAGCCGGATGCCACCCTGGAGGATCGGCGTCTCGCAAGCAACACGTTCCAACGCATGCAGCCACCAACTGATGGCGGCCTGTCTGCGCACGCCTGCGCGTCGCGCTCGCACGGACGTGCTTGAGGAAAGAACATTGGAAAAGAAATCATGGACTAGCTTGAACGTCTCAACGGGGGAACCGAAGCCGCCTGTCGCGCGTCCCGGATCGCTTTGTCCACCGCGCCGTCGCATTCCGAACGCCCTTGCTGCCGTCATGCTGTCCCTCGGGGTCGTGGCATGCTGCGCGGCGGAAGCGGCTCCATCTGGAGAGCAAAGGAGTGTTAACGCTGGACGAAATCCGATCAGCACTTCCCAACCATTTAGCACGAGCGCCGTCACCGAGTTTGATCGTCCGTGGGCGCTAGCATTCCTGCCGGATTCACGGTTGCTCGTGACCGAACGCCGCGGCCGGCTCTTCCTCGTCACTCAGGATGGCCGAAAAAGCGACGTCGGCGGTCTCCCGAACGTTGCTGCAACGCTCCAGAACGGACTGCTGGATGTCGCCGTTTCTCCCCACTTTGCAACCGATCGGCTGATCTACTTCACATATTCGGAGCCGGCCCCGGGCAGCTTGGCATTGGCGCGGGCACGCCTCGATGAGGCCGGGTCGACCCCCCGTTTGACCGGGCTCCAAGTGATTTGGCGCCAGTCCCCCAATGCGAACGGGTCGTTCTGGGGCGGTGTCATCACATTCTATCCGGAGGGGCAGCACGTTTTCCTGGCTGTCCGGGACTCCTCGCGCCTGTCGACATATTCCTCCGGCGCACAAGATCCGGATCGCGACCTGGGGAAGGTGCTGCGCCTAAATCTTGACGGATCAACACCTCGCGACAACTCCACGCCGGGATCTGGAACGCGCGCTCAGGTCTGGACGCTCGGCCACCGCACGGCCTATGGGCTCGCATTCGCCCCAGACGGAAAGCTGTGGCTGGGCGAAATGGGGCCGGAAGGTGGGGGCGAATTGAACCTCCTTGAGCCAGGCGCCAACTACGGCTAGCCTCTCGTCTCGGACGGCAATGACTATGGCGGATCGCCGATTCCCCGACACGCCAGCCGACCGGATCTCAGGGCTCCCGCCATCTACTGGACACCGATCATCGCACCAGCTGGTCTGGCGTTCTATCGAGGCGCGATGTTCCCTGAATGGAACGGTTCGGCGCTCATCACAGCGCTGAGGGCGGAACTGCTGGTGCGTGTTTCCTTCGATGCAGAGGGACAGGCAAGAGAAGTCGATCACTGGGCGATGGGTGCGCGCATCCGCGACGTCGCCATAGCGCCCGACGGGGCGGTCTGTCGGCCATGGTCGCGTTAGTCTGCCACTTCTCGCCGAATTGGCCGAAACTCTTTGCTTCCTTGATCCGGCGTTTCTCCCGCTGCTTCTCGATGGCGGGCGACCGCCCCTCGGCTATCGAGCGCCGCGCGTCGATGCATAGCTCGCGAGCCCTGGCGAGCGATATTCCGTCACGGGCATATCTGCCGAGATAGACGGTCTCTCGCCTGCCGTTCAGTCGATAGTCGAGCCTGAACGAGATGGCGCCTGACGGGGCAAAGCGCACATACATGCCGTCACGATCAGATACCTTGTACATTTTGGCTTTTGGTTTCAAAAACTTAAGTGCTGCATCGGTCAATATTTCGGGCCTCCTTGCGGAAAAGTACCGTCACGCGGTTTTTAGAGGCCAATGGGGTCGAAAACGCTTATATTTCAGCACATTAGTCCGGAAAAAGTACCGTCATTGGCCTAGTGTGACCTGACGGTACTTCCGTTTTTCCGGTTGATCAATGGGCGCGAGGCCCGTCAGCGAGGCCGCCTAACGCCATCTATGCCCACCGATAGATATCGATAGGCATAGGATATTTTTATTTTCAGTGGCTTAGATCGTGCCGCAGCGTAAAATTGGCGGCGTTCGGATGGGCCTGAATCATTCCCACTCGATTGTTTAAAAGCATATAACTCGTTGAAATTAATAGCAAATATGTTCCAACGACGAGAAAATTCCGACGTTGAGGCCGTCAAAAAGTTACGTTGTTGATTTTAAAGGGAAAATCGCCGAAAAAATATTTTTGAGGTTTCGCCAACTATCGGGACCAGTCGCACGATTTTTCACTTCGCGGCGCTCGGCGCCCTACTCGGCTCCCGTCAAAAAGTACCGTCATTCAATCCATATCACGCCTAGCGGGCGGATGCCATTCGATCGCAGGCGAGCGGCCCGGCGCGAACCATCCAGGCTGGCCTCAAGCCGCAGCGTTGCTGGTGAGAAAGATCAGGCCAATTGGGGGAATTATTGCGCATGTGAGATGCGCGATAATCAGAACCACTCAAAGCATATTCCCGACCACGCTACAGATGCGGCTTTTGACATCACCGCTTCCTCGTGGGCGATTGTGAAACACCTATCGATCCAAATGAATAGCTTCCGAGCCCAAATCATCCTCTTCGATCGCACATCGTAATATGTCATATACGATTTATTAAAATTATATATCGTTCATATCTGACATTTAGATGCCAAGCGCGAGCTCGGTCTGCTCATTGACGAAGGCGGCTTCATATTCGCGCGCTAGAGTACCCGAAACGCCCACCTGTCGAAGCACCTCACGCCATCCGTCGGAAATGCGCAGCGCCGTCTCGCGGATCATCCGACGAGCGTCTGCTTCGGCGATCTC
>DASWPI010000040.1:0-46744 GCA_036398515.1 Paenirhodobacter sp.
GGCCAGATGACCGCCGGGTCGTGGATCTACATCGGGGCGCAGGGCATCGTGCAGGGCACCTATGAGACCTTTGTCGAGGCCGGGCGGCAGCATTACGACGGCAATCTGAAGGGCAAATGGGTGCTGACCGGGGGCCTGGGCGGCATGGGCGGCGCGCAGCCTTTGGCGGCGGTGATGGCGGGGGCGTGCTGTCTGGCGGTCGAATGCGACGAGACCCGCGCCGATTTCCGTCTGCGCACCCGCTATGTGGATGAAAAGACCCACAGCCTGGACGAGGCGCTGGCGATGATCGACCGCTGGACGGCGGCGGGTGAGGCGAAATCGGTGGCGCTGATCGCCAATGCGGCCGATGTGTTTGCCGAGTTGCTGGCGCGGGGCGCGCGCCCCGCGATTGTGACCGACCAGACCTCGGCGCATGATCCGGTGCATGGCTATCTGCCGCAGGGCTGGACCGTGGCCGAATGGCGTGCCCGGCAGGAAACCGAACCCAAGGTGGTGGCCGCCGCCGCGCGCAAATCCATGCGCAACCACGTCGAGGCGATGGTGGGGTTTCACGACGCGGGCGTGCCGACGATTGATTATGGCAACAATATCCGGCAGATGGCGCTGGAAGAAGGGTTTGAGCGGGCGTTCGCGTTCCCGGGGTTTGTGCCTGCGTGCATCCGGCCGTTGTTTTGCCGGGGTGTCGGGCCGTTCCGTTGGGCGGCGTTGTCGGGCGATCCCGAGGATATCTACAAGACCGACCAGAAGGTGAAGGAACTGATCGACGATCCGCATCTGCACAACTGGCTGGACATGGCGCGGGACCGGATTGCGTTCCAGGGGCTGCCGGCGCGGATCTGCTGGGTCGGGCTGGGGGTGCGCGACAAGCTGGGACTTGCGTTCAACGAGATGGTGCGCAAGGGTGAATTGAAGGCGCCGATCGTGATCGGGCGCGACCATCTGGATTCCGGCTCGGTGGCGTCGCCGAACCGCGAGACCGAGGCGATGCGCGACGGGTCCGACGCGGTGTCCGACTGGCCGTTGCTGAATGCGTTGCTGAACACCGCATCGGGGGCGACGTGGGTATCGTTGCATCACGGGGGTGGTGTGGGCATGGGGTTCAGTCAGCATTCCGGCATGGTGATCTGCTGCGACGGCACGCCCGAGGCCGACGCTCGCATCGCCCGGGTGTTGTGGAACGATCCGGCCACTGGGGTGATGCGTCACGCCGATGCGGGCTATCAGATCGCCATTGATTGCGCGCGGGAAAACCATCTGAACCTGCCCGCGATTTTGTGAAACAGACGCGCTGGATCAACCGGCGCGGCGTAACCCCGTTCAAGGGACCAACAAGGAGCGTCATAGGATGAACATCAAGACCACTTTGCAGGCGGCCGTTTTCGGCCTGGCCGCGTTGGCCACCCCGGCCTTTGCCGATCAACTGGCCGATATGAAGGCGGCGGGCAAGATCGTCACCGCGACCGATATGCACTATGCGCCGTTCGACATGATCGTGGATGGCGTCTATCAGGGCATCACCAAGGATCTGTTCGACGGCGTGTCGAAGGAACTGGGGCTGGAGCCGGTGTATCAGGACATTCCGTGGACGGCGGAATTGCCCGGTCTGGAAGTGAAGAAATTCGACAACATCATCGCCCCGGTGACGATAACGCCCGAGCGTCTGGACCGCTATGCGTTCAGCCTGCCGATTGCGGATGCGACGGTGGCGCTGGTGCGTGCGACGCGCTCGGACGCGATCAAGGCGCCCGAGGACATCAAGGGCAAGCGCATCGGCGTGCAGCAGGGCACCGCGCAGTTCCGTGCGTTGCAGGCCTACACCGATGGTCTGGGTGGTGCGACGATCAAGGAATATGGCACCACGGACGAGGCCTATGCCGATCTGGCGGCCGGGCGTCTGGATGCGGTGGCCGGGTCGTTGCCGAACCTGACCTATCTGGTGAAGCAACGCGGCGAGACCTTTGCGCTGCTGAACCCGCCGACCTTTGGCGACCACAAGTATTTTGCCTGGGTGATGCGCAAGGATGCCGACAGCGACAGCTTTGTCACCGCGGTGAATGACGCGCTGAAGAAGATGACCGCCGATGGCCGGGTCAAGGCGATCCAGGAAAAATGGCTGGGTGTCTACACCGAGCTGCCGCTGGAAGTTCCGGCGAAATGAGGACGACGGGCGGGGATGACCCCGCCCGCCTGACTGGGGGCTGAGATGTTTTCCTGGACGACCTATTGGGACAGTTTCGGCCCCCTGATCTGGGCCGCGCGCTATACGGTGGCGATTTCCGTGATGGGGATCGGTATCGGGCTGGTGATCGGTGCGCTGGTCTGTGCGGGGCGGCTGTCGCCGTGGATCTGGCTGCGCCGGTTCGCCGCGCTGTGGGTCAGTTTCCTGCGCGGGGTGCCGTTGTTGGTGCAATTGTTGCTGGTGTATTATCTGCTGCCGGTGATCGGGCTGAATGTGCCCGCGATGGCGGCGGCGGTGTTCACCGTGGCGATCTGTGCCAGTGCCTATATCTCGGAAATCTGGCGCGGCGCGATTGCCGCCTTGCCGAAGGGGCAGACCGAGGCCGCCGCCGCGATCGGCATGGACCCGGTGACGCAATGGCTGCGGATCATCTTGCCGCAGGCGGTGGTGATGTCGCTGCCGGCGCTGGTGAATGAACTGATCTTGCTGGTCAAGGCATCGTCGCTGGTCTCGGTGGTGGGGATTTTGGAAATCACCCGCGCCAGCCAGGCGCAGGCGGCCACCACGTTCCGCCCGCTGGAGGTGTATCTGGCGGCGGCCTGTATCTATCTGGCGATCAACCTGTGTCTGGCGATGCTGGGCCGGTGGCTGGAAAAAAGGATGGCGGTGTGATGATCGAGGTTTTCCGCCAATACGGGCCCGCGTTGCTGTCCGGCTTTGCGATGACAGTGTTTTGCTGGTTCGTGGGCACGGTTCTGTCGATGGGGCTGGGGCTGATACTGGCGTTGGTGCAACGCTATGCGGCCCGATGGGTGCAGTGGATCCTGCGGGTCTATATCGAGGTGATCCGTGGCACGCCGTTTCTGGTTCAGCTGTTCGTGCTGTATTACGGCGGGCCGATGGTGGGGGTGATGCTGGACCCGGTTCCGGCGGGGATTGTCGGGTTGACGATCTATGGCAGCCCCTATTTCGCCGAGATCTTCCGGTCGGGGTTCAATTCGGTCTCCAGGGGGCAGATCGAGGCGGCGCGGGCGATTGGCATGGCGGAACCGGCGATTGTCGGGCGTATCCTGTTGCCGCTGGGGCTGGTGTCGGCGCTGCCCGCGCTGGTGAATTTTTCGATCATCCTGACCAAGGAAACGGTGATCCTGTCGATCGTGACGGTGCCCGAGCTGATGTATCAGGTTGGCCGGATGGGGGCCGAGACCTTTCGGTTTGTCGAAACCAATCTGGCGTTGGCGCTGTTCTTCTGGGCGCTGGTCGAGGTGATTTCCCGTGTCGGGCGCCGGTTCGAGGCGCGGTTGACCCAACATTTGAATACGAGGGCGTGAGATGGTGCAGCAATTGACGGCGGCTTCGTCGGTCGAGATCCGCAAGGTCAACAAGTTCTATGGGCCGTTCCATGCGCTGAAAGAGATCGACATGGTGGTGGCGCCGGGCAAGGTGACCTGCCTGATCGGGCCGTCAGGGTCGGGGAAATCGACGCTGTTGCGGTGTATCAACTTCCTTGAGGAATATGATTCCGGCGAGGTGAGGATTGATGGCGCGCTGATCGGGTATGAGACTCCGGGCGGGCGCCGGATGGCGGCACGGCGGCTGCGCGAGATGCGCCGCTCGATCGGGATGGTGTTTCAGCAGTTCAACCTGTGGCCGCATATGACGGCGTTGCAGAATGTGGCCGAGGGGTTGATCCGGGTACGCCGCATGGGCCGCGCCGAGGCCGAGGCGCGGGCGGCCGAGGCGTTGACCAAGGTGGGGCTGGCGGATCGGATGCTGAACCATCCGTCGCGGTTGTCGGGGGGCCAGCAACAACGTGTGGCCATCGCGCGGGCGATTGCGATGGAGCCGCGGTTGATGCTGTTCGATGAACCGACCAGCGCGCTGGACCCTGAATTGGTGGGCGAGGTGCTGAACGTGATGAAGACGCTGGCCGCCGAGGGGATGACGATGGTGGTGGTGACGCATGAGATGGGTTTTGCCGCCCATGTCGCCGATCAGGTCGCCTTCATGGAAAAGGGCGAATTGGTGGCGATGGATGCGCCGGCACAGATTTTGCAGCGTCCCGAGGACCCGCGTATCCAGGCGTTTTTGCGCACCTATCATGAGCGTAATGCGTTTTGATCATTCCTCCCGCATGGCGCGGCCCATGTGGCGCAGGAACGGGCCCAGCAGATAATCGGCGGCGCGGCGTTCGCCGGTGCGGATAGAGACCTCGACCGGCATGCCCGCGCCCAGGGTCAGATCCTGGGCGGCGATGTCGTCGGGGTTCAGGGTGATGCGGGCCTCAAAATAGCTTTTGCCGTCGGGGTCGGTCAGCTGATCGGCCGAAACATAGCTGACCGTGCCCGCGATGACCGGGGCCAGCCGTTGGCGGAAGGCCGTCAGGGTGACGCGGGCGGGTTTGCCGGGACGGACCGTGTCGACGGCATCGGGGGGCAGTCGCGCGCTGATTTGCAGGGCGTCGGTTTCGGGCAGAATCTCCATCACTACGGCGCCGGAACGGATCACCGCGCCCGGACTGACCACGGGGATGTCGATCACCACGCCGGATTCCGGGGCGCGCAGGGTGCGGCGGTCCAGGATGTCGCGGGTGGCGCGAATCTCGGCCTCCAGTTTCGGTAGTTTGCGGGCGGCCTCGGCCTGCTTGGTCGTGGCGTCGGCGACACGTTGGTGGTCAAGGCTGCGGATTTCGGCGCGGATGCGGTCCCGGTCAAAGCGGGCGACGGTGGCGAGGCCGTGAAATTCGGCCAGTTCGCCGTCCAGCAAGGCCAGATTGCGGTCAATTTCGCGCAGGCGCGATTCGGGGGCGGTGCCGAGGCGGACCAACTGGGCGGTGGTGGCGCGGTCCTGTCGCAGACTGTCGATCTGGCGGGTGACCGCGTCGGCACGGGCATCATTGGTGGCGGCCTGCGCCGATAGCAGGCCAACCTGTTCGTTCAGGGCCGCGACGCGGCCTTGCAGCAGGCGCAGACCGGCCCCAAACTGTTCGATCTGGTTCTGGCGGGCGGTGCCAGCCGTGTCAGGCGCGGTAGCGGGGTCCAGTGTGCTACTGCCGTCGATTTCGGCGGCCAGCCGCCACAGATCGAACCGCAGGGCGCGGTGTTCCTGTTCCAGCTGGGTCAGGGTTTCGGTATCTTGCACGGTGGCCAGTTGTGCGACGGGTTGGCCCGCGCTGACGCGGTCCCCGGGCGCGACCA
Organism: Paenirhodobacter sp.; assembly: GCA_036398515.1. Lineage (GTDB taxonomy): Bacteria > Pseudomonadota > Alphaproteobacteria > Rhodobacterales > Rhodobacteraceae > Rhodobacter. The sequence continues at coordinate 5,380 of DASWPI010000040.1, forward strand.
GCAGGCGCGACAGGATGCCGCCTTCAAGGTTTTCCACGGTCTTGCGTCGGCTTTCGGCCAGCACGACGCCGTGGCTGATCACGGCGGCGTCCAGCCGGGCGAACCCGGCCCAACCGCCGATCACCACGATCAGGGACACGATCAGCAGCGCTGCCGCGATCAACACCGGACGAAAGCCGGGCAAGGGGGGATCTGCCACGAGGGTCATCGGCGGACCTGCCGGGCATGAGCGGTGCCCTGGGGCGCCAGCGCGGCCAGGACCTGGGCGCGGGGGCCGTAATGGCGGGCGCGCCCCTCATGCAGCACCAGCAGACGGTCGGCCTTGCGCAGGATCGACATGCGTTGGGCGATGACCAGAACCGCCGCCCCACGGCCGCGCGCGGTTTCGATGGCGGCGATCAGGGCGGCCTCGCCATCCGCATCCAGGCTGGCATTGGGTTCGTCGAGGACCAGCAGTTTTGGGGCGCCGAACAACGCACGGGCCAAAGCGATGCGTTGGCGTTGACCCCCCGAGAGGGGCGCGCCCGACGCCGCCAGGGGCGTATCGTAGCCCTGCGGCAAGCGGCCGATCAGGTCATGCACACCGGTCTGGCGTGCGGCGGTAATGATGTCCTCGATGGGGGCATCGCGGAAGCGGGCGATGTTGTCACGCACGGTTCCGGCGAACAGTTGCGGGTCCTGTGGCAGATAACCGACGGCGGTGCCGAAACTGGTGCGTTCATGCAAGAAGGTGCTTTGGCCATCCAGAAAGATGCCGCCCTGTGTAGGGGGCACCAGCCCGGTGACCAGCCGCGCCAACGTCGATTTACCCGCCCCCGATGCACCGATGACACCCAGCATTTCACCGGGCGCGATGCGGAAATTCAGGTCGTGCAGAATGGGCCGGTCCAGCCCGGAGGGGATATGGCCCAGCGATTCGGCGGCCAGGTCGGCATGAACGACAGGCAGCGGGGTGGTGGAGCGGGTGTTCTGCCCATTGCGCAGCACCTCGGTCAGGCGCGCGATGGCGGCCGAGGCCCCGACCCATTGCCGCCAGCCGTCGATCATCTGCTCAAACGGGGCGAACAGGCGCCCGGCGATGACCATTGCGGCCAGCAGCGACCCCGGACTGACCTGTTGCGTGCTGATCAGCGCGGCGCCGGTGCCGATCATCGCCACCTGCATCATCAGGCGTGAGCCGCGGGCGACGGCGGTCAGGGCGCGGGCGATGCTTTGGCCTGCGTGCCCACGGCTGAGGGCATCATGCTGGCCCTGTTGCCAGCGCGCCGACAGGGCGGGCAACATGCCCATCGCGGCGATCACCTCGCTGTTGTCCAGCGCGTCGCGGGTTTCGGCGATGGTCACGCCCTCGGCGCGCAGGGCATGGGCCATCGGGCGGCGCACGGCGCGTTCGGTGATCACGGCGACCAGTGTCAGCCACACCGATCCGGCCAGCGCGACCCAGGCATAGGCCGGATTCAGCAGCCACAGCACAGCCAGCATCACCGGCACGAAGATCAGGTCGATCGGCAGCACGATCCGCCCGCCCGCGATCCAGTCGCGCAGGTGGTTCACGTCGCGCAGGACATGGGCGGCCGAACCGGGGCCCAGCCGCAACGCGCTTTCCACCGCGGCGGCAAAGGCGGGGGGGCCCAGCCGCACCGCCAGCCGCCGACCCAGAATGCCGAACATCTGCGCCCGCAGGAAATCAAGCCCCGCCAGCGCCATCAGCAGTGGCAGCACGATGGCCGTCAAAGCGACCAACGTATCCAGACTGGCGGCGGGAATCACCCGATCAAAAACCTGCGCGTGATACAAGGGCAGCGCCAGATACAGCAGATTGATGAAAATCCCCATCGCGGCTGCCGCAAAGGCGCCTAAAGCAAGGTCGCGGCGCAGCGGGGCCAGCGTGTGCCGCAGGCCGGTATCGTCCGCCGTCGCGCGGACGTGCGGGATGGGATGAGGGTGGGATTGGGCCGTGGATGCGCTGCACATGGCGGGCAGACTGGCACGGCTTTGTTAATGAACCCCTCAGATTTTCTGTATGCGCAGACTTTCGATCTGGCGGTGCATGATCTTCAGCCCGAGTTTCGCCAAGGGGAAGGCCTTGCCCGAGCGCAGCCATTCAGACAGCATCCCGTTCATGGTGATCATCAGGATCACGGCGGCCTCTTCGGGTTCAAGATCCAGCGCAAGCATGTCTTTCTGGCGCGCCTGTTGCATCAGGCGGTGCAGCAGGCCGAACATGTCGGCATTACAATCCGACATCCAGCGCGATGATTCTTCGGTCGGCATCGGGCCTTTGAGCATCATGTAGAGATTTTGACGGCTCTCCTCGACCTCGAAAACGGTCAGGAAATCGACGGCGGTGCTTTTCAGCAGGCCAAAGGGGTCATCGTGACCCTCAGAGGCGGCACGTTCGATCAGCTCTTCTTGTGGCAGGTGGTAGCGGTCGCGCAGGGCCTGAAGCAGATCGGGTTTGTCCTTGAAATGCCAGTAAAATGCGCCGCGAGTCACGCCCGCTTGCCGGGCGATGCGCTCTAGCGGCGTGGCGGCGACGCCCTGGGTGCAGAACAACCGTTCGGCCGCATCCAGAATGGCGATGCGTGTCTGTTCGGCGTCGGCCTTGCTGCGTCTCATCAATCCCCCCCCGGATGCGGATTGCAACTTTACAAACAAACACGAATGTATGTAATGAAAATCACCATATCAGCGGGATTTAAACTTTCCAATCGCTTGTGAATAATTGGGCGGGCGCAGAAATTCAGGGCAGCGCCCGTGGTGACTTGATGGTAGCCTTTCCGGCACGAAGGTCCGGACGGGTTTGTATGGGTTGGCATGTTTTGCGCGCGGCGTGGCAAGAAGCGAGCAACAGATCGACGATGTCGGACGGAAACGAACAGGGGCCATATGAGCCTCGAACGCGAAGCGAACGGGAAAGGGAAGTCCAATGACAGAGATGACGATCGGCAGACGGTCCTTGCTGAAATGGTCCGTGGCAACGCTGGCGCTGGCCGGCTGTGCGGATGTGAATTATCAGGCCCCGGCGGCCGTGGTGGATGCCAGATTTGCGGGCACCGCACCGGCGCGGACGGGCAATGCGATGTGGTGGACGGCGTTCCGCGACAGCCAGCTGGATCAGTTGATCAAGGCGGGCGATGCGCGCAACCTGGATCTGTTGCAGGCGATCGAGGCGATCAACGAGGCTGAAGCCGCCGCCGAGGCGGTCGGGGCGAACGACATTCCCGGGGTGAATGCCACGGGGTCGGCCTCGCGCGGGCGGGCGAGCGGCGCGGCGCGGGATTCGTCGATCGGCGAGTCCAGCTCGGTCGGGGTCAGTGCCAGCTGGGTGCTGGATATTTTCGGCGCGAACCGCAATGCGCGGCGCGCGGCGGCGGCGCAGCTGGACGCGGCCTATCTGTCGGTGGATTCGGCGCGGCTGGTGATGCAGAGCAGCATTGCCTCGGCCTATGTCGATCTGCGTTATTATCAGGCCAGCATCGCGCTGACGCAGCGGTCGTTGACCAGCCGCCGCCGCAGTCTGGATCTGACCCGCACCCAGTTCGATCTGGGCGGCGCGGCGCGTCTGGACGTGTTGCAGGCGGAACAGCTGGTGGCCGAGGGCGAAGCGCAGCTGCCGGCCTTTGAGGTGGGCTATGATCAGGCGCTGGCGGTGCTGGCGACGCTGACGGCGGACCGGATGGCCAATCTGCGCGCCGGTCTGGGGCGCAGCGGGGCGCAGCCGCGTCCGCGCTTCAATGCCAGTGTCGGGTTGCCCGCCGATGTCGTGCGCGCCCGTCCCGATGTGCGGATCGCCGAACGCAACTATGCGGCGGCGGCCTATAATGTGGGTGTGGCGCAGGCGGCCTTCTGGCCGACGGTCAGCCTGTCGGGGTCGATCACGCCGACGCAGATCCATAATGGCGGCAGCATCAAATACTGGGCGGTGGGCCCGACCATCAACCTGCCGATTTTCCAGGCGACGAACATTGCGAACCTGAAAGGTGCGGAATCGCGCGCCGTGCAGGCCAAGCTGTCGTGGGAAAAATCGGTGCTGACCGCGATCCAGGAGGTTGAATCCGGGCTGGCGGCCTATAACCGCGACGCCCGCAACATCGCGGCGCAACAACGTCTGGTCAACACCTCGTCCGAGGCGGTTGAGCTGGCGCGCACCAATTTCAGTCTGGGCGAAGGCACGTTCATGAATGTGCTGGATTCCGAACGCAGTTCACTTTCCGCGCAACAATCGCTGTCCGCCGCCGAACGGCAACGGGCAACCGATTTCATTAATCTCAGTGTTGCCGCCGCCGGCGGAACGTCCTGAGCGATTGCCGGAATTTTTCCTCCCCCCTTTCCGCAAACGCAGGTTTCCGATGTACTTCCTGAAGACAAATTTCCGTCGCCTTGGTACGGTTTCCGCATTTCTTCTGGCAGGGTCGCCGTTGCTGGCGCAGGGCGCACAAGGGCCTGCGCCTGTGACGGTGATCGAGGCGAAGGCCTCGGATGTGGTGATGACCGCGCGCCTGCCGGGACGGATCAAGGCCTCGACCGTGGCCGAGGTCCGGCCGCAGGTGTCTGGCATCTTGCGCGAACGGCTGTTCGTGGAAGGGTCCAACGTCGAGGCGGGCCAGGCGATCTACAAGATCGAGGATGACAGCTACCGGGCCGCCGTGGCGGCCTCGAGGGCGGCCGTGGCGCAGGCCCGGGCGAATTATGATCTGGCTGTGACGCAGGAAAAGCGGGCGTTGGAACTGTTCCGGCAGAACGCCAGCTCGGCGCAGAGCCGCGATACCGCCGTGTCGTCGCGTGAGGGCGCGGATGCCGCGTTGCAGGCTGCGCAGGCGCAGTTGATGAGCGCCGAGATCGAGCTGGACCGCACAACCGTGCGCGCGCCCATCGCCGGGGTGATTGGTCTGTCGCAGACCACCACCGGGGCGCTGGTCGCGGCGCAACAGGCCACGCCGCTGGCGACGATCCGGGCGCTGGATCCGGTCTATGTGGATGTGACGCAATCGGCGACGGATATCTTGCAACTGACCTCGAGCGCCGAGGGCCGCGAGACCCGCCGCACCGGTGAAGCGGCGCTGATCCTGCCCGACAACAGCATTTATGCCGCCAAGGGGCGGCTGGAGGCCGCTGAACCGCAGGTGGAGCCGACCACGGGCATGGTGACCTTGCGGATGACCTATCCGAACCCGGACATGATCTTGTTGCCGGGGATGTATGTCGAGGTCGATCTGCCGCAGTCGGTGGCGCATGACGCGATTGCCCTGCCGCAAAGCACGGTGATGCGGGACCGTGCGGGCAGCGCCTATGTCTGGGTGGTGGCGGATGGCAAGGTCGCGCAGCGACCGGTGCATGTCGCCACGGCCTCGGGCAACAACTGGGTGCTGAGCGATGGCGTGCAGCCGGGGGATCAGGTGATCACCTCCGGGTTCCAGAAGGTCGCGGTAGGGGCGCCGGTGCAGATCGTGCCCGATCAAGCGGCCCAAGGCCAAGCCGGGGCGAACTGATATGGCGCGCTTTTTCATTGACCGACCCATCTTTGCATGGGTTATCGCCATCGTGATCATGGGATTGGGCATTCTGTCGATCCTGAAATTGCCGGTGTCGCAATATCCGTCCATCGCCTCGCCGTCTGTGGTGATCAGCGCCACCTATCCGGGGGCCTCGGCCGAGACCGTCGCCGATACCGTGGTGCAGGTGATCGAAAAGCAGATGACCGGGCTGGATGGGCTGCGGTATATCAGCTCGTCGACCACATCGACCGGGCGTGCGACGATCACCCTGACCTTCAAGCTGGGCACCAACCCGGATATTGCCCAGGTCCAGGTGCAGAACAAGCTGAGCCAGGCCGAGGCATCCCTGCCCGAGGCGGTGACCCGTCAGGGCGTCACGGTGCGCAAGTCCAGCACCGGGTTCCTGATGGTGGTCGCGCTGATCTCGCCTGACAATTCGCGCAAGAGCGTCGAGCTGGCCGACTATATGAACTCTTACATGGTCGAGAACTTCTCGCGGCTGGCCGGGGTTGGCTCGGTGCAGGTGTTCGGGTCCGAATATGCGATGCGGATCTGGTTGGACCCGCAGAAGATGAAGGCCTACGACATGAGCCCGGCGACGGTGATTGCCGCCGTGCAGGGCCAGAACGCGCAGATCTCGGCCGGGGCCTTTGGGTCGCAGCCTGCGCCCGAGGGCCAGTTGCTGAACGCCAGCATCACCGCGCAATCGCTGTTGCAGACGCCGCAGGATTTCGAGCGTGTCGTGCTGCGGGCGGATACCGATGGCGGGCTGGTGCTGCTGCGCGATGTGGCGCGGGTGGAACTGGGCGCGGAAACCTACGAAATCCAGGCGTTCTATGATGGCGCGGCAGCGGCGGGGATGGCGATTCAGCTGGCCTCGGGCGCGAATGCGCTGGATACGGCGGAACTGGTGACCAAGCGGCTGGAAGAATTGCGGCCGTATTTCCCGTCGGGGATGGAATATGTGATCCCCTATGACACCACGCCGTTCGTGACGATCTCGATTGACGCGGTGATCCATACGTTGATCGAGGCCATCGTGCTGGTGTTCCTGGTCATGCTGTTGTTCCTGCACAAGCTGCGGGCGACGCTGATCCCGACGCTGGCGGTGCCGGTGGTGCTGCTGGGGACATTCGGGGTGATCGCGGCCTTTGGGTTCACCATCAATACGCTGACGATGTTGGCGATGGTGCTGGCGATCGGGCTGTTGGTCGATGATGCCATCGTGGTGGTGGAAAACGTCGAACGGATCATGGCCGAGGAACATCTGTCGCCCAAGGAAGCCACGAAGAAATCCATGGGGGAAATTTCCGGCGCGCTGGTGGGGATTGCCATGGTGCTGTCGGCGGTGTTCGTGCCGATGGCGTTCTTTGGTGGCTCAACGGGCGAGGTGTATAAACAGTTCTCTATCACCATTGTGTCGGCAATGACCCTGTCGGTGCTGGTGGCGTTGATCTTTACCCCTGCGTTGTGCGCCACGATGCTGAAACCGCATTCGCATGACCGCACCACAAGGCAGGCGCGGTTCTCGGACGGATTCGAGCGGCGTTTCGGGCGGCTGACCAATGGCTATGGCGGGATCGTCAAATGGGTTGTCGCCAATCCGATGAAGGGGATCGTAGTCTATCTGCTGCTGGTGGCGGCGATGGGGGTGATGTATACGCGCACGCCGACCTCATTCCTGCCGGATGAGGATCAGGGTGTCTTGCTGACCGTGATCCAGACGCCGTCGGGCACGACGACCGAGCAGACCGAAAAGGTCGTCAAGCAGGTCGAGCAATATTACACCACCGCGGAAAAGGACAATGTCGCAGCGGTTTTCTCTGTCGTGGGCTTCTCGTTCGCGGGGCAGGGGCAGAACATGGCGATGATGTTCGTCAAGCTGAAGGACTGGAGCGAACGCGAGGGTGCGGACCGCTCGGTCGGGGCAATCGTGCAGCGGGCTTTCGGGCCGTTGTATGGTGGCATCAAAGAGGCGATCGTGGTGCCGATCGTGCCGCCTGCGGTGATCGAGCTGGGCAACTCGAACGGGTTCCAGGCGTTCTTGCAGGCCCGGTCGGGACAGTCGCATGAAGAGCTGTTGGCGGCGCGCAACCAGTTGCTGGGGATGGCATCGCAAAGCAAGGTGCTGACCGGCGTGCGGCCGAATGGTGTCGAGGATGCGTCGCAGTTCCGGTTGAACATCGACTGGGCCAAGGCCGGTGCGGTGGGGCTGACCGCGGCGCAGGTCGGTGATTTCCTCAACACGATCTGGTCGTCGGCCTATGTGAACGACTTCCTGTATGACGGGCGGATGAAGCGGGTCTATGTGCAGGGCGAGCCCTGGGCACGGTCGAACCCCGAGGACTTTACCCTGTGGCGGGTGCCCAATGCCAATGGCGATTTCGTGTCGCTGTCGTCTTTCGCCACGCAGGAATGGGTCTATGGGCCGCAGCAGGTGGTGCGTTATGACGCCCTGCCCGCGATGGAAATCCAGGGGTCTGCCGCACCGGGTGTCTCATCGGGTGAGGCGATGGCCGAGATGAACCGGTTGGCGGCGCAGTTGCCACCTGGGTTCACCTTGCAATGGACCGGTCTGTCGCTGGAGGAACAAGAGGCGGGCAATGGCGAGTTGCTGTTGTACGGGCTGTCTCTGGCGGTGGTGTTCCTGTCGCTGGCGGCGCTGTATGAATCCTGGTCGATCCCGATCGCGGTTCTGCTGGCGATGCCGGTGGGGATCATCGGGACGCTGGTGGGCGCCTGGTTGGGCGGACAATCGAACGGCGTGTATTTCCAGGTGGGGATGCTGACGGTGGTCGGGCTGACCGGGAAGAACGCCATTCTGATTGTCGAATTCGCCCGCGACCAGATGGCCCATTTCGGCAAGACGGCGCGCGAGGCGGTGGTGATCGCGGCGAAACTGCGGTTCCGGCCGATCCTGATGACCTCGATGGCGTTCACGCTGGGGGTGTTGCCACTGGTCCTGTCGATGGGTGCCGGTGCGGGCGCCCGGCAGGCGATCGGCTATGCCGTGGTGTTCGGCACGATTTCCGGCACGGTGCTGGTGTTCGTCTTCGTGCCTTTGTCCTTTGTTCTGGTGAACTGGCTGTTCAACCGGGGCAAGAAGCCGGACGCGGTTGTGGCGCAGCCCTGAGCGTTGATGTTGGTGAAAAAGATCGCAGGCCGCCTTTTGGGTGGCCTGTGGTCATTTTGGCAAGGGCATGACCGCGCGCGCCATGAAGCCGTCAGTGCGGCACGGCGCCGGTGACAGTAGCTCCAGCCGCCCGCCGGCCTGTTCCAGGATCTGGCTGCAGATGTGTAGCCCTAGGCCAAAGCCCGCCTGACCGTGCCGGTTGAACCGTTGCGGCAGGGCTGCCAGTTCGGGCACGACCGGCCCGCCATTCGTGACCTCGACCGCGCCGGGACCCAGCGTGACGGTGATCTGGCCATCGGCGGGACCGTGTTGCAGCGCATTTTCCAGCAGGTTGCCCAGCACGATGGCAAAGGCGTCCGGGTCGATCCGCGCCGGAACCGGCGTTGGCGGCAGATCCAGTGTCACGCGTGCCAGGGCGGCCTGCGGCACGACATCGCCCAGCACCAGCCGGGTCAGCGGGCCAAGGTCATGGCCCTGCGCCGAAATGCCCAATCCCGCATCCGCCCGCGCCAGTTGCAGCAACCGCGCCACCAGCCGTTTCATCCGTTGCAACGCGCGTTCCACGGCGTCGATCCGGGTGATCTGCGCGGTGGTATCGGTGTTGGCGCGGAGCTGCTGGGTCTGGGCCAGGGCGATGGCGACCGGGGTGCGCAATTCATGCGCGGCATTGGTGGCGAATGCGCGTTCGGCATCCAGCGCCTTGGCCAGCCGGGCCATGAAGCCGTTCAGCGTGGTGGCGATCTGCGCCACATCCGTGGGCCAGGCGCTGGCGTCGATCATCTGCAACCGGTGGCCGTCGCGCCGGGCGATCTGGGCCCCCAGATCGTGCATCGGGACCAGTGCCCGGCGTGACAGCCAGCCGATCAGCAACCAGGTCAGCGGCAGCAGCGCCAGCATCGGCAGCAAAAAGCCGGTCAGCCCCTCACGAAACGCCTCGCGCCGTTCGGCCATCGGGGCCGAGAGTTGCATCGCGTGCCCGGCGGCGTTGAATTCGGTCATATAGCTGCGATAGCCGGTGTTCAGGCCGAAGCCGTCCGGCTGGGCCCTGACCGGATCGGGCAGATGGGCGGTATCGGCCAGATCGGATTGCCGCAACACCTTGCCGTCGCGGGCCAGCAGGCGAAAGACCAGGGCCTCGTCGGGATCGGGGCGGGGTTGCGGGGCGCGCAATGTGGCTTGATCCGTTCCCTGAAGTTCGCTTTGTGACAACAGCGGCAGCATGATCTGGGCGGTATCGGCCAGTTGCTGATCGAACAGTTCCTCTTGTTCGGACCACAGCACCAGCGAGATCAGCAGCACCGAAACCACCCAGACGCCGCCAAAGCCCAGCGTGGTGAACAGCGTGACCCGCCGCGACAGCGTGTGGCGGCGCATCAGACCACCCCCATCCGATAGCCGAACCCGCGTTCGGTAATGATGGCGGCGCGGCCCAGCTTGGCGCGCAGGCGGCTGATATGGGCCTCGATCGCGTTGCTTTCGACCTCATCGCCAAAGCCGTAAAGCGCGTCTTCCATCTGGGCGCGTGAAACGGTGATGTCGGGGCGGCGGCTGAGCCGCTCCAGCAAGGCCCATTCGCGCAGCGTCAGATGCACCGGGGTTTCGTCCAGCCAGCTTTGGCGCCGCTCGGGCGAAATGCGCAGGCGGCCGAAGCGGCGCTCGATCTGGGCGCTGCCAGCGGTGCGGCGGTGGATGGCCAGAATGCGGGCGTGCATTTCATCCAGATCGTAGGGTTTGACCAGATAGTCATCCGCCCCCGCCGCCAGCCCGGCGATACGTTCGGTGATCCGGTCGCGGGCGGTGACGATCAGCACCGGCATCCGCCGCCCGTCGGCACGCAGCCGGTGCAGGAAGTCCAGCCCGTCGCCATCGGGCAGGTGCAGATCCAGCAAGATCAGGTCGTAATCGGTGCTGCGCAGGGCGGCATCGGCATCCTCCAGCCGCAGCACCAGATCGACGGCATGACCGGCACCACGCAGATAGGCGCCGATGGCCTCGGCCAGATCCGGTTCATCTTCGATGGCAAGCAGGCGCATGAACGCTCCTGGAGTTGGGGTCGTAAGCGAACCGTAATGTTCGGGGCCGATCTGGCGCCTCAGAGGCCTGGCCGTTTCGGCAGGGCATGAGGATGACGTATGATTAGCCCAAACGACCATCGCCTAGCTACAGGATTTCTTGCGCAGGGGGGGTGGGGCGTGCTGGCGCGCAACCCGGTGGCCTGTGCGGTGTTATGCGTGGTGATTGTGGCGGCGATGGGTCTGGGGCTGCGGCCGCTGACGGCAATTGACGAGACCCGCTATCTGGCGGTGGCGTGGGAAATGCACCTGTCGGGCAACGGCTGGGTCCCCAGCAAGAATTTCGCGCCCTATAGCGACAAGCCGCCGTTGTTGTTCTGGGCGATCAATCTGGTGTGGATGCTGACCGATGTCAGCGAGTTCGCCGCGCGGATGGTGGTGCCCGTTGCCGCCGGGGCGGCGATCTGGCTGACCGCACGGCTGGCCGCGCGGTTGTGGCCCGAGGACAGGGCGATTGGCGGGCGGGCGGCACTGGCCTTGGCGGGGCTGGGGGTGTTTGCGGTCTGGGGCGGGCTGACGATGTTTGACGTGCCGCTGATGCTGGCGGTTCTGGCGGGGGTGCTGTGTCTGGTGCGGGCCGATAATGCGGCGCGCGGGGCGTATGCTTGGCTGGGGTTCGGCGCGGCCATTGGCGTGGGCGTGCTGACCAAGGGGCCGGTCATCCTGTTTCATCTGTTGCCGCTTGCATTGACCTTGCCGCTGTGGGGGCGGGGCGGGATGGCGTGGCGCAGGCTTGCGCCGGGATTGGGTCTGGCGATGCTATGCGCTGCGGGGCTGGTGGCGTTGTGGCTGGTGCCGGCGGCGCTTCTTGGGGGGGCCGAGTATCGCACCGCGATCTTGTGGCATCAGAGCGCGGGACGGATGGCGGCGTCCTTTGCGCATGCGCGGCCGTGGTGGTTCTATCTTGCAGCGCTGCCCGTGTTGGTGTTTCCGCTGGGCTGGACCCCGGCGTTGTGGCGGGCGGGCCGGCGGGCCGATTGGCGCGGGGATATGGGGTTGCGGCTGGCGTTGATCTGGATCGCGGCGGCGTTGGTGCTGTTCAGCCTGACCAGTGGCAAGCAGGTGCATTATCTGGTGCCCGAGTTACCGGCACTGGCGCTGATCGCGGCACGGATGACGCGGGCGATGCGACCGTTCTGGACGGCGATGGCGGTGGTCGCGGCGGGCGTGCTGGGGGTGAACCTGTTGATCGGGATGACCCGTATCGGCACGGATTACAGCAGCCATCCGATCGCGGCGGCGCTGGCTCCGTGGGGTGATGACGGGCTGGCCTATGTCGGGGCACCGTATCATGCGCAGTTCAACTTTGCCGCGCGGTTGCGCGCACCGGTGGCGACACCCGCGGATGCGGAGGAATTGGCGGCGTGGATGGCGGCGCATCGTCAGGGTCGTATCGTGGGGCGTCAGGGCGCCGCGGCACCGGCATGGCCCGCGCGTCAGGTGATCAGGTTCGACGGCGCGGATTACGGGATCTGGGCCGTGGCGGGTGCGGCCCAGATGGCGCCATCGGCACCGCCCCTGGTGATCGGGGACAACCGCTAGGGGTGCGGTGGCAGGGGGGCACCCTGGGTTTTGGCCGCCAGCCAGTCGCGGGCCCGATATCCGCGCAGCGCCAATTGCGGGCCGATGGCCATATAGGGCGGCGAGCGATGCAGCGGTTCTAGCCGCAGCGACAGATCGGCCTCGGGCATATCCAGTGCCCATTCCGCCAGAATGCCGCCCAGCATCGACCCGGTCGGCACCCCGCGCCCCGACAGGCCGGTCATCGCCACCACGCCCGGTGCCAGACCATACAGCCGGGGGATGGTCAGGCGCTGCATGTCCAGCTCGCCATACCAGAAATAGTCCCAGGTGATGTCTTGGCGCACCTGCGGATGCAGCCATTTCAGCCGGTCGGTCATCAGTTGACGAGTATAGGCCATGTCACGTCCGCGCGGTCCCATCGGGAACATCGAGGCGACGATCCGGCCCTGAGCGTTGTATTTGTAGACGTAGATATCGCCACGGCCATCGTGGATGGTGGTGTTTTTCGGCAGCAGGACCCGGCGGGTCTCATCGTTCAGGATATTGGTTGCGGCGACGAATACCCGCATGATGTGGAATGATTTTTCCAGTTTTGGCCAACCGCCGACGGTATAGGCGCCGGTGGTGAAGATCACCTTGTCGGCAATCACCTGCCCCTGTTGGGTGCGCACCGACCACTTGCCCTGAACGGGGGTGCAGCTGGTCACACCCGCGCCGGTAAAGATCTGCCCGCCCTGCGACAGCACCGCGCGCCCCAATCCGCGTGCATAGGCCAGGGCGTTGACCGCGCCCGCCTCTTGATGCAGCCAGCCGCCGTAGAAGCGCGGCGAGCCGGTCCAATCGGCCACCTCGTCACGCGACAGCATCCGGGTTCGGGCGCCGACGGCGTTATAGGCGCGGGTCTTGTGTTCCAGTGTCTTCAGATGGCCGGGATACAGCGCGCCCTGAATATAGCCGGTCTGCACCCATTCGCAGTCGATGTCATACCGCGCGATCATCGCGGCGACGGTATCATTTGCGCGGGTCTGGCGGTGGATCAGGCGCTCGGCCCAGGGGGCGCCCAGCACTTTGCGCAGGTCATCCAGACTGTGGTGGGTGAAGGTCGGGGTGCAATGCCCGGCATTCCGCCCCGAACCGCCAAAGCCGATCTCCTCGCGCTCCAGAACCACCACCGACACGCCGCGTTGTGCCAGTTGCAGCGCGGTGGTCAGCCCGGCATAGCCCGCGCCGACCACACAGACATCGGTGCGCACGGTATCGGCCAGGGATGTGGTTTCCGGCGCGGCAGGGGCGGTGGCATACCATAGCGTGTCACGAAAGGGCGAAAAGCGGGGCATGGTTCACCGTTGATCCGAGCGGCTGTCCAGGGCCTCGCGCACCCCGTCACCGATGAAGTTGAACCCGGCGACGGCGATGGTGATGGCCAGCCCCGGCACGATGGCCAGCCACGGCGCGCTTTGCAGATATTGCTGGGCGCCGTTCAGCATGTTGCCCCAACTGGGCAGGGGCGGTTGGATGCCGTAGCCGAGGAAGGAGATATAGGCCTCCAGCAGGATCGCGCGGGCGACGGTCAGCGTGGCGGCAACGATGATCGGGCCGATGGCGTTGGGCAGCAGTTCGCGGAACATGATCCAGCGGCTGGACAGGCCCAGCATCCGCGCGGCCTGGACGAAATCGCGGTCGCGCAGGGATTTGACCTCGGCCTCGACGATACGGGCGACCTCCATCCAGCTGGTGACGGCGATGATCAGGGTGATCATCGCGGGGCCAGGTTTGACAAAGGCCGCCAGCGCCAGCAGCAGGAACACCGAGGGAAACGACAGGAAGGCATCGACCACACGCATCAGGACCGCGCTGGTGCGGCCACCGTAATAGCCCGAGATCACCCCCACCGCCGAGCCGATGCAGATCGAGATCAGCATCGCCGCGAAGCCCACCGCCATCGAGATCTGTCCGGCATGAAACAGCCGCGCCGCCACATCGCGGCCCAGCGGATCGGTGCCAAAGATATGCGCCCCGGTGCCCGGCGGCGCGAACCGGGCGCGCAGGTCAATATACAATTCGTCATAGGGCAGCAGGTAAGGCCCGATGAAACAGGCCAGCGTCAGCCCCAGCACCATCACCAGGCCCAGCATCGCCAGCTTGTGGCTGAGAAACCGGCGCAGCGCACGCGAACGGATCAGCGGCGGGCGGGAAATATCGGGTGTCATGGTCATCGTTCACTCCAGCCGGATGCGCGGATCGACCGCGGCGACGATCAGATCGGCCAGCAGGTTGCCCAGCAGCACGATGATCGCGGAAAACATCAAAAGCCCCATCACCACCGGGTAATCGGAATACCCCAGGCTATCCAGGAACAGCCGTCCCATGCCGGGCCAGGTGAAAACGGTCTCGGTGACCAGCGCACCCCCCAGAACGGCGGGCAGTTGCAGACCGGCCAGGGTGATCATCGGCACCAGCGCATTGCCGACGATATGTTTCATCAAGATCCGCCGGGGCGGCAGGCCCTTGGCCTTGGCGGTGCGGATGAAATCCTGATTGATGACGTTCAGCGTGGCGGTGCGCATGTAGCGGCTCCAGACTGCCACATCGACCAGCGCCAGAACCATCGCGGGCAGGATCAGGTGGACGAGGTAATCCCCCAGCGAGCCATTGCCGACGGTATACATGTTGCCCGCGGGCAGCCAGCCCAGCTTGAGCGAGAAGAAATAGATGGCGATCAAGCCGAACCAGAAGGTGGGGATCGACAGCGCCACCATCGACAGCACCGTGGTGGCATAGTCAAAGGCCGAGCCGCGCCGGACCGCACTGAAGATACCGACGGTCGAGCCGATCAGGATGGCCAGTGCCGTGGCCGTGCCCATCAACAGCAGCGTGGCGAACACATGCTGGCCGATGATATGCAGCACCGGTTGCCCGTCACGATACGAGGTGCCCCAATCCCCCATCAGCAGATGCCGCAGCCAGTCCAGATATTGCACCGGCAGCGGGCGGTTCAGGCCCATCTGCTCGGCGATCTTTTGCATCTGTTCCTGGGTCATGCCGGGCGACAGCGCGAATTGCGACAGCGGGCCGCCCGGGGCCAGGCTGAGCACGAAGAAGCCGATACAGGACACGATCAGCAGCAAAATCAGGCTTTGCCACAGGCGGCCCAGGATGTAACGCAGCATCGGAACGCGTCTCCTGTTTCAGGGGTGGGGCGCCCCGCCCGGACAGGCGGGGCCGCATCTGTGCGTCGGGATCAGGACATCGTCCAGTCGCGGACGTTCCAGCTGTCGATGCGGTTGTTGACGTTCGGTTTCGGGCCGGAAACATTGGCCTTGCGGCCTTTGCACACGGCGTATTGGAACATCGGCAGGAAGGGCAGGTCTTCGCGCATCACGGCCTGCATCTTGTGGTAGATCGGCTTGCGGTCCTCGGGGACAAAGGTCTCGCCGCCCTGTTTCAGCAAGGCGTCGACCTCGGCGCTTTGATAGGCAAAGGTGTTTTGCCCGGCCCCGCCGCGTGCGGGCGATGCGGTGGACAGGAAGTAGTTCGAGGTATCGGGGTCGGCCCCCAGCAACACGTTCAGCCCCACCACCACGGAATCGAATTCGGATTTCATCCAGTAATCGCCCCACATCACCGCAGGCGGCAGGTTCGAGATCTTCATCTCGACGCCGATATCCTTGAAGGATTGCTGGATGAACTGCTGGGCCTGCTCACGCAGGTGGTTGCCGGCGGTGGTGGAATTGGTGAAGCTGAGCGTGACGCCATCCTTGGCACGGATACCGTCCGCGCCCTTGGCCCAGCCCGCATCGTCCAGCATCTTGTTTGCGGTCGCGATGCTGAATTCATGCTTGGGCAGGTCCGGGTTGTAGTAGAACGACTGCTGCGGCATGTAGGTTTCGGTGGGGGTCGGGATGCCGTAATACAGCGCCTCGATGATGGATTGCTTGTCGATCGCGTGATACAGCGCCCGACGCACGGCAGAGTCCTGGAACTGCGGCCGCATCATGTTCAGCGCGAAGGATTCAAAGGTGCCGCTGCCTGCCACCTCGACGGTTTTGCCGGGCAGGTCCTTGGCCTCGGCGTAATGATCGGGGGTGACCCATTGCAGGCCGACCACGTCGATGTCGCCCGCCTTGAACTGGGTATACATCACGTTCAGATCGGGGATGTATTTCACGATCAGCGCCTGAATGTGCGGGCCGTCGCCATGATAGACCGGGTTGGCCGCCAGCTCGATATGGTCGCCCGCCATCCGTTGTTTCCACACGAAGGGGCCGGTGCCGATCGGCGCGTTGTTGAACGGCGCGGTGTTCTTGTCTGCGACGCCATCGAACGCATGTTTCGGGATGATCCAGGTCGAGGCCAGAACGGCGGCCAGCGGCGCGAAAGGTTGGGTCATGGTCCAGCTCAGCTCGGTCGGCGAGACCACGGTCAGGTCCTTGATCAGGGAATAGCCGGTGGAACGATAGCTGCGGAAGCTAGGGTCCATCGGCAGTTCCAGCGAGAATTTGACATCCTCGGCGGTGAAGGGCGTGCCGTCATGCCAGGTTACGCCCGATTTGAGCTTCACCGTCCAGGTCAGCCCGTCGGCCGAGATCCCGCCATTTGCGACCGTGGGCACCTCGGTCACCAGTATCGGGAAGAAATTGCCGTCTTCGTCAAAGTCGAACAGCGTGTCGAAAATGGCGTAGTAAATGCCTTCGTCGACCTCGATATGCGGCATCATCGGGTTGAACACCGTGGGTTCTTGCGAAAAGCCCAGAACCAGTTGCCCGGTGGCATTGGCGGCCAGGGCGCGGTCACGCCCCAGAACCGAGGGCGCCATCAGCCCGGCACCCGCCGTGCCCATCAGCATCAAGGTCTGGCGGCGGCTGGGGCGGAAGGTCAGTGTGTTGTTGTCGGTCATGTCATTTTCCCTGTCGATGGATGTTTTGGGGATTGGGGGTGCTGGCTCTGACGGTGGCTGCCCCCGGGGTCTAGAAGCCTGAAATAATCTTGATTTTCGAGCCGTCCGAGAAGCGGCTGAAGCGGTAGTCCGTCGGGTCGACCACCGGCGTGTGCCCGGTGACCAGATCGGCCATCAGCCGCCCCGCCGCCGGGCCGATGCCAAAGCCGTGGCCGGAAAAACCGGTGGCGATGAAGAACCCCGGCACCGCATCGACCGGCGAGATCACCGGGACGGCATCAGGCGTCACGTCGATGTTGCCGGCCCAACGCTGGGCGATCTCGGCCTTTTCAAACACCGGGAAGGCCTTGCGCAGATTGGCCAGCGCATGGTCTTGCAAGGTGAAGGACGGTTTCGGGTCCAGCACACGGCAATATTCGAAGGGCGAGGCCTCATCCATTTTCCAGCTGTTGGGGATGCGGGCCTCGTCAATGAATTTCAGTCCGCCGCGCAGCATCAGGGAACGCCATTCATGGCCAAGCGCGGGCAGGAAATCACGCATGAAACGGAAGCTGTCGGGGACGATCTCGACGATGTTTTCATGGCCGTTGGCGATGGTGTAGCCGCCGTCCTGACGTTTGCGGATGGCGAATCCGTTTGACCAGATCGCGGCGTCGGGGCCACCTTCCAGCGGCTTGGTGCGGATCACCGAGTTCTTCACCTTCAACTGAGGCAGACGCAGCCCGGTGTTGCGTGCAAACAGGCTGGACCATGCCCCGCCCGCCAGAACCACCGCGTCGCAGGCGATGTAGCCGCGCTCGGTGAAGACGCCGCAGACCTTGCCCGCCTTCCGGTCGATACCGCGCACCGCGCATTCGGTTAGCACATGGGCGCCACGGTCACGCGCGGCCTCGGCCACGGCGGGGGCCGCCTTTTGCGGTTCGGCCCGGCCATCGACCGAGGTATAGATCGCACCCTTGATATCCAGCCGCGACCCGGGGTTCATTTCGTTGAATTCGCGGGCGGACAGGATTTGTGAATTGATCTGATAGCCTTCCAGATTTCGAATCCAGCGGGCGTTGTTCGCCATTTCCTGATCATTGGCGGCGGTAAAGATAATCCCGGCGCGGGTATAGCCCACATCGCGGCCCAGCCGTTCGGCCATGCCCGGCCAGATCCGCAACGCCTCGGCCATCAGCGGGATTTCCCGCGGATCGCGGCGGGTGATGCGCACCCAGCCCCAGTTGCGGCTGGATTGCTCGTGGCCGATCCCGCCCTTTTCGCACAGCGCTACCTTGTGGCCGCGTTCGGCCAGCTCCAACGCGGTCGAGGTGCCGATGATGCCGCCGCCGATGACGACCACATCCACCTTGGGCGGCAGGTCAGTATCCCCGTGGACGGGAACGACATAGGGACCGGGCATATCAGAAAGACTCCTCTAGTTGGCAATTCACACAGAATTCGGCGACGCTGGCCTGGTTCGGCAGGTCGATCAGCAGGGCGATGACGCGGGCCAGATCGGTGGGCGCGGTCATCTGTTCGGCGGGGCGGTCGGTCAGGCCCAGGGCCATGTCGGTGGCGACAAAGCCGGGGCAGACGGCGGTGGCGCGGATGCCGTGGTCAAAGCCTGCATGGCGCAAACCATGCGCCAGCGCCAGCGCGGCGTATTTGGACATTGAATAGGCCCCCGAGCGCGCCGATTTCACCCGCTTGCCCGATAGCGACGCGATGACGATCACCCGCCCGCATCCCGAGGCCGCCAGCATGTCCCAGCTGGCGGCGGCCAGACGGCGCGGCGCCTTGACGTTGACATCCAGCAGCGCATCCATTTCCGCATCGGTGATTTCGACCACCGATTTCGGGATCGAGATCCCGGCATTCGCCACCACCGCGTCGATACGGCCGAAGCGGTGGGCGACGGCGGCAGCCCAATCGGTGGCCGCGTCGGGGTTCAGCGCGTCATAGGGCATCAGATGCACCCGTGCCGCATCGGTCGCCCAATCGGGCAGGACGGGTGCGCGCATGCCCAGCGATACCGCCCAGCCATCGTCATACAGCCGTCGTGCGGTGGCCGCCCCGATGCCACGGCTGGCGCCCGAAATCAGGGCCACCCGGTTTTCTGTCATCATTGTTCTCGTGTCCTGAGATAAGCGCGCTTGAGCTGGGCCAGGAACTGATCCCGGTCCTGCGGCGCAATGAAATCAAAGAATTCGCGTTCCTGCTGGCGCACGATGGCACGCACGCGTTCGGCCACCTCATGGCCATGTGGGGTGATGCGCAGCGATTGGGCGCGCTGATCGTCGGTCGAGGTGGTGCGTTCGATCAGCCCGCGTGTCACCAGCGTGTCGATCAACCGCCCGGTCCAGGGGCGATCCCGCATCAGCACCGCCGCGATGGCCGAGGGGCGGATGCCCGGATGGCCGTCAACCAGCAGCAATGCGGTGATCTTGCCCTTGCCGCGGGCAACCTCCAACCCCTCCATCCGGCGGTCCAGATCGCGGGAGACCACGGCGTCCAGCGCCCGGATGTAATAGCTGAAGGCACCTTCCAGCACGTCCAGCCGCAGCCCCGCAACGATGACCGGTTCGTCTTGCGCAGGGGTGTCGGTTGGGTTTTCCGGCATGTGAAAATACCTGACAGATGGCCGAAAATGGTTTTTCGGCAAAGGGTTGAGGCGCAGGATGTGGCGACGTCATCATGACGGCTTGATGACAGGTTGCGACCGGGTGGATCGAGTCGGCAAGGAAATAATTGCATTTCACAATCATTATTCCACGGTGCCCGGTTCTGCGGCGGTGCGACAGGGGTCTGGCGCCCAAGTTCTGCGCAGTTTGTCAAATGCGGGGAGTTGGGCGGTGGTGCCGCCCAACCGTTCTCAGTCCGCCTGAACCCAGTCAGAGCCGGGAATGGCCGAAACCAGCTTGCGGGTGTAATCGTGCTGCGGGCGGCAGAAGATCTGCGAGGGCGGCCCCATCTCGACCGCGTGGCCACGGTGCATCACCATGATTTCATCGCAGATCTGACTGGCAACGCGCAGATCGTGGGTGATGAAGATCATCGCCAGTTTGCGCTCCTGCTGGATGCGGTTCAGCAATTCCAGCACCTGTGCCTGAATGGAAACATCCAGTGCCGACACTGCTTCGTCAGCCACGATCACCTCGGGGTCGAACATCAGCGCGCGGGCGATACCGATACGCTGGCGCTGACCGCCCGAGAATTCATGCGGATAGCGGTCCAGCGCGTCGGCATTCAGCCCGACCTGTTCCAGGATATGCCCCGCCTTGATCCGCGCAGAGGCATGGGTTTCGATAGCATGGGTGATCGGCCCGATGGTCAGCGCCATTTCCACCGTGTGACGCGGATTCAACGAGGCGTAGGGATCCTGAAATATCATCTGGATGCGCGGGCGCAGGGGGCGAAAGGCATCTTCGCTCAGCGCCAGGGTATTTTCCCCCTGAAACAGGATTTCACCGCCATCTGCGGGCGCCAGTTTCATCAGCACCTTGCCAAGCGAGGATTTGCCCGAGCCGGATTCCCCCACCACCCCCAGCGTCTCGCCTTTGCGCAGGCTGAAGCCGATGCCCGCCACCGCCTCGACCACCCGCATCCTGCCCAGAAAGCCGCTTTTGGTGCGATAAGTTTTGCGCAGGTCATTGACCTGCATGACCACGGGTTTGTCCTCGGTCCGGGGGCGGTCGGTGGCGCGCATCCGGGGCACGGCGGCGATCAGTTTGCGCGTATAGGGGTGCTGCGGGGTTTGCAGGACCTGCGCGGCGGTGCCCTGTTCGACCATATCACCTTTTTCCATGACGATGACCCGGTCGGCGATTTCCGCAACCACGCCAAAGTCATGGGTGATGAACATCACGCTCATGCCTTTGCGCTTCTGCACCTTGACGATCAGATCCAGGATCTGCGCCTGCGTGGTGACATCCAGCGCGGTGGTGGGTTCGTCGGCGATCAGGATATCGGGGTCCAGCGCCAGTGCCATCGCGATCATCACCCGCTGGCGCTGCCCACCGGACAGGCGGAACGGGTATTGGTGTTGCAACAGATCGGGATCGGGCAGGCCGACCTCGGTCATCATCTCGATCACGCGGGCGGCGCGGCTGGCGGGGGTGCCGACGCGATGGGTATCCAGCACCTCGCGGATCTGGGCGCCGATGGTCATCAGCGGGTTCAGCGCTGATAGCGGGTCCTGGAAAATGATCGAAACGGCGCGCCCACGCAGCCCGCGCATTTCGGCCTCTGGCAGGCGCAGCAGGTCCTGGTCCTGAAACAGGATCTGGCCGGTCTCGATCTGCATGACCGGCGGCAACAGGCCCATGATGGTGTTCGCGGTGACCGATTTGCCAGAACCGGATTCGCCGATGATGCACAGGATTTCACCGTGCATCAGATCGAAGCTGATGCCGCGCACGGCATGGCGACGTTCCATCCGTTGCGGCAGGCTGATTGTCAGGTCGCGGACCGATAGCGCAACCGTATTGGCCGCCATGGGCGGGGAAGGGGCAGTGTCGGACATGAGTTTGCGTTCTTTTCTGTTATTATGCGGGGTCAGGGTCGGGGCAGTGCGGCGCGACGACAAGGGTTTTGCGCCGTGGCGGCATTTTCGATGTGATATTTGCCTGTATTTTGAGCAATTGCCCCGGAATATGCGGTCCGAACCGAACCATCCTGTTTGTGGCCGCCCCCGAATCGCGGTGCGATACCCGCTGGTGCCGGACATGCGTCAGGCCGCAGTCTATAATCTGAGATTATTGCCGCCCCCGGATTTTTATTTTTATCCGGTGGCGGGCTATGATGACCTGCCCTGACAACTTTATTGGCGGGGCAGGGCATGACCTTCTCGATCATCGCAAGATGCGAAACCACCGGGGCATTCGGTGCGGCGATCACCACATCCGATCTGGCGGTGGGGTCACGGTGTATTCGGCTGCGCCACGGGAAGGGTGCGTTCCTGTCGCAGCACCGGACCGACAGCCGGTTGGGAGATCTGGGGATTGACCTGCTGGCGCAGGGCGCGGGGGCGCAGGCGGCGGTGGATGCCGTGGTGGCCTCCAGCGCGGATATCGGCTGGCGCCAGTTGGGGGCGATGGATGCGGCGGGCCAGACCGCAGTGTATCACGGCGCGCGCATGTATTCGATCTACAGTCACAGTGTAGGCCGCGATTGCCTGGCGCTTGGCAATATCCTGGCCAATGAGCAGGTGACCGATGCGATGGCGCAGGCCTTCGGGCAGGCGGTCGACCAGCCCCTGGCGGAGCGGCTGATGCGCGCACTGGAGGCCGGGCAGGTGGCGGGCGGCGAGATCCTGGGGCCGCTGCGCTCGGCCGCGCTGCGGGTCAGCGGCGATCAGGGCATCGACGCCTATGACCTGCGCGTCGATATTTCGGCGGGGCGTGCGGTGGATGATCTGCGCGATCTGTTCACCGCCTATGGCGACCGGCAGGCGGCGTTGCGGCGTGTGGCGCTGGCCCCCGACATGGTGCCGGTGCAGCGCGCATTGTTTGATGCCAGCCTGGCGCGCATCCGCGCACGCGGCCTGACCGACCGGTTTCCGGCGGCCGACCATCCGCAGGACTGGACCGTGGCACCCTGACCGGGCTGCGCAGAAATTTCATAATCAAAACAAACAGGGACAAACAATGAAACGCATTTTTCTAACGGCTGGCGTATTGGCAATGACGGCGATCACCGCACAGGCCGCCGATCTGCCGCAGGCGATTGCCGCGCGTGGCCATTTGCAATTGACGGTCAATGGCACCTATGCGCCGATGGAATATGTCGATCCGGCCACCGGCAAGCTGACCGGGCTGGACATCGATTTGGGCGAGGCGATTGCGGCCCGGCTGGGAACGAAGGTCGAATGGTCGGATACGGCCTTCGCCCAGTTGATCACCTCGTTGACCAGTGGGCGGTCGGATTTCATCATCAGCGGCCTGTCGGATCGGGCGTCGCGGCGTGAAACGATGGATTTCATTGATTATCTGTCCACCGGGGCGCAGTTCCTGGTCAAGGAAGATGCCAGCTATCAGGCGATGACCGATCTGTGCGGCCATAAGGTGGGGACATCGCGGTCGACCTCCTTTCCCGATGAGATCAAGAAATGGAGTGATGCGAATTGTGTCGCGGCGGGTAAGCCCGCCATTGAATATGCCCCCGCCGACAATTCCATCGACGCCCGCAACCAGTTGAAACAAGACCGGATCGACGCCGTTGTGCAGGGCAGCGAAACCCTGCCCTATGCGATGCAGAACGAGCCGGGCAAATATCGTATTCTGGGCACGCCCTTCACCCTGGGGTATCAGGGCATCGCGTTCCGCAAGAAAGACACCCAGCTGCGTGAAGCGGTGACCGAGGCGCTGGCCGCGCTGATCGCCGATGGCACCTACGGCAAGATTCTGGCGCAGTATGGGCTGTCGGCCAATGCCGTTGAAAAACCGCTGCTGAACGCCGCCCCGCAATGATCGAGCGTCACAAACTGACACCGGGCTACGCGGATCTGCGCGGCATGCCCATCGCCAAGCGGCCCTACTGGGGCCGCTGGTTGACGGCGGGGCTGATCGTGGTGCTGCTGGCGCTGCTGGTGCGGGCCTTTGCCCGTGGGCAGATCGAATGGGCGGTGGTGGGGCAGTTCTTCACCGCGCCGGTCATTCTGGCGGGGATCGTCAATACCGTGGTGATGGCGGTTCTGGCGATGGGTCTGGGGATCGTGCTGGGGGTGGTTGTGGCCGTCATGCGGCTGTCGTCGAACCCGGTGCTGGTCAGTGTCGCGGCGGGCTATACGTGGCTGTTCCGTGGCACGCCGCTGATTTTGCAACTGCTGCTGTGGTTCAACATTGCGCTGGTTTTTCCCACCTTTGGCATTCCGGGCCTGTGGGAGGCCCGCGCGGTGGATGTCATGACGCCGTTCGTGGCCACGCTGCTGGGTCTGGCGCTGAATCAGGGCGCCTATACGTCCGAGGTCATTCGCGCCGGGATTATTTCCGTCGACGATGGCCAGCATGATGCGGCCCGCGCCATCGGCATGAGCCAGATGCGCGCCCTGCGCCGCATCGTGCTGCCTCAGGCGATGAAGGTGGTTTTGCCGCCCTTGGGGAATGAATTCATCTCGATGGTGAAGACCACGTCGCTGGCCAGCGTGATCCAGTATCCCGAGGTGCTGCACAGCGCCGAGAACATCTACTATGCCAATTCGCGTGTGATCGAGCTGCTGATCGTCGCGGGGCTGTGGTATCTGATCGTGGTGTCGATCCTGACGCCGTTGCAGATGCTGCTGGAGCGGCGTTTCTCGCGCGGCACGGCAAGGAGGGCGAAATGACCCGTCCGATGGTGGCAATTCGCAATGTCGACAAGCATTTCGGCACGTATCAGGCGCTGGACGGGGTGTCCCTGGACGTGATGCCGGGTGAGGTGACCTGCCTGATCGGTGCGTCGGGATCGGGGAAGACGACCTTGCTGCGCTCGGTCAATCAGTTGCACCCGATTGATGCCGGGGCGATCTGGCTGGATGGAGAGTTGCTGGGCAAACGTCAGGTCGGGCTGCATCTGCAACTGTTGAGTGATCGTGAGATCGCGCGGCAGCGCCTGGTGACGGGGATGGTGTTTCAGCGGTTCAACCTGTTCCCGCATATGACGGCGCTGGACAATATCACCGAAGGTCCGGTGCAGGTGCAACGCCGCCCGCTGCGCGAGGTGCGGGCCGAAGCGATGGATTTGCTGGAGCGGGTCGGGCTGGCCAGCAAGGCGGCGAACTATCCGTCTGAACTGTCCGGTGGCCAGCAACAGCGGGTGGCGATCGCACGGGCGCTGGCGATGAAACCCAAGCTGATGCTGTTCGATGAACCCACCAGCGCGCTGGACCCTGAACTGGTGGGTGAGGTGCTGGCGGTGATGAAGGAACTGGCGCGGTCCGGTATGACGATGATGGTCGTCACGCATGAGCTGGGCTTTGCGCGCGAGGTTGCCGATACCGTGGTCTACATGGACGGCGGCCGCATCGTCGAGCGGGGCGCACCGGAACAGGTGTTGGTGACCCCGCAAGAAGAGCGCACGCGCAGCTTCATCTCGAAGGTCCTGAAGTGATCCGATGCGGCGGGCACAATCGTCCCGCCGCAGTTTTTCCCTTTTTTGAAAGGCGATTGCCATGAAACTGACCCTTGCCGCGGCGCTGCTGTGCGCCGGTGCGATCTGTGCCCAGGCCGATACCCTGCCGCAGGCTGTCGCGCAAAGCGGCGTGTTGCGCATTGCGAATACGCCGAATTATCCGCCGCTGGAATTCCGCGATCCGGCCACCAATGTGCTACAGGGCTTTGACATTGATCTGGGCGAGGCGGTCGCGCAAAAGCTGGGCGTCAAGGTCGAATGGACCGAAACCGCCTTCAGTGCGATGCTGGCCGCATTGGATACCGGACGGGTGGATATGATCATGTCGGGCATGAGCGATCTGCCCACCCGGCATGAGACCGCGACCTTTGTCGATTATCTGCGCAGCGGGCCGCAATTCTTTGTGCGTCACGCCGATGCCGCCAGCTATGCCGATGTCAGCGCGGTATGTGGCAAATCGGTGGGCGCCAGCCGTCGGACATCCTATCCGCAGGAAATTGCCGCCTGGAGCGATGTGCATTGTGCCGCCAATCCGGTGAAATTCGTCGGAACCGATGGCTCGGCCGATGCGCGCACGCAACTGCGCCAGGGCCGTATCGACGTGGCGGTGCAGGGCAATGAAACGCTGCCCTATGTGATGGATCAGGAACCCGATACCTATCACCCGATCGGCCAGCCGATTTCCTATCAGCTGATGGGGATGGCCCTGCCGTTGAAGGAAACCGCGTTCCACAAGGATGTCGCCGCCGCGCTGGACGCGCTGATTGCCGATGGAACCTATGGCAAGCTGTTGGCGAAGTGGAACCTGGGCGATAACGGTATT
Source organism: Paenirhodobacter sp. (assembly GCA_036398515.1). Taxonomy (GTDB): domain Bacteria; phylum Pseudomonadota; class Alphaproteobacteria; order Rhodobacterales; family Rhodobacteraceae; genus Rhodobacter. Next base: position 31,415 of record DASWPI010000040.1, read on the forward strand.
GAGAAGGCGCAGATCAATGGAGCGAATTGAGACCCTGGACGATCTGCCGCGTCGGCCACCGAATATGGCACCGCCCGCGCCGCTTTACCCTTGGCCGGGCGAGCACAAGGCGGCGATGTTCCTGTCGTTCGATGTCGATGCGGAATCGGCGTGGACCGCCAAGGACCCGGACAATTACAATCGTCTGGTCACCATGAGCTATGGCGGCTACGAGGCCCGTGTGGGCACCGGCAAGCTGTTGGAAATGCTGGATCAACTGGGGCTGAAGGCGACGTTTTTCATCACCGGGTGGACGCTGGACGCGCATCCGGCGATGTGTGAGGCGATCCAGAAGGCCGGCCATGAGATCGGCCATCATGGCTATCACCACCTGTTGCCCGATCCGCGCAGCGACCGGCTGATCGAAGAGGTCGAGGCCGGGCTGGACGCGCTGAAACGGCGCTTGGGGGTGGTGCCCAAGGGATATCGCGCGCCCTCGGGTGAGTTCTGCGAGGAATTGCGGGTGGCGCTGGCGGATCGTGGGTTTGTCTATACCTCGTCCTTCCGCGATGACGTGCGGCCCTACCGGCATGTCCTGGAAGACGGGCGGCCCGGCACCATCGAATTGCCGCCGACCGCCAGCTATGACGACTGGATGCTAGGCCTGTCGGCGCGGTTCAGCCCGCGCCCGATTTTCCCCAAGGAACACGTCCTGTCGATCTGGAAAGATGAGCTGGACGAAAGCCGTGACTGGGGCGCGATGGTGACCACGGTGTTGCATCCGCAATGTTCGGGGCGGCCGATGCGGCTGCGGTTGCTGCGTGAATTCCTGACCTATGCGCAGTCGTTCCCCGATCTGTGGATCACCACCGGCGAAGAGATTGCGGCGAATTACCTGCACCATGAACAGGCAGGGCTGAAGTAAGATCCCGATGCTTTCACGACAGGCGCCGCAGTGGAGACACTGCGGCGTTTCGCATAAAAAAGGCCGCCCGGCGAACCGGGCGGCAGGCTGGGGAAAGGTTAGCGGCAGTAGGTCGTGTACAGATAGCCGGTCAGCACCGCACAGCCTTCGAGGAAATCGGCGATGGCCATTTCCTCGGCCGGATTGTGGCTGCCATTTTCGTTGCGGATGAACAGCATGGCCATCGGCACGCCCGCCGCCGCAAAGGCCGCCGCGTCATGCGAGGCGGGTGAGCCCAGGTCGATGAACCCGGTGCCCTGATCCTGCGCACTGGCGATCAGGCCCTGGCGCAGGGCCGGGTCGACCAGACCGACCGGGGCGCTTTTGCGCGTTCCCAGATGGATGCGCACGCCGCGATCTTGCTCGACCCGGGTGACGATGCGGTGGAACGCGGCCTCGACCTCGGTCAGGGTGAATTCGTCATAGGCGCGCACGTCCAGCGAAAAATGGAACAGGCCCGGGACGGTGGTCAGGCCGTGGAACCCGGCATCGGTGTGGAACCGGCCGAAGGTGATGGCGATATGGGTGCCGCCTGCCTGCGTTTCCGCCCAGAGTTGGTCCATCGCCATTGCCAGTTGCGCACCCGCCATCGCGGCATCGTGGCGGAACCGGCGCGGCGTGCCGACGTGATCGTGACGCCCGGTGATCCGCGCATCGGGATAGCGGAAATTGCCGGGAATGCCGGTGCAGATCGCCAGCGGCCGGCCTTCCTCGACCAGCGAGGGGGCCTGTTCGATATGCAGCTCGATATAGGATTCCAGCTGGGCCGGGTCCAATGCGCGATGGCCCGCACGCAGGGCCGCCACGTCACAGCCGCATTCGGCCATATGTTCGGCCAGCGTGCGCCCGGTGTCGATCCGGCGCGCGGTGTCATAGGTATCTGGGGGCAACGTGCCTAGGGCGGCGCGTGACCCGATGTATGAGGTCTGGAACCAGACGCTTTCCTCGGCCCGGATACCCATCGCGCACAGGTTGATGCGCGGTTCGGCCCCTATCGCACGCAGGGCACGCATCGCAACCAGACCGGCCAATGCACCCGCTGCGCCGTCGAAATTGCCGCCGCGCGGCACGCTGTCCAGATGCGATCCCATCAGCACCGTCTTGTAATTGTCCGACCGGGTCCAGCGCGCATAGGAATTGCCCGCCGCATCCACCGTCAGGTCAAGGTCGCTGGCCCCGGCGGCGCGTGCCATGACAGCATGGCCGCGGTTCTCGCCGGGGCCATAGGTATCGCGGGTGATGCCGCCCGCCGGATCCGTGCTGATCGCGGCGAGATCGTCGAAAAAGCCCGATGCGAAGCCGAGTTGGTCGAACACCGCCCGGCGAACGGCGTGGGCTGAAATGTCATGCTTTGCGGAGGTCATCTGTCTGTCTTTATGCTGGCGCGGTTATGCCCTGCGACGTGGCCGGCCGGTAAAGGCAGGGCCGGACCGCAACAGGGCGACATCTGGTCGCTGCGATAGTGCGGCGCGTGTCCCGGCACGACAATGCCATGCGCTATCGGGAATGCGGGCGCCGTATTTCCCGCACGAATAGTTGGTGCGCATCTATCGGGGATGCGAATAGACGCGTCGCAATAGGAATACCCCGTGCGCGGAATGTGATCGGCGATGCCTTGCCCTGCGGGTGGCGCAGGGGTCACAGTCTGGCCAAACCAAACCGCGAGTGCCCAGCCCGAAGATGATCCAATATGTCCTGCGCCGATTATTGACGACGATCCCTGTCATGCTGACAGTGGCGCTGATCGTCTTTTCAATCCTGTATTTCTCGCCGGGGGATCCGGCTGCGCTGATCGCGGGCGAAACTGCCTCGGCCGAGGATGTGGCGCGGGTGCGTCATGCCCTGGGGTTGGATGAGCCGTTCCTGATCCGCTTTGGCGGCTGGCTATGGGCGGTGATGCGAGGTGACCTGGGGACCTCGTTGTTTGCCAATATGCCGGTGTCGACGATGATCGCGCAGCGGCTGGAGCCGACATTGTCGCTGATGGCGGTGACGATGGTGTTTTCGGTGCTGATTGCGGTGCCGATCGGGGTCTGGGCGGCGTGGCGCAAGAATGGCGTGTTTGATCGCACGGTGATGTTGATCGCGGTGCTGGGGTTCTCGATCCCGGTGTTCGCCTGTGGATATGCCGGGGCGTGGCTGTTTTCGCTGAAGCTGGGCTGGTTGCCGGTGCAGGGCTACAAGCCGCTTTCGGATGGGCTATGGCCATGGTTTCGGCAGTTGATCCTGCCCGCGGCGGCGCTTGGGTCGTCTTATGTGGCGCTGATCGCGCGGATCACGCGGGCGTCGATGCTGGAAACGCTGGATCAGGATTATATCCGCACCGCGCGGGCCAAGGGGTTGCGCGATGGCAAGATCCTGTTCGTGCATGCGCTGAAGAATGCCTCGGTGCCGATCATCACGCTGATCGGGATCGGGGTGGCGATGCTGATCGGCGGGGCGGTGGTGACCGAGAGCGTCTTTGTCATTCCGGGGATCGGCCGGTTGACGGCGGAATCGATCCTGCGCCGCGATTTTCCGGTGATTCAGGGCATCGTGTTGTTTTTCAGCTTTGTCTACGTGCTGGTGAACCTGCTGATCGACCTGGTCTACGCGCTGGTTGATCCGCGGATCCGGTATTGAGGGGGGATGTGACATGACCACATATGTTGCAACCCTGCGCCGTCTGATCCGCGTCTATCCGGGGCTGGCGTTCGGGTCCCTGATTTTCGGGCTGCTGTGCCTGATCGCGCTGTGCGCGCCATTGGTGGCGCCGATGGATCCGGGTTTTGTCGATGTGCGCCAGCGTGCGCAGGGGCCGTCCTGGGGGCATCTGTTCGGCACCGACATGCTGGGCCGCGATCTGTTTGCGCGGGTGGTCTATGGCGCGCGACTGTCGCTGAGCGTCGGTATCGCCGTCGCCTGTGTCGCCACGGTGGTGGGGGCGGTTATCGGGTTGCTGGCCGGGTATAACCGCGCTGCGGATGCGGTCTTGATGCGGATCATGGATGGGGTGATGGCGATCCCCTCGATCTTGCTGGCGGTGGCGCTGATGGCGTTGTCGACGGGATCTGTGGGCAATGTGATCGTGGCGATTTCCATTTCCGGGGTGCCGCGTATCGCGCGTCTGGTGCGGGCCTCGGTGTTGTCGCTGCGTGAGGCGGTGTTCGTCGAGGCGGTGATCGGTGGGGGTGTCGGCACCGGGCGGATCATATTCCGCCATATCCTGCCGAATGCGGCCGCGCCGATCATCGTCGACGCCACCTATCTGTGTGCGGGGGCGATGCTGTCCGAGGCGGTGCTGTGCTTCATCGGCGCGGGTACCCCGCCGACGGTGCCGTCCTGGGGCAATATCATGGCCGAGGGCCGCACGCTGTGGATGGTGAAGCCGCATATGGTGGCGTTTCCGGCGCTGATGCTGTCGATCGCGATCCTGTCGGTCAACATGATCGGCGACGGGCTGCGTGATCTGCTGGATCCGCGCGCCGGGCGCCGGAACTGAGGGGACGCGAGATGACACAAGACATCCAACCGCTGTTGTCGGTGCGCGATCTGCGGGTGTCCCTGCCGGGGGCCGATGGGGCGCGCGAGATCCTGCATGGCATTGATTTCGACCTGAATCCGCATGAAATCTTGGCGCTGGTGGGGGAATCCGGGTCGGGGAAATCGGTGACGGCACTGACGCTGATGGGGTTGTTGCCGGCGGGTGCGGCGCAGGTCAGCGGCTCGGTCCGGCTGAACGGGCGTGAATTGATCGGGGTCTCGCCCGAAGAGATGCGCCAGATCCGCGGTCAGGGCATGGCGATGATCTTTCAGGAACCGATGACATCGCTGAACCCGTTGCTGAAGATCGGCTATCAGTTGCAAGAGGCGCTGTGCGCCCATGCCGATCTGGACCGTGTGACGGCGCGGGAACAGGCGCTGGAGTTGCTGCGCAAGGTGCGGATTCCAGACCCGGAACGGCGGCTGGACAATTACCCGCACCATTTCTCGGGCGGGATGCGGCAACGGGTGATGATTGCGATGGCGCTGGCGGGGCGGCCGCGCATCCTGATCGCGGATGAACCCACGACCGCGCTGGATGTGACCATTCAGGCCGAGATCCTGGAGTTGATCCGCGATTTGCAGCGCGAAGAGGGCATGGCCGTGCTGTTCATCACCCACGACATGGGTGTGGTGGCCGAAACCGCCGACCGCACGATGGTGATGTATCATGGGCGCGCCGTCGAGAGCGGCCCGACCGCGACGATCTTTGCGGCCCCGCAGGCAGAGTATACCCGTGCGCTGCTGGCCGCCGTGCCGCGTCTGGGGGAGATGGGCGCGCATGATGGGCCGCAGCGGTTCCGGCATATTCTGGGCGATACCGGTGTTGCGGTGCCGCGGCAAAAGGTTGCGCAGGGGCAGCCGATCCTGTCGGTGCGCAATCTGGTCAAGCGGTTCGATATCAAATCCGGCATCTTTGGCCGTGTCAGCGGCCGGGTGCATGCGATCGACGATGTGTCCTTTGACCTGATGCCGGGCGAAACACTGGCGTTGGTGGGGGAATCGGGGTGCGGGAAATCCACCACCGGGCGTGCCATCGCGCGGCTGATCGAGGCCGATGGTGGTGCGGTCACACTGGACGGCTTTGATGCGCTGACGTTGCGCGGGGCGGATCTGCGGCGGATGCGCCGCTCGGTCCAGATGATATTTCAGGACCCCTATGCCAGCCTGAATCCGCGCATCCGCGTCGGCGCGGCACTGTGTGAGGCGTTTGTGGTCAACCGTCTGGGCACCGTGGCGCAGGCGCGTGACAAGGCGGCGCATCTGCTGACGCGGGTGGGGCTGTCGCCCGATGTCGCGGCGCGGTTCCCGCACGAGTTCTCCGGCGGGCAACGGCAGCGCATTGCCGTGGCGCGGGCGTTGATGCTGGACCCACGCGTCATCGTGGCGGATGAGGCGGTGTCGGCGCTGGATGTTTCGGTCAAGGCGCAGGTGTCAAACCTGTTGATGGATTTGCAAGATGAAACCGGGGTGGGCTATCTGTTCATCAGCCATGACATGGCGGTGGTCGAACGGATCGCGCATCGGGTCGCTGTGATGTATTCTGGGCGGATCGTTGAGATCGGGCCGCGTGCCAGTGTGTTCGGCCAACCCTCGCATCCCTATACGCAGCGCCTGCTGGCGGCGGTGCCGGTGCCGGATCCGGCGCGCAGGGACCGGCCACGCCACATCGTGCCGATTCAGACCCGTAGCCCGATCCGCGCCCCCGACTATAGTGCGCAGCCGTTGCGCTATCGCCAGATAGCCCCGGGTCATCTGGTCGAGGAAACCAGTATCGCAGAATTCGCCTGCGTCTAATCCGTCCGTGGCTGGCGCGGCAGAAAGGTTCATTCCATGACAGATTTCGATACGGTGATCCATTCGGGCACCATCGTCACGGCAGAGGGCAGCTTTGCCGGTGATCTGGCAATCCGCGACGGGCGTATCGCTGCCATCGCCGAGCGCATCGACGGCGGCGGGCGGCGTATCGACGCGGGCGGGCGGCTGGTCCTGCCCGGCGGGATCGAGAGCCATTGCCATATCGCGCAGGAAAGCTCGTCCGGGATCATGACCGCAGATGATTACCTTAGCGGGTCGATCTCGGCGGCGTTTGGCGGCAATTCCAGTTTCATCCCCTTTGCGGCGCAGCACCGGGGGCAGAGCATCCGTCAGGTGCTGGACACCTATGCGGCGCGGTCACAGGCCTCGGTCATTGATTACAGCTGGCATCTGATCGTGTCGGACCCGACCGAAGAGGTGTTGACCCAAGGTCTGCCCGAGGCATTCGCCGCCGGGATCACCTCGTTCAAGGTGTTCACCACCTATGATCTGCTGCATCTGGGCGATGCGGCGATGTTGCAGATCCTGTCCGTGGCCCGCGCGCATGGTGCCATCACCATGGTGCATTCCGAAAACAACGACATGATCAAATGGATGAATGCGCGGCTGGCGGCGGGGGGCCATACCGCGCCGCGCTATCATGCCATCTCGCGCCCGGAGCTGGCCGAGGAAGAGGCGATCAACCGCATGATATCACTGGCGAAGCTGGTGGATGCGGCATTGTTCGTGGTGCATGTCTCGACCCGGCGCGGGGCCGAACTGGTAGCGCGCGCACGGGCCGATGGCGCCAAGGTCTTTGCCGAGACCTGTCCGCAATACCTGGCCCTGACGCGCGATGATCTGGATCGTCCCGGCCAACAGGGCGCGGCCTATATCTGCTCACCGCCGGTGCGTGACCAAGAAACGCAGGCCGCATTGTGGGGGCATATCCGGCGCGGCACCTTTGATTGCGTGACCTCGGATCATGCGCCCTACCGAATGGATGGCACCGGCAAGTTCGTGAACGGGATGGATGCGCCCTATACCAAAATGGGGTCCGGGATGCCCGGCGTGGCGATGCGGTTGCCTTACCTGTTTTCCGAAGGGGTACTGAAGGGGCGGATCAGCCTGCGCGATTTTGTCAATTTCAGCGCGGGCAATGCGGCGCGGTTGTTCGGGATGCGCAACAAGGGCCGCCTGCATCCGGGGATGGATGCCGATATCGCCATCTGGGACCCCGAATTGACCCAACGCGCCACCCTGGCCGATCAGCACGACAATATGGACTACACCCCGTTTGAGGGGATGCAGATCACCGGCTGGCCGGAAACGGTGCTGACGCGGGGTGTGGATGTGGTGCGCGACCGGCAGTTGGTGGCGCAGCCGGGGCAAGGCCAGTTTGTCGCCCGCGATTTGCCGGATCTGGGAACAGCGCCCGGTTGGGACATGGTGGAAACCGACCCTGCGCGGAATTTTGGCGCACGGATCCGTTCGTGAAAGGAGGGGCAATGGCACGGTTGTTGGTGATCAACCCGAATTCCAACGCCGAGGTTACGGCGAATATCGCCCGGGCGCTGTTGCCGTGGCAGGCCACCGGGGTTCAGATCGACTGCCTGACCAATCAGGCCGGACCGGATACGATTTCCAGTAACGAGGACGTCGAACGGGCCGGGATGGATGTGTGCCGTCTGGCGGCTACGTCCCGTGCCGATGCCATTTTGGTGGCGTGCTTTTCCGATCCGGGGGTGGATCGTCTGCGTGAACAGACGCAACGTCCGGTGTTTGGCATTCAGGAGGCGGCGATTCTGACCGCGCTGGCGCGTGCGCCGCGCTATGGCATCATCGCATTGTCCGAACACGCGGTGCCGCGTCATCTGGCACGGATCGCGCAATTGCAGCTGATGCAGCGCTGTGCCGGTGAGGTCGGCCTGTCGGGCTATGGCGCGCTGGCGGTGGGGCAATCGGAGGCTGCCTATGCCGAGACATTGGCGGCGGCCGATGTCTTGCGCGGGCGCGGCGCGGGCGCGGTGATTTTGGGGTGCGCCGGTTTTGGTCCGCGCCGGGCCGCGTTGGAGACGGCGTTGGGTATGCCGGTGATCGACCCGGTTCTGGCGGGCGCGGCCCTGGCGGTCGGGGCGTTGTTGTCGGCCTAGGCCGAACCGGTATGGACCGAGGCCAGACGCGCCGACATCTCATTGGCCGAGCGGCGCACCTCACGCAGGAATGCCTGTGCGGTTTTGGTCAACAGCCGCTTTTTCGAATGGATGACCGAGGCGACCAGCACTTCACGCGGCTCAAACGGTCGCACGACCAGTTGATCCCCCATCGCCGAGGCCGCGCTGAGCGCATCGACCACCGCCACGCCCACCCGGTTCTGCACCAGGATGCAGGCGGTATTGCAGTATCGCGTCTCGGCGACGAAATCCAATGGCACGCCTTCTTGCTGAAACACACGGCGAAGGGTCTGTCCCATGCCGGTGGAGCGTTCCAGCGAGATCAGCGGCTGACCGACCAGATCGGCGGGTCGGATGATCTTTTTGGCGACCAGCGGTGAGTCCGGCGGCATGACGCAGACGATCGGTTCGGCGAACAGCTGTTCCGCGTGAAAGGCGCTGTCGTCGATCTCACCGATGACAAAGCCCAGATCGGCTAGGCCCACCTCAACGCTGTGGGTGACCTGTGAGAAGGTGGCGATTTCATAGGCGGCGCGCACATCCGAATGTCGTTCAAAGAACCGTCGCATCGCCAGCGGGATCAGCGAATGACCCAGGGGCGGGCTGGAAAATGCACGCAGGATTTCCCGGTTTTCCAGTTTAAGATCTTCCAGCCGCTCGTTGAAAACCTTGTAGCTCTCGAACAGGGCCTCGCTTTCGGTAAACAGCTGGCGCGCCTGCTGGGTGGTGAACAGGCGGTTGTTCACCCGCTCGAACAGGGGAAAGCCCAGCTGTGATTCAAGATGCCGGATGGCGTTCGACACGGCGGGTTGCGACATGCCCAGTTCACGTCCCGCCTTGACCGTGGTTTTGCAGGTGATGACCGTGCGAAGCAATTCGATCTGTTTGAGGTTCATCCATGCGCTCCTGACTATTTTGTCAGGTTATCATTTTTTATTTCGAGCGCCCGGACCTAGTCGCCATTTTTCCGCATGAATCACGATAATGACGATATTTTCAGCAAATATGCGCGATTTGTGCATATGTCGCGCATGGTGGGGGTGGCCACACCATGCGCAATCTATTCATATATATTATTGCTGCGCGTATCAGGCGCGGCGCAGGTTCCAAAAGACCGCTGTGCCTTTCAGGATGCCCTCGATATCCGCGCGGAAGAGTGTCGGCTGTTTGTATTGGCCGATCGGATAATATGGCACGTCGCGGAAGGCCTGTTCCTGCATCCGCACGGTCAGTGCGGTTTGGGCGGCGGGATCGTTGGTGACCAGCCACTGGTTGCGCAGATCCTCCATTTCCGGGCCTTTGTACCAGCCGGGAAAGGCGCCATCGCCGCGCAGGGTGTTATGCGTCAGCGGGCTGAGCCAGTCGATACCCTGCCAGTTGCCGACAAAGGCGCTCCATCCGCCATTCTCGACCGGTTCCTTGGATGTGCGGCGCTTCAGTACCGAGGCGAAGTCCATCGCCGCATATTCGACATTCATCCCGGCCTTCTGCATCACGTCAAACGCAATGTCGCCAAGCGGCTTTTGCGCCAGCGAGTCGGCAGGAACCAGCAGCACGACCTTTTCACCGTTATACCCAGCGGCTTGCAGTGCCGCCTTGACCGCCGGATAATCGCGCGGGCCACGGAAGACATCCAGCCCCGCCCCGGATGCAAACGGCGTGCCGGGAGTGAAATAGCCCAACGGGCCATGCATGTAGTCGGGGTTGTCGCCGACGATAGCGGTCATGAAGGCGGGTTGGTCGATGGCGGCCATCAGGGCACGGCGCATCTCGGGGTTGTTGAACGGCGCCTGCAGGTGGTTGACCCGCATGGCACAGGTAAAGCCCAGATCGTCCAGCACCATGGTGCGCAGGTCCGGGAAGGCCTGCACGATCGGCAGCAGGTCATGCGGCATGGTGTCCTGCCAATCCTGCTCCCCTGCCTGCATGGCGGCGGTGCCGGTGGCGGCATCGGGCATGGTGGTCCATTCGACGCGGTCGAAATGCACGATCTTCGGACCCGCCGTCCAATCGGCCACCCCATCGGCGCGGGGCAGGTAATCCTGGAACCGGGCATAGACGTTGCGCGAGCCCGGCAGCCGTTCATCGCTGACATAACGGAACGGGCCAGAGCCGATGATCTCAGTGATCTGCTTGAATGGATCGGTGTTTGCGATGCGTTCCGGCATCATGAAACAGACCGGCGACGAGACCTTGCCCAGAACATAGGGCACATAGGGGAAGGGTTGTTTTAGCCGGAACCGGATGGTCTTGTCATCGGGGGCGGTCAGCGCGTCGGTGACCGTCATCAAGGCGTCGCCCGCAGCGTCGCGCTTCGACCAGCGCAGGATCGAGGCCACGCAATCGCGCGCCGTAACCCGTTCGCCATCGTGCCATTTCAGCCCGTCGCGCAGCACCAGATCCCATTGCAGGCCATCGTCGCTGACGGTGTGGTGATCAACCATCTGCGGGTGGATCTGCTGTTTGGTGTCCATGCCATACAGCGTGTCGAAGACCATGAACCCATGCGTGCGCGACACCTGGGCGGTGGCGGCGACCGGGTCCAGCATGGCCAGGTCGATCACCGGGATATAGCGAAGCACACGTTCGGTCTGCGCCCGCACCAGCGAGGGTGCCGACAGCAGGGACATGGTGGCCGCCGAAGTGGCCATGAAGTGGCGACGTGAGATCATCTGGAACCCTGTTGTGTTTGAGGTTGGCGCCCGCTGCGGACGCGTCCGGGCATTGCATGTGCCCTGTGCCACTGTCGCGGCAAGGCTTTAGTCTGGGCAAGGGTGCGACCTATGACAAATCTGCCCGTGGCATTCGCCGGGGAAATAGGCTCTGGGTTGGCGCTATAAACGCCGGGCATAGTTGGCGTGGTTAGATCATAGCCGCCGTGATTGCGGATTTGGCCGTGAGGTCTAGGCTGGCCGGAACGTCGCAATAACAAGGTGCATCATGATGCCGTCCGATCTTCTCTCTGCGCCGCCCGTAGCCCAAGGCACGCGGGCCATCCGTGGTGCGCATGTTCTGGCATGGGTCGATGGTGCCCCGCAACTGCTGCGCGATCACTGGGTGGTGACCGAAGGCGACCGGATCGTGGCGGTGACACCGTCTTGCCCGGCCGGGATCGACGTGGTGCATGACCGTCCGCATCAGTTCATCGTGCCGGGGTTGATGAATTTGCACAATCACTGCTTTTCCGAGGCTGTGGCCCGCACCCATGTCGAGGACGGCGCCGGGCGACGGGCGGGCAAGAGCATCATTTACACCGTGCTGTTGCCGCTGACCAAGATCGGTACCGAAATCCTGAGCCGCGAAGAGCGCATGGCGGTGGCGCGGATGGGAATCTTGCAGCTGCTGAAGGGCGGTAGCACCACGGTGATGGAGCCGTTCCGCGCCGGACTGCCCGAAATGTTCGATGCAGCGCTGGAACTGGGGATCCGGTTCTATGGCGCGCCCTATCTGTTTTCGACCGATATGCCGGTGGGCAAGGCGGATGGTACGGTGGATTATGCCGCCTCGGATACCAATCCGTTGCGTGATCTGGAAATCTGGCAGGGCCTGTATGACCGCTGGCAGGGGCGGGACAATGGCCGCATCGGGCTGGCGATGAGCCCCCACGCCACCGATACCTGCGACCCGGATTTTCTGCGCCATATCGTCGATCATGCGCGAGCCTTGGGCGTGCCCTCGACCATTCACGCGGCGCAGAGTATCGGCGAGGTGGAAACCATTGCCGCGCGCTACGACGGGCGCACGCCGATCGAGTATCTGGATTGGCTCGGGGTGATGGACCGCGACCTGACGGTGGCGCATTGCATCCGCACCAGTGACGCCGATCTGGCGTTGATGGCGGCGCGCGACACCACCATTCTGAATTGCCCCCGGGTCTTTGCGCGCGGTGGTACGGTGGGGTCTTATGCCCGGTTCCGCAGCCACGGGGTGCGCACCGTGGTGGCGACCGATGGGTATAACATGGACCTGTTGGGCGAGGTGAATGCGGCGGCGCTGATCTCGAAGATCACCACCGGGGATGCGACGCAGGCGACCGCGCCGGAATTGATCAATGCCGTTACGCTGGACCCTGCGCAGGCCTTGCGGCGCGATGATCTGGGGCGGATCGCGGTAGGGGCCAAGGCCGATCTGACGGTTCTGGATTTCAGCCATCCCCATCTGCAACCGATGCATAATCCGCTGCGTGCGGCCGTCTGGTTGGCCAATCGCGCCAATATCGGCATGGTCATGGTGGATGGCCGGGTGCTGATCGACAACGGCACGGCCTGTCATCTGGACGAGGCCGCCGTGACCGAGGCGGGCGCCGCCGCGATCCACAAGATCTGGGATCTGCCCGAGGCTCGCGCCGCCCTGGGCTAAGCCAAACGCTATCACATCTTCCGGTCAGGAATGGGCCCCGACGCGCGTGCCCCGCAACATCTGCCGTCCTGACCGGATCGAGCCATCGCGGATATCGCTCTCGATTGCGGCGCAAAGCGCCATCAGGTCGCGCCCGCGCATCGCCGCCAGCATTTCCTTGTGCCGGTCGATGACGTTGATCGCGTCGATATCCTCGATCACCTGCCGTTGGAACGGTCCCAGTTGCAGCCACAGGCTTTCGATCAGCGGAATCACCGCCTGATCGGGGTTCAGCCTATACAGCATCTTGTGAAAATCCTGGTTCATCCGCGTCAGCGCATCCAGATCATGCCGCCCGATGGCGCCGTCCATGCCATTGTCCAGCGCCGTCATCTGGTCGATGACAATGTCGGAAATATACGGAAACGACCGTTCGGCGGCATGTGTTTCCAGGGTGATCCGCAGCTGCACCAGCTCCTCGAACCGGCCGATGGTCATTTCCGGCACGCGCAGGCGGCGGTTGCCCAGCACCTCGATGGCCTGTTCGGTGTTCAGCCGCCGGACGGCTTCGCGGATCGGGGTCGGGCTGAGGCCCAGTTGCTGTGCCAGCCCGCGAAAGGTCAAGGCCGTGCCTGGTCGCAACGCGCCCACCATCACCGCATTGCGCAACCGGTCGTAGGCATATTCCTGGGTGGTCATGGCATCGGTGCGGGGGATTTCGGGCAGGGGGCATGGTGTCATTGGGGCATGGCTCTGACGATGTTGGGGCCGGTCCGGCATGGTTGTTGACTTATGAGGCGATATATATCACAAACAAGAAAATGATATCACAAAATATCTGAAAAGAGCACCAAAATGGATACGTTGGACGCGGCAGCCTGGCTGGCCGAACGCCCGGAAATCGAAACGATCTTTGCCTGTATTTGCGATCTGAATGGGGTGATGCGCGGCAAGCGTGTGCCGGTCGATCAATTCGACAAGATCGTTTCGGGCGGGCTGCGCATGCCGCTGTCATTGTTGGGCATGGATATTTGGGGCGAAGATATCGAGGGGAACGAGCTGGTCTTTGATACCGGCGATGCCGATGGGCTGTGCGATTTCACCGGGCGCAGGTTGAGTCCGGTGGATTGGACATCGCGCCCGGCGGCCTTTGCGCAACTGTGGATGCGGCAGGAAAACGGCGAGCCCTTTCCGGGCGATCCGCGCCGTGCGCTGGCCGAGGTGGTGGAGCGGTTCAAGGCGCTCGGCCTGACGCCGGTGGTGGCGACGGAACTGGAATTCTATGTGGTTGATCCTTCGGGGGCGGTGCCACAGCCGCCCTGTTCCCCGGTCACCGGCAAGCGGCTGGATTCAGATGGCGCGCTGTCGCTGGATGAATTGCAGCATTTCGACGCCTTCCTGAACGAAGTCTATGATGCCTGTACCGCACAGGGCATTCCCGCAGATGCGGCGATTTCCGAGAACGGCGCCGGGCAGTTTGAAATCAACCTGCTGCATGTCGATGATCCGCTGGAGGCGGCCGATGACGCGGTGCTGTTCAAGCGCCTGGTGCGCGGTATCGCCCGCAAACACGGCTTTGCCGCGACCTTCATGGCCAAACCCTATGGGGATCGGGCGGGGTCGGGGATGCATGTGCATTTCTCGTTGATTGATGCCACAGGGCGCAATGTGTTCGACGATGGCGGCGATGCGGGCACCGATCTGCTGCGCCATGCGGTGGCCGGATTGCTGCGCACGATGCACGAAAACACCCTGGTTTTTGCCCCGCATGAAAATTCGTTCCGCCGGTTGCTGCCGGGGTCACATGCGCCTTCTGCGGTGGCATGGGGCTATGAAAACCGCACCGCCGCAATCCGCATTCCGGGTGGCAGCGCCAAGGCGCGGCGGATCGAGCATCGCGTGGCGGGGGCGGATTCCAACCCTTATCTGGTGCTGGCTTCCATTCTGGGCGGGGCCCTGCTGGGTATCGAAGGCAAATGGCAACCGCCGGCGCCGATCGAGGGGGATGCCTATTCGCAAACGCTGGAAACCTTGCCGCCCGACTGGGCCTCGGCGATTGGCGCGTTTGAAAAAGGCACCCATATCGGCGATATCTATTCCAAGCGTCTGCGACGGATGTTTGTGCAGTGCAAGTTTCAGGAGCTGCGGCGGTTTACCCGTCATGTCACTGAATTTGAATACCATTCTTATCTGGAGGCGGTGTGATGACCTCATACGCGGGAACCGGTGCGCATACCGGCAGCTATTACGCGGCTTCTGCGAATCCGGTGGTGCTGCGCCCGGTCTTGCAGGGCAACCATGATACCGACATCTGTGTTGTCGGTGCGGGCTATTCGGGCCTGTCGACGGCGCTGCATCTGGCCGAACGTGGGCATAAGGTCACGGTGGTCGAGGGCGCGCGTATCGGCTGGGGCGCCTCGGGGCGCAATGGCGGGCAGATCGTCAACGGGTTGAACGCCAGTCTGGAAACCATTGGCCGCCGTTACGGTGCGCAAACCGCAACCTTCGTGGCGGGGCTGGTCACCGAGGGGGGCGATATCATCCGCGAGCGGGTGA
>DASWPI010000041.1:0-9120 GCA_036398515.1 Paenirhodobacter sp.
GCATCGTCAAGGGCGAGGACAACTTCGAGGCGGGCGTGCCCGAATCGTTCAACGTTCTCGTCAAAGAGGTCCGGGGCCTCGGCCTCAACATGGAACTCCTGGACTCGGAGGAAGAGGAATGAGGGCTTTGGCCCTCTTCCCCACCCTCTGACCTCATTCAAGGAACCAACTGATGAACCAGGAACTGACCCAGAACCCGTTCAACCCGCTGGCCGCGCCCAAGCAGTTCGACGAGATCAAGATCTCGTTGGCCTCGCCCGAGCGCATCCTGTCGTGGTCCTACGGGGAAATCAAAAAGCCCGAGACCATCAACTACCGGACCTTCAAGCCGGAGCGTGATGGCCTGTTCTGCGCGCGTATCTTTGGGCCGATCAAGGATTACGAATGCCTGTGCGGCAAATACAAGCGCATGAAATATCGCGGCGTAGTCTGCGAAAAATGCGGCGTTGAAGTGACGCTGCAAAAGGTCCGCCGGGAACGGATGGGCCATATCGAACTGGCCAGCCCGGTTGCGCATATCTGGTTCCTCAAGTCGCTGCCGTCGCGCATCGGCCTGATGCTGGATACAACGCTGCGCGATCTGGAACGCATCCTGTATTTTGAAAACTATGTCGTCATCGAGCCGGGTCTGACCGATCTGAGCTATGGTCAGCTGCTGACCGAGGACGAATACCTGGATGCGCAGGACAATTTCGGCGCTGACGCCTTCACCGCCAATATCGGCGCCGAGGCGATCCGCGAAATGCTGGCGGCGATCGACCTGGAGGCGACCGCAGAGCAACTGCGTGAAGAGCTGAAGGAAGCCACCGGCGAGTTGAAGCCGAAGAAGATCATCAAGCGGTTGAAGATCGTCGAATCGTTCCTGGAATCGGGCAACCGGCCGGAATGGATGATCCTGACCGTTCTGCCGGTCATTCCGCCGGAACTGCGCCCGCTGGTGCCGCTGGATGGTGGCCGTTTTGCGACCTCGGATCTGAACGATCTGTATCGCCGGGTGATCAACCGGAACAACCGTCTGAAGCGGCTGATCGAACTGCGTGCGCCCGACATCATCGTCCGCAACGAAAAGCGGATGTTGCAGGAATCGGTCGATGCGCTGTTCGACAACGGTCGTCGTGGCCGTGTCATCACCGGCACCAACAAGCGTCCGCTGAAATCCCTGTCCGACATGCTGAAGGGCAAACAGGGCCGTTTCCGTCAGAACCTTCTGGGCAAGCGGGTCGACTTCTCGGGCCGTTCGGTCATCGTGACCGGGCCGGAACTGAAGCTGCACCAGTGCGGTTTGCCGAAAAAGATGGCGTTGGAGCTGTTCAAGCCGTTCATCTATTCGCGGCTGGAGGCCAAGGGCCTGTCCAGCACCGTGAAGCAGGCGAAGAAGCTGGTGGAAAAGGAACGTCCCGAGGTTTGGGATATCCTGGACGAGGTGATCCGCGAACACCCGGTGTTCCTGAACCGGGCACCGACTTTGCACCGTCTGGGTTTCCAGGCGTTTGAACCGACGCTGATCGAGGGGAAGGCCATCCAGCTGCACCCGCTGGTCTGTTCCGCGTTCAACGCCGACTTCGACGGTGACCAGATGGCCGTTCACGTCCCGCTGAGCCTTGAGGCCCAGTTGGAAGCGCGCGTCCTGATGATGTCGACCAACAACGTTCTGTCGCCCGCCAACGGCGCGCCGATCATCGTTCCGTCGCAGGATATGATTCTGGGGCTGTATTACACCACGATGGAACGGCAGGGCATGCCGGGCGAAGGCATGATCTTCGCCTCGATCGAGGAAATGGAACACGCGCTGTACAATGGCGTCGTGCACCTGCACTCCAAGATCCAGGCCCGCGTCAAGCAGATCGACGAAGAAGGCAACGAGGTCTTCAAGCGGTTCGAAACCACGCCCGGCCGTCTGCGTCTGGGCGCGCTTCTGCCGCTGAACGCCAAGGCGCCGTTCGATCTGGTCAACCGCGTGCTGCGCAAGAAAGACGTGCAGAACGTCATCGATACCGTCTACCGCTACTGCGGCCAGAAGGAATCGGTGATCTTCTGTGACCAGATCATGGGCATGGGCTTCCGCGAGGCCTTCAAGGCCGGTGTGTCGTTCGGCAAGGACGACATGGTTGTGCCCCATACCAAATGGGAAATCGTCAACCAGGTCCGCGATCAGGTGAAGGAATTCGAACAACAGTATATGGACGGCCTGATCACTCAGGGCGAGAAGTATAACAAGGTTGTCGATGCCTGGTCGAAATGCTCGGATGCCGTCGCCGCCGAGATGATGAAGGAAATCTCCGCCGTCCGCTATGATGACGCGGGCGCCGAGATGGAACCGAACTCGGTCTACATGATGTCCCACTCCGGGGCGCGTGGTTCGCCTGCACAGATGAAACAGCTGGGCGGGATGCGCGGTCTGATGGCCAAGCCTTCGGGCGAGATCATCGAAACGCCGATCATCTCGAACTTCAAGGAAGGTCTGACCGTTCTTGAATACTTCAACTCGACCCACGGCGCCCGCAAGGGTCTGGCCGATACCGCGTTGAAGACGGCGAACTCGGGCTATCTGACGCGGCGTCTGGTGGACGTGGCGCAGGATTGCATCGTGCGGTCGCATGATTGCGGCACCGAACAGTCGATCACCGCTTCGGCGGCGGTCAATGACGGTGAGGTGGTCTCGCCGCTGAGCGAACGTGTTCTGGGCCGTGTCGCGGCCGAGGATGTGCTGGTTCCGGGCACCGACGATGTGCTGGTGCGCAAGAACGAGCTGATCGACGAACGCAAGGCCGACCTGATCGAACAGGCCGCCGTGCAGTCGATCCGTATCCGGTCGGCGCTGACCTGTGAGGCCGAAGAGGGCGTTTGCGCGCTGTGCTATGGCCGCGATCTGGCCCGTGGGACCTTGGTGAACCAGGGCGAAGCGGTGGGGATCATCGCCGCGCAGTCGATCGGGGAACCCGGTACGCAGCTGACGATGCGGACCTTCCACATCGGCGGTATTGCGCAAGGTGGCCAGCAGTCGTTCCAGGAAGCCTCGCAAGAGGGCAAGATCGAATTCCGCAATCCGTCCCTGCTGGTGGCCGACAATGGCGATCAGATCGTGATGGGCCGGAACATGCAGATCGCCATCATGGACGATCACGGCGTGGAACGTGTCAGCTACAAGCTGACCTATGGTTCCAAGCTGCATGTGAAGGAAGGCGATACGGTCAAGCGCGGCACCAAGCTGTTCGAATGGGACCCCTATACCCTGCCGATCATCGCGGAAAAGGCGGCGCATGTGCGGTTCGTCGATCTGGTGCTGGGTATCTCGCTGCGCGATGATACCGACGAAGCGACGGGGATGACGCAGAAGATCGTGACCGACTGGCGTTCGGCGCCCAAGGGCAGCGATCTGAAGCCGGAACTGATCCTGGTTGGGTCTGATGGCGAGCCGCTGCGCAACGACGCGGGTCACCCGATCACCTATCCGATGTCGGTCGACGCGATTTTGTCGATCGAAGACGGTCAGGACGTCAAGGCCGGTGAAACGGTTGCCCGTATTCCGCGCGAAGGGGCCAAGACCAAGGACATCACCGGTGGTCTGCCGCGTGTGGCCGAACTGTTCGAGGCCCGTCGTCCGAAGGACCACGCGATCATCGCGGAAGTCGATGGCTACGTGCACTTTGGCAAGGACTACAAGAACAAGCGTCGGATCAGCATTGAACCGGCGCAAGAGGGGCTGGCGCCCGTCGAATACATGGTGCCGAAAGGCAAGCACATCCCGGTGCAGGAAGGCGACTTCGTGCAGAAGGGTGACTATATCATGGATGGTAACCCGGCTCCGCACGATATCTTGCGGATCATGGGGATCGAAGCGCTGGCCGAGTATCTGATCAACGAAGTGCAGGATGTCTATCGTCTGCAAGGCGTGAAGATCAACGACAAGCACATCGAGGTGATTGTCCGACAGATGCTGCAAAAGATCGAAATTCGTGATTCCGGCGATACCACGCTGCTGAAGGGCGAAAACATCGACAAGCAGGAGTTTGAGGACGAGAACAAGAAGGTCGAGGCGCGCGGTGGCCGTCCGGCACAGGGCGAACCTGTCTTGCTGGGCATCACCAAGGCGTCGCTGCAAACGCGGTCCTTCATCTCGGCGGCGTCGTTCCAGGAAACGACCCGCGTGCTGACCGAAGCGTCTACCCAGGGCAAGCGCGACAAGCTGGTTGGCCTCAAGGAAAACGTCATCGTCGGGCGTCTGATTCCGGCGGGTACGGGTGGTGCAACCAGCCGTGTGCGCAAGATCGCGACCGACCGTGATGCCAAGGTGATTGATGCCCGTCGCGCCGAGGCCGCACAGGCTGCGGCATTGGCGGCACCGCTGGAAACCAGCGTTGACGCAGGGGATCTGGGTCCGGTGGAAACGCCGGAAAGCCGCCTCTGATTCAGGGCATTGTTCCTGTCTGGCCCCGCGCGAGCAATCGCGCGGGGCTTTTTCGTGCATTATGACGTTCGCGTGGCGATCAGACTGTTCCGTTTACAACAATCCGGCCAACGGGTAAGAAACGGCAGCCTGTGATCCGGGCAAAGAGGGCCTTTCTGATGACCGATCTTTCCATCGTGATCCCTGCCAAGAATGAGGCGGAGAATATCGAAACGCTGCTCGACGGGATCGACGCGGCGTTGGCGCCATCGTTTGACTATGAGGTGATCGTCGTTGACGATGCTTCGGATGACGGGATGGCGGCCATTTTGCGTGCAAGGCTGGACCGTGCGCCACGGTTGCGCGTGCTGCGCAACGACCGTTCCGGTGGCCAGTCCGCCGCCGTGCATTCGGGGGTGCTTGTCGCGCGTGGCGCGATTTGCGCGACGCTGGACGGTGACGGCCAGAATCCGCCCGAGGAACTGCCGAAGCTGGTGGCGCCATTGTTTGCGGCCGCGTCCGATACGGTGGCGCTGGTTGCCGGGCAACGGGTCGGGCGGCAGGATACGATGTCGAAGAAACTGGCCTCGAAGTTCGCCAATGCGTTGCGGGCGCGTATCTTGCACGATGGCACCCGTGACACAGGTTGCGGGTTGAAGGCCTTTCGGCGTGAGGCCTTCTTGGCGCTGCCCTATTTCGACCATATGCACCGCTACCTGCCCGCGTTGTTCGCCCGCGATGGCTGGCAGGTGGCGCATGTCGATGTCAGTCACCGGCCACGTGGCGGCGGCCATTCGCATTATTCCAACCTGCAACGTGCGATGGTGGGGGTGGCCGACCTGATGGGCGTCGCCTGGCTGATCAAGCGGAACAAGAAATCCCGCCCGACCGAGGTAACGAAATGACCGAATGGCTAGAGCGCGTTTTCCATGTCAATTCCGTGGGTGAGTTGACATGGGTTTTGTTCGGACTGTTCGCCCAGTTGATGTTCACCGCACGTTTTCTGGTGCAGTGGATCGCGTCCGAGCGTGCCAAGGATTCGGTGATGCCCGTTGCATTTTGGTATTTTTCACTGGCGGGCGGGGTGATGCTGCTCAGCTATGCGCTGTATCGCGCCGATCCGGTGTTCATTTTGGGGCAGGGGCTGGGTGTGATCATCTATCTGCGCAATCTGTGGCTGATCTATGCAAAGCGCCGCCAATAACGCCGCGTTGCGCTGGTTCGGCCCGGCGCTGGCGATTGTCCTGGCGGTAACGGTATTTCGGTTGGTGCTGCTGGCCTTTGACCGCACCGATCTGTTTGTCGATGAAACCCAGTATTGGATCTGGGGCCAGCGGCTGGATTTCGGCTATTATTCCAAGCCGCCGCTGATCGGGTGGGTGATCCGTCTGGTGACGGAACTGGCTGGATCGGACACGCCGTTCTGGGTGCGGATGCCGGGGGCGGTGTTCCATGCGGCGACGGCGTTGATTCTGGCGGCGCTGGCGGCACGTATCGGTGGCCGCGGCGCGGCGATCTGGACGGCGGCCCTCTATGTGACCTTGCCATTTGTCGGCGTGGGCACGGTGTTGATCTCGACCGATACGATCATGGCGCCGTTTTTCGCCGCTGCGCTGTTGTTTTTCTGGCGTTGTGGTGATGATCGGCGGGCGGTCTTCGCGCTGGCGGCCGGGGCCTGTATCGGCGCCGCGTTCATGGCGAAATATGCGGCGATCTATTTCCTGATCGGTGCCGGGCTGGCGATGGCGGTTGTGCCGGGGCGCCGGATCGGCTGGGGCAATGTCGCATGGCTGTTGTTGGCGTTTCTGCTGGTCATTGCGCCGAATGTGATCTGGAATCTGACGCATAAGCTGGCGACCGTCGAGCATACGATGGACAATGTCGGCTGGGTGCGTGGCGGCGCGGGACTGAATCTCAGCTCGATGGCAGCGTTTTTCGGCAGCCAGTTCGGCGTGTTCGGGCCGGTGGCGATGGTGGCGCTGTTGCTGGGCTATAGCCGCAAAGGGGCTGATGCCCGCGCACTGGCGTTGCTGTCGGTGACGCCGTTGGTCGCGGTGACGGTGCAGGCCCTGCTGGGCAAGGCCTATGCCAACTGGGCGGTGGCCGCCTATTTCGCCGGAACGGTGCTGGCGGTGCTGGTCTTGCCCCGCTGGGGGCGCTGGTTGGCACTGGGGCTGAATCTGCTGGTGACCGTGGCGATTCCGGTGCTGACGGTGCTGGCGCCCTGGCCCGATGTGGGGGGCAAGCCGCTGTTGAACCGCTATCTGGGACGTGAACAGCTGAGTGAACGTATCCTGGCGCTGGCCCGTGCCAATGACGTGCCGATCTATGCCGATGATCGCGATATTCTGGCGGATCTGTTCTACACTGGCCGTGAGGTCGGGGTCACGATCTACGCCCCGCGCGCCCACGGCCGCCCGCGCAATTATTACGAACAGAATTTTGCTCTGCCTGATGGGTTCAAGGGGCCGATTCTGGTGATCCGTCGTGCGCCGCTAGACTGTGGTGCCGGGGCGGTGCCGCCGGCAGGCATTTTGAACCCTGCCGGAGTTTGGATGGGACGTCAGATCACGCCCTATCTTGTCGATGGAGACTGTCTTGCTGCCCAATCTTGATTTCGATCTGACGGGACGCTGGTTGCTGGCGGGCTGGATCGCGGCTGTCGCGATCTTTGTGGGGGTGCCTTCGGTGGATCTGTGGATCAGCGGGCTGTTCTGGCATCCCGGCGTCGGGTTCCCGCTGGGCAACAGGCCGTCATGGGATTGGCTGCGCCGGATGATCTGGAATGCCGAGATCGGGTTTTTCTTCATCGCCCTGTTCGCCTGGCTGCGCGCTCTGATCCGGCATCGCCGGGTTCTGGGGCTGACGGCGCGGGCCTGGGCCTATGGCTGGACCTTGTTCCTGATCGCGCCGATGGTCTTGGTGCATGAGGTGATCAAGGTGCAATGGGCGCGGGCCCGCCCGGTGACAATCCAGGAATTCGGGGGCCATAAAATCTTCAGCCGCGCCGGAGAGATCACCGACCAATGCACGCGCAACTGCTCGTTCGTGTCGGGCGAGGTGTCGTCGGCGGTGGCGCTGGCGGTTTGTCTATGGCTGATGTCCAGCATGTGGCGCGGGCTGGAGACATGGCAGCGTTGGTATATTCGGGCGGCAGCGATTGCCATACCGGTCTTTATCACCATACAGCGTGTTTCGGCGGGGCGGCATTTTGCCTCGGATGCGGTGTTCGGGGCCTTGGTGACGCTGACCATCGCCTGGGCGCTGTATGCGGTGTTCTCGGGCGTGGTGCGATTGGGGCTGCGTGGCGGCGCAGGGGCGGGGCGCAGTTGACAACGGGGGCGACTCTGCATATAGCGCCACTACCTGCAGGGAGAATTGTGCCCAGAGAGGATATTTCTGGGACGGTCCGGGTCGAAAACCCAGATCCTCTGGGATTTCGTCGCATTCGTCAGCCTGCGGGCAGGCGGTGCAATTTGGCGTTTCATGATCCGCATGAAATGTCGTCGAGAAGCGGCGCCCAATGGCGCGGGAAACCGCGCAATCGGGCGAGTATTGACAGAGCAAAACGGGGAACCGAATGCCTACCATCCAGCAGCTGATCCGCAAACCGCGGCAGCCCAAGGTGCAGCGATCCAAATCGCAACACCTTCAGCAGTGTCCGCAAAAACGCGGCGTCTGCACGCGCGTCTACACCACGACGCCGAAGAAACCGAACTCGGCTATGCGTAAGGTCGCCAAAGTGCGCCTGACGAACGGCTTCGAGGTGATTTCCTACATTCCGGGCGAAAAGCACAACCTGCAGGAGCACTCGGTTGTGCTCATCCGTGGCGGTCGTGTGAAGGATCTTCCGGGTGTCCGTTATCACATCCTGCGTGGTGTGCTGGATACCCAGGGCGTCAAGGATCGTCGTCAGCGTCGTTCGAAATACGGCGCCAAGCGGCCGAAGTGAGGAGTTGAACCATGTCACGTCGTCACGCCGCTGAAAAACGCGAAGTCTTGCCGGACGCCAAATATGGCGACCGCGTTCTGACCAAATTCATGAACAACCTGATGGTCGACGGCAAGAAGTCTGTTGCCGAACGTATCGTCTACAACGCCTTTGAACGCGTCGAGGCGAAAGCCAAGCGCGAGCCGGTCGAAGTGTTCCACGAAGCACTCGACAACATCAAACCGTCCGTCGAAGTCCGTTCGCGCCGGGTTGGTGGGGCGACCTACCAGGTCCCGGTCGAAGTGCGTCCGACCCGCCGTGAGGCGCTGGCGATTCGCTGGCTGATCACCGCGGCGAAGAACCGCAACGAGCACACGATGGAAGAACGTCTGGCGGGCGAACTGCTGGATGCGATGAACTCGCGTGGCTCGGCTGTTAAGAAGCGCGAAGACACCCACAAGATGGCCGACGCGAACAAAGCGTTCAGCCACTACCGCTGGTAAGAGAGGAAGCCCTCATGGCACGCGAATATCCCCTCGATCTCTACCGCAATTTCGGGATCATGGCCCACATCGACGCGGGCAAGACCACCACGACCGAGCGGATCCTGTACTACACCGGAAAGTCCCACAAGATCGGCGAAGTCCACGACGGCGCCGCAACGATGGACTGGATGGAGCAGGAACAAGAGCGCGGGATCACCATCACCTCGGCTGCGACGACCACCATGTGGCAGCGCACCGAAGACGGTACCCATGAGGGTCCCAAATTCCGCTTCAACATCATCGACACCCCCGGCCAC
>DASWPI010000042.1:0-33834 GCA_036398515.1 Paenirhodobacter sp.
GGTCGATACATATGCTCATTGCGTCTGCGAAACGTCCCTGACACGCATGGTTGGCACTATGATTTCGCCCTACAATAATATCGCGGATCGTAGGTCTGTTCAGACGAGACGGCTTTGCTCTTTGGCTGCCTTTACGAAGCCAGCGAACAGGGGGTGGGGGGCGAAGGGTTTGGATTTCAGTTCTGGGTGGAATTGGACGCCGATAAACCACGGATGGTCTTTGTGCTCGACGATTTCTGGCAAACGCCCATCCGGCGACATGCCTGAGAACACCATACCGCAGGCTTCCAATTGATCGCGATACCGGATGTCTACCTCATACCGATGGCGGTGACGCTCCTCGATCGTGGTTTCGCCATAGACTTCGGCGACCTTTGAGCCTTCCTGGAGTACGGCGGTATACGCCCCCAGGCGCATCGTGCCACCCTTGTCGTCATCCAGCTTGCGCTCGATCCGGTGGTTGCCCTGCACCCATTCCTTCAGGTGATAGACGACGGGGGTAAAGCGTTTGTGCCCGGCCTCATGGTCGAATTCCCAGACCCGGCACTGTCTGATGTGACTGTGATGCTGACAGGTACACCGGTGTTCGGGTCTTGGTCCGCATATCTCGCCCCGGAGGTGATGCGGCTACGCCGGTTGTCCGTAGCTGTGCGGCGGCCAACAAAGCCCAGCTTGTAGTTCACGTTAGGAGTAAGCCCAGACCACTCGCTCGAGATTGTTGCAGCGGGGGCTGTATAGATGCTGCGCAGACCGACGATATTGTTCTTTAGCGTTCCGTCCATTCGGATGACCGGCTCAACCGGGAACTGGTTCTCGTTATTGAACCCACCTCCCGTCATGGTGTTGGCGGTCAGCGTAAGACCAATCGTGCCAGCAACACCACGTGGTGTGGGCATGTTCGAGAAAGTCGCCGTTCCAGAAGTTGCGAAGGTGTCAGCAAGAGCCGCCCCGCCAAAGAGGTTCCCACGGGTGACGCCGGAAGCACTGGCCATGAACCAGAACGGCACCATTGGTCTGAGTGTCGGCCCCGTCGAACGGGTCTGCGGTGAACGGGTCTGCGGTGAAGGTTACGGCGCTGTTCTTGATAATTTCAGCCGCGCAGGCGACGTACAGCTCGCGGATATGCACCCCTTACAACGAGCAGATCAGCCACGGCGATACCCCTTCGTCGACTTCGCTGTGGTCTCGCAAATCCGCGCAAGAGCTTCGGCCATCGCATTTTGTTGGTCGCACCGCGCCTGATCCAGCGCCCCCATCTCGGCAACTTTGCGGGGCGCGCGGGTCAATGCCCCCATGCGACCACGATAGCGTCGCGCAGCGTTTGGCGTGCAAGATCGACGCCGGATTAGGGGATGAGATTGAGGTTCGAGATCCGCGCCAGCGCCTCGTCCGCATCCGCCCGTGCCGACGCCTTCGTGCGCACTTGATCGAGGCATGCACGGATGGTGTGCGTGGATCAGGCCAGAAATCGACGCAGCGTGTTCGCAGGCACTTTGTTGCGGGCGGGTTCCCAGACCCCCTCCCACGACCGTTGCGCCAAACTTCGGTGCGCAACATGTCCAGGTATCTTCGGGTGATGGCAGATGTCCCGTGGGTTATGCCCCTCGCATTTAGTAACGAAAATGGGTTACATGGCGAGATGAAAACGGCTAAATTTCAATCAAATAACGGCTTGTAACGCATAAGGGGCACCGATGGGTATTCTCGATTTCCTGACCGGGGAATTCATTGATGTCATCGAATGGACCGATGACACACGCGACACCATGGTCTGGCGGTTCGAACGCTATGGCCACGCGATAAAATACGGCGCCAAGCTGACCGTGCGGGAGGGGCAATCGGCAGTGTTCGTGCATGAAGGCCAGATCGCCGATGTCTTTGGTCCGGGGCTTTACATGTTGGAAACCAATAACATGCCGGTGCTGACGACGTTGCAGCATTGGGATCACGGCTTCAAATCACCGTTCAAATCCGAAGTTTATTTCGTCAATACCACCCGTTTCAATGATCTGAAATGGGGCACCAAAAATCCGGTGATCTGTCGTGACAGCGAATTCGGCATGGTGCGGTTGCGGGCTTTTGGCAGCTACGCGATGCGGGTGGCCGATCCGGCGAAATTCATGGCCGAGATCGTCGGCACCGATGGCGAGTTCACCGCCGACGAGATCAGCTATCAGATCCGCAACGTCATCGTGCAGGAAGTGTCCCGGGTGGTGGCCACCGCAACCATTCCCGTTCTGGACATGGCGGCGAATACGGCGGATTTCAGCAAACTGATCGTCAAGGCGATCGGACCGGTGGTTGCCAATTACGGCCTGTCGATCCCGGAATTTTATATCGAGAATATTTCCTTGCCCGAGGCGGTCGAGGCGGTGCTGGACAAACGCACTTCGATGGGGATCGTCGGCGATCTGGACCGCTACATGCAATATAACGCCGCCGAGGCAATGGGCCAGCCCGGCTCTGCTGCGGCACAGGGCATGGGCACGGCGATGGGCGCTGGAATGGGGGCCGGGATCGGCATGGCGATGGGCAACCAGATGGGCTGGGGTCCGTGGGGACAGACCCCGGCCGGGGCTATGCCGACGGTCGCCGGGCCGACGGTGGCCGGAGGTGTTGCGCCTGGCTTGCGCCAGGCGCCCTGGGGCGGGGGTGGGGCGGCTGACGCCGCCCCGCCCCCGCCCCCCGCCGTCGAACAGGTCTGGCACCTTGCGGTGAACGGCCAGACCAGCGGGCCATTCAGCAAGGCCAGTCTGGCGCGTCAGGCCGCCTCCGGTGATTTTACCCGCGAAACCTATGTCTGGGCACCGGGGCAGGATGGCTGGAAACATGCCGGGGATATCGGGGAACTGGCGCGCCTGTTCACCATAGCCCCGCCGCCCCCGCCCTGCGCCCCCGGAAAGACCGATCCCTGAGGCGAGATCATGGTGCCTGTGGTCCGGCCCAAGGCTGAATTCCATTATCCATGCGAATCCTGCGGGGCGGATCTGCGCTTTGCCCCGGGGCAGGAACGGCTGGTCTGTGATCATTGCGGGCATGTGCAGGATATTCCCCGTGCCGTCGGGCGCGGCGCGGCGACGTTGCAGGAATTACCGCTGGACCTGGGGTTGTCGGCCCGCCTGCCCGAGGGGCAGTTCGAGGAAAACCGGACGCTGTCGTGCCCGAATTGCGGCGCCTCGATCGAGCTGGCCGGGGCGGCGCATGCCACCGAATGTCCGTTCTGCGCCACGCCCGTGGTCACCGATACCGGCACCCGACGCCAGATCAAGCCGCAGGGGCTGGTGCCCTTTGCCCTGAGCGAGGCGGACGCCCGTGCGGCCCTGGGCCGATGGCTGGGCAGTCTGTGGTTCGCCCCCTCGGGCCTGGCGCAATATGCCCGCAAGGGGCGACGGATGAGCGGGGTTTACGCGCCATTCTGGACCTTCGATGCCGAAACCCGGACCAGCTACAGCGGCCAGCGCGGCACGATCTATTTTGAAACGCGGCAGGTGCAGGTGATGATCGACGGCCGTCCGCAGATCCGCACGGAACAGGTGCAGCGTATCCGTTGGATGCCGGTGTCGGGCCGGGTCGGTCGGGCATTCGATGATGTGCTGATCTATGCGGCGCGGTCCTTGACGCCCGCGCATGTCAACGGGCTGCAACCGTGGGACCTGTCGGGAATGACCCCTTACGCACCCGACTATCTGGCCGGGTTCAACGCCGAGGGCTATACCGTCGATCTGGGCGAAGGCCATCATCTGGCGCAGGCCGAGATGATCCGGGTGATCCAATCCGATGTGCGCCGCGATATCGGCGGAGACGCCCAGCAGATCACCCGCATGGCCCCGGAATTTTCCGCCGAAACCTTCAAGCATGTGCTGTTGCCGATCTGGACGGCGGCCTATCGGTTTCAGGGCCGGGCCTATACCTTTGTGGTCAATGCCCAGACCGGGCAGGTGCAGGGCGACAGGCCGTGGTCGCCGTGGAAAATCGCGGCGGCCGTTGCGGCGGCGCTGCTGATCGCGGCGGGGCTGTATTACCTGAACGAGACCGGCGCCTTTCGGTAATGGGCGGCGGGGGATTGCGCGGTTGCGCCGCCGGCGCTAGGTCTGTTTGCGGTATCATGGGAGGGGGCGATGATCCTTTGTAATGGCGAGGCGCTGATCGACATGCTGCCGCGCGACAGCCAATCGGGCGAGGCGTGCTTTGCGCCCTACCCCGGCGGCGCGGTGTTCAATACGGCCATCGCGCTTGGACGGCTGGGCTGCCAGACGGGGTTCCTGTCGGGCCTGTCGACCGATCTGTTCGGCCAGGCGCTGGTCTCGGCCTTGACGGCATCGGGCGTGGTCGCGGATTTTGCCATCCGTTCGGACCGGCCCACGACGCTGGCCTTTGTCACGCTGCGCGATGGTCAGGCCAGCTATGCGTTCTACGATGAGAACACCGCGGGCCGCATGCTGACGCCGGATATGTTGCCGCGACTGCCCGGTGACATCCGTGCGATGTTCTTTGGCGGGATTTCACTGGCGGTCGAACCCTGCGCGCAGGCCTATGAAACCCTGCTGTTGCGCGAGGCGCCGCATCGCCTGACGATGATGGATCCCAATATCCGCCCCGGTTTCATCGCCGACGAACCCGCTTATCGGGCGCGGATCGGGCGGATGATCGCGGCATCCGATATCGTGAAACTGTCGGATGAGGATCTGCGCTGGCTGGCCGGGCCGGGCGATATCGAGATACTGGCAACGGGGATACTGACCGCTGGCCCACGTCTGGTTTTCATCACCGAGGGCGCACAGGGGGCCCATGCCTTTACCTCGCATGACCGGGTGTTCTGTCCGGCGCAGCGTGTGCAGGTGGTCGATACGGTTGGCGCGGGCGATACGTTCAACGCCGGGGTTCTGGCGGCCTTGGCACGGGCCGGGGCCCTGAGCAAAGCGGGGGTGGCGGCAGCCGATAGCGCGCTGATCGAATCCTGCCTGCGGTTGGGCATTGCCGCCGCCTCGGTCACCGTCTCGCGGGCCGGGGCCAACCCACCTTGGGCCGCCGAACTGGAGGACCCCCTATGAGGGCCTTGCTGCAACGTGTCACCCGCGCGCAGGTCACCGTCGATGGCCGCACCACCGGCCAGATCGGCCCCGGCCTGTTGATCCTGGTCTGTGCGATGCAGGGCGACACCCCGGTGCAGGCCGACAAACTGGCCGCCCGCGTCGCCAAATGCCGCATTTTCCGTGATGAGGCCGACAAGATGAACCGGTCCGTGCTGGATATCGGCGGCGCCTGTCTGGTGGTCAGCCAGTTCACATTGGCCGCCGACACCTCGACCGGCAACCGCCCCGGATTTTCCGCCGCCGCCGCGCCCGATATCGGCAACCAATTGTATCAGCACTTCTCGCAGGCCCTGCGCGATCTGGGCCTGCCCGTCGAGAACGGCGAATTCGGCGCCGATATGGCGGTCAGCCTGCTGAACGACGGCCCCGTCACCATCTGGATGGATACGGCAGACCGCGCCTGAGGCGGTTTTGCTTGACTTTTGATCGGATACGCCCGATATGCGGCGTGTCCGCAATCCGCTGCCGCGTGAGCAGCGCGTCCCCGCTCGCCCCGGCTGAGCATGGCGATAGCGCAAGGAGCGGATATTCGGCCCTGTCATCACGCGGGGGGCCAGCGGAGATTTCTCCGCACCCGCCCGCCTCGCCGGACCGTTTGGTCCGGCCCTTGTTCGCGCGCCCTGTGTTGGCGCCATGAAAGACATCATTTTGGAAAATTTTGACAATCTCGGCCTAGCGCCGGTTCTTTTGCAGAATCTGGCCCGTCTTGGCCTGGTCAAGCCCACCCCGATCCAGGAACAGGGCATCCCGCAGATCGTGCGCGGCCGTGACCTGCTGGGGCTGGCACAGACCGGCACCGGCAAGACGGCGGCCTTTGGTCTGCCGATGCTGACCCGCATCATTGCCTATGGCAAACGCCCGGCGCCCAAAACCGTGCGCGCGCTGATCCTGGCGCCGACGCGTGAGCTGGCCAACCAGATCCATGACAACCTGGCGGCCTTTGCCGAAGGTGCCCCGGTGCGCATTCAGCGCGTCATGGGCGGCGCCTCGATCAATGTGCAGACCGAAAAGCTGTCGAAAGGCACCGATGTGCTGATTGCCACCCCGGGCCGCCTGCTGGATCTGCTGGAGCGCCGCGCCCTGGTGCTGTCGGAAACCAAATATCTGGTGCTGGACGAGGCCGACCAGATGCTGGACATCGGCTTTATCCATGCGCTGCGCAAGATCGCCCGGCTGATCCCGGCTGAACGGCAAACCATGCTGTTTTCCGCCACCATGCCCAAGCTGATGGAAGAACTGGCGCAAAGCTACCTGACCGACCCGGTCCGGGTGCAGGTCGCCCCGCCCGGCAAGGTCGCCGACAAGATCGAACAATGGGTGCATTTCACCAATCAGGGTGACAAGGCCACCTTGCTGGCGGAATACCTGTCGAAACATCCCGGCGAATTGGCGGTGGTGTTCAACCGCACCAAGCATGGCTCGGACAAGCTGGCGGGTCTGCTGGACAAATGGGGCTTCTCGGTCGTGGCGATCCACGGCAACAAGTCGCAAAATCAGCGCGAACGCGCGTTGGCCGATTTCCGCGCCGGCAAGGTGCAGGTGATGGTGGCGACCGATGTGGCCGCTCGCGGTCTGGATATCCCCGAGGTGGCGCATGTCTACAACTATGACCTGCCGAACGTGCCCGACAACTATGTTCACCGCATCGGCCGCACCGCGCGGGCCGGTCGCAACGGGCGCGCCGTGGCCTTCTGTGCCCCGGCGGAAATGGACGATCTGAAGGCGATCGAAAAGACCATGGGAACCAAGATTCCGGTCATCGCGGGCGAGCCCCATTTCGTGCCGACCGCACATCTGACCGTGCGCGGCCCCAAACCGCAACAACGCAGCCGGGCCCCGAAACCGCAAGGTGGACCGAAGGCGGTGACGAAGCTGGCACCGAAATCGTCGGCGGGCGGTGCGCGTCAGAAACAGGGCGGCGGCGGCAGCGGCGCCCCGCGTCGTAGCCGCGCACCCGCCAAGGTCTGAGATTGCACGGCCCCCGCAGATTTGCCGGGGGCCGCTTGCCGCTACGGTCCCGTCGCGCTAGGACGGGCCATGGCCAAGTTGTATTTCCACTATTCGACGATGAATGCGGGCAAAAGCACCATCCTGCTGCAAGCCTCGCATAACTATATCGAACGCGGCATGCGCACGTTCCTGATTACCGCCGGGCTGGATCAGCGTGCCGGTGCAGGGCGGATCACCAGCCGGATCGGCATTTCCGCCGAGGCCGCCTGTTTCGATGCCAACACCGACATGTGCACCATGATCCGCGACCGTCTGGCCCTTGGCCCCTGCGCCTGTGTCTTCATCGACGAGGCCCAGTTTCTAAGTCGCGATCAGGTCTGGCAACTGGCCCGCGCCGTCGATGATCTGGGCGTGCCGATCATGTGCTATGGGCTGCGCGTCGATTTTCAGGGCGGGCTGTTTCCCGGCTCCGCCGCGCTGCTGGCGCTGGCCGACGAAATGCGCGAAGTGCGCACGATCTGCCATTGCGGTCGCAAGGCGACGATGGTGGTGCGGCTGGGGTCCGATGGCTTGCCCTTGCGGCACGGCGCACAGGTGCAGATCGGCGGCAATGAGACCTATGTATCCCTGTGCCGCCGTCATTGGTGCGCCGCGATAGAGGGCTAAACCGCATTCGGCGGCGTTTTTCCGTCCCGAAAGGCGCATAGATTGTCCAGCGCCATCAAGCCCATGGAATCACGCACCTCTAGCGCCGCTGTGCCCAGATGCGGCAACAAGGTGACATTGTCCAACCCGCGCAGGGCGACCGGCACATCGGGTTCATGTTCGTAAACATCTAGCCCCGCCCCGCCGATTTCCCCGGCCTGCAAGGTGGCGATCAGCGCGGCCTCATCGACGATATCGCCCCGCGCGATATTGATGAAATGCGCATGCGGCTGCATCTGCGCCAGTTGTGCCGCGCCGATCAGATGATGCGTCGCGGGCGCGGCGGGCACCGCAACCACGACGAAATCCGCTTCGGCCAGCAGACGGTCCATGTCCACCTGCGTCGCGGGCACGCCCGGATCGGCGACCGTCGAGCGATTGTGGAACAACACCCGCATCCCGAACCCGTAATGGCAACGCCGCGCGATGGCCTTACCGATCCGGCCCAGCCCGATGATGCCGACGGTCTTGCCACTGACATGCTGCCCCAGGAATTGCGTCGGCGTCCAGCCGGTCCACGCACCCGAGCGCACGAAGCGCTCACCCGCCGCCGCGCGCCGCGCGCTCATCAAAATCAGCGTCAGGGCGATATCGGCGGTCGCATCGGTCACCGCACCGGGGGTATTGGTCACCACGATCCCCTGCGCACGCGCCGCGGCAACGTCGATATGGTTATAGCCCACACCGAAATTTGCCACGATCCGCGCCCGCGGTGCCCCGGCAAAGGCCCGCGCCGTCATCTTGTCGCCCAGCGTCACCAGCAACGCATCGTAAGCGGCCAGCGCCTCTTGCGCCTCATCCTGGGTCAACGGATTGGTGCCATTACGAAAGGTGGTATCGAACTCCGCCGCCACCCGCGCCTCGACCTGCGGTGTCAGCGCCCGTGTTACCAGCAGTTTCATCAAAACAGCCTCCCGCCCAGTGGCACATCCTGCCCCGGCCCGATCAGCACCACCTCGCCATCAGCATCGGGCAGACCCAGCGTCAGAACCTCGGACATGAACGGCCCGATCTGGCGTGGCGGGAAATTCACCACCGCCAGAACCTGCCGCCCCACCAATGCCTCGGCGGTATAATGCGCGGTGATCTGGGCCGAGGACCGTTTCGTGCCGATATCACCACCGAAATCAATCGTCAGCTTGTAGGCGGGCTTGCGCGCCTGCGGAAAGGCATCGACCTGCACGATCCGCCCCACACGAATATCGACCTTTTGGAAATCATCATAGGTGATCGTCATTTGCCCAGTTCCCGTCCGCGTTCGGTGGCGGCGTGGACCGCGCGTTTCAACAAGGCCGGAAAGCCGGTCTGTTCATCCATCAACACGGCCAGCGCCGCCGCGGTGGTGCCGCCCGGCGAGGTGACATTGGCCCGCAATTGCGCCGGATCGGTTTCCGCTTGCACCGCCATCGCCCCGGCACCGGCCACCGTAGCGCGCGCCAGACGCAGGGCCAGATCCTCGGGCAGCCCCTCGGCCACGCCCGCCGCCGCCAATGTCTCGATCAGATGGAACACATAGGCCAATCCCGACCCGGAAACGGCGGTGACCGCATCCATCTGATCTTCGGATGTCAGTCGCACCACATCGCCCACCGCACGCAACAGCCCCTCGGCCAGCGCAAGGTCACCATCGCGCGCCGCGCCATTGCCGACAATCGCCGTCATCCCCTGGCCGATTGATGAGGCGGTATTCGGCATCGCCCGCACCAGCGGCGTCGCGGCGCCCAGAATAGCCTCATAACTGGCCAATGTGCGCCCCGCCGCGACCGAGACGAACACCGTCCGCCCCCCGCCGAACCGAGCCAGTTGCGGCAGGGCCTCGGTCACTTTCTGCGGCTTGACCGCGATCAGCACCAGGGCCGGATCGGCCAGCAGATCACCGCCCAGCCGCACACCGGTGGATTTGAGCCACTCCGAAGGCCGGGGTGTGATCACCTGCACCGCATCTGGACGCAGCCCCTGCCCCAACCACCGGGCCAGCATCGCCGACCCCATATTGCCGCCGCCCAGAAGGATCAGGCCCCGGCGCTCGATATCGTTGAAATCCATAAATGTCTCCCGTTTCGGGACGACAGGTTAGGCGCGACCATAGGCCTCTGCAATGGCGACCTTCATGGCCTGTTCAGGGGTTTGATCGCCCCAGCACGCCAGTTGCATCGCCGGATAGAACCGTTCCGAGGCACCGACCGCATTGCCGATCAGCCGGTCGACCTGGCTTGTGGTGGCCACCTGGCCCCCCGCCAGCACCAGACCGTGGCGCCAGACCATCAGCTTTTGCGCCCGCCACCAGGTGAACGCGCCGGTCCAGCATTGATCATTCACCCGGTTCAGCAGGTCATACAGCGCCGGTTCACGCGCGGCCGGCGGGTCCATCTCGAAGGTCGAGATCAAGCGCAGCGTTTCATCCTGTTCCGACCAGGCCAGCGTGACGGAATAGGTGCGCCACTGCCCCTCGACCATCATCGCGATCTGGTCGTCGGTCACCCGGTCGAAATCCCATTCATGGGCTTCGGCCAGCGTCTCGACCATGTCGATCGGATGGATGTCGTCAGAGGAAAAATAGTCCTCGATCAGCGCCATGGTCCGAGCTCCCTGCTCTGTCAGCCGTCCGGGTTTCGATCACCACAGTTCGACCGTATTCACATATCTGGGGCATCCCCAGCTCTTCTACACCATATCGTGGGGCTGCATACCGATCCTGTAAAGCGTGTTTTAGTGGATAAGTCGGGGGGAAACCACAAAATCTGGGGAGAAGTCGGGGGATGACACCCCTACAGGCAAGGTTACCCCCGGACTCCGGCGGATTCGTGACACCAGATGTTGTGAAATGGCGGAATTTCCCGGCGGATCGTTACGGAATTAATAAAAGATTCGCCCAGACGGCTCCGGCATAAGAAAAGGGCTTACCGGTTTACCCGATAAGCCCTGGCTCACGATCCCGCGCGGGCGGGAAGGAGTCCGCGCCTTTAATCGGCGAAGATATCCTTCTTATGGGTGTTGTTCGGCACACACAGCGTCCCGATCACCACGGTCATCAGCGCCACCACAATCGCATACCACAACCCCGCGTAGATATTGCCGGACTGTGCCGAAATCGCAAAGGCCGTCGCAGGCAACAGCCCCCCGAACCAGCCGTTGCCGATGTGATAGGGCAGCGACAGGCCGGAATAGCGGATACGCGTCGGGAACAATTCCACCAGCATCGCCGCAATCGGGCCATAGACCATCGTCACCAGCAAGATCAGATAGGTCAGGATCAGCACGATGGTCAGCTTCTGCGCGGTGAAGATATCGAAGAAGTTGCTGGCCTTGGCGACGGTGATGTTATCGGTCGGATTCATCGGATAGCCCGCCGCCGAAAGCGCCGCATTGATCTGCCCGTCGAACGCGGCCTTGGCCGCCGCCAGTTCCGGGCCCGCCAGCGTTGTCGCGTTATAGGCCGGGATCACCTTGCCTTCGATGGTGACCGTGGTCAGCGTGCCCGGCGCCGCATCCTGCGTTTCCGAATTCACCGACAGTTTCGACAGTGCCGCCTTGGCGATATCACAAGACGAGCTGAACTTGGCCGTGCCCGTCGGGTTGAACTGGAACGAGCAATCCGCTGGATCGGCATTGACGATCACCTGCGTCTGTTGCGCCGCATACAGCGCAGGATTGGCGGTATGGGTCAGCGCCTTGAACACCGGGAAATACGTCAGCGCCGCCAGCAGACAACCGCCCAGAATGATCGGCTTGCGCCCGATCTTGTCCGACAGCGATCCGAAGAACAGGAACCCTCCCGTGCCCAGGATCAACGACCATGCCACCAGCACGTTGGCGGTGAAGCTGTCGATCTTGATCACGTTCTGGATGAAGAACAGCGCGTAGAACTGTCCGGAATACCACACCACGGCCTGACCGGCGGTCAGCCCCAGCAAGGCGATCAGGGCGATCTTGCCGTTCTTCCACGTGCCAAAGGCCTCGCGCAGCGGCGCCTTGGAATGCGTGCCTTCGTCCTTCATCTTCTTGAAGGCCGGGCTTTCTTCCATTTGCAGGCGGATATACAGCGAAATCCCCAGCAGGAAGATCGACCCCAGGAACGGAATCCGCCAGCCCCAGGCATCAAACGCCTTGATCATTTTGGCCGTGCCATCGGGGTTCAGGACAGGGTTTCCGGCCAGATCCAGCACGCCGACCATCGGGTAATGCGCGTTGACATAGCCCTGCACCAGCAAGATCACGATCAGCGACAGCAGCAGACCCAGCGTCGCCGTGGTCTGGATGAAGGCGGTGAAATAGCCACGCCGGTTTTGCGGCGCGTGTTCCGCCACATAGACCGCCGCGCCCCCATATTCCCCACCAAGGGCCAGCCCCTGCAACATGCGCAGCACGATCAGGATGATCGGGGCCGCGACGCCCCAACTGGCGTAGCCCGGCAGCAGACCGACGATGAAGGTCGACGCCCCCATGATCAGGATGGTCATCAGGAAGGTGTATTTCCGCCCGACCAGGTCCCCCAGCGAACCGAACACCAGCGCCCCGAATGGCCGCACGATGAACCCCGCCGCAAAGGCCAGCAATGCAAAGACGTTGCGCGTGGCCTCGGGGAAGGCGGTGAAGAACTGCGCCCCGATGATCGCCGCCAGCGACCCATAAAGGTAGAAATCGTACCACTCGAAAACCGTGCCCGCGGAAGACGCCAGGATGACCCGCTTTTCATCCCGGGTCATCGGACGCGCCCGTTCGGACGTCACATTGGTGTTGTAGGATGCCATCGTCTGTCTCCTCCCTCCATACCGGTCGAAACCGGCCTCCCTGAAAACAAGCCCACCCCGGCCGGAACGGGTTACCCCCTCCGGTTACCGCCCCTGCCAGGGGTGAACGGTCTTGATGCCGGATCTGTGTTCTCCGGCTTGTCATCCGCCTGCCCGGGGCTTTTGCCCGGGCGGCGGTGTCGTCGCGCCGGCCTAGGCCGTCACGGTTCCCACGACGCCCGCCAAGGCCGCGCGGACATCGGCGATCGAGCCCATCGCATCGACGCGGGCCAGAACCCCCAGCCGATCATAATGGTCGATCAGCGGCGCGGTCTGGCTGTGATAGGTCTGCAAACGCGCCCGCGCGGTTTCCGCCGTATCGTCGGGGCGGCGCTTGAAGTCATGGCTGCCACATTTGTCGCAGACCCCAGCCGTGGCCGGGATCTTGAAACTGTCGTGATAGCCCTCGCCACAGCTGGCGCAGGTGTAGCGACCGGCAACGCGGGCGACCATGGCGTCATCATCGACATCCATGCTGACCGCCGCATCCACCCGTTGCCCGGCCCCGGCCAGCAGTTCATCCAGTGCTGCCGCCTGAACCGCCGTGCGCGGAAAGCCGTCCAGAATGACGCCCGCAGACACGTCGGGTTCAGTCATCCGGTCGCGCAGGATCGCCAGAACGATCTCATCGCTGACCAGCCCGCCTGCCTCCATCACCGCCTTGGCGGCCAACCCGGCAGGCGTGCCCGCAGATACCGCCGCACGCAGCAGATCCCCGGTGGACAACTGGATCAGGCCAAAATTTTCCTCCAGCATCCGCGCCTGCGTGCCCTTGCCCGCACCCGGCGGCCCCAACAGGATCAGAACCACCGGTTTCGTCTCGACATGTGACATCTGATCCATGCGTCAGCCCCGATTCATGCGGTTGTCGATCAGGTCCTGCACCACCGACGGATCGGCCAGCGTCGAAATATCGCCAAGCGCGCCATAATCGTTTTCGGCAATCTTGCGCAGGATACGGCGCATGATCTTACCCGAGCGGGTTTTCGGCAGGCCGGGTGCCCATTGCAGCAGATCAGGTTTGGCGATCGGGCCGATTTCGGTGCGCACCCATTTCTCCAGATCGGCACGCAGTTCATCGGACGGGGTCTGATCATTCATCAAGGTGACATAGGCGTAGATGCCCTGCCCCTTCAGGTCATGCGGATAGCCCACCACCGCCGCCTCGGCCACCGCCGGATGGGCGACAAGCGCGCTTTCCACCTCGGCGGTGCCCATGCGGTGCCCCGAGACGTTCAGCACATCATCCACCCGCCCGGTGATCCAGTAATAGCCGTCCTTGTCGCGCCGACAGCCATCTCCGGTGAAATAATAGCCGCGATACTGGCTGAAATAGGTGTCCTGGAAACGCTCGTGATCGCCCCAGACGGTGCGCATCTGCCCCGGCCAGCTATCCGAAATGGCCAGCACGCCTTCGCATTCGACCTCGCCGATGCGCACACCGGTTTGCGGTTCCAGCACCACCGGCTTCACCCCGAAGAACGGGTTGGTGGCCGAGCCGGGCTTTGTGGCCGTCGCGCCGGGCAGCGGCGTCAGCATGTTGCCGCCGGTTTCGGTCTGCCAATAGGTATCAACGATCGGGCAGCGGCCCTTGCCGACATGGGTATCATACCAATGCCAGGCCTCGGGATTGATCGGCTCGCCGACCGAGCCGATCAGCTTCAGCGACGACAGATCGTATTTGTCGACCCATTCCGCCCCCTGCGCCATCAGCGCCCGGATCGCGGTGGGCGCGGTGTGGAACTGGTTTACCTTGTGCTTTTCGCATACCGCCCAGAACCGGCCCGGATCGGGCCATGTCGGCACGCCCTCAAACATCAGCGTGGTGGCGCCGTTCGCCAGTGGCCCGTAGACGATATAGCTGTGCCCCGTCACCCAACCCACATCGGCCGAGCACCAGAACACGTCGCCTTCGTGGTAATCGAAGGTATATTCATGTGTCATCGCCACATAGGTCAGATAGCCGCCAGTGGTATGCACCACGCCCTTGGGCTTGCCCGTCGACCCGGACGTATACAGGATGAACAGCGGATCTTCCGCCCCCATCGGCCGCGGCGGGCATTCGGGCGAGACCTGATCCATCAGATAGCTGACATCGACGTCACGGCCCTGAACCCAGCTGATCTGATCGCCGGTGCGACGCACCACCAGACAGCGCACCTTGTCCGAACAATGCAACAGCGCCGCATCGGTATTGGCCTTCAGCGCCGTGCGCTTGCCGCCACGCGGCGCGGTATCGGCGGTGATCACCAGCTTTGCGCCACAATCGTTGATCCGGTTTGCCAGCGCATCGGGCGAGAACCCGGCAAACACGATCGAATGGATAGCCCCAATCCGCGCACAGGCCAGCATCGCATAGGCGGCCTCGGGGATCATCGGCAGATAGATGACCACCCGGTCGCCGCGCATCACCCCCTGCGACAACAGCACATTGGCCATCCGGTTCACCTTGTCGGACAATTCCCGATAGGTGATGTGGCGCGCGGTTTCGTTCGGGTCGTCAGGCTCGAAAATGATCGCGGTCTGCAACGCGCGGTCCTTCAGATGCCGGTCGATGCAATTGACCGAAGCATTCAGAACCCCGTCTTCAAACCATTTGATCGATACCTTGCCAAAGGTGAAATCGGTGTTCTTCACCTTGGTATAGGGTTTGATCCAGTCCAGACGCAGTCCTTCGCGGCCCCAAAACGCGTCCGGGTCCTCAACCGATTCACGATACATCTCCAGGTATTTCGGCAGATCCGCATGCGCGTTCTCAAAGCCTGGCGGAACCGGATACATGCCGGTTTCGGCGACGACCTGTTCGTGCTTGGTCATTGGTAATACTCCTCCTCGAAATCGTGCGACGAAGCGCCGCTTGCGGTTAGGCCATGACCTGCGCCGCATCTCCCCCGAGTGTATTGTAAACCAACTAGGTCAAATTCCGTAAGCATTCATTTTCATTGAATTTTTTTGTAAATATATTCACTGATTTTGCAGGTGCATTGTAAATATAATCGTAAAAAATCACAAAATATCGGGAAAATTCATACGTTTGAGTGTTGATGGGATCATATATTCCGGCCGTCCGTAACGACAATGCCGCGCCGCAGCGATTATGCTGTGGCGCGGCATCAGGTGCCCCGATCCGGGCGCGAAACCGGCAGATCGAATCAGGCGCGCGCCATCAACGCATCGTTCAGCAACCCGCGCAGCACATCGCGCGGCACCTGCGCGGTCACAAAGGCCTGCCCGATCCCGCGCGCCAGAATGAAACGCATCTGACCGTCCAGCACCTTCTTGTCCTGCGCCATCAATGTGATCAGCCCGTCCGCATCGGGCAGATCGCCGGAAATATCGGCCAGATCGACCTTCATCCCCATCGCCTTCAAATGGGCGCGGACACGGCTGGGGGCCTCTTGTGAACACAGGTTCAGCCGCTGGCTCAGCTCAAACGCCAGCGCACAGCCGATGGCGACCCCCTCGCCATGCAGCA
The DNA here is from genome assembly GCA_036398515.1 of Paenirhodobacter sp. Lineage (GTDB taxonomy): Bacteria > Pseudomonadota > Alphaproteobacteria > Rhodobacterales > Rhodobacteraceae > Rhodobacter. Next base: position 16,014 of record DASWPI010000042.1, read on the forward strand.
GACGGCTGGAATACCCGGTGGCCGATTCCAGCGCATGGCAAAAGGTATGCCCCAAGTTCAACAGGGCGCGATCCCCCTCTTCGGTCTCGTCGCGCGCAACGATCTCGGCCTTCATTTCCACCGAGCGTGTCACCGCGTGCATGCGCGCCGCGACATCGCCCGCCGCCAGCCGCCCGCCATTGGCCTCCAGCCAGTCGAAGAACCCGGCATCGCCCAGCAGCCCGTATTTCACCACCTCGCCATACCCCGCGACGAAATCGCGCGGGCTGAGCGTGCCCAACAGGTCGATATCGGCCAGCACCAGCGCCGGTTGGTGAAACGCCCCGATCAGGTTCTTGCCCGCCTTGACATTGATCCCGGTCTTGCCACCGACAGAGCTGTCGACCTGCGCCAGCAAGGAGGTGGGGATCTGCACGAACCGCACGCCCCGGCGCAGAACCGCCGCCGCGAAACCGACCAGGTCACCGATCACCCCGCCCCCGAAGGCGATGACGATATCCTTGCGCTCCACCTTCTGCGCCAGCAGCCATTCGCAGGCCTGTTCAAAATACGGCCAGCTCTTGGTGCCTTCCCCCGCAGGCAGGGCCAGCGCCTCCATCTGGATATCGCCCAACCCCGCGCGCAGCGCCTGCAGATGCAACCGGCTGACGGTGTCATCGGTGATCACCACAACACGCGGACGGCGCAACAACGGCGCGATCTCGGCCCCGGCCCGCCCGATCAGCCCGGTGCCGATCCGTACGTCATAGGCCCGTTCCGCCAATTCAACCCGCACCACGTTCTGCATTCAATCCTCCGCGATCACGTCGGCTTCCGCCTTCAGCGCCGAAATCACCTTTTGCGCCATGCGCTCTATAGACAACTCGGGCTCGGCCTCGACGGCGACCTGCGCCTGCGCATAGACAGGGGCGCGGGCCATCAGCAAACCTTCCAGCGTGCCTTTCGGATCGGCCGTGCGCAGCAAGGGCCGCGTCGTCTTGTGCCGCACCCGCTGCCACAGCAGCTCCAGATCGGCGCGCAACCACACCGAGACCCCCTGCCGCGCGATCAGCGCCCGGTTCGCCTCGGACAGGAACGCGCCGCCACCGGTGGAAATCACCGTCGGCTGATCGCCCAGCAGACGGGCCAGCACCTCGCTCTCGCGGGCACGGAAGAACGGCTCGCCATCACGGGCGAAAATCTCGGCGATCGGCATCTGCGCGGCGCGGACGATCTCATCGTCGCTATCCAGAAACGGCACCTGCAGCATCCGCGCCAAGGCCGTGCCCACAGAGGTCTTGCCCGCCCCCATCATTCCCACCAGAACGATGGGTTTTTGCAATCCCTGCCGCGCCATGTCCGCCGCACCCTCCCGAACGTTTTACGCCGCGCCATGGGCGGGCGCTTGCGCAAACGTGATTTTCGGCCCCTTGAATGGCGTGATCTTCCCGAAAAGGCCATATATAATCGTTGCGCAATCAGATGCGAAATCGGCAAGAACCGATGGATCGGGCAGAATCGAGTGATTCATCGGATGGATCTGCGCGGCAAGAACACAAAGAAACGAGAGAGTTTATGGGGCGTATTCTACAGGTTGTCGCGGCGCTGCTGGTGGTCGGAATTCTGGCGGTGATCGGCTATGCCTATATTGGCGACATGAAACCGGTGCAGGCAGAACAGCGGCAGGATGTCACCTTGCCGGAGGCAGTGAGTGGAAACTGATCTGACGCGCAGGTTGAAATTGGGCGGCAAGTCAGGGGGGCTGAAAACACTGCTGCTGACATTGCCGGGGCTGGCGTTGCCGTTTGCGGCGCTGGCGGAAACCGCGCCGATGTCGGCGATCGACTGGCTGTCGGGTTCGGTCGCGGTGCCGGTGGCGGCCGCGCCCCATTCCCGCGGGTCGCGGGCGATCATGCCGCCGATGGCGGGCGAGGCTCCGGTCAAGGGCCATACCGACGAGGTGGTCTCGGTCGGTCCCATTGGGCAATCCTCGGCAAACGGGCTGGGACTGATGTCGGCGCTCAGTATCGGGTTGCCGTCCGATCTGTGGGGCCAGACCCCCGAAGACCGGCTGGCGCAGCTGGTGCGCAAGGAACGCATGGACAGCCTGCCCACGGTGCAGGCCACGTTGATGGAGATCCTGCTGGCGGAATTCGACCCACCCCGGACCGCCGCCCCCGACAGCCGCAACATGCTGTTTCTGGCCCGTATAGACCGGCTGCTGGATATGGGGGCGCTGGATCAGGCGATGGCGCTGCTGGAACAGACCGAATCATCGGACCCCGAGATCTTCCGGCGCCGGTTCGATGTCGCCTTGCTGCTGGGGCAGGAAAACAAGGCCTGTGACATCATGGCCAACACGCCGAATGTGGCGCCGTCCTTTCCGGCGCGTATCTTTTGTCTGGCGCGGCGCGGTGACTGGCAGGCGGCGGCGCTGAGCCTGGATACCGGCCGGGCGCTGGACCGGATCGACGCGGATATGGCGGAATTGCTCAGCCGGTTTCTGGACCCGGAACTGGCCGAGGCGGCGCAGCCGATGCCGCCGCCCAGCCGCCCGACGCCCTTGGTGTTCCGGCTGCTGGAGGCGATTGGCGAACCGATGTCCACCCGCGGCCTGCCGCTGGCCTTTGCCCAGGCCGACCTGCAATCGAACGCCGGGTGGAAAGCGCAACTGGAGGCGGCGGAACGGCTGACCCGGGTCGGCGTGCTGGACCCTAACCAGTTATTTGGGCTGTATACCCAGGAACGGGCGTCGGCCTCGGGCGGGGTATGGGACCGGGTGACGCTGATTTCCGATCTGGACCGGGCGATTACGGCGGGCGACGCGGCACGGGTGGCACAGCTGTTGCCCGCGACCTGGGACGCGATGCAAAAACAGGAACTGGAACCGGCACTGGCGGCGATGTTCGCACCGCAACTGGCCGATATGGGACTGGACGGGGTGGCGGGCGATCTGGCGTTGCGGCTGGGCCTGCTGACGCCCGATTTTGAAACCATTGCCATACGCCACACCGGCCATGATGCCGATGAAAACCTGCTGATCGGGCTGGCGCGCGGCGATACCGCCGGTGTCGCGGCGCAAGATCAGCTGGGTCTGATGCTGAAACGGGTCTTCGATGCGCCCGTCACCACCCCGCCCGCCATCTATCAGGCCTTGTTGTCCGACCGGCTGGGCGAGGCAATGCTGAGCGCTATCGACGATATCACCGAAGGCGCGCGGGGCGATTATCGCCGGGTGGAGGCCGGGCTGAATCTGCTGCGCTATCAGGGGCTGGAAATCACCGCGCGGCGGAGCGCATTGGAACTGATCGTGCTGGAACGCAACGGATGACCCAGTCACCGGTGGCCCCCGATGACCCACGCTGGTTGCAGACGTTCTTGCAGGCGCAGGCCGCCGAAGCGGGGGCGGCGCGCAACACCATTCTGGGGTATGGCCGTGACCTGACGGCGTTTCTGGACTTTGTCGCGGGGCGCGGGCTGCGACTGGAAACGCTGGAACGCGCCGATATCGAGGCCTGGCTGATCCGCTGCGAGGCCGAGGGGTTGGCGAAATCCACGCGGGCACGGCGGCTGTCATCGGTGCGGCAACTGTTCCGCTTTGCCTATGACGAGGGCTGGCGCGCCGATAACCCGTCCTTGCGGATCACCGGCCCCGGCAAGGCGCAACGGTTGCCCAAGACCCTGAGCATCGACGAGGTCGAGGCCCTGCTGGATTGCGCGCGTGATCAGGGGCGCACCGCCACCGATCAGATCCGCAACCGCTGTCTGATGGAGCTGCTGTATGCCACTGGCATGCGGGTCACGGAACTGGTGTCATTGCCGGTGGCGGCGGCGCGCGGCGACCCGGCAATGCTGTTGATCCGCGGCAAGGGCAGCAAGGAACGCATGGTGCCGCTCAGCCCGCCTGCCCGTATCGCGCTGCTCGATTGGCTGGTGGCCCGGGACGCGCAGGAAGAACAGGCCCGCCTGAGCCACAAGGCCGCGCCGTCGCGGTTCCTGTTCCCCGGATCGGGGCGCGAGGGGCACCTGACCCGGCAGGGTTTTTTCGTCATGCTCAAGGATATCGCGGTGGCGGCCGGTATCTCGCCCGCGCGGGTGACACCGCATGTGTTGCGCCATGCCTTTGCCACGCATCTGCTGCAAGGGGGGGCGGATCTGCGGGTGATCCAGACCCTGCTGGGCCATGCCGATCTGTCCAGCACGGAAATCTACACCCATGTTCTGGATGAAAGATTGCGGCAACTTGTGCTGGAAAAACATCCGCTTGCCAAAGCGCCCCTTGCGCAGGCCGCGCCGCGCGGGGAATGATCCGCGCCAAGCCCGCCTCGGAACACATGCCGCAACAAAGGACAGACCATGAACATGCTGCAAGCACCGCTTGATTTCGTATTCTGGCTGACCGGCGGCGCCATTCTGTGTCTGTTGCTTCTGTCGGCGTTCTTTTCGGCCTCTGAAACCGCGCTGACCGCCGCCAGCCGCGCCAAGCTGCGTTCGCAGGCCGACCGCGGGGATCGCGGCGCCGACGCCGCCCTGGGGGTGATCGAAAACAGCGAAAAGCTGATCGGTGCCATCCTGCTGGGCAATAATGTCGCCAATATCCTATCAGCATCCCTGGCGACAGCGATGTTCACCCGGGCCTTCGGGTCCAGCGGTGTGGCCATGGCCACGCTGTTGATGACGGTTCTGGTGCTGATCTTTGCCGAGGTCCTGCCGAAAACCTATGCAATCTCCTTGCCCGAACGTGTGGCCATCCGGGTGGCGAAACCGATCCATTGGGTGGTGATGGCCTTGACGCCCATCGTGGGTGTGGTGCGGCTGATCGTGTGCGGCTTGCTGCGGATATTCGGCGTGCGGTTGCAGGCCGGTCAGGCGGTGTTTTCATTCAAGGATGAAATCGCCGGGGCCATTGCCATCGGGTCATCGGAAGGCACCTTGGACAAGGAGGAACGCGACAGGCTGCTGGGGGCGCTGGATCTGGACAACCGCACGGTCGAGGAAATCATGCTGCACCGCAGCCAGATCGAGATGCTGGATGCCGATCTGGCCCCCGATGCGCTGCTGGCAGCGGTGCTGAATTCCCCGCACACCCGCCTGCCGCTGTACAAGGGCGAGCGCGAAAATGTGGTGGGCGTGATCCATGCCAAAGACCTGTTGCGCGCGGTGGACAAATTTCTGCGCACCGGGGACGGGCGGCTGGACGAGGCGTCGGACCTGGATGTTATGAAAGTGGCGATGAAGCCCTATTTCATCCCCGACACCACCCCCCTGAACGAACAGATGCGCGAATTTCTGAAGCGGCGCATGCACTTTGCGCTGGTCGTCGATGAATATGGCGATCTGCGCGGGCTGGTGACACTGGAAGATATCATCGAGGAAATCGTCGGGGATATCACCGATGAGATGGACCCCAAGGCCGAACGGCTGATCAAACCCACCGATGATGGCGACTATCTGGTCGATGGCACCACCACGATCCGCGATCTGAACCGCGAGACCGACTGGGCCCTGCCCGATGACGCGGCCAATACCATCGCCGGTCTGGTGATCCAGGAGGCGCAGACCATCCCCGAAGAGGGGCAGGTCTTTGCCTTTCACGGCTTTCGCTTTCAGGTCGTCAGCCGCAAGGACAACCGTATCGCCGTGCTGAAGATCAAGCCGCTGCTGCCGACAGATACCGACGCGCCGCAGCCATGAATACCGCCTAATCCTCGGCCGTTCCGGCCATCAGCCCCCGGATCAAGGCGCGTTGCAGCCCGAAAAACACCACGACCGGCACGATGATCGACACCACCGCCGAGGCCGTCAGCACCTGCCACGCCCCGCCATGCGACCCCAGCAGATCGCGCAGCAATCCGGTCAGCACCTGACGATCGGGCGTTGATCCCAAAAAGACCGTGGCCAGCAACAGATCGTTCCAGACCCAGAGGAACTGGAAAATACTCAACGCGGCGATGGCAGGCAGGCTCAGCGGCAAGGCGATGCGGCGAAAGATGGTGAATTCAGCGGCGCCGTCGATGCGCGCCGCGGCAATCGACGCATGGGGCACGGCTTGCATGGCGTTGCGCAACAACCAGATCGCCACCGGGAGACCAAAGGCGGTATGCGCCAACCAGATGCCGATGTAACTGTGGCCGATCCCAAGGGCGGTATAAATCCGCAACACCGGGATCAGCGTCAGTTGCAGCGGCACCGCCAGCAGGCCCACAATCACCGCGATCAGCACCGCCCGTCCGGGAACGGGCAAAAACACCAGCGCATAGGCGGCAAAGGCCGCCAGCAGAACCGGAAGCACCACTGCCGGGATGGTGACCACCAGCGTATGCCCCAGGGCGGCCCACACCCCCGGATCGCCCAGAACCTGTCGATAATTTGCCAAGGTCAATTGCGGCCGGGAGGCCACGGTGACAAAGACCCGTGTCGGGGGGCCGGGCACATCCAGTCGGTAGTGGCCCTGCGCATCCACCGTCAGCTGCCCGCGCGGCAGGTCGGCGACGGCGCCGGGCGGAAACGCAGCCGGTGCCCGGGCCGCGATCCCCCAACCGATCAAGCGCTCCCCCGGCACCAGCAGGTCACCGCGACCAGGGTCCAGCCGCATCGCCCGCACCGCCCGGTTTTCCGCCGCTATCTGCCACCAGCCGGTCTCCAATATCTGCGCACGATCCCGAAACGAGGTGATCACCAGCCCCAGAACCGGCACCGTCCAGATCAGCACCAGGATCAATGCCGCGCCATGCACGGCCCCGCGACGGATCATCGTCCCTCCTGCCCGGCGATGCGGATGGTGCGGATCATCACCGGCACCACCAGCGCCATCAGCACCACCGCCACGGCCGCCGCCCGGCCAAAATCGGCACTGCCCCGAAACATCAGATCATAGACCAGAGCCGACAGCACCTGCGTGCCCCATTGCCCGCCGGTCATCACAAAGACAATGTCGAACGTCTTCAGGCTGACGATGAACAACGTCGTCCAAACCACCGAAATCGCGCCGGAAATATGCGGAACCTCGATCCGCCTGAAGCGTGCCCAATCGCCCGCGCCGTCCAGTGTAGCCGCTTGAATCACAGGGGGCGGAACTCTGCGCAGCGCGGCAGACAGGATCACCGTGGCAAACCCCGCCTGTGCCCAGATCAAGACCACCATCAGGCACAGCGTGTTCCATCCCGGCAGCATCAGCCACGGCCTTGGCACCTGTAACAGCGCGTTCAGCAATCCGATCTGCGCCTGATCTTCGGGCCGGTATTCATAAACGAATTTCCAGATCACCCCGGCCCCGACAAACGAGATCGCCATGGGCAGGAACATCATCGCCCGCGCCATCCCGCCCCAGTTGAGCCGGTCGGTGATCCGCGCCGCAAACAGCCCGATCAGCGTCGCTGTCGTTGGCACCACAATCGCCCACACCACCGTATTGCACAGCGCCTGCCGTGCCAGCGGATCGGTGAAGACCCAATGATAATTGCGCGCCCCCAGCCACCCCCGGCCATCGGCATCATGCACGCTGGCCCAAACCGTCGCCAGCGCTGGATACAGCAACCACAGCACCAGCATAACCACCGACGGCCCCAGAAACACCCAAGGCCGCAGCCCTGAGCCCACCCGATCCAGCAGCCAACCCGTGCCACGAAACCACATCACGCAGACCAGAACCACCGCCGCGATGGGACCGATCACGGCGGTCAGCGCGCCACCACTCATTGCGGCGCCTGCAGATCATCCCAACGGCTGTCGATCTGCCGCGCCACCTGCGCCGCCGATTGCCCGCCGACGTAATCCACCATCCCCCGCCAGAATGCCCCCGCCCCGATGGCGCCGGGCATCAGATCAGAGCCATCGAAACGAAACACCGTCGCGTCACGCAAGATCTCGCCCAGCTTGCGCTGTGTGGGCGTGGCGTAGACCTGGGGATTGACGCCTTTGTGCGGCGTGGCAAAACCGGTCTGTGCCATCCAGATTTCATGGGCCAGCGGCAGGGTCAGAAACCGGATGAACGCGTCCGAGGCCGGATTATCGGTCAGTTTCACGAACAACGTGCCCGCGCCCAGAACCGGACGATCCGGCCCCGCCTGGGCTCGGGTGGGGAAATAGAAGAAATCGGCGTCGCGGCCCAATTCGGTGCCTGCCGGAAAGAACGACGCGATGAACGAGGCCTGATGCAGCAGGTAGCAACGCGGCGGCGCGGTGAACAGCCCTTGGGCACTATCCCGAAAATCTGTGCCCGCGACGGCCGCGCGCCCGCCATCGACAAAGCTATCAGATGTGGCGAACCAGCCAAAGGCCTCGATCGCCGCCAGAACCCGTGGGTCCTGAAAGCGGATCTCATGCGCCACCCAGTCATCGTAGTCGGCCGGGGTATTCAGCCGCAGCATCAGATCCTCGACCCAGTCGGTGGCGGGCCACCCCGTCGCCCCACCAGACCCCAACGCGATGCACCACGGCGTGCCGCCATCGGCCACGATCCGTTCGGTCAGTGCCCGCAGATCCTGATAGGTCTCGGGCACCGGGTAACCGGCCTCGGCAAGGTTTTCGGGTACATACCAGACCAGCGACTTGATCTCGGCCTTGTAGGGAAAGGCATATAGCCGTTCTGTCCCCTGCGGATCGCGATAGGTGCCGATGCGCCGCCAGCTGTCGCCTGCGGCATAGTTTTCCAGCAACCATCCGCCCAAATCCGGGGCCAAGGGCCGTAAAAATCCCTGCCGCGCCAGATCCGCTGCCAGCCCCGGTTGCGGCACGATGGCAAGATCGGGCGGCGCCCCGGCCTGGGTCCGAATGACGATCTGCTGCTCAAAGCTGGAGGACCCCTCATACACCACATCGGCGCCGGTCGCGGCCTCGAAATAGGCGATGACACTGTCGAACAATGCCTTGTCCTGCCCCAGCCAGGTGCCCAGAATGGTGAGCCTCTGGCCGCGCAGATCCTGGCCCTGCAAGGTCTGATAATCCTGCCAATGGAAGCGTGCATCGACATCGGGCGGGAAGATCAACCCCTGCGCCGCAGCGGTTCCTGTAACCCCCGATGCCACCATAATCGCCAAAACGGCGCCGATCAGGCCAAGGCCTTGTTGCATCCGCGTCACCCGTTCACCATCCGGTGCCATTGCGCCACGCCCATGCCGGGCCGACACCGTCAATCTGTGCGACAAGGGCTAGGTGGTGTCAACGCAACAATCCGCACGATATGGCACCACTGCAAGGGGTTACCGCTGTATTGGCGGGTCGCGAGCGACGAGGTCTTGCGACCGGTGGCCCCGGCATTCTATCAAGGGGCAACCTGGGCATTGGAGCCGCACATGACCGCAAGCCAATATACGCTTCTTGCCGATATCGGTGGCACCAATACCCGCGTCGCCATCGCCCAAGACGGGATTGTATTGCCTGACTCGATTCGTCGCTATCCGAATGCAAACTACCCGGCGCTGGAACCGATCCTGATCGATTATCGGGCCCAGTCAGGCATTGACCATCTGGCCGGGGCCTGCGTCGCGGCAGCCGGACCGGTGCGTGACGGGGTGGCCACCATGACCAATCTGAACTGGGTGTTCGAGGCCGGGGCCCTGGCCCGGGTTCTGCATGCCGACCGCGTCGTTGTGCTGAATGATTTGCAGGCGCAGGGCTATGCCTTGGGGTATCTGGCCCCGGATATGCTGCGCCAGGTGCTGCCGGGCACCGCCGCCCGCCCCGGCGCCAGTCAGTTGGTCGTTGGTATCGGCACCGGGTTCAACGCCGCTCCGGTGCATGAGGCGCCCGGTGGCCGGATCGTCGTGCCCTCGGAATGCGGCCATATGACCCTACCCGTCAGCAGCGACGAAGATATCCGCATGCGCAATTTTGTCGCACGCGCGCATGGTTTTGCCTCGGTCGAGGATATCCTGTCGGGCCGTGGGGTCGCCGAGGTCTATGCCTTTGTGCAGTCCGAAGCCGGTGACACGACCAAGGCGCTGGACACCACTGCGGTGATGGCGGCCTTCAAGGCCGGTGAGCCGCTGGCGGTGCATACCGCGCAATTGTTCGTGCGGATGATGGGGGCTGTGATCGGTGATCTGGCGCTGGTGCATCTGCCGTTTGGCGGCATTCACCTGATCGGCGGGGTGGCACGCGCCTTTGCCCCCTGGTTGCAGACTTATGGTTTTGCCGAATCGTTCCACGCCAAGGGGCGGTTTTCTGATTTCCTCACCGCCTTTCCGGTAAAGGTGATCGAGGATGACTATGCCGCACTGACCGGCTGTGCCGTGCATCTGCAAGAAAAACTACGCACACGATAATGCCAGACCGGACGGCCACATCGGTGATTTTCCAGGCCCAATGATTTTACTGATGTAGTCAAAGCATTCTTAACCCTCCGGGCGCTAGCCTCGTGCTGTGTTCAACGAGGGGATGGGCTCATGGCCGGGGTGCAAGATCAGGAAGTCTGGAATGGCGCGACCCTACCTGTACGCCTGGATGCAGCGACCGTCATGCAGACGGCAGTGGCCTTGCGCGACCTTGCCGGGGCGCCGCTGCGGCTGGATGCCGGATCGGTGCGACATCTGGGCGGGCTTGGGCTGGAACTGCTGCTGCGCGCGGAACGTGACTGGCGCCGTGCCGGCACCGGCTTTTGTATCACCCCCCGATCTGCGAAATTTGACGCTGCGCTGACGGACTTGGGTATTGATCCGATGCGCTTCAATCCGGAGCCGGTATGATGGCTCTGACCATTCTGGCAGTCGATGACAGCCGCACCATCCGTGATCTGCTGAAACTGGCCCTGACGCGTGAGGGCATCGTGCTGCATATGGCCGAGGACGGTGCCTCGGCGTTATCGCTGCTGCAAGACCTTACCCCCGACGCGATCATCTCGGATATCAATATGCCCAACCTGGATGGCTTCGGCTTTATTGAGGCCGTACGGCGGCAGGAGAAGTTCCGCACCGTGCCAATCCTGGTGCTGACGACGGAGGCCGCACCGGAGTTGCGTGCCCGTGCCCGCGCCGCAGGGGCGACGGGCTGGATCGTCAAACCCTTCGATACCCCCAAGCTGGTTCGGGCCCTGCATATGGTCGTGGGGCGCGTGGATTGAATGCCGAATAATCCGCTTGCCGAGATCCGTGCCGGTTTCTTTGCGGAATGCGAAGAACTGCTGGAAACGCTGCACGACTCCATCGCCGCGCTCAATGTGGAAGCACCCGATGCGGATCTGATCAACACCATCTTTCGCGCGGTTCATTCGATCAAGGGCGGGGCGGCGGCCTTCGGCTATGAACGGCTGGTCGATTTCGCCCATCGTTACGAAGGCGTTCTGGGGGGGCTGCGCACCGACCACAGCCTGATCACGGAATCGATGCGGCTGATGTTGATGCAGGCCAGCGATGCCTTGGAAGATCACGTCGAATCGGCGCGTGGTGCAACCTCGCCCCCAACCGAGGGCGATTCCATTCTGGCCGAACTGCAAATGCAACTGGGTCAGGTTCGCGATCAACATGATCAGGACGATTTTTTCTATCAGCCCGTGGCGCTGGACTTGTCGACCCTGGGTGTAGAGACGGCCGCCTGGCAGGTTGTCTTTGCACCGCAGGGCAGCCTTTATTCCAATGGAAATGAACCACTTTTCCTGCTGCGGGCTTTACGAACGCTGGGGGCTACGGATATCTGCTGCCTGACGGAGGGTCTGGATTCCGGCCTGGCAGAGTTTGATCCCATGCAACCGGCCCTGTCCTGGCGGCTGTCGCTGCCTGCAGAAATCGTAGAAGCCGATATCCGTGAGGTCTTTGAATTCGTCGACGGGCTGTGCGTGCTGACGATCAGCCGTCAGCCCCGCCCGGATCCGTGGATTGAATCGGCCACGATCGAGGTGATTCAACCAAGCCCCGAAGCTAACCCCGCGCCCAGCCCCCGGCAGAAAACCGATACCATCCCGATCGTCAGGGTCGATCTGGAACGGGTGGATCGGTTGATGAATCTGGTCGGTGAACTGGTGATCAACCAGGCGATGCTGGCACAAAGCGTGGCAGATGCCGGGATCGCGCCAAATTCTCCGGTGATGACCGGGCTGGAGGCCTTTACCAAACTGACCCGTGAGGTTCAGGACAGCGTGATGATGATCCGCGCGCAACCGGTCAAGCCATTGTTTCTGCGCATGTCCCGTCTGGTGCGCGAGGCGGCGATCAGTACCGGCAAGCAGATTCAACTGATAACCATCGGCGAGGCCACCGAGGTCGACAAAACCGTTATCGAGCGTTTGACCGACCCCCTGACACATATGATCCGCAACGCCATCGACCACGGAATCGAACCCCCAGCCATGCGGCTGGCCGCGGGCAAGCACGCCTGCGGAACCATCACCTTGAAGGCGCAGCATCGCTCAGGGCGGCTGATGATCGAATTGCGCGATGACGGCGCAGGCATCGACCGTGCCAAGGTCATGCGGATCGCGATCAGCCGTGGCCTGATCGCAGGGGATAGCCCGCAAAATGAAAATGAAATCGACAACCTGCTGTTCATGCCGGGTTTTTCAACGGCAAACTCGATTTCCCCCCTATCGGGCCGCGGCGTCGGGCTGGATGTGGTTCGCTTGGCGATTCATGGCCTGGGTGGCCGTGTAAGCATTCAATCGCAGCCCGGCGAGGGGACGGTTTTTACCATATCCTTGCCGCTGACACTGGCGGTTCTGGACGGAATGATCGTGCGCGTCGCCGATCAGACGTTGGTCATCCCACTATCCTCTATTCTGGAAACCGCCGCGCTGGAACCCAATGACGTACGCGCCATCGGGTCTGGCCTGAGCGTTCTTGAACTGCGCGGCGGGTTTCTACCATTGTTCGATCTGGGGGTTGAATTGGGATTTCGCGCCCCGATCCGACATGACGATGGCGGCATCGTTTTGCTTACTCGGCACGAAGACGAAAGCCGCTCGGCACTGATCGTCGACACGATTGTAGAGCAACGCCAAGTGGTTATCAAAGGTCTGCATCGTAATTATGGCCATATTCACGGCATTTCCGCCGCAACGATTCTAGGAAACGGACAGGTGGCATTGATCGTCGATCCAACCGATCTGCTGTCGCGCCCTCCCCTTCCCCCCAGTGACATGGCGATAGCAGGATGAACGACATAGTTTCCCCGATCCCTCAGACCGCGCATCCGACCCACGGGACGGAAACGATGGAACTGTTGTCTTTTCGCCTTGGCGCCGATGAATATTGCCTCGACATCATGTCGGTGCGTGAAATTCGCGGCTGGAGCAGGCCAACGCCGCTGCCGCATTCCGCCCCACATCTATGCGGCGTGATCAATTTGCGCGGCACGGTTCTGCCGGTCATCGACCTGGCGATCCGACTGGGCCTGCCCGGTGTGATGGGCGATCTGCGCAATGTGTTCATCGTCGTCTGCCTGGGGGATGTGCAGACCGGGCTGCTGGTGCATTCGGTCTCGGATATCCTGACCGTTCCGCGCGCCGAATTGACCCCCCCACCCGAGGTTGCCAACTATGCCGAACAGAAATTCGTCGGCGCGCTGGCGGTGGTCGACGGACGCATGATCCGCATGCTGAACCTGCTGGCAATCCTGCCCGACCCAACCACCGAGGCTCTGGCATGAGTTATCTTCGGCCCCATTCCGAAAGCCAGCAGCTGAGCGATGAGAATTTCGGTCTCATTGCCGAATGGTTGCATACCCAATCCGGGGTGCGACTGGCCCGGACGCAACGGGCGATGCTGCAATCGCGACTGCTGCGCCGGGTCCGAGATCTGCAATTGCCCGATCTGGACAGCTATATGGTTCTTCTTCACTCGCCCGATGGAGACAAGGAACAGCACCATATGGTTTCGGCGCTGACCACGCATGTGTCCCAGTTCTTCCGTGAAATGCACCATTTTCAGCTGTTAAGGCTGAAAATCCTCCCCGCCATACTGCGTCAGGCACAGCACGGGCAACCAATCCGTATCTGGTCTGCGGGTTGCGCGAACGGTCAGGAACCCTATTCCATAGCCATGATTCTGGCCGATCTGGTCCCGGATTATGCGACCTATGATGTTCAAATTCTGGCAACCGATATCGACCCGGTTGCAATCGCCTTTGCCCACGATGGTATTTATCCCGCTGCGGCTATCCCTCATATTCCCTCCCATTATCGTAGCCGCTTTATTGTCCGTCACGGTGACGGCCAGCGCATCGCACCGTCGCTACGCAATCTGGTCACCTTTCAGCGACAGAATTTGCATGATTCCTGGCCAGAACCCGGCACGTTCGATCTGATTTTCTGTCGAAACGTGGCAATCTACTTTGACAAGTCGGCGCAACGACGATTGTGGCAGCGTTTTGAATTCCGCTTGCGTCCGGGGGGATGGCTGTGCCTTGGGCACGCAGAACGCATCCCCGCCGATATCGGCAGCCAGCTTGTCCCGGACGGTGTCACCACCTATCGCCTCCCCCCCTTAACCCACGAAACCAAGGGCGTATTATGTCCTTGAAAGATATCATAAAAATACTCATCACCGATGACATGCCAACAAGCCGCCGTCTGCTTCTTCAAGCGCTGGACACGATGGGGGTGCATCACGTGATGACGGCCACCAGCGGGCAAGCGGCCCTGAGCCTTCTGGCCAGCCATCCGATCCATCTGGTCTCCACATGCCAGACATGAACGGCATCACCCTGCTGCGGTCAATCCGCGCCAACAAACTGCATCATGACATCGGGTTCATCCTCGTGACCGGCCGTTGTGGCCCGGAGATCATCGAGGAAGGGGGTCGTCTGGGGCTGAACAATCTGCTGCGAAAACCTTTCGCGCTACGCGATCTGCGTACCGCGATCGAAGCCGTGGTTGGCCCGTTATGAGCCGTGTTCGCGCCCAAACACCCGAGGGGGTCGGCGTGTCGTTGGCAGACCTCATCCTGCGTTTATCGACAAAGATGGCGGAACTGTCAATTCTGACGGTCTCGTTGCAACAATCTGTGGTTGAATCTCTGATTGATCCGAACAGTCAGGAAACGATGGCCGATTTGCAACGGCTGGACCGGATGACGCAGGTTTTGCAGGACATCTCCACCCTGCTGGCGCATATCGGCCAGAATGTACCCCCCGGTCTGACCCTGCAACGCGAGGTGATCTTGCGCGGCATCCATCGCGGTGAGTGCCGCAATATCGTGCTGGATCTGCCGCAACCCGATGATCAGCCGCTAGCGGGAACGGTGATTTGGCTATGAAAAAACCGCACCCGTTGCCGGGCGCGGTTTTCGAAGTCCCAATAGGACCTTATTATTCGTCGTCGCCTGCGGCGGCGCCGACTTCGTCGAACAGCTCGGCGATTTCAAATTCAGCTTCGGCTTCCTGTTCGGCGGCCAGTTCCTGAATCGATTTACCCGAGGCTTGCAGTTCGGCTTCTTCAACCGAACGTGCGATGTTCAGCGTGATCGTCACGTCGACTTCCGGGTGCAGGATCACATGCACGTCGTGCAGGCCCAGGTCCTTGATCGGCGCCTTCAGCGCGATCTGCTTGCGGTCGACGGTGAAACCACCTGCGGTTGCGGCTTCGGCCGCATCGCGCGGCGTGACCGAACCATACAGCGCACCGGCATCGGACGCCGAGCGGATGACGACGAAGGTTTGCCCGACCAGCTTTTCAGCGAAGATCTCGGCTTCCTTTTTCGTTTCCAGGTTGTTGGCTTCCAGTTGGGCTTTGCGGTTCTCGAAGGACTTGATGTTGCCTTCGTTCGCGCGCAGCGCCTTGCCTTGCGGCAGCAGGAAGTTGCGGGCGTAACCGTCCTTGACGTTCACGACCTCGCCCATCTGGCCCAGTTTGGCCACACGTTCCAGGAGGATGACTTGCATAGGTCTGGCTCCTTACTTCACGGCATAGGGCAGCAGGGCGAGGAAACGGGCGCGCTTGATGGCACGTGCGAGTTCACGCTGCTTCTTGGCCGAGACGGCGGTGATACGGGCGGGAACGATCTTGCCGCGTTCGCTGATGTAGCGTTGCAGCAGACGGGTGTCCTTGTAGTCGATCTTCGGCGCGTTTTCACCCGAGAACGGGCACACTTTACGGCGACGGAAAAACGGTTTGTTAGCCATGGTTTTCAGTCCTCCGATCAACGACGTTCGCGACGCGGGCCGCGATCATCGCGGTCGCCACGCGGGCCACGCTCTTCGCGCTCTTCGCGTTTTTGCATCTGGATCGACAGGCCTTCTTCGTGGGCGTCGACCTTGACGGTCAAAACGCGCATGACATCGTCATGCAGACGGGCCAGACGTTCCATTTCCTGCACGGCGGCGGAAGGTGCGTCGGTACGCAGGAAGGCATAGTGCCCCTTGCGGTTCTTGTTGATCTTGTAGGCCATCGTCTTGACGCCCCAGTATTCCGACACGACGACCTTGCCGCCATTATCGGAAAGAACGGTCGAGAAATGCTCGACAAGACCTTCGGCCTGCGCGTTGGACAGATCCTGACGCGCGATGAGAACATGCTCGTACAGCGGCATGTGTGCTCCTGTTTCAATGGGCGGCTTCATAGGCGGGCGAAAACTTCCACTGCCCACCACGAGAGGCTCTGCCGGTTCAAATGAATGCGGAAGTCCGCGCCTTATACGCACATGTGCGGGGAATGCAATGCACGCTTTTACACCAGGCGCAGATGAACGGCCTCGCCGCGTGATCCGGGGGAAGATTTCCCAGACGGCGCGCAGACGGACCCGCCGCGACGGGCTGAAACATCGCTTGCCATGCCCACAACCGGTTTGGGACAATGCCCCCCCGATGATCTTTGCCGTTCGCGCCGTCTGACCCAAAATGCAAAAGGCCGCGCAAGACGCACGGCCCCTAAATCCAAGGATCGGAAGATCTTACTTGATCTTGCCTTCCTTGTATTCAACATGCTTACGCACAACCGGATCATATTTGTTCACGGCCATTTTTTCGGTCATGGTGCGGGCGTTCTTCTTGGTCACATAGAAGTGCCCGGTGCCCGCCGTCGAGTTCAGACGGATCTTGATCGTCGTCGGCTTCGCCATTTTCAGTATCTCCTGCAATCAGCGGAGACACATAAATAGCCCCCGGAATTCCTTGTTGCCGCCTTTTAGCTGCACCGGGTCCAGAGTCAACCGTCAAACGCGTTTCGGGCCGGAATTTTCATCCGCCCCGAAACGCAGCGCCGCTCAGACCAGCGGTTTTCCCATGGATTGATGGATATCCGCCACCTTGACCGGGTCCAGCGCCAATGCCGTCGCTAGTTGTTTCAGATATTGCTTCTCGGCGTCGCTATCGACGGTAACCGCCATCAGCGCCGCCGAATAGACCTGTGCCTTGGCGCTATCCTGGACCGAGGCCGCCAGCGCCGCCACATCCACCGGCGCCTCCAGTTCTGCATTCACGAAGGCCAGTTCTTCCTCGCTGGCATCACCCAGATGATCCATGATCTTGGCGCGTTCCTCGGCATCGACCTCGCCATCGGCCTTGGCGGCCTGGATCATCGCCCGGATCATCAGCTTGGCCTGCTCTTCCATCAGGGTGTTGACGGGCGTGCCTGCCGTTGCCGCCTGCAAAAGATCCCCCAGCCCCTTGGCCCCCGTCGACGCCGCCGCCGTCATCGCGGTCATCAGATTGTTCAGCCCCGCCTCACTGGCTTCGGTGGCCGAGGCCGCCTGCGCGCCGAATTTGGTGAACATGTCGCGCACCGCATCCTTGCCGCCCGGAACGCCCAGCTTCTCGGCATAGGTGCCCATCTGATCGGCAACGCCCCCCGGTTCGCCCGCGCTGCGCAACGCGCCCTTGACGCCCTCGATGCCGCCCAGTTCGCGGTATTTCTGCACACCGCGCGCGGCGGCAAACCCTACGGCCAGCGTGGCCAGTGCCTTGACGAAGCTCATTCCAT
>DASWPI010000043.1:0-12723 GCA_036398515.1 Paenirhodobacter sp.
CGGGGGGCTGTGCGATCGGGGCGCGCCCGATGGACATCCATATTGATGCGCTGGAGGCACTGGGGGCGCAAATCGAGCTGCGCGAAGGCTATCTGCATGCGCGCACGCAAGGCGGGCTGAAGGGGGCGGTGCATGAGATGCGCTTTGCCTCGGTCGGTGCGACCGAGAACTTCCTGATGGCGGCGGTCCTGGCCAAGGGCAATTCTGTGCTGAAAAATGCCGCGCGGGAGCCGGAAATTGTCGACCTGGTGGAATGCCTGCGCAAAATGGGGGCGCAGATCGAGGGCGAGGGCACCTCGATCATCGAGATTCAGGGTGTTGACCGGCTGCATGGCGCGACGCATCCGGTGGTGACCGACCGGATCGAGCTGGGGACCTATATGCTGGCCCCGGCGATCTGTGGCGGTGAGGTGGAATGTCTGGGCGGTCGGCTGGATCTGGTGGCCGCATTCGCCGAGAAACTGGATGCGGCGGGGATCTCGGTCGAGGAAACCACGCGCGGATTGAAGGTGAAGCGTAAAAATGGCCGGGTGAAGGCCGTTGATGTGATCACCGAGCCTTTCCCGGGCTTCCCGACGGATTTGCAGGCGCAGATGATGGCGTTGTTGTCTACGGCAGACGGAACCTCGGTTCTGGAAGAACGTATCTTTGAGAATCGCTTCATGCATGCCCCGGAACTGGTGCGGATGGGGGCCAAGATTGATGTCTCGGGCGGTCATGCCACGGTTCACGGGGTGGATCGGCTGAAAGGCGCGCCGGTCATGGCAACCGATCTGCGGGCCTCGGTGTCGCTGATTCTGGCTGGGCTTGCGGCCGAGGGTGAAACATTGGTGCGGCGGGTCTATCACCTTGATCGCGGCTACGAGCGGGTCGAGGAAAAGCTGTCTGCGGTGGGCGCGAAAATCGAACGGGTGAAGGAAGACTGATGGCGGATGCGCGATTCGAGGATGGGGCCGAAGGGCCGTTGAGCCTGCGGGCGGAAACCCCCGAAGACCTGTCGGTGATTGCCGCATTGGTGCAGGATGCGGTCTTCACCCTGGGTGATATCGCGTGGGAGGCGAAATCCCGCCGTCTGGCGATTCTGGTCAACCGCTTTCGCTGGGAAGACAAGGGGCAGGCCGAGGTTGACGGCCGCCCCTATGAACGGGTTCGGTCATTGCTGGTGTTTTCCGATGTCATCCGGGTCGCCTCGCAGGGGATCGACCGCAATGCCCGCGATACCATTGTGTCCTTGCTGGATGTGCAATGGGCCGAGACCGATCAGGGAAGCGGTGATCTGACGCTGGTGCTGGCGGGGGATGGGGCGATAGGGATCTCGGTCGAATGCCTTTCGGTGGATCTGCGGGATGTTACCCGTCCCTATCGCGCGGTTTCGGGTGTGGCGCCTGATCACCCGGATCTGCCTGATCTGCCCGATAACACGGACTGAACACTTGCCCGATGCGGTGTCAGGCACTATCCCCGCGACCATCCTAGGAGGCCTGCCATGCCGCATTTTCTGAATACCCGTGATGCCCGGTTCGACGCCAGCTTTTCCCATATTCTGGGGCTGAAGCGCGAAGACAGCCCCGATGTCGATGCCATTGTCGCGGGGATCATTGCCGATGTGCGGGCGCGCGGCGACCGGGCGGTGATCGAACTGACGGCAAAATTCGACCGTCTGGATCTGACGGCGGATACGCTGGCCTTTGGTCAGGACGAAATCGACGCGCATGTGGCGACGGTGCCAGCGGCGGAACGCGCGGCGCTGGAACTGGCGGCGATGCGCATCCGCGCCTATCACGAACGCCAGATGCCCGAAGATGCGATGTGGACCGAACCTTCGGGGGCGGAACTGGGCTGGCGCTGGACTCCGGTTTCGGCGGCGGGGCTGTATGTGCCCGGCGGGCTGGCGTCTTATCCGTCCTCGGTGCTGATGAATGCGATTCCGGCCAAGGTGGCGGGGGTGGAACGGCTGGTGATCGCCTGTCCGACGCCCGGCGGCGTGGTCAATCCGCTGGTGCTGATGGCGGCGCGGCTGGCGGGTGTGGATACGGTTTACCGCATCGGGGGGGCGCAGGCGGTGGCGGCGCTGGCCTATGGCACGGAAACCATCCAGCCGGTCGACAAGATCACCGGGCCGGGCAATGCCTTTGTGGCGGCGGCGAAACGGCGGGTGTTCGGCAAGGTCGGCATCGACATGATCGCCGGGCCGTCGGAAATTCTGGTGATCGCCGATGAAAGCGCCAATCCCGACTGGGTGGCGATTGACCTGCTCAGCCAGGCTGAACACGATCAGAGCGCGCAATCTTTGCTGATCACGCCCTCCGAACGGATGGCGCAGGCGGTGGCGGCGGCGGTTGATGCCCGTCTGCAAACGCTGGAACGGCGTGAGATCGCAGGGGCCAGCTGGCGCGATTACGGCACTGTCATCGTCACCCGCGATCTGGCCGAGGCCGCCACGCTGTCCAACCGCATCGCGCCCGAACATCTGGAACTGTGTGTGCAGGACCCGGATGCCCTGTCGGCGCAGATCACCCATGCCGGGGCGATATTCCTGGGATCCTGGACGCCCGAGGCGATCGGCGATTACATCGGCGGCCCCAACCATGTGCTGCCGACGGCACGTTCGGCGCGTTTTTCGTCGGGACTGTCGGTTATGGACTTCCTCAAACGTACGACCCTTGCCAAGATGACGCCGGAGGCGCTGCGGGCCATTGGACCGGCGGCGGAAACGCTGGCGAAATCTGAAAGTTTGCAGGCACATGGTCTGTCGGTGCGGGCGCGTCTGGATGCGCTCAATCTGGTGGAAGGGGAGAGAGAGGAAGACGCCTGATGTCACGCATCACCCGTCTGGATATTGACGACAGCGGCCTGCCCGCGCCCAGCCCGGAAATCGAACAGGAACGCCGTGTGGCGGTGTTCGACCTGCTGGAGGACAACAGCTTTGCCCTGCCGGGACGGGATGACATGCCCGCACCGCCGGGGCCCTTTGCGCTGCGGTTGTTTATCCGCGACGGGCGGCTGGTGTTCGATACCTGCACCGAGGCGGGCGACAAGGTGGCGGAATTCCATCTGTCCTTTGGCCCGTTCCGGCAGGCGGTCAAGGACTACTTTCAGATCTGTGCCAGCTATTTCGAGGCGGTGAAGCGTTTGCCGCCCAGTCAGATCGAGGCGATCGACATGGCCCGCCGCGGCATCCACAATGAAGGCGCGCGGATCTTGCAGGAGCGGCTGGAAGGCAAGGCCGTTCTGGACATGGATACCGCGCGACGCCTGTTCACCCTTGTTTGTGTCCTGACGCCCGTGAAGTGATGCCCGATCTTCCCACCTCGGTCCTGTTCTGCTGCGACCACAACGCCATCCGGTCCCCGATGGCGGAGGGAATGATGAAGAAATTTTACGGCCGTCAGGTCTATGTGCAATCGGCCGGGGTGAAATCCGATATGGATGTGGATGGATTCAGTGTTGCCGTCTGCGCCGAGATCGGGATTGATCTGGAACGCCACCGCACCCGGTCGTTTCACGAATTGCAGGAATGGGGCGATGATCTGGGGGCGTTTGATCTGGTTGTCGCGCTGTCGCCCGCCTCGCAGCGCCAGGCTCTGGAACTGACCCGGTTTTTTCACCTTGATGTCGAATACTGGCCGATCATGGACCCGAGCGGGCTGGGCGATGGGCGCGATGCCCGTCTGGCCAGCTACCGTATGACCCGCGACCAGATCCGCGATAACCTGATCAAACGTTTTGGCCCACCGACGGAGATATGATGCCCCGCACCACCGCACTTGCCACCATTCGCCACTATTACGAGGCCTTCAATGCCGGTGATACCGCCGGTATGGAGGCATTGCTGACCGACGATTTTGAACATCACGTCAATGAAGGCAATATCCGCAAGGGCATTGCCGCCTTTCACGCCTTCAACGCCCACATGACCCGGTGCTACCGCGAAAACCTGACGGATATCAACGTCATGGCCAATGATGAGGGCACCCGTGCGGCGGCGGAATTCGTGGTGAACGGCACCTATCTGGTGGGGGATGAGGGCCTGCCCCCCGCGCATGGTCAAACCTATGTGTTGCCCGCAGGCACGTTCTTCACCCTGCGCGACGGGCGTATCCAGCGGGTGACGACCTATTACAATCTGGCCGACTGGGTCCGTCAGGTCAGTTGATGGAAACCCGCACCCTGACAGGGGCGGCGCTGGAGGCCGCGCTGGACGATGTGGCGCGGTTGCGCATCGCGGTGTTCCGCGACTGGCCCTATCTGTATGACGGCGCGCTGGAATATGAACGTCGCTATCTGGATCATTACCGCACGGCACCGCAGGCGGTTCTGGTGGGCGCGTTCGATGGGGCGCGTTTGGTTGGGGCGGCCACGGGCACCCCGCTGGAAAATCATGCCGATGATTTCGCCGCCCCGTTTGCCGGCACCGGGATGGCACTGGATCAGGTGTTTTATTGCGCCGAATCGGTGCTGTTGCCGGAGTATCGCGGCCAAGGGCTGGGCCATGCGTTTTTCACCGCGCGAGAGGCCCATGCCCGTGCCATCGGACGCCGCTT
Organism: Paenirhodobacter sp.; assembly: GCA_036398515.1. Lineage (GTDB taxonomy): Bacteria > Pseudomonadota > Alphaproteobacteria > Rhodobacterales > Rhodobacteraceae > Rhodobacter. The sequence goes on from DASWPI010000043.1 coordinate 4,545, forward strand.
CGCCGCCTTCTGTTCGGTGATCCGGCCCGATGACCATCCGCTGCGACCGCCCGGCTACAGATCGCTGGACGGGTTCTGGCGCAAGCGTGGCTATGCGCCGTTGCCCGGGGTGGTCGCGCATTTCAACTGGACCGATGTGGGGGATCGCGTCGAGACCCGCAAACCGCTGCAATTCTGGGGGCGCGCATTATGAGACCTGTCACCATCGCAACCGCCGCCTGGCCGCTGGACTGGCTGGACGACTGGGCGGCCTATGAGGCGAAAGCCCGCCATTGGGTGATGACGGCGGCGGCCGATCTGCTGGTTTTCCCCGAATATGGCGCGATGGAACTGGCCTCGCTGGGCGGGGTGGCAGTGGCGGCGGATCTGACGCTGGCGCTGGAACAGGTGGCGGCGTTGCGGCCCCGGATGGACGATCTGTTTGACCGGATGGCACGGGAAACCGGCCGTCATATCCTGGCGCCCTCGGGGCCGGTCATTCAGGATGGGCAACGGTTGAACCGCGCGACGCTGTTTGGTCCGCAGGGCCGGATCGGTCATCAGGACAAGGCGATGATGACCCGGTTCGAGCGTGAGATCTGGCAGGTTTCGGCGGGAAATGGGCTGACGCTGTTCGATACCGCCTTGGGCCGGATCGGGGTGGTGATCTGCTATGACAGTGAGTTCCCCCTGCTGGCACGGGCGCTATGTGCGGCGGGGGCCGAAATCCTGCTGGTGCCGTCCTGCACCGATACGGTCGCGGGCTATTGGCGGGTCAAGGTGGGGGCGATGGCCCGCGCGCTGGAGAACCAGTGCGTGGTAGTGCAATCGCCCACCGTGGGCGATGCGCTGTGGTGCCCGGCAATTGACGAGAACCGCGGTGCTGCGGCGATCTATGGCCCCTCGGACCGGGGCTGGCCCGACACCGGGATCATCGCCGAAGGGGGGCTGGATCAACCCGGCTGGGTGCGGGCGACGGTCGATCTGGATCTGGTCACGCAAAGCCGCACTGACGGCGCCGTCTTGCCCTTCGCGCATTGGCCCGAACAGGGTGCCCAGGCCACCCGCATCACAGTCGCGATGGAAAAGCCCAACGTAACTTGACATACCGCTTGAATTTTGTGCCTTCGCGGCGCATATGAGCCGCGCCCACGGCTGTTCGCGGGCGCATAATCAGGAGTGACCATGGCCAAGGAAGAACTGCTCGAATTCCCCGGCGTCGTTAAGGAACTCCTGCCGAATGCGACATTCCGGGTCGAGCTTGAAAACGGCCATGAGATCATCGCACATATGGCAGGAAAGATGCGCAAGAACCGTATCCGGGTTCTGGCGGGCGACAAGGTGCAGGTGGAAATGAACACCTACGACCTGAGCAAGGGTCGCATCAACTACCGCTTCAAGTGAAGCTGATTCTGGGTTCCGCAAGCCCGCGGCGGCGTGAATTGATCGCGCAGCTGGGGCTGGTTCCCGCGGCTGTGCGGGCCCCCGACATCGACGAGACGCCGGTGAAGGGTGAGCTGGCGCGCGATTACGTGGCACGGATGGCACGCGAAAAGGCGGCGGCGCTGGACTGTGCTGCGGACGAGGTCATCCTGTGCGCCGATACCACGGTGGCCTGCGGGCGCCGCATTCTGGGCAAACCCGTTGACGAAAAGCAGGCCGCCGAGTTCCTGTGGCTTCTGTCCGGTCGTCGGCATCATGTGCTGACGGCGGTAGCGGTGCGCACGGCATCGGGTCTGCGTGAACGGCTGGTGGATACGGTGGTGAAATTCCGGCCGCTGTCGAACGCCGATGTGAACGCCTATCTGGCGTCGCGGGAATGGGATGGCAAGGCGGGCGGTTATGCCATTCAGGGCATGGCTGGCGCGTTCATTCCATGGATTCAGGGATCATTCACCGGTGTCGTCGGCCTGCCTTTGGCGGAAACGTCGGTCTTGTTGCAGGCGGCAGGGGTGCGGGCATGAAGGGACGGGTTGTCGTTCTGGGCGAATTGCGGGGGCTGGAGGCCGCCGCGTTGATGGTCGACGGGCAGCTGGAGGACTTGTTCCTGGACAGTTCCGACGTTGTGACCATTGCGCCGGGGGCCATCTGCCGGGGTCGGGTCGACCGTCAGGTCAAGGGGCAGGGCGGCGTGTTCGTGCAACTGCCCGGTGGTGAGAAGGGTTTCCTGCGTGAGGTCAAGGGCCTGACGCCCGGCCAGACGGTGATCTGTCAGGTCACCGGCGGCACTGAACCGGGCAAGGCGCTGCCGGTCTCGTTGCGGCTGCTGTTCAAGGGCCGCTACGGCATCGTCACGCCGGGGGCGCCGGGTATCAACGTCTCGCGTCGCATCCGCGACGAGGATCTGCGGGCTGACCTGCAGGCGCTGGCGCGTGTTGTGATCGAAGGGGCCGATCTGGGCCTGATCCTGCGGTCCGCCTGCGAGGGCGCCGAGGATGGTGAGATCGCCGAGGATCTGGCAACCTTGCGCGATCTGGCCGAAGCGGTGCTGGCCGATACCGATGGCGCGCCGGAGTTGCTGGTGGATGCCGCCTCTCCGCATGACGAGGCGTGGCGGGAATGGGCCGATCCCGTGCCCGATGAGGTGACCGAGGGCTTTGCCGATCATGGCGTGCTGGAGGCGGTGGATGCGTTGCTGTCGCCGCGCGTCGATCTGCCGGGGGGCGGGCATATGATGATTGAACCGACCCGGGCACTGATCGCGGTGGATGTGAATACCGGGGCCGATACCTCGCCCGCTGCCAGTCTCAAGGCGAATATCGCCGCCGCGCGCGATCTGCCGCGGCAATTGCGGTTGCGTGGTCTTGGCGGGCAGGTGGTGGTGGATTTCGCGCCGATGCCGAAACGGGACCGCGATGCGCTGGAACAACAGCTGCGCACCGCGTTCAAGGGCGAGGCGGCCGAGACCAGCCTGGCCGGGTGGACGCCGCTGGGCCTGTTTGAACTGGTGCGCAAGCGTGACCGCGTTACCCTGCGCAGCCTGCTGGAGGGCCGCGCATGAGCTGTCCGATCTGCGGAAAACCGACCGAGGCCAAATACCGGCCGTTCTGCTCCAAACGCTGCGCCGATGTCGATCTGGCGAAATGGCTGAACGGGTCCTATGTGATCCCCGGCGATATCGCCGAGGAAGAGGAACGCGCCCCCGATGCGCTGCCCGGCGACGATAAGATCCATTGAGTTGAAATCATAGAGGCCGCCCGGTAGGGCGGCCTTGGTTTCGTGAGTGGTATCTGTGATGGGCTGGGGATCAGGCGGGAATCGCCATGCCCTTGTCCTTTGCCAAAACCCGCATCCGGTTTTGCAGCTTTTCAAAGGCGCGCACCTCGATCTGGCGGATCCGCTCCCGCGATACATCATATTTGCTCGACAGCTCTTCCAGCGTGACGGGTTCGTCCCGCAGCCGCCGTTCCATCAGGATATCGCGTTCACGTTCGTTCAGCACATCCATCGCGGCGACCAGCATGGCGCGGCGGGCGTCCAACTCATCCGCCTCGGCATAATCGCCCGCCTGATCGGCGTGTTCATCCTCCAGCCAGTCCTGCCATTGCGAGGAACTGTCCCCCTCGGCCGAGCCGACCTGCGCATTCAATGACGCATCACCCCCCGACAGCCGCCGGTTCATCTCGACGACTTCGGTTTCGGTGACGTTCAGGTCATGCGCGATTTTCTTGACCGCATCGGGGCGCAGATCGCCATCCTCATAGGCGCCGATCTTGGATTTCGCCTTGCGCAGATTGAAGAACAGCTTCTTCTGCGCCGAGGTGGTGCCCAGTTTGACCAGCGACCACGACCGCAGAATATATTCCTGGATCGCGGCGCGGATCCACCACATGGCATAGGTTGCCAGACGGAAACCGCGTTCCGGGTCGAAGCGTTTCACCGCCTGCATCAGGCCCACGTTCGCCTCCGAGATCACCTCGGCCTGCGGCAGGCCGTAGCCGCGATAGCCCATGGCGATTTTCGCCGCCAATCGCAGGTGCGAGGTGACAAGTCTATGCGCGGCCTTGGAATCCTGATGGTCAACCCAGGCCTTGGCCAGCATGTATTCCTCTTCCGGTTCCAGAAGCGGAAACTTGCGTATTTCCTGCATATACCGGTTCAGCCCCTGTTCGGGGCTGGGCGCAGGCAGGTTGGCATAACTCGTCATTTGTCCCTTTCTTTCTGCCGTTCGGGTCTGTGGCTCCGGTACGGCGGACCGCCAAGATGGTGGTGCGTGGGAGCGGGTTCAAGATCCGCGTCCCTCGACACATCTGTAACGCAGGATGCAGGGGGATCGGTTCCCTGTCCAGCGGGCATTACAAAAAAGTGAACGGATTCGTTTACTTTGGCGGCCCGGGTTACTTTGGCGGTTCGCCGCGCAGCGCCGCCAGCAGGGCCTGAATGTCATCGGGCAGGGGCGAGGAAAAGCGCAGATCCTCGCCGCTGACCGGGTGGCGAAAGCCCAGCGTGGCGGCATGCAGCGCCTGGCGCGGGAAGGCCGCGGCGGCCTCGGCGGCGATCTCGCCCACTACCTTGGCGGGCAGTTTGCGCCGCCCCCCATAGGTCGGATCGCCGATCAGCCCGTGCCCGGCATGGGCCATATGCACGCGGATCTGGTGCGTGCGCCCGGTTTCCAGCCAGCAATCGATCAGCGCGGCGACACCGCCGAAATCCTCGACCACGCGGGCGCGGGTGACGGCATGGCGGCCACCGTCAAAGATCACCGCCTGACGCTGGCGGTCGGTCTTGTGGCGTGCCAGCTGCGAGGTGATCTTCAGCACGTTTCCGGCCTCGAAGCTGACACCACGGGTGCCGCGCAGGCGCGGATCGGCGGCCTGCGGCGTGCCATGCACCACCGCCAGATAATGCCGATGCACGGTGTGTTTTTCGAACTGATACGCCAGCCCGTGGTGGGCGCGGTCGGATTTCGCCACTACCAGCAGCCCCGAGGTATCCTTGTCGATCCGATGCACGATGCCCGGGCGGGCCTCGCCGCCGATGCCCGACAGTTGGCCGCCGAAATGGTGCAGCAGGGCATTGACCAACGTGCCGTCGCTGGACCCGGGCGCGGGATGCACCACCAGTCCGGCGGGCTTGTCGATCACGATCAGGTCGTCATCTTCCCAGATCACGTGCAGCGGAATATCCTGCGCCTGGGTTTCCACCGGGCGCGGGGCCTCCAGGGCGATTTCATAGATCTCGCCCTCGGCCACCTTGGCATTCTGGTCGGTGACGGGCTGGCCATCGCGGGTGACGGCGCCTTCGGCGATCAGCCGCGCCAGCCGCGAGCGTGACAATGCCGCGCCCTCTGGCACAAGCACCGCCAAGGCCTTATCAAGACGGTCGGCGGGAAGACCGCCGTTCTCAAGACGTGCGATTTCGACGCGAAGGATATGGCCCGCAATGTCCGACATGATGCCTTCCGATCCGGCTGAGGTTCCGGCCCCGCTGGTCCGGTTTCTGAAACTGCTGGTGACGGGGTTGGCCGTCACGATGATTTTCGGGCTTGTAACGATCATCTGGTTGCTTGTCACCCGCTTGCCGGGGCAACTGGGTGCGCCCGTCGCCGCCTTGCCGACGCTGCCTGCGGCGATCCAGTTGCCACCGGGCACACAGGCCGCCAGTCTGGCGTTTTCCGATGACCGGATCGTCGTGCTGACCCGCGACGACCGGGTGCTGGTCTATCGTGCCGATGGCACGGTGATCGGCGAGACCCGGATTGCCCCATGACGACGCCCGTTCCCGCATCCACGCCGCGTCTGGGCGTGATCGCCGTGGTACTGCGCGACGGGCAGGTGGTGATGGTTCAGCGCCGCAATCCCCCCGAGGCCGGGTCCTGGGGCTTTCCCGGCGGCAAGGTCGAATGGGGCGAGACCATCTACAGTGCCGCAGCCCGCGAATTGCACGAAGAGACCGGCATTCAGGCCGCGCCCGCCCGGATCCTGACCAGCTTTGATGTTATCGGCAAGGATGCGACGGGCGCCGTGGCGTGGCATTATCATATCGCCGCCGTGCTGTGCCGCTATCGCAGCGGCGAACCCGTGGCCGCCGATGATGCGATGGCGGCGGAATGGGTGGCGGCGGCCGATCTGCTGGAGCCACCGCATAGTGAATGCGCCACCCAGGTGCAGGCGCGTCGCACCAGCGCCCGGGTGGCACAGGTCCTGCGTCTGGCGCTGGACCGCCTCTGATCAGGAGGTTTTCTGGGTTTCGAGCGCGTCCAGACGGGCCTTCAGGACCTCGTTCTCTTCACGTGCCTTCTGCGCCATGGCCTTGACCGCATCGAATTCCTCGCGGGTGACAAAGTCACGATCCGCCAGCCAGCGGTCCATCCAGCCCTTCATCGCGGTTTCGGCTTCGGTCTTGGCGCCTTGCGCCACGCCCATGGCATTGGTCATCAGCTTGGACATTTCGTCGAAAATCTTGTTCGGGGCAGTCATCGCGTATCCTCTCGGTCACGGGGTTTTGCCTTATATGGGCGGCTGCGGGCGAAGACACAAGGTTGACTTGGCCGCCCGCGCAATGCTTCCTGCCGCCGAAAACCGCCCCCAACCTGCCGCCCTGTCCGCCGGAGCATATAATGGCCATTCCCTTTCCCGAAATCGACCCCAATGCCTTTGTCATTCCGGGGCTTGGCCTGCCGATCCGCTGGTATGCGCTGGCCTATATCGGCGGGCTGATCGTGGGCTGGCAGATCGTGATGCGGCTGATGCGGCGTCCGGCGCTGTGGGGGGGGATTGCGCCGATGCAGCCCAAGCAGGTCGAGGATCTGCTGACCTGGGTGGTGATGGGGGTGGTGCTGGGCGGGCGGTTGGGTTTCGTGCTGTTCTACGAGCCGGGCTATTACCTGACCCATCCGCTGGAAATCCTGAAGGTGTGGCAAGGCGGCATGGCGTTTCACGGCGGCTTTCTGGGCACGGTTGTGGCCATCACCCTGTTTTGCCGCAAATATTCCCTGCCGATGCTGAGCGTGGGCGATGCCGCCGCTTTGGTCGCGCCGATCGGGCTGTTTCTGGGGCGGGTGGCGAATTTCATCAAGCCCGAGCTGTGGGGGCGCCCCACCGATGCGTCGTGGGGGGTGATCTTTCCTGTTGATGCCGCGCAATATTGTCAGGGCATCGCCGGGCAGGTGGATGGGCTGTGTGCGCGTCACCCGTCGCAACTGTATGAGGCGGGGCTGGAAGGGCTGTTGCTGGGCGCGATCCTGTGGGGGCTGGTGCTGGGGGGGCGGGCCTTGCGCCGTCCGGGCACGGTGTTCGGGGTCTTCCTGATCGGCTACGGGCTGGCGCGCGGCTTCGTGGAGCTGTTCCGTCAGCCCGATGCGCAGTTTCAGGGACCGGGAAACCCGCTGGGACTGGCGCTGCAATTCGGGGAATACGGGCTGACGATGGGGCAGATCCTGTCGATCCCGATGGTGCTGGTCGGGCTGTTCTTCGTGGTGCGGGCGCGGCGCGGATGAGCGGGCTGAGCGATATTCTGATCCGCAGGATATCGGCTGATGGACCGATGCGGCTGGATCACTATATGGCCGAATGCCTGCTGCATCCCGATCACGGCTATTACACCATGCATGATCCCTTTGGGCAGGCGGGCGATTTCATCACCGCGCCCGAGATCAGCCAGATGTTCGGCGAGATGCTGGGCCTGTGTCTGGCACAGGTCTGGCTGGACCAAGAGCGCCCTGCATCGTTTGTCCTGGCGGAATGCGGCCCCGGGCGTGGCACGTTGATGGCCGATATGTTGCGTGCGATGCAGGCCGTGCCCGGATTGCGGCAGGCGGCGCAGGTGCATCTGGTCGAGGCCTCGGACAGAATGCGCATGGTGCAGCGTGACCGGCTGCGCGGGCTACAGGTGGTCTGGCACGATACCGTCCAGACCTTGCCGGAACTGCCGTTGTTTTTGGTGGCCAACGAATTTTTCGATGCCCTGCCGATCCGTCAGTTCGAGCGCCGCGATCAGGGCTGGGCCGAGCGTCAGGTGGGGATCATCGGGGGCAGGCTGGTGCCGGGGCTGGCGCCTCCGACCGCGCTGATCCCGTTGCAGGGAAGGCTGGAGGATACCATGCCCGGTGATGTCGTCGAGACCTGTCCGGCTGCGGCGCCGATTGTTGCCGCCATTGCCGGACGTGTGGCAAGGCATGGCGGGGTGGCGCTGTTCCTCGACTATGGCCATTGGCGCAGTCTGGGCGATACGTTCCAGGCGCTGCGCGATCATGCGCCTT
>DASWPI010000044.1:0-7390 GCA_036398515.1 Paenirhodobacter sp.
GGCCAGCCCTCCCCGAACCCCACCCGCCGGGAGGGTGCGCCCTCCCGGTCCCACCCGTATCGCTTGTGACCACGTCACGCTTGATCTGTGGCGTCGCGCGGCGTATGTCGGCGCCTTGCTTACCAAGGACTCCGACGATGAAATTCCTCGACCTCGCCAAAGTCTATATCCGCTCCGGTGCCGGTGGCGGCGGCTGTGTGTCGTTCCGGCGCGAGAAATTCATCGAGTTCGGCGGACCGGATGGCGGTGACGGCGGCAAGGGTGGCTCGGTCTGGGTCGAGGCGGTTCAGGGCCTGAACACGCTGATTGATTTCCGTTATCAGCAGCATTTCTTTGCCAAGACTGGCCAGCATGGAATGGGCAGTCAGATGACCGGCGCCGATGGCGACGATATCGTGATGAAGGTTCCGGTGGGCACCGAGATCATCGACGAGGACGAGGAAACCATCATCGCCGACCTGACGGACGTCGGGCAGCGGGTCTTGCTGGCCAAGGGCGGTAACGGTGGCTGGGGTAACCTGCGGTTCAAATCGGCCACCAACCGGGCACCGGCACGGGCCAACCCGGGGCAGGATGGTGTGGAACGCACGCTGTGGCTGCGGTTGAAGCTGATCGCTGATGCGGGGTTGGTGGGATTGCCGAATGCGGGCAAATCGACCTTCCTCTCGGCCGTGTCCAACGCCCGTCCGAAGATCGCCGATTATCCGTTTACTACGCTGGTGCCGAATTTGGGCGTCGTGGGGGTGGATGGCAAGGAATTCGTCATGGCCGATATTCCCGGTCTGATCGAGGGCGCGTCCGAGGGGCGGGGGCTGGGTGATCAGTTTCTGGGTCATGTCGAGCGTTGCTCGGTTCTGCTGCATCTGGTTGATGGCACCTCCAGCACGATCACCAAGGACTACCGCACGATCATTGGGGAGTTGGAGGCCTATTCGCCGTTGCTTGCCGCCAAACCCCGGATCACCGCGCTGAACAAGATCGACGCGCTGGATGCCAAGACCTTGGCCAGCCGGAAACGGTCGTTGGAAAAGGCGGTCGACGGGCCGGTTTTCCTGATGTCCGGGGTGTCGCGCAAAGGCCTGCCCGAGGTGTTGCGCGCGATTTGGGCGCAGATCGAAGCCGACCGTGTGGTAGAGGATGAAGAGACGCCGTGGCAGCCCTGACCCTGGATGTGGTGAAGCCCGATGTGCGTGCGGCACGACGGGTGGTGGTAAAGATCGGCTCGGCGCTATTGGTGGGGCCGGGTGGGCTGAAGACCGACTGGGTGCGGGCCTTGGCCGAGGATGTGGCGGCGGCGCGGGCGCGGGGCACCGATGTGGTGCTGGTGTCATCCGGCTCGATCGCCCTGGGGCGCCGGGTTCTGGGGTTGCCCGCCGGGCCCTTGGCGCTGGAACAATCGCAGGCGGCGGCGGCGGTGGGGCAGATCCGCTTGGCGCGCGCCTATGAAGAGGTGCTGGACCCGCATGGCGTGACGACGGCGCAGATCTTGGTGACGTTGGAAGATACCGATGACCGGCGCCGATACCTGAACAGCCGGGCGACGATGGAAACCTTGCTGGGGCTGGGCGTGGTCCCCATCGTCAACGAAAACGATACCGTCGCGACGGATGAGATCCGCTTTGGCGACAACGACCGGCTGGCGGCGCAGATCGCGGTGACGGTGGGGGCGGATCAATTGATCCTGCTGTCGGATGTCGACGGGTTTTATTCCGCTAATCCCAAAGAAGATCCGACCGCGCAACGCTTTGAAATCGTGGATCATATCACGCCCGAAATCGAGGCGATGGCGGGCGATCCGATTTCCGGCCTGTCCAAGGGCGGGATGAAAACCAAGTTGATGGCGGCGAAAACCGCCGTGGCGGGCGGTTGTGCCATGGCGATCATGGAGGGATCCGTGCCCCGCCCGCTGAGCGCGTTGGCGCAGGGGGCGCATTGCACCTGGTTCCTGCCCGAGGGCGATCCGCAGGCGGCGCGCAAACGCTGGATCGCGGCGATGAAGCCGCGGGGCGAGGTGACGGTGGATGCGGGCGCGGTCGAGGCGCTTGGGCATGGAAAATCGCTGTTGCCCGCCGGGGTGACCCGGGTCAATGGCCGTTTTGGCCGGGGGGAGCCGGTGAACATCCTCGGGCCCGATGGCGCGACGCTGGGGCGCGGTCTGATGCGCTACACCGCCGAGGAGGCCCGCCAGATCGCCGGTCACCGCTCACGCGAGATCGAGGAAATCCTGGGCTATCCCGGGCGGGCGGCGTTGATTCACCGCGACGACATGGTTCTGGGCTAAGGCGTTACACGTCCAGCTGATAGGTGGCCGGGATGAACCTGAACCCGGTGCCTGCGGTTTCCAGATAGCCTACCCCCGGGAAGGGCATGTGGTAGCCGATGAAGGGGATCTTTTCCTCGGCGATCTGGCCCAGAATGCGTTTGCGCGTGGCGGCGGCGGTGGGCTTGTCCATGTCGAAGCGCACGTCCCAATCGGGCTGACCGACCGACCAGACATAGTGGTTGGCGGTATCGGCGATCAGCATCATCGCCTGGCCCTCGCTGTCCAGCCGATAGGCCATGTGGCCGGGCGTGTGCCCCGGCGCAAACACCGCCGTGATGCCCGGGGTGGGGGATCCGCCATCTTCGACGAAGGTGAAGGTCAGGGGTTTGACCTTGGCCTCGAATGCCTCATTGCCCGAGGCGGCCCAGTGATCGTATTCGATCTGCCCCGTCACGTAACGCGCCTTGGGAAATGTCGGCGTGCCGCCCGCCATCAGCCCGCCGATATGGTCGCCGTGCATATGGGTGATGACGACCAGCGTGACATCGTCAACCGATTTGCCCGCCGCTTTCAGGGCCGAGCGGATACCTTCGGGGCCAAGGCCGGTGTCGAACAGAACCGTCTCGGCACCGGTTTCCACCAGAACCGGGGTGAAGAAATTCATCGACCGATGCGTCGGCAGAAAGGCGGCGGCGGATACGGTGGCGAATTCCTCGTCGCTGACGTTCTGGCCGAAGATCTCATGCGGATTGTCCAGCGCGCGGGCCCCGGCCAGCAGGGTGGTCACGGTGAATGCCCCCAGTTTCAGCCGCCGATAGGGGGCGAAGGCGGGGTGCGGGGCGGCCTCGGCGGTCTGGGCGGCAGCGGGGTGCAGCAGTGCGGGGGCAGCGGCAAGCGTGCTGGCGGCGGTGACCATCGCGGCGCGGCGGGAAAACCGGGGTGTCTGCATCGTCGGGGCTCCTGTTGGATGGGGTTCTGTTCTGGGTAGGCACAACGGTTTAGGTAGGGATAGCGGCGCAGCAGGCAACCCGTCGTAGGGAAATCTATTCCCACCAGCGGTCGATTGCGGCGATATCCGCATCGGACCAGCCGAAATGATGTGCCAGTTCATGCACGAACACATGGGCGACCAGTGCATCCAGCGCCACATCGCCGCGTCCGACCCATTCATCCAGAATGGCGCGGCGAAACAGCCAGATCACATCCGGCCCGCTTGGGTCCATCACCGATTTTTGCGTCAGCGGCACGCCATCATACAGCCCGGTCAGGGCAAAGGGATCGTCGATCTGCATCTCGTCCAGCACGTCATCGGGGGCGAAATCCTCGATCCGCAGGATCACCTGCATCGCCGGGGCACGGAAGGCCTGGGGCAGGGCGGCGCGGGCGGCCTCGACCATCGTGATGAAATCCCCGATCGAGGGGGCCTCGCACCCCGCCCGATCCTGATCGGCCCATGCAACCATCTCATGCCCCCGTCGCGCAATCAACATGGCCCCGATATGGACAAAAGCGCCCCTTTGTGAAAGAGCAAAGCCAACAGGAGACCGTCCATGACCACTGTAACCCGCTTTGCCCCTTCGCCCACCGGCTATATTCACGTCGGCAACCTGCGCACCGCGCTGATGAACTATCTGATCGCGCGCAAAGCGGGTGGCACGTTCATCCTGCGGATCGACGATACCGATCAGGAACGGTCGAAGCAGGAATATGTCGATGCGCTGAAGGCGGATCTGGAATGGCTGGGCCTGACCTGGGACCGCGAGGAACGCCAGTCGCTGCGCATGGACCGCTATGCCGAGGCCGCGCAGCAGATGCGCGATGCCGGGCGGCTGTATGAATGCTTTGAAAGTGCCACCGAGCTGGACCTGAAGCGCAAGAAACAGCTGAACATGGGCAAGCCGCCGGTCTATGACCGCACCAGCCTGACCTTGAGCGAGGCCGAGAAGGCCGCCTATCGCGCCGAGGGGCGTGAAGGATATTGGCGCTTCTTGCTGGATCTGGAGCGGATCGAGTGGACGGATGGCATTCTGGGGCCGATCTCGATCGATGCGGCATCGGTGTCCGATCCGGTGCTGATCAAGGCGTCCGGGCAGGTGCTGTATACGTTTGCGTCCTCGGTCGATGATGCGGATATGGGCGTGACCGATATCGTGCGCGGTGCCGACCACGTCACCAACACCGCGACGCAGATTCAGATCATCAAATCCATCGGTGGGGTTCCGCCGCGTTTTGCGCACCATTCGCTGTTGTCGGGTCCGCATGGCGAGGAGCTATCGAAGCGGCTGGGGGCGCTGTCGATCCGCGATCTGCGCGCGTCGGGCATCGCGCCCGAGGCCCTGTTGTCGATGATGGCGCGGCTGGGGTCCAGCCAGCCGGTCGAATTGCAGATGAGCCTGGAAGACATCGCCGCCGGGTTTGAGTTGAGCCAGTTCGGCGCCGCCCCGACGAAATTCGATGCCGATGACCTGATCCCGCTGACCCGTCAGCGCAACCAGCACCTGCCCTTTGCCGCCGTGCAGGCGCAGGTTGCGGCCTTGGGCATTCCCGATGCGCAGGCCGAGCAGTTCTGGAAGGTTGCCTCGCAGAACATCGACAAGCTGTCGGATCTGGACCATTGGGCCGATCTGGTGCTGAACGGGGCGGAACCGGTGATCGAGGCCGAAGATGCCGAATTCATCCAGCAGGCGATGGCGCTGTTGCCCGATGCGCCGTTTGATGAAACCACCTGGTCGGACTGGGTCGCCAAGGTCAAGGAAACCACGGGGCGTAAGGGCAAGGGGCTGTTCATGCCGCTGCGCAAGGCGCTGACCGGGCAGGCACATGGGCCGGAAATGGCCGATCTGCTGCCGCTGTTGCACAAGATCCGCGCCAAGGGCTGAGGCTGCGATTTGCCCCATCGGGGAATTGCCGGATGATGACTGCGGGCGCGTAAGCGCCCGTTTTGTTGGCATGTCACGGGTCTGGCGTCGCTTTTTCCGGGAAGATGGTCGGTTTCGGTTTTTCCTGTTGCCAGTGCGGGGGGCGCCGGGCTATCCGATGCGCGACGGAATCGGGAGAAGCTGGCCTCGCGCAAGTGCCGAAGGAGCAACCGCCCCGGTAAACTATCAGGCAAAAGGACCATTCCGGCCAGAACTCTGGAGAGTGACGGGAAACCGTCCGCCGAAGGGATAACGATCTCAGGCGCCCGGCAACGGGTAAAGACAGAGGGGGCGTCGAGCGGGTCGCAAGGCCCGGTATTTCGGTGCCGGAATTCCGGCAAGACATGAGGGCGGGATGGCCGGAGACAATAGCCTGAAGCAGACCGGGCTTTACGATCTGCATATCGAACTGGGCGCGAAAATGGTGCCCTTCGCGGGCTGGGAAATGCCCGTGCAATATCCGATGGGGGTGTTGCGCGAACATCTGCATACACGCGCGGCGGCCGGGCTGTTTGATGTCAGCCACATGGGGCAGGTGATCTTGCCCAGGGACGCGGTGGCGGCGCTGGAAACACTGGTGCCGGTGGATGTGGCGGGGCTGGGGCTGAACCGGCAACGCTATGCGATGTTCACCAATGCGGCTGGCGGTATTCTGGACGACCTGATGGTGGCGAACAAGGGCGACCATCTGTTCGTCGTGGTCAACGCCGCCTGTGCGCCCGCCGATATCGCCCATATGGCGGCGCATATTCCGGGGCTGCGGGTGGTGACCGACCGTGCCCTGCTGGCATTGCAGGGGCCGCAGGCCGCCGCCGTGCTGGATGGTCTGGTGCCCGGAGTGGCGGCGATGCGGTTCATGGACGTGGCCGAATTCGACTGGCAGGGCGCCACGCTGTGGGTCTCTCGGTCGGGCTATACCGGCGAGGATGGCTATGAGATCTCGGTGCCCGAAGCGGTGGCCGAGGCCTTTGCCCGGGCGCTGCTGGCCGATCCGCAGGTGGCCCCGATCGGGCTGGGCGCGCGCGACAGCCTGCGGCTGGAGGCGGGGCTGTGCCTGTATGGCCATGACATCGACATTACCACGACACCGATTCAGGCCGATCTGGGCTGGGCGATCCAGAAACGGCGCCGGGCCGAGGGCGGCTTTGCCGGTGCCGACGTGATCTTGGGCCAGATCGAACGTGGGGCCGATAGCAAGCGCATGGGCCTGCGCCCCGAGGGCCGTGCCCCGATGCGCGAAGGCGTTGAAATCTATGCCGCAGCTGAAGGCGGTGCCGCCATCGGGCGGGTGACCTCGGGGGGGTTTGGCCCTTCGATCGAGGCACCGATGGCGATGGCCTATCTGCCCGCCGATCTGCCCCTTGGCACCCTTGTTTACGGCGAGGTGCGCGGCAAACGTCTGCCCGCGCATATCGTTGCCCTGCCCTTCCATCCCCATTCCTACAAACGCTGAGGAGCCCCCATGTCCGTCAAATTCACCGAAGAACACGAATGGCTGCGCGTCGAGGGTGACCTCGTGGTGGTTGGCATTACCGCACATGCCTCGGAACAACTGGGCGATGTGGTGTTCGTTGAACTGCCCGAGCTGGAAACCCAGGTGGCCAAGGGCGACGAGATCTGTGTGATCGAATCGGTCAAGGCCGCGTCCGATATTCTGGCCCCGCTGGATGGTGAAGTGGTCGAGGTCAACGAGGCGCTGGCCGACACCCCCGGTCTGGTCAATGACGATGCGATGTCCGCCTGGTTCTTCAAGCTGAAAGTCGAGGATCTGAGCCAGCTGGACGGTTTCATGTCCGAAGACGAATACAAGGATTTCATCGGCTGATCGAAACGGCGGGGAAACCCGCCCTTTTCATATCCGGGTCCACTTGAGGTTTTCCGATGGCTTATACGCCTTCCACTTATGATCCCTATGATTTTGCCAACCGCCGTCATATCGGGCCGTCGCCGGCCGAGATGACGGATATGCTGAAGGTCGTGGGCGCCCCCACGCTGGACGCGCTGATTGCAGAAACCGTGCCGCATAGCATCCGCCAGGCCACCGCTTTGGCCTGGGCGCCGCTGGCGGAACATGAATTGCTGGCCCGCATGCGCGAGGTGGCGGCAAAAAACCGGGTGATGACCTCGCTGATCGGGCAGGGCTATTACGGCACCGTCACGCCGCCCGCGATTCAGCGCAACATTCTGGAAAACCCGGCGTGGTATACCG
>DASWPI010000045.1:0-5721 GCA_036398515.1 Paenirhodobacter sp.
CATCGAAGCCTTCCCGACCAAGCTGTCGCCAAACCTTCCGGGCGCCATGGACCCGCCAGTTCTCCTCGAACACGCGAAGGATCTCGGGGCGCAGCGCTTCGTCCTGACGTGCCCGATCCGACAGCCGGGAAGGATCGGCCCGCTTCGCCAGATGATCATAGTAGGTGGATACCAGCGCTGTCTTGCGCTTCGCTGTCCAGCGCTTGATGCTGTCGTCTATGGTCACATTCATTGCCACGTTCTCCCTTGTCGCATGAGCAGAAATTCAGTGGGTCAATACAGATCAGCGCCGGATCATCTGGTTGACGCCGCCGAAGTGCCGGATTTCGTAAAGCTACGATCAAGAAAGTAGGTTCAATGAACCTATGGGCACTGCGTATAATGAAGAAAGCCCCGGAATGAACCGAGGCTTTTCGACATGATACTGGTGGGCGATAACGGATTTGAACCGCTGACATCTTCGATGTGAACGAAGCGCTCTACCACTGAGCTAATCGCCCGATACGGGGCTTTTAGCGGCACTTATCTGGCTTCGCAAGGGCCAGTTGCGCCGATTTTTCAAACTATTCCTGCCATGCAAAATAAAAACACGCGCCGCATGGGCGCGTGTTCCAGATGGTGGTGGATCAGTGCGCGACTGCACCCTGACCTTCGCGGGAGGTCGCCGCGCGGGCGGCGGCGGCGGCCTCTTCGGCGACCTCATCCCATTCGATGGGCTCCGGCATCCGCACCAGTGCCCGCGGCAGAACCTCGCGCACATGGGTGACCGGAATGATCGTCAACCCCTGCTTGACGTTTTCGGGGATGTCGATCAGGTCCTTGGCGTTTTCATCGGGGATCAGCACCGTCTTGATCCCCCCACGCAACGCCGCCAAGAGCTTTTCCTTCAATCCACCGATGGGCAGCACGTTGCCGCGCAGCGTAACCTCGCCGGTCATGGCGATGTCCTTGCGGACCGGAATACCCGTCAGCACGGACACGATCGAGGTCACCATACCGATCCCGGCCGAAGGCCCGTCCTTGGGCGTCGCGCCTTCGGGGACGTGAACGTGAATATCCATCGCCTCGAATTTCGGCGGTCTGACCCCCAGTGTCGGTGCGATTGAACGGACATAGCTGGAGGCCGCCTCGATCGATTCCTTCATCACCTCGCCCAGTTTCCCGGTGGTCTTCATCCGCCCCTTGCCTGGCAGACGCAGCGCCTCGATCTGCAATAGATCGCCGCCCACCGAGGTCCAGGCCAGACCGGTCACAACCCCGACCTGGTCTTCCTTTTCGGCCAGACCATAGCGGAACCGCTTCACGCCCAGATATTCCTCCAGCTTGGCCGCATCGACCGTCACCGATTTCACCGCACCCTTCGACTTGATGATCTCGGTCACCGCCTTGCGGGCCAGCTTGGCGATGGTGCGTTCCAGACCGCGCACGCCCGCCTCACGGGTATAGTAGCGGATGATGTCGCCCAATGCCTCATTGGTGACGGCAAATTCGGTCTTTTTCAGACCATGCGCCTTGACCTCTTTTGCCACCAGATGCTGCTTGGCGATTTCTCGCTTTTCGTCCTCGGTGTAACCCGACAGCGGAATGATCTCCATCCGATCCATCAGCGGTTCAGGCATGTTGTAGCTGTTCGCCGTGGTGATGAACATCACGTTGGACAGATCGTATTCGACCTCCAGATAGTGATCGACAAACGTGCCGTTTTGTTCCGGGTCCAGAACCTCCAGCATCGCCGAGGCCGGATCGCCACGGAAATCCTGCCCCATCTTGTCGATTTCATCCAAAAGGATCAGCGGGTTGGTGGTCTTGGCTTTTTTCAGCGCCTGAATGATCTTGCCGGGCATCGAGCCGATATAGGTACGACGATGGCCCCGGATTTCTGATTCGTCACGCACGCCGCCCAACGAGATACGGATGAATTCGCGCCCCGTTGCCTTGGCCACGCTCCGCCCCAGCGAGGTTTTCCCCACGCCGGGCGGACCGACGAGGCACAGGATCGGCCCCTTCAGCTTGTCCGAACGCGCCTGCACCGCCAGATATTCGACGATCCGTTCCTTGACCTTTTCCAGCCCGTAGTGATCGGCATCCAGCACGTTTTCCGCCGCGACCAGGTCCTTCTTGACCCGCGATTTCACCCCCCACGGCAACGACAGCAACCAGTCCAGATAGTTGCGCACCACCGTCGCCTCGGCAGACATCGGCGACATGGATTTCAGCTTTTTCAGCTCACCCTCGGCCTTGTCCTTGGCTTCTTTAGAGAATTTCGTCTTGGCGATTTTCTCTTCCAGTTCGGTCAGTTCGTTCTGGCCTTCGTCCCCATCGCCCAATTCCTTCTGAATGGCCTTCATCTGCTCATTCAGATAGTATTCGCGTTGGGTCTTCTCCATCTGCGACTTGACCCGGGACTTGATCTTCTTTTCAACCTGAAGAACCGAGACCTCGCCCTGCATAAGGCCATAGACCTTTTCCAGTCGCGCCGAGACATCCAGCGTTTCCAGCAATTCCTGCTTGGCCTTCACGTCCAGCCCCAGATGGCCCGCGACCAGATCGGCCAGCTTGTCGGCCTCATGGGTGTCGGCCACGGCGGCTAGGGCCTCTTCGGGCACGTTCTTCTTGATCTTGGCGTAACGCTCGAATTCCTCGGCGACCGAACGCAGCAGGGCACGGATCGTGTCCTGATCGCCTTCGGTTTCGCTTAGAACAACGGCATTGGCCTCGAAATACGATTCATTCGACAGAAATTCGCTGATCTGCACACGGGTCTTGCCTTCGACCAGCACCTTGACGGTGCCGTCGGGCAGCTTCAGCAGTTGCAGCACATTGGCCAGCACGCCGGTGCGATAGATCCCGTCTTCGGTGGGTTCGTCCACGGAGGGGTCGATCTGGCTGGCCAGCAGGATCTGGCGGTCGTCCGACATCACCTCTTCCAGGGCGCGGACAGATTTTTCCCGGCCAACGAACAGCGGCACGATCATGTGGGGGAACACCACGATGTCGCGCAGCGGAAGGACCGGATAGGTGGTCGAGAGGGTCTCGGTCATCATGTTTCCTCTTTGGCGAAAGGGTCCAGCCCCGCATTGGCGGCAGCCACGTCCCTTCCCGGTTGACCATATCTAGGGGGCGGGGCCGCGCCGTTCAACCATTCGACAGACGCACCCCGTCACGTTGCTTTCACATTGCCGGGGTCAACGGCGGACAGCAAGGGCGATTTCAGCCTCAGCGCGGCACGATCATTTCGGCGGCCAGCCCACCCATGCGCGCACTATCGCCCAGTTTCAGCGTGCCGCCGTGCCGACGCACGATATCGGCCGCGATCGCCAGCCCCAGCCCAACCCCCTGCCCCCGGTCCTGATTGCGCGCCGGGTCCAGCCGGGTGAAGGGCTTCAATGCCTCATCGCGCTGCGCGGCGGGAATGCCGGGGCCGTCATCCTCGACCATGATGCGGACGGTTTTGGGGGTCAGGGTCACGCTGACCTCGGCGCATGTGCCATAGCGCACGGCATTGCCGATCAGATTTTCCACCGCCCGGCGAATGGCGTCGGGGCGCAGTTGCAGCACCGCCGCACCGGGCGCCGGACTGACCGCCAGCGCGACCTGTTTACCACCACGCCGGGCGTCTTCCACAATGCGGCTGACAAAGGCACCGATATCGGTGGGTTCGGGATCATCCTGCAATGCGCCCTCGCGCGAGAAATCCAGGAACGCATTGATCATCTTACCCATTTCATCCACGTCGCGTTCCATCGCAGCGATGTCCTCGCGGGTTCCCGGATCTTCGGGCAACATCGACAGCCCCAGCCGCAACCGCGTCAACGGCGTGCGCAGATCATGGCTGATTCCCGACAGCATCAGGGTGCGCTGCTCGATCTGACGCTCGATCCGGGCACGCATGTCATTGAAGGCGCGCCCCGCCGTGCGCACTTCGGTGGCCCCCGAAGGGTGATAGGGCATCGGTAGCCCCTTGCCAAATGCCTCGGCGGCGCGGGCCAGACGGTGGATCGGCCGCAACTGATTGCGCAGGAAGATAAAGGCGATCATCGTCATCAGGATCGAGACTCCCACCATCAGCACCAGCAACTGATGCGGATTGCTGGCCGAAACCCGGTCGCGAGGAAAGGCGATGCGCATCATCCCCCAGCGGCTTTGCACATGCAGCGTGACACGCGCCCCATCGCGCAGATCAATCGCCCGCAGGCCGGGAATCGCATCGCGGATGGTGTCGATGACCACGATCCCGGTCAGATCGACCGGGCGGCGCATATCGGTCATCACGCTGCGCGGCGCGGTATCCGGCAAGGACACCGTCAACCCCAGCGGTTCAGCCAGACGCAGGATTTCTTCGCGCGCGGCGCCCAGGGTCTGGGCCTCATCGACGCGGTCCGCCACCAGGACCACTTCTTGCAACATCGATTCGGTCATCTGCCGGGTCACCCGGTCGAAATGGCGCTGAATGAACACCACCGAAACGACGAACTGGATGGTAATCACCGGCACAACAAGGATCAACGCGGCCCGCCCATAAAGCCCGCGCGGCATCACCTGTTTGAGCCAACTGAAATTCATCCTAAATACTTATCCGCAATACAGGACAGAGGGAAGTATGATGGCGATGATCGCGTTGGAGCCGGGCGTGCGGCGGATCGTGGCGCGCAACCCCTCGCCGATGACCCGCGACGGCACCTGCACCTATGTGGTCGGGACGGGCGTCGTCGGCGTGATTGATCCGGGACCGGCAGATCCGCTGCATATTCAGGCGCTGCTGGCCGGTCTGGCGCCCGGTGAGCGGGTCGGGGCGATTTTCGTGACCCATGCGCATCTGGATCATTCCCCCGGCGCCCGCCTGCTGGCCCAGGCAACGGGCGCGATGGTGCATGCGTTCGGGGCGGTCGATGCGGGGCGTTCGGCAATCATGACACGGTTGATGGCGCAGGGGATGATGGGAGGGGGCGAAGGGGCGGATGCCGCGTTTCAGCCCGATGTGACGCTGGCCGATAATGCCAGGGTATCGGGCGACGACTGGACCTTGCAGGCACTGCATACGCCCGGTCACTTTGGTCATCATCTGAGCTTTGCATTGGGCGACGCGGTGTTCACCGGCGATGCGGTGATGGGATGGTCCTCGACACTGATCTCGCCCCCTGATGGCGATCTGGGGGACTATCTGCGTTCACTGACCCGTCTGGCCGAATATGGTGCGCGGCGGTTCTATCCGGGGCATGGCGAGCCGGTCGATACCCCCCATGCCCGCCTGACCGAGCTGACCGCACACAGGCACGCCAGATCGCACCAGATCATGGCGATCCTGCACAAGCGCCCCGCCACGGTATCGTTCATCGTCGACGCGATTTATCACGATCTGTCCGCCGATCTTCACGCGTCCGCGGCCCGAAACGTATTCGCGCATCTTATTGAAATGTATTCGAGAAATGAAATATGCGCGGAACCGTTTCCCACCCCGGACGCGGTGTTTTTCTGCAAGTGAAGAAAAGTCAGAAATTTCATTTCGGCCCCTTGCACGCCCAAAACACTGCCGCTATACACCCCCTCGTGTTCCGGCGTAGCTCAGCGGTAGAGCAGTTGACTGTTAATCAATTGGTCGTAGGTTCGATCCCTACCGCCGGAGCCATAAATAACTGAAAACATTCGGTTATTTTGTCAAGCTACAAGTCGTGCGTCCGACCGTCCGACGCGTCCGATATCGGACGGAAAGTAAGTGCAAAA
>DASWPI010000046.1:0-30461 GCA_036398515.1 Paenirhodobacter sp.
GGGCCGCCGCCTGCACCGCGTGCTGCGCGATCTGCCCGACGAACTGGCCGAATACAAGGGGTTTGCCGTCAACCGCCCCACCATCGTCGCCTATCTGGCACGCTTCGACAACGGCGCAGAAACCTCGCCAGGAATTTCCCCGGAATAACCGGGGCAGGGTCACGTGAATCAATCGGGGCGGCGCCAAAACGGCGCCGCCCCCTGTTTTTGGGGACCTGTGATTCCGGTGCTGCCTCTCACCGCCTGCATCGGATTTGTGTCCCTGCCACCGGTCGGCCTTTGGGTCGCCGGTGGCGCTTTTGTCCAGGCCGGGTCGCGGGCGGTGTCACCCGCCCGCGCCTGCTTCAGCCGGGAACCTTGCTCAGCTTGGTGGCGACAAGCGCGGGGCTGGCCTCCAGCGCCGAGGGGGCCACGGCCGAGCCGCCGAACATCCCGTCGTTGAACCGGTAGCCGGTTTCGCCATGCGTGGTGGTGTCCAGCCCGTCGAATTCGTCTTCCTCGCTGACCCGCAGCCCGACCAGCGCCGAGGTGATCTTCAGCGCGATATAGGTGGTGATCACCGACACCGCGATGCTGAACGCCATGATGCCGATCTGCGGCCCCATCTGGGTCAACAGCGTACGTCCTTCGGGGTAGCCCGCGCCACCCAGGGCCGGTGCGGCAAAGATCACCGTCAGGATGCCGCCGATCACGGCGCCCACACCATGCACGCCAAACACGTCGAAGCTGTCGTCATAGCCCAGTTTGGGTTTCATGATTTCCACGGCGAAGACACAGACCGGCGCCGTCAGCAGGCCCACCGCGATGGCGCCCATCGGACCAACGAAACCGCAGGCGGGCGTGATCGCCACCAGCCCGGCAATCGCCCCTGACAGCACGCCAAAGGTGCTGGGCCGCTTGCGATGCACCCACTCGGTCACCATCCAGCCAAGCGCACCCGCCGCGCCGCCCAACATGGTGTTCACCATCAGCAGCGCAGAAAATCCGTTCGCCGCCAGCGCGCAGCCACCGCAGAACGCCAGCCAGCCCACCCACAGCATCGCGCCGCCGGAATAGGTCATCGTCATGTTGTGCGGCGCCATCATCGTGGTGCGGTAGCCCTTGCGCGGTCCGATCACCAGCGCACAGACCAGCGCCGCCATCCCGGCATTCAGGTGGACAACGTTGCCCCCGGCAAAATCCAGCACGCCGACGCCGAACACCCAGCCGCCGCCCCACGCCATATGCGCCATCGGCACATAGTTGATCAGGAACCAGATCCCCATGAAGATCAGCACGGCGGAGAACTTCATCCGCTCGGCGAAGGCGCCGATGATGATCGGCGGGGTGATCGCGGCGAACATCATCATGAACAGGATATACAGGTATTCGGGGATGGTCAGCACCAGGCTGTCCTGTGTCACGCCGGCCAAGCCCAGCTTGCCCAGACCGCCGATGATCGCGTTGAACGGACCTTCGCCGTCAAAGGCCAGCGAATAGCCCACCGCGACCCACAGCACGCAGATCAGCGAGATCGAGGCGAAGATCTGCGTCAGCACCGACAGCACGTTTTTGCTGCGCGCCATGCCGGCATAGAACAGGCCCAGCCCAGGCAGCATCATCAGCATGACGATCAGCGCGCAGGTGGCCACAAAGGCGGTGTCCCCGGCGTTGAGAACGGCGTCCGCCTCTTGGGCCGAGGCCGCAGCGGGCAGGAAGGCAAGCAGCCCCGCGACCCGAATCATTTTGGTGAGAGACATTGGTTTTCCCATGTTGGTTTGGCACATGTCCCATCATGCGGCACACCCTTGCAGGAAAAATAATTTCCACGGGATAAATGTGTGAAATGTATGTTTTCGGGCGCGGGATGCGAATTTTTGCGCGTGAACGCATAAAATCGCGTCACCTTTGGATCGGTATAGTGATGCGGTTCTGTTTCATCGCTGATGCGGATCAGCCTGTGATCCAGTTTTTGGACCAATTGGTCATGATCGCAAAACCACTGTGGCTTGCATTTCCCCCGCACCGGTTAGCACACTCGGACGAACCGACGCAGACCACAGGAGCGCCCCGTATGACCACCACCCCCACGCTGAGCCAGAACCCGCATGCAGTGCGCGAGAACCGGGAAAAGGTGCTGGAGGTGGCGATCGGCCGTCAGGTCCGCGAATTGCGCAAGCGGCAGCGGATGACCGGGTCCGAGCTGGCGGCGCAGACCGGATTGTCGGTGGGGATGTTGTCGAAAATCGAAAACGGGGTGATCTCGTCGTCGCTGACCACGCTGCAATCCATCGCCCATGCGCTGAGTGTGCCCTTGGTACAGCTGTTTTCCGGCTTTGAGGAGGCGCGCGGTGCCATGCATGTCAAGGCCGGGGAGGGGGTCGAGATCGAACGCGCCGGCACCCGCGCCGGGCATCAGTATCATCTGCTGGGTCATATCGGCTCGAACAACTCGGGCGTGGTGGTGGAACCCTATCTGATCGTGCTGACCACCGAGAGCGACCGTTTCCCCGCCTTTCAGCATGAGGGGATAGAGCTGTTGTACATGTTGGAAGGCATCGTCGAATACCGCCACGGCGAGCAGGTCTACCGGCTGGAACCCGGCGATACCCTGTTGTTCGATTCGGATGCGCCGCATGGCCCCGAAGAGCTGGTTTCCCTGCCCGCGCGTTATCTGTCGATCATCACCTATCCACAGGCAAAATGACCGGCGCCCGTTTTCCGGGCTGCGTTGCCTTGCACCGGTCAGAAATCGCCCAAATTCCGGGCAAATATTGCGCGATAGGAAAATAGTTTTCCACACAAGACTATTTCCTATTGATGAACTAGTTTTCCTTAAAATAAACATTGTCTGGTAAATCCTGTTACCGATGGAGACAGACATGTGTGGGATCGTCGGGCTGTTCCTGAAAAAGGAAACGCTTCGCCCGCAGTTGGGAAACCTGCTGACGGACATGCTGATCACAATGACCGATCGTGGCCCTGATAGCGCGGGTATCGCCATTTATGGCGATGCCGAGGCCGGTCTGAAGATGACCGTGCAATCCGACACGCCGGAAACGGCCTTCGACGGGCTGGACGGCGCGCTGGAGGCGGCCCTGGGGGCCAAGGTTTCGATCAAGGTGATCGACACCCATGCGGTGCTGTCGCTGCCCGAAGGAACCGAGGCCGAGGCCCGCGCCTTTCTGAAGACCCGTGGCATCCGCGTGATGGGGGCTGGCGCCTCGATGGAAATCTTCAAGGAAATCGGGTTGCCCAAGGATGTGGCCGCGCGCTTTGGCATTCGCCAGATGGGTGGCAGCCACGGCATCGGCCACACCCGGATGGCGACGGAATCCGCCGTCACCACCATGGGCGCACACCCGTTTTCCACCGGCGACGACCAGTGCCTGGTGCATAACGGCTCGCTGTCGAACCACAACCAGATGCGCCGCGTGCTGAGTGCAAAGGGCTTTGCCCCCGAAACCCAGAACGATACCGAGGTGGCAGCCTGCTACATCTCTTCGCGTCTGGCCGAGGGCGCCAATCTGGGCACCGCGCTGGAAGGCACGTTGCAGGATCTGGATGGCTTCTTCACCTTTGTCGTCGGCACGAAGGATGGCTTTGGCGTGGTGCGCGACCCGATCGCGTGCAAGCCCGCCGTGCTGGCCGAGACCGAGGATTACGTCGCCTTCGGCTCGGAATACCGCGCCTTCGCCAAGCTGCCGGGCATCGAAACCGCCCGCGTCTGGGAACCCGAACCCGCCACCGTCTATTTCTGGGAACGCTGATCATGCAGAGCATCGACATGGCCACCACGCCGCTGCGCGAGGTGAACACCGCGCTGCAGGCGCAGGCACAAACCACCAACCAGACCCAATGGGTCATCGAAAACCCCAAGGGCGCACATGCCATTGCCGTCGGTCTGGACGCCCCGATCGAGGTCACGGTCAAGGGCTCGACCGGATATTACTGTGCGGGCATGAACAAGCAGGCGACCGTGCATGTGACCGGCTCCGCCGGGCCGGGTGTTGCGGAAAACATGATGTCGGGCACCGTGGTGATCGATGGGGACGCCAGCCAGTATGCGGGCGCTACCGGTCACGGCGGATTGCTGGTGATCAAGGGCAATGCCTCCAGCCGGTGCGGGATCTCGATGAAGGGTATCGACATCGTCGTGCATGGCAATATCGGCCATATGTCGGCGTTCATGGCGCAATCGGGCAATCTGGTGGTGCTGGGCGATGCGGGCGATGCCTTGGGCGACAGTCTGTATGAGGCGAAACTGTTCGTGCGCGGCACGGTCAAATCGCTGGGTTCGGATTGCATCGAAAAGGAAATGCGCCCGGAACACCTGGAAATCCTGAAAGACCTGCTGGAACGCGCCGGGGCCGATGCCAAACCCGAAGAGTTCAAACGCTACGGTTCGGCCCGTCAGTTGTACAATTTCCACGTCGACCACGCCGGCGCGTATTGAGGAACGGATCATGGAAAAGACCCCCCAAACCCTGCCGCGCAACAGCTGGGCGTTCAGCCCCGAGGTGAATGCCGAAATACGCCGTGCGGCCGAAACCGGCATTTACGATATCCGTGGCGGTGGCGCCAAGCGCCGGGTGCCGCATTTCGACGATCTGCTGTTTCTGGGCGCGTCGATGTCGCGTTACCCGTTGGAAGGCTATCGTGAGAAATGCGACACTTCGGTCGTGCTGGGCACGCGGTTTGCCAAGAAGCCGATTGAGCTGAAGATCCCGGTCACCATCGCGGGCATGTCCTTTGGTGCGCTGTCCGGCCCGGCGAAAGAGGCCCTGGGCCGTGGCGCCACGATGGCGGGCACCTCGACCACCACCGGTGACGGCGGCATGACCGACGAGGAACGCGGCCATTCTGAAAAGCTGGTCTATCAATATCTGCCGTCCCGCTACGGGATGAACCCCGATGACCTGCGTCGTGCCGATGCCATCGAGATCGTCATCGGTCAGGGCGCCAAGCCGGGCGGCGGCGGTATGCTGCTGGGGCAAAAGATCACCCAACGCGTTGCCAATATGCGCAACCTGCCGGTGGGGATTGATCAGCGTTCGGCCTGTCGTCACCCGGATTGGACCGGACCGGACGATCTGGAAATCAAGATCCTGGAACTGCGCGAAATCACCAATTGGGAAAAGCCGATCTATATCAAGATCGGTGGCGCGCGCCCCTATTACGACACCGCGCTGGCGGTGAAGGCCGGGGCCGATGTGGTGGTTCTGGACGGCATGCAGGGCGGCACCGCCGCGACGCAGGACGTGTTCATCGAGAATGTCGGTCAGCCCACCCTGGCCTGTATCCGCCCCGCCGTGCAGGCGTTGCAGGATCTGGGCATGCACCGTCAGGTGCAACTGGTGGTTTCGGGCGGTATCCGTTCTGGCGCCGATGTGGCCAAGGCCCTGGCCCTGGGGGCCGATGCGGTGGCCATCGGCACCGCGGCCCTGGTGGCCCTGGGCGAGAATGACCCGAAATGGGGCGCCGAATACGCCGCCCTCGGCACGACCGCCGATGCCTATGACGACTGGCACGAAGGCAAGGACCCGGCCGGTATCACCACGCAGGACCCGGAACTGATGAAACGGGTCGACCCGGTCGAGGCCGCGCGCAAGTTGCGCAACTATCTGGCGGTGATGACGCTGGAATGCCAGACCATCGCGCGCGCCTGCGGCAAGAGCCATGTCCACAATCTGGAACCCGAGGATCTGTGCGCGCTGACGATGGAGGCGGCCGCGATGGCCCAAGTGCCGCTGGCCGGCACCAACTGGTATCCCGGCAAATCGGGCTTCTGAGGAATGACGGGCGGGGCATGGACCCCGCCCGCACCATGACCCGCCCGGGTTACATCCGGCACGACAACAGGGAAAATAGAATGACCGATCTGGCCGCATTCGCCCGCGAAAAGGGCGTCAAATATTTCATGATCTCCTACACCGATCTGTTCGGTGCGCAACGCGCCAAGCTGGTGCCGTCGCAGGCGATCGCCGACATGCAGGAAAACGGCGCCGGGTTCGCCGGGTTCGCCACCTGGCTGGACCTGACGCCTGCGCACCCGGATATGCTGGCGCTGCCCGATGCCAGCGCGGCGATCCAGTTGCCGTGGAAAAAGGATGTGGCCTGGGTGGCCTCGAATTGCGTGATGTCGGGCGGCACGCCGCTGGATCAGGGACCGCGCAACGTGCTGAACCGGCTGATCGCCGAGGCGGCGGCGATGGATCTGGAGGTGAAAACCGGGGTCGAGCCGGAATTCTTCCTGCTGACCCCCGACGGGCTGGAAATCTCGGACCCGGCCGATACCGCCGCCAAGCCCTGCTATGACCAGCAGGCGGTGATGCGCCGCTATGACGTGATCGCCGAGATCTGCGATTACATGCTGGAACTGGGCTGGGAACCCTATCAGAACGACCACGAAGACGCGAATGGCCAGTTCGAGATGAACTGGAAATACGATGGCGCATTGGCCACCGCCGACAAGCATTCGTTCTTCAAGTTCATGGTCAAGTCGGTCGCGGAAAAGCATGGTCTGCGCGCCACCTTCATGCCCAAGCCGATCATGGGGCTGACGGGCAACGGGTGCCACGCGCATATTTCGGTATGGAATACCAAGACCGGCAAGAATGCGTTTTCGGATGACACCAAGGAACTGTCGCTGTCCGATGACGGGCGCTATTTCCTGGGCGGCATCATGAAACATGCCTCGGCCCTGGCATTGGTGACCAATCCGACGGTGAACAGCTACAAGCGCATCAACGCGCCGCGCACGATGTCGGGGGCGACCTGGGCGCCGAACACCGTGACGTGGACGGGCAACAACCGCACCCATATGGTGCGCGTACCAGGGCCCGGCCGGTTTGAGCTGCGCCTGCCCGATGGCGCGGTGAACCCCTATCTGTTGCAGGCGGTGATCATTGCCGCCGGTCTGTCGGGGTTGAAGTCCAAGGCCGATCCGGGCCCGCGCTACGACATCGACATGTATGCCGAGGGCCACAAGATCGAGGGCGCGCCGAAGCTGCCGTTGAACCTGCTGGATGCGATCCGCGCCTATGATGCCGATCCGGGCCTGAAGGCGGCGATGGGCGAGGCGTTCTCGTCCGCCTATATCAAGCTGAAGACCCAGGAATGGAACACCTTCTGTGGCCATCTGACGGAATGGGAACGGGAAAACACGCTGGATATCTAAGCGGTCTTGCCGCATGAAGCGTCATCCGGTCCCGTTATGGGGCCGGATGTTGCATTTCCGGCGTGGACAGCTGGTGCTGGTGCCGCTAACACACGGTATACCCCACGTTTTCAGGTGACCCATGCCAGATCCCGGCTCTTTCCGTCTTGCCGTTCTTGCCCTTGCCATCGGGTCTTTCGCCATCGGCACCTCTGAATTTGCGGCGATGGGGCTGTTGCCTTGGTATGCCAGCGATCTGGGCGTGACCGAGCCGCAGGCAGGCCATGTCGTCAGTGCCTATGCCCTGGGCGTGGTGGTGGGCGCGCCGATCACCACGATTCTGGGGGCCAAGCTGCCACGGCGGCGCTATCTGGCGGGGCTGATTGCGGCCTATGGGGTGATGAACCTGCTGGCGGCGATACTGCCCGGATATTCGACACTGGTTGCGACGCGGTTTCTGGCGGGCCTGCCGCATGGCGGCTTTCTGGGGGTGGCGATGTTGTTTGCCGCGGACACCCTGCCCAAGGAACAGCGCGCCCGGGGGGTGACCCAGGTTTTGCTGGGGCTGACGGTGTCCAATATCGTCGGTGTGCCGCTGGCCGGATTGCTGGGGCAGGGACTGGGCTGGCGATGGGGCTTTGCGCTGCCCGGTCTGATCGGGTTGCTGGCGGCGGCGGCGATCTTGCGGTTCGCGCCACGTGGTGCGGCGCCCGCCGATGTCAAACCCTTGCAAGAGCTGCGCGCGCTGGTGAACCCTTCGGTCCTGCTGCCGCTGCTGATCGGGGCGATCGGCACCGGTGGGGTGTTTGCCGTCTATGCTTTCCTGTCCGCCGCGATGCTGGCCACGACCACGCCGCCGGTCTGGGCCGTGGCGCTGGCGCTGGCGATGTTCGGTGTCGGGGGCACCTGTGGCGGTATTCTGGCGGCGCGGTTGACGATCCGTCTGGGGGTGTTCCGGGCCGCGTTCGTGCTGATGGCGTTCATGGCGCTGACACAGGGGTTTTCGTCGCTCTGTGTCGGCAACTGGCAGGCGATGGTGCTGTCGTCTTTGGTGCTGGGGCTGGGCACCGGGCTGATCGTGCCGTTGCAGATGCGGTTGATGGAGGTCGCGGGGCAGGCGCAGTCGATGGCGGCGGCGATGAACCATGCGGCCTTCAATCTGGCCAACGCAATCGGGCCGTGGCTGTCGGGGCTGGCGCTGGCGGCGGGTTTTGGGTGGCGGGCAACGGGGGTTGTCGGTATCGGTCTGACGCTGGTGGGGATGCTCGTGCTGTTGCTGACCTGGTGGCAGGCGCGTGCGTGGGGGGATCTGCCGGGGATGCGTAAACTGGGGTGATGCGTATCGAAACCGGTTCGTTCTGATTTCGATCAAGGCGCCCGACCGCCGCCGTGTTTATGAAGATTCCGACCACAGGGATCGGCACGCGCCCCGGTTGGGGCCATCAGCGGAGGGATTGAACATGCATCTGGTGAACCGCACCTTTGACGAATTGCAAACCGGGGAAACCGCCGAGTTGCGCCGTCTGGTGACGCCGGACGATCTGTATATCTATGCCGCCTCGTCCGGGAACTTCAATCCGGTCCATCTGCCGAATGGCGATCTGGATGGCGATGGAACGCCTGAACAGACCGCGCCGGGGATGTTTCTGGGCTCGCTGATCTCGGCCATTCTGGGCACCCGGCTGCCGGGTCCGGGCACCACCTATCTGCGTCAGGTGCTGGATTTCCATGCCCGCGCCTGTGCGGGTGATGAGGTGATCTGCCGCGTCGAGGTGCTGGAGAAACAATCGGGCGGTGTCATCCGGCTGAAGACCGATATTCACCGGGTCGGGGACAATGCCCTGCTGGCGGCGGGCGAGGCCCTGGTGGCCGCACCGCCCTTCAAATTCGACCGCGATACCGTCGAGGTTCCCGGCCTGATCGTGCAACGCCACCGCCATTTCGATGACATTCTGGCGCGCGCGCGGCCTTTGCCTGCGATCCCCACCGCGGTGGTGGTGCCGGATGAACCCAATTCCCTGGGCGGCGCGATCCTGGCGGCACAGGAGGGCATCATTCAGCCGATTCTGATCGGCAAGGCCCAGGCGATCCGCGCCGCCGCCGCCGCAATGGGCGCGGATATCTCGGGCTATGAGGTCGTCGATGTGCCGGGGCGCGATATCGAGGCCTCGATGATGGCCTGTCAACTGGTGCATCAGGGCCGCGCGGCGGCGGTGATGAAGGGCCATCTGCACACCGATGACCTGTTGAAACCCATGCTGGACAAGGCGGCGGGATTGCGGATCGGCCGCCGTTTCACCCATGTTTTCCTGATGGATGTGCCGGGTCAGCCCGAACCGGTGATGGTGACCGATGCCGCCATCAACATCGCCCCCGATCTGGCGACCAAGGTGGATATCTGCCAGAACGCCATTGATCTGGCGTTGTCGATCGGCATGGACCCGCGCGTGGGGGTGCTGTCTGCGGTGGAAACGGTGAATCCGGCGATCCAGTCATCGATCGACGCGGCGCTGTTGTCGAAAATGGCGGATCGTGGCCAGATCAAGGGGGCGCCGGTCGAAGGCCCGCTGGCGATGGACAATGCGGTCGATCTGGCGGCGGCACGGACCAAGGGGCTGCATGGCTCGGTCGCGGGGCGGGCCAATATTCTGGTGGTGCCGGGGCTGGATGCGGGCAACATGCTGGCCAAGCAACTGACCTTCATCAGCCATGCCGAAAGCGCCGGGCTATTGCTGGGCGCCAAGGTGCCGGTGATCCTGAATTCCCGTTCCGACAGTGCGATGTCACGGCTGGCGTCCTGCGCGGTGGCCGCGCTGAGCCACGCCTATCAGGGGGCGAAATGATGACGGCGGATCTGGTGCAAAAGGACGACTGGGCGAACAAGGGGTTCCTGACGCTGAACGCTGGGTCGTCCTCGTTGAAGGTGGCGCTGTACGGCGCCTATGGCGAGGTGCCGATCGTCACCGGTCAGGCCGACCGGATCGGTCCCGAGGGCACGCTGAAGCTGAAGGATGCGCAGGGCGTGGCGCTGGACATTCCATCGGGGGATCTGGACACGCATAGCGGCGCGCTGGCCACCGCCATCGCCGCGATCCGGGCCAAGTTCCCGGATCTGAAACTGGCGGCGATTGGTCACCGGGTGGTGCATGGCGGCTTGAACTATGCCGCGCCGGTGGTGGTGGATGAACAGGTCTATGCCGATCTGCTGGCGCTGTCGTCCTTTGCGCCGCTGCACCAGCCGCATAACATGGCCGGTGTGCGCACCGCGATGCAGGCCTTTCCGGGCGTGCCGCAAGTGGCCTGTTTCGATACCGCCTTTCATCGCGGCCAGCCGTTTGTGAACGATACCTTCGCCATCCCCTATCGCTATTACGAACAGGGGGTGCGGCGGTATGGCTTTCACGGGCTCAGCTATGAATATGTGACGGGCGAGTTGGCCCGCATCGCCCCGCATCTGATGGCGGGGCGGGTGGTGGTGGCGCATCTGGGCAACGGCGCGTCGATGTGCGCGATCAACAAGGGGCGTTCGGTGGCGTCGTCGATGGGGTTCTCGGTGCTGGACGGTCTGCCTATGGGCACGCGTTGCGGCCAGATTGATCCGGGCGTGCTGTTGTATATGCTGGAACAGGAAAAGCTGGACACCGCGCAGATCCGCCAGATCCTGTATAACGAATCCGGCTTGCTGGGGCTGTCGGGTGGCATGTCGAACGATATGCGCGCGCTGGAACAGGCCGATAACGCCGCCTCGCACCGGGCCATTGATTATTTCGTGTTCCGGGTGCAGCGGGAGCTGGGCGCGATGGCGGCGGTGATGGGGGGCATCGACGCGCTGGTTTTCTGTGGCGGAATCGGTGAAAACTCCCGTGTCGTGCGGCGGCGGGTGTGCGAACGCCTGGGCTGGATGGGGGTCGAGATCGACCACGGCCGCAATGCCGAAAGCGCGACGATCATTTCATCGGAATTCGCCCGCACCTCGGTGATGATCGTGCCAACGCATGAGGATCTGGTCATCGCGCGCGCGGCGCGGCGCGTTGCGGGGGTGCCTGCGGATGGCACTGCGGCGGAGATCGGATAAGTCCTGCTTTGTTAACTACATGTTAAGTAATGGTTAAGCATTTATACAGCATGTAGTGGAAAAAGAGGCAGAAGCAGGCAGGGGGTGTGGTGATCCGGTTCGGTGGCGCCACATCCCCAAGACCGCGGCAAGCGGCGATAGCGGACAGAACCTGCCGCAAGCCCTTTCCGTACCGGGTGCCGATCTGTAGACTGATCCCATGACCGCACCCCAGACGCCCCCCGCCATCCAGTTTTCCGAAGACCAGACCGAGGCCTGGGATGCCGTGGCGCAGGCGCTGGAGGCGGCAGGGGTCGATATCCTTGATGGATCGCTGAGCCAGGATAATGGCGAACGCCGCGTTCTGTCGGTGATCGGCAAGGCCGGGTCCGGCAAGACCATGCTGCTGTCACGGCTGTACAAGGCGCTGGAAGAGGCCGGGGTGGATATCGTCTCGGGCGACTTTGAGGCGCGCAAGAAAAAGGAGCGCCGCACGCTGGCGATTTTGGCGCCGACGAACAAGGCCGCCTCGGTGCTGCGCACTCGTGGTGTGCCCGCCACCACGATTCACCGCATTTTGTATACCCCGGTTTATGACCCGCAATATGAACGTATCGCCGAATGGCTGATGGGGCAGGGCGAGCGGCCAAAACCCGATCTGCTGGGCGATATGGGCCTGACCGATGACGTGCTGGACCGTGCCAAGGCGTTCTATGACCTGCATAAATCCATTCCGGGGGCGCTGGCCTCGGCGGGGCTGCGCGGGTCTGATTTCATTCAGGGCTGGAAACGGCGCGAGGAGCCGCTGGATATCGGCTTCGTCGATGAGGCCTCGATGCTGGACGAACGCCAGTTCGATGACCTGCGCGAGATTTTCCCGACGCTGGTGCTGTTTGGCGATCCGGCACAGCTGGCGCCGGTGAACCAGTCCGGCGAGATGTGCTTTGAACGGCTGCCCGATGACAGCAAACATGTTCTGCACCGCATCCACCGCCAGACCCAGGACAACCCGATCCTGGATCTGGCCCATGCGCTGGCCGATGAGGCGCTGACCTTTGAGGCGTTCGAGCGGATGATCGAACAGATCGCGGCGCGCGATCCGCGTGTGGTCTGGGCCGAGCGGGTGGAAAGCGATCTGATGGCGCGCTCGCCGGTGCTGGTGTGGCGCAACGCCACGCGGATACGGCTGATCCAGGCGTTCCGCGCCGCGCATGGCGCGCCCGCTGATGCGCTGTTGCCGGGTGAACCCCTGATCTGCGACGGCATCGAATTGCCGCTGAAGCACCGCAAGAAGCGCATAGACCTAGAGGCCCGTGGCCTGATCAAAGGGGCGCAGGTGATCTATCTGGGGCCGGGCAAGAAGCCCGGCTTTGCGCGCATCCATGTGATGGGGGCCGAAGATCCGCGGCTATCGGCGGCCTCGATCATCAAGATCGAACTGCCGGATGAAGAGGAACCGTTCATCCCCTCGGCGGCGCGGATGGGGGCGGCATTCCTGCACGGCGCTGCGGTGACCATCCACAAGGCGCAGGGCAGCCAATGGCCCGATGTGCAGGTGTTTTCCCCCGATCTTTATGCCGCCGCCCGCGCCGGTCGCACCGAGGCCGGGATCGCGTTGTGGAAACGTCTGGCCTATGTCGCCATCACCCGGGCGGAAAACCGGCTGTTGTGGGTGACGCGGGCGCGGCTGGCGCGGCCCGCGGCGGTGCTGTCGATCGACGATCTGCCCGCAGGCCCCGCGGCCCTGCGGCTGGAGGTCGAGGCGGAGGCCTGAGCCCTTTCCCTTTCGCCCCGCCCGCCCTAGTCTGGCGCCAAACAGGAGGCCCCCATGCGCTGCGTTTTCGTCCAGTTCCTCTGCACCCCCGGCCAGACCTACGCGGTCGCCGACGCGATCTATGAACGCGAGGTGGTGAGCGAGCTTTACTCCACCTCGGGCGCGTTCGACCTGATCGCCAAGGTCTACATCCCCGACGAGGCCGATCCCGGCCATTTCCTGAACGAGAAGCTGTTCGACATCCCCGGCATCAGCCGCACCCTGACGACGATGACGTTTAAGGCGTTCTGACGGGGCGTTCTGACAGGGGGATCAGTTGCGGATCAGGCGGAAGATCGTCGACGCGCCCCATCCGGCCAGCACCGCAATCGCCAATGCCAGCGTCCCGTAAATGGGCGCGTGTTCGCGTGCCATCATGAAGATCCAGCGTTCCAGCCCGACCCGGCGCACATAGATCGCGGCCTGATGGCTGTCGACCAGAACGCCATTGCGCAGCAGGAATATGCGCGATTTGTAATCCCCCTCGACCAGATTGGCGGGCAGGACGAAGTCGGCACGAAACAGGGTGTCTTCCACCAGATGCACCGCGCCTTCGCGCAGGGAATAGGTGCCCTCGGTTTCCCGGATGCGCAGCATGGCCTCGGTAAAGGGGCGGGCGTCATCGACCTCCAGCGGCCCGGCGAAACCGCGCATCGCCATCGGCACGGAAATCCGCTGGGTGGCATCGGTGGCGGGGGACAGGATGGTGGCGATGGGGCCGGTGGTGGCGACCGAATAATAGCTGGGCGCGGCGGCGACCCGCACCTTGGAGGTGTTCAGCCAGATCCCCCATTCGCGCGATTTATGCCGCACCGTCAGCGGCTGCATCGGGCCTTCCAGCGTGACGATGACCTGCAAGGGCGCGCCGCCGGGTTCGGGCGCATTTCGCTTGACCGCGCCGTAAATGAACACTTCGGAACCGTTGAAGGCGGCGGTGATGCCGATGTTGTCATGGCTCAGCCCGGCCACCACGCGTTCGGTTTCCGGCCGGGTCTGTGCCGGTGCCATGCCCGGCAGGGCCAGCAGCAGCGCCAGAATGATCGCCCGCCCCCACATCACGACAACCCCGGGTAGATGGTGTAGAACTCACCGGGTGGCAACAGCAGATCCAGCGCCAGTTTCAGTGCCACCGCCACCACCAGCAGCGCCAGCAGGATGCGCAACTGTTCCGCCTTCAGCCGCCCGCCCAGGATCGCACCGAACTGCGCGCCGATCACCCCGCCAAGGATCAGGAACAACGCCAGCAGGATATCGACCGACTGATTGGTGATCGCGTGCATCAGCGTGGTGAAGGCCGATACCGTGATGACCTGGAATAACGAGGTGCCGATCACCACCTTGGTCGGCATCCCCAGCAGGTAGATCATCGCGGGCACCATGATGAACCCGCCGCCAACCCCCATGATGGCGCCCAGAACGCCGACGCCCATCCCGATCAGCACCGGCGGAATGACCGAGATATACAGCCCCGAGGCGCGGAACTTCATCTTGAACGGCAACCGGTGGACCCAGCCGTGGTGGCTGCGGCGCAGGTGCCGCACGACACCGCGCCGTGACCGGACCATCGCGCGCACCGATTCCAGCAGCATCAGGGAACCGACGGTGCCCAGCAGCACCACATAGGCCAGCTGCACCGCAACGTCGATCAGCCCCAGCACCGTCAACCGGTTGAAAATCCAGACCCCGATGCCCGATCCGATCAGCCCGCCGATCTGCAGGACCACGCCCATCGGCACATCGACCGCCTTGCGTTTGAACTGCGCCAGCACCCCGGAGATGGACGAGGCCACCACCTGATTGGCCCCCGTCGCCACCGCCACGCCGGGTGGAACACCGATGAAGAACAGCAAGGGCGTGATCAGAAAGCCGCCGCCAACCCCGAACAGCCCCGACAACAGCCCGACAATACCCCCCAGCCCCAACAGCAGGAACGCGTTGACCGAGACCTCGGCGATAGGAAGATAGATCTGCATCGGCGATCCGCGGGTGAAAGGCTGGCGGTCTGGTCGTCGGGTCTTGCACTGTCACCCGGCGCCGCGATCAAGTCAAATGACGCTTTCGGGCACGTCACAGCCCGCGCAGATATCGTCGCAGCACCCGTGCGAATTTTTCCGCGCCAAGTGGTGCCATCGCCTTGGTATGATCATGGCTGATCTGTTCGTGCGACAGGCCCGCCCCCATATTGGTGATCACCGAGACCGCCGCGACCCGCAGCCCCAGAAACCGGGCCAGGATCACCTCGGGCACCGTCGACATGCCGACGGCATCGGCGCCCAGAATCCGCGCCGCGCGGATTTCGGCGGGGGTCTCAAAGGATGGGCCCGAGAACCAGCAATAGACCCCCTCGGGCAGCGCGATCCCCTCGGCCTCGGCGGCGGCACGCAGCCCGGCGCGGATATCGGGATCATGCGCCGCCGTCATCGGCACAAAGCGGGCATCCGATGCCTCGCCGATCAACGGATTGGTGCCGGCAAAGGCGATGTGGTCGGACAGCAGCATCAGCCCGCCGGGCGGAATGTCCGGGCACAGGCTGCCGGCCGCATTGGTCAGCAACAGCGCCGGGCATCCCAACGCCTGCAACACCGTCAACGGCAGCCGCATTTCCGCCGGATTGCCGCGTTCATAGTAATGCGCCCGACCGCCCAGAATGGCGACGCGCACACCTTCCAGCATCCCGATCACCAGATGTGGATTGTGTCCCGACACGCCCGCATGTGGAAAGCCCGGCAGATCCGCATAGGGAATGGCGGTGCCCTGCACCTTATCGGCCAGCGCACCCAGACCGGACCCCAGGATCAATCCCAGACGCGGCGGTTCGGCCCCGGCGCGGTCCTGGATCAGGCGGACAAGGTCGTTCACCGACATCAGCGTTCCTTCACATAGGGCTGTCCGCCAGCGCGCGGGCCGATCGCCTTGCCGACGAACCCGGCCAGCACAATCACCGTCAGGATATAGGGCAGGGCATCCAGTGCGGGCACCGGGATCGACAGATGCAGCACGCCCTCGATCACATCGGGACGCAGCGCCAGCGCCTGAAGAAAGCCAAACAGCATGGTGGCCCACAATGCCTGCCACGGCCGCCATTTGGCGAATATCAGCGCCGCCAGCGCGATATAGCCGCGCCCGGCGGTCATCTCACGGCCAAATCCGGCCTGTAGGGCCGTGGCCATATAGGTGCCCGCCAGACCGCACAGCACGCCGGTGATCACCAGCGCGATATAGCGCAGCCGCACCACCGAAATCCCGGCGGTATCGACGGATTCCGGGTTCTCGCCCACCGCCCGCAGCCGCAGGCCGAACCGGGTGCGATACAGCACCCACCATGTCAGCGGCACACATGCCAGCGCGATATAGACCAGGATCGACTGCCCCGACAGGACGCGCTCGTAGAACGGACCCAGGCCCGGGATGGCGCCGATCTGTTCGGCATAGGGCAGGCGGATGGCGCTGAACCGGGCGGTGCCGGAAAGGGCCGGTGTGCGGCCGCCTTGCTGAAACATCGCCTGCGCGATCAGCACCGTGGCGCCCGAGGCGATGAAATTCAGCGCCACCCCGGAGATCAGCTGATTGCCGCGAAAGGTGATCGAGGCGATGCCGTGCAAGATCGCCATGACAAAGGCCGCATAGATCCCCGCCATCAGTCCAAGCCAGGCCGACCCGGTGAGGGCCGCGACCGCCGCCGAGGCCATCGCCGCCATCAGCATCTTGCCTTCCAGACCGATATCGAAAATCCCGGCGCGTTCCGAAAACAATCCGGCCAGACAGGCGAACAGCAAGGGGGTGCCCAGACGCAACGTCGAGGCCAGCAATTGCATCAGCGTCTCATAATCCATCAACGCCCCCCGCCGCAGCCCGGTCCTGCGCATTGCGCCGCGCCGCGCCACGAAAGAAGGGGGCGATCATCATCCGCACCATATTGTCCAGTGCGCCGGTGAACAGGATCACCAGACCTTGCAACAACAGGCGCAGCTCTATCGGGATGTTGGTCCACAGGCCCATTTCCGCGCCGCCCTGATACAGGAAGCCGAACAACAGCGCCGCCAGAAACACCCCCAGCGGGTGGTTGCGCCCCATCAGCGCGACGGCGATACCGATGAACCCGGCCCCCTCGGAGGAATTCTGCAACAGCCGCCCGGCCTCGCCCATGACGTTGTTGATCGACATCAGCCCGCACAGCCCGCCCGAGATCAGCATCGACGCCATGATCACCTTGGTGGATGAAATGCCCGCATAGCGCGCCGCACTGTCGGATTGGCCAAAGGCGCGGATTTCATAGCCCAGACGGGACCGCCACAGTAGCAGCCACACCCCGACGCAGGCCAGAATGGCGATGAAGAACGTGACATTGGCCGGGACCTTGCGGGTAAAGATCAGGTTCAGACCGGGCAGGTCATGAAGGCCGGGCAGGGCGGCACCCGCACCAAAGCGCGGCGTGGCCGGGTCCATCTGCCCGGTGGGGCGCATCACCTCGACCAGCAGATAGACGATCAGCGCGGCGGCGATGTAGTTGAACATGATCGTGGTGATCACGATGTGGCTGCCACGTTTTGCGGCCAGCCAGGCCGGAATGCCCGCCCAGGCCGCGCCGAACAGCGCCGCGCCGATCATCGCCGCGGGCAGGGCCATCCACCAATGCGTCCAGGGAAAGGCCAGGCAGACCAGGGCAACGCCCAAACCGCCCAGTTGCGCCTGCCCCTCGCCGCCGATGTTGAACTGACCGGCGTGATAGGCCACCGTGACCCCCAGACCGGTGAAGATGAACGATGTGGCGTAATAAAGCGTATAGCCCCAGCCATAGGGCGACCCCAGTGCGCCATCGACCATGACCTTGACCGCCTCGACCGGATCGCCGCCGATCAGCAGGATCACCACCGCCGAAATCGCCGCCGCCAGCACCAGTGATATGACCGGCACCAACACCATATCCGCCCATTTCGGTAGTTTGGTCACGGTGTGGCCTCCGTCTCGATGCCGGCCATCATCAGGCCCAGCTCGCGTTCATCGGTGCGCTGCGGCAGCCGTTCGCCCATGATCCGGCCATCGAACATCACCGCGATGCGATCAGAGAGCGACATGATTTCATCCAGCTCGACCGAGACCAGCAAGATCGCCTTGCCCGCGTCCCGCAACGCGACGATGCGCTTGTGGATGAATTCGATGGCGCCGATATCCACGCCGCGTGTGGGTTGGCCGATCAGCAACAGATCGGGGTTCCGCTCGATCTCGCGAGCCAGAACGATTTTCTGCTGATTGCCGCCGGAAAAGCCGCGCGCCGCCAGAAACGGATCGGGCGGGCGCACGTCAAAGCGTTCCATCTTGCCGCGCGTATCGTCGATGATCGCCTGATTGTCCATCAGCAGGGCATTTTGGCGGTATTCGGGCGCGTGTTGATAGCCAAAGGCGGTATTTTCCCATGCGGGGAAATCCAGGATCAGGCCCAGTTTGTGCCGATCTTCGGGGACATGGGCGATTCCCTCGGCACGACGGGTGCGGCCGTTGCAGGCGGGCCCTTCCAGCGCCAGATGGGCGTGGTTCATGGTGATGGAGCCGGTGGCACGGGCAAAGCCGCCCAGCACTTCCAGCAATTCGGACTGGCCGTTGCCCGCCACCCCGGCGATGCCCAGGATCTCGCCAGCGCGCAGGGTCAGGTCAATGCCCTTCAAACGCTCGACGCCGACATCATCCACCACCCGCAGGTCGCGGATGCGGGCCACCATGCGGCCCGGGTTCGCCGGTGTCTTGTCAACGCGCAGCAGCACCTTGCGGCCCACCATCAGCTCTGCCAGCTGCTCGGGCGTGGCCCCGGCGGTGGGTACGGTGGCGGTCATCTCGCCCCGGCGAATCACCGAAACGGTATCGGTGATCTGCATGATCTCGCGCAGCTTGTGGGTGATCAACAGCACGGTCTTGCCCTGCTTGCGCAGGTGATCGAGGATGCGGAACAGATGGTCGGCCTCGGGCGGGGTCAGCACGCCGGTCGGCTCGTCCAAAATCAGGATATCGGCCTGACGATACAGCGCCTTCAGGATTTCGACCCGTTGCTGGTGGCCGACCGACAGATCCTCGACCCGGGCATCGGGATCGACATCCAGTTCATATTCCTGTGCCAGCCGCGCCAGTTCCTTGCGCGCCTTGGCCATCGACGGGCGCAGCAGCGCGCCGCTTTCTGCCCCCAGAATGATATTCTCCAGCACGGTGAAATTCTGCACCAGCTTGAAGTGC
Organism: Paenirhodobacter sp.; assembly: GCA_036398515.1. GTDB lineage: Bacteria > Pseudomonadota > Alphaproteobacteria > Rhodobacterales > Rhodobacteraceae > Rhodobacter. The sequence continues at coordinate 19,228 of DASWPI010000046.1, forward strand.
TGAAACACCATGCCGATACCGGCACGGATCGCCGCCTGGCTGTCGGCAATCTGGGTGGTGCGACCATGAATCACGATCTCGCCGTCATCTGCCCGGTAAAAACCATAAAGGATCGACATCAGGGTGGATTTGCCCGCGCCGTTTTCACCGATGATTCCGTGGATCGTTCCGGGCATGACCCGGATCGAGATGTCCTTGTTCGCCTGCACCGAGCCAAATGCCTTGGAAATGCCACGCAATTCAATTGCGGGCCGCGCGGTGCCCGAAGCGGCAGTTGCCTGCCGCCCCGTGTGTTGCCCCGGTGTCATGTCATTCGACCGGGCAGGCATTGTCCGTCATGAAGTCATGCACCACGATTTCACCGGCCTTGATCTTGCCCGCGGCGGCATCGACGGCGGCCTTCATTTCGGGGGTGATCAGCGCCTTGTTGTTGTCATCCAGCGCATAGCCGACACCTTCGTCGGCCAGGCCCGACACCACCACGCCCGTCTTCATTTCGGCGCCAGTCTTGAACACCTCGTAGACCGAATTGTCGACGCGCTTCAGCATCGAGGTCAGGACCTGTCCCGGATGCAGGTGGTTCTGGTTGGAATCGACACCGATCGACAGGATGCCCTCATCGGCGGCCGCCTGCAGCACGCCGATGCCGGTGGCGCCCGCCGCCGCATAGATCACATCCGCACCCTGCGCCTTTTGCGCCTTCGCCAGTTCGCCGCCCTTGACCGGGTCATTCCAGGCGGCGGGGGTGGTGCCGGTCATGCTGGACAGGATCTTGGCTGCGGGGTTCGCGGCCTTTACCCCCTGCGCGTAGCCGCAACCGAATTTGCGGATCAGCGGAATATCCATCCCGCCGATGAAGCCCACGGTGCCGGTCTTCGAGGCCATCGCCGCCAGCATGCCGACCAGATACGACCCCTCTTCCTCCTTGAACACGATGGATTGCACGTTGGGCTGGTCAACCACCGCGTCGATGATGGCGAATTTGGTGCCCGGATAATCCGGTGCAACGGTGTTCAGCACATCACCAAAGGCAAAGCCGGTCATGACGATCGGGTTGGCGCCCGATTCTGCCAGACGACGCAGGGCCTGTTCGCGCTGTGCCTCGGATTGCATTTCCAGCTCTTTGTAGCTGCCGCCGGTTTCCTTGGCCCATTTGTCGGCGCCGATATAAGCCGCTTCGTTGAAGGATTTGTCGAATTTGCCGCCCAGGTCAAAGATCAGCGCGGGTTCCGCAAACGCCGCGCCGGTCATCAGCGCAAGTGCCGCCGATGCACCAAGAAAACGTTTCGTCAGGGTCATGGTTCACTCCCGGTCGTTGGTGCGTTCCGCCGGAACGCTTATGGCGGGCATCGGCCCGCTTACCGGTCGAGATTAGCGGCCATAAGACAGGAGTGGTCAAGGTGGATTCCATGTTTCGGGTCCGATGCTTGCGCCCGTTTGATCTATCGCGTGGTTTCCGGGCGGCCAAGGTCCAGCCGCAACACCAGTGCATCGACGGGGGCGCCCTGCGCGGGGTGGTAATATCCCCGCCTGCGCCCGGCGGCCTGCCAGCCGGTGGCGGCATACAGGGCACGGGCGGCGGTGTTGTCGGCGGCGACCTCCAGAAAGGCGCTGATCGCGCCCCGCATCGCCGCCGTCCGGGCAAAGTCGGCCATCAGGTCGCGGGCCAGACCGCGGCGCCGGGCCTCGGGGGCGACGGCGATGGTCAGCAATTCGGCCTCGTCGGCGATGACGCGGCCCAGCACGAACCCGTCAGGCGTGCCGTGCAGAAAACAGAACCTTGTGGCCAGCAGATCGGTGAATTCCGCCGCTGACCACGGTCGCGGCGTGGCGAAGCAACGCGCGTGCAGCGTGGCAAGATCGGCAGGGGTCATCCGTCAATCAACATGGGTGGCGGATCAGACGGCGGCGCCGCATCGGCGCCACGCAGATACGGCGGGGCGGGGCGGGGCTGCGGCGTGTCGATCCGGTCCTGGGCAATGCGCCCGATGGCCTGCGCCAGGGGCAGGACGGGGGACAGCACCGTGACGCCCGGCACCGTTTGGGCCGCCGATCCAATCTGCCGCGCGCCGGGGATTTGCGCCTGGGGCATCAGGGCCGGTGCCAGCGCACCGGTTTCATCGAAGACCTGAACATAGGCCTCATCCCGGCGGGCATCCAGCGCCACCGTCACCGGGCGCGGGACGCCATAGGCCATCGCCTCCAGCGTGCTGACGCCGATCGCCGGAATCCGTAGTGACAGGGCCAGACCGCGCGCCGCCGCCACCGAAATCCGCACCCCGGTGAAATTGCCCGGCCCGATGCCAACGCCAAGCGCATCCAGATCGGTCCAGGCCAACCCCGCGTCGGTCAGCATCTGGGTCAGCAGCGGCATAAGCCGTTCGGCCTGCCCCTTGGCCATGTCTTCGTGGCATGCGGTGATAAGCGTCTCACCGCGCAACAAAGCGGCCGCGCAATGCGCGGCCGATGTGTCGAACGCCAGCACTACCGGCCTGTCGTCAGACATTGACAGGACGCACCTCGGTCACTTCGGGGATGTAGTGGCGCAGCAGGTTTTCGATCCCCATCTTCAAGGTCATGGTCGAGGACGGGCAACCGGCACAGGCGCCCTTCATGTTCAGATAGACAACACCGCGCTCAAACCCTTGAAAGGTGATGTCCCCGCCATCCTGCGCCACGGCGGGCCGCACGCGGGTGTCCAGCAGATCCTTGATCTGTGCGACGATGGCGCCATCTTCGCCGTCATGATCGGCATGGGCGGGGGCCGGGCTCTCGCCATCCATCACCGGGGCGCCGGATTGGAAATGTTCCATGATCGCGCCCAGAATCGCGGGTTTGGCATGGGCCCAATCGGTGGCGTCATCCTTGGTCACGGTGACGAAATCCGATCCGAAAAACACACCGGCGACGCCCGGAACGGCAAAGATCCGGCTGGCCAGAGGGGATTTCACCGCAGCGTCAGCGGTGGGGAAATCGGCGGTGCCGATTTCCAGAACCGCCTGGCCGGGCAGGAATTTCAGCGTGGCGGGGTTCGGAGTGGTTTCGGTCTGGATGAACATCGGCGCCTCCTTGGCGTAGGCAAGATCTCGGGCCAGGCATCACGCAGTTCCGCGCCCGTTTATGCAGATATGGAACCCCGGGGGCCGCACGTCAAGTTGCAGCGCCCCACGTGGGCTGTGCGATGGCGCAGAACCACCCCGTCAGGTGATGGATTCCAGCCGTTCCTTGGACATGTCGCCCGGCACCACCGTCAGCGGACAGGGCAACGAGCCGGAATTGCGGCTCATCTGCGTGACCAGCGGGCCGGGGCCGGATTTGTCCGTCCCTGCACCCAGCACCAGAACGCCGATTTGCGGATCATGGGCGATGACGTCGATGATCTCGTTCACCGGTTCGCCTTCGCGGATCACCAGCTCGGGGTCCACGCCCTGTTTGTCGCGCATCCATTTGGCGAAGACCTCGAAATGCGCCTCGATCCGGTCGCGGGCCTCGGCGCGCATGATATCGCCGACCCCGATCCAGTGCTGGTATTCCTCGGGCGGGATGACCGAAACGATGGTGACGCCCGCACCGGTATGGGCGGCGCGCAATGCGGCGTAGCGCATGGCATTCAGGCATTCGCGGGTATCATCAAGGACGACGAGAAATTTGCGCATCTGATCTCCTTCGGGGGATTCATTGCCTGAAATCGCCGGGCGGGCAAGGCTGTTTCCGCCATGTCAGCGCGCCAGCCGCCGCAATGCCAGTTTCAGCAGCACCGCCGCCAATCCACCAAGCTGTGCGCAAAGCGTCATGAACAGCCCGAGTGTCAGGATCAGCATGTCGCCCATCCGGTGCAGTAACCGTAGGCTACGCGCCTTGCCCAGCACGTTGAGCGCACGCCTGGTCTGCGGTCCCGCCGCCTCGGACAGGCGGGCCAGGCGGCGCAGATCCTGTGCGTCATCGGCATGACGCAGGATGTCCAGCGTCTGTGCCGGGCCGGCGCGCAGCGCGATCCGCGTGGCGTCTTCGGCCATTCCGGTCAGCCGCGCCATGCCGCCGGTGTCACGTGCCGCCCGGCCCAGATCCGCGGTCAGGCGCGGCGACAGCGCGTCGGCACGCCGCGCCAGCCGCAGCGCAGTGGCCCCCGCCTTGACCGGTGCCGAGGCCCCCATCGACGGGATGGTCAGCACCGTTGCGGCAAGCCCGACCGACGCCAGCGCGGTCGAGATCGTGTCCACCTCGTCGCCCTGCCACCATGCCATGCCCTGGCGGCGCAATTCATTCACATCCCCCGCCGGTGACAATTCAAACGGCAACGCGCAGGCCCCGATCAGCGCGAGGCGCGGGCAATGGGCGATGTCGATCATGCAGGCGCCACAGTCCTGGGTGGTCTGCCACAGACCCTGATGGGCGGCCAGAACCGCCTGGGCGCGGGGGCGTAGCCCTTCGGGCAAGGTGGTGCCGTGTTCCTGCGCCAGATCCAGCAGCATCGTCACCTGATCGGGATCATCGGCGGCAATGGCGGATTCCAGGCGCGGGGTGATCCAGCCGGGTGTCACCGTGCCCGCCATCGCGCGGGTCAGCGCGGTGCGGATTTCGGCGTCGGTGCGGGCTATGAACGGCTGTGCCAGCGGATGATGCGCCAGCGCCCAGATCATCGCTACCCCCGTCGTCGCCGCCCAAAGCAGCAGGGTCAACCGGGTCAGGGATCGCAAAAGGCGGGGCATCATGGGCATTTGTGAAGGTGGGCACCTGTGAAGGGGGGACGCCAAAATGAAATGGGGCGGGCGCACGGCCCGCCCCTTCTATCACAACGGCCCCTGCCATCACAGCGGGCAGGAAACCGCCCAGTCCATATAGATCTCGCGCGCTTTGCGGGTGAATGTCCGCTCGGTGTAGATGACGTCCTCGAACCCCTTCACCGCGGTGACTTTGGAGAAGTTGCCGCTGAGGAACACCTCATCGGCACGGCGGAAATCATCCAGCGTCAGCACCGCCTCGGTCACCGTATATCCGGCGTCGCGCAGGTTCTTCATGTGGCGCTTGCGGGTCAGGCCCGACAGGAACGTGCCATTGGCGATGGGGGTGAAATATTCGCCATCCTTCACCATCCACACATTCGCCGTAGCGGTTTCGGCGACATTGCCCATGGCGTCTTGCACCAGCGCGTTGCCGAAGCCCTTGCGTTGCGCCTCGACCAGCATCCGGGCGTTGTTGGGGTACAGGCATCCGGCCTTGGCGTTGCACACGTTGTCGGCCATCACCGGACGGCGGAAGCTGGTGGTGGTCAGGGTCGTCGCGCCCTCCGGGTCGGGCATCGGCACCTCTTCCAGACACAGCGCGAAGTTGGTGGAATTCGCCGCGGGCGAAACCCCCATTTCCGATCCGTTCACCGCCCAGTACATCGGACGCACATATACGGCCGCGTCTTTGGCGTATTTGCGCAGCCCCTCACGGGCGATGTCCAGCATCGTTTCGGTGTCGATCGTCGGGGTGATCATCAGCGCCTCGGCCGAGCGGTTCACCCGTGCCAGGTGGGCATCCAGATCGGGCACCAGACCATCAAACAGCCGCGCCCCGTCAAAGACCGAAGACCCCTGCCAAATGCCGTGATCGGCGGCGCGCATGACGGGAATATCGCCTTCGTGCCACTGACCTTCAAACCAAGTGCGGATGTTCTTTCCAAACGACATGCTGGCCTCCTATGGCCTCATTCCTGAGCGGCGCGGAGTGTAATCACGCCGGGGGCGAAAGGTCCAGACATGGAATTGTAATTATGTCAATGTTTTTCTGCGGTCAGGCGAAAGGATCTTGCGTGTAGCCGACGCCGCACAGATACAGCCCCTGCGGCGGGCAGACCGGACCGCAGGCGGCGCGGTTGCGGGCGGCCAGGGCGTCGCGCACCGCATCGGGCGGCCAGGACCCGGCCCCCACCCGTTCCAGCGTGCCGACGATGGAGCGCACCTGATTGTGCAGGAAGCTGCGGGCCCGCAGGTGAAAGCGGAATTCCTGCCCCTGCGGGATGTCGATGACGTCGATGCGGATGTCATCCAGCGTTTTCACCGGGCTGGCCGCCTGACAGATCGAAGAGCGGAAGGTGGTGAAATCGTGATGCCCGATCAGATGCGCGGCGCCCGCCCGCATCGCTGCGGCGTCCAGCGGGTTGCGCACCTGCCAGACCAGCCCCTTGTCGTGGGTGACCGGTGCCCGGCGCGAGATCAGCCGGAACAGATAGCGCCGTTCACGCGCCGAGAACCGGGCATGAAAGTCGTCATCCACCCGCGCGGCGGCGATAATGGCCACGGGTTGCGGTTTCAGGTGGTGATTCAGCGCCTCGGCCAGACGGAACGGGTCCCAGTCGCGGGTCAGATCGGCATGGGCCACCTGCGCGGTGGCATGCACGCCCGCATCCGTTCGCCCCGCCGCCGCGATGGTATGGGGGCCGGGTTCCAGCCGGGCCAGTGCCGCCTCGATCGCGCCCTGCACCGAAGGCTGGTCGGCCTGCCGCTGCCATCCTGCGAACGGGGCGCCATGATATTCGATCTGCAATGCGTAACGGGGCATGGTTGTTTGTCCTTGGGGCGGGTTGCCCTACACCGCGCGGTCCAGCTTTGTCGACAGGTGGATCAGGCTTTCGGAACTGATCACGCCCTGCATGGCGCCGATCTGATCCAGAACCTGGTCGATCTGCGCGGTGGAATCGGCGGCGATCTGCAGCAGCAGGTCGACCCGCCCCGAGGTGGTGTGGATGCGCTCGACCTCGGGGATCGACTTCAGTTTGGTCAGCATCGCGGGCTGGGCGCGGGGTTCGACGGTCAGCAAGACCGTGGTGCGCAGGCGCCCGGCGCGCGCCGCTTCGCCCAGCTTGACGGTATATCCGGCGATCACCCCCGAGGTCTCCAGCCGCTCCAGCCGCGCCTGAATGGTCGAGCGCGCCACCCGCAGCCGCCGCGCCAGTGTCGCCACCGAAATCCGCGCATCGGCGGAAAGCAGCCCCAGAATACCCCTGTCCAGTTCGTCCATCCGCCTACCTTACAATTTGACCGATCATTTGGTTGTTATAACGATGTTACACAGCATTTCTATACTTTCGCTCGGTGGAAATGTGCCCCATATGGCGCAAACTGAAGTGAGACAGGAAAAGGGCGGCTCATACGCACCTGGCCTGGTTGGTAGAAACGCTGTAAGCGTCTCCCGACCCGTCAAGCCGGGGCAAGAGGTGGCTGCAATTCTGTTGGCGAGGAGAAAGCCGATGGGACTGTCTAAGACTATCTGGGCGAATCCGTCCGAAATCATTCGTACCAAGCAACCGGATCATCCGGTGTTGGTGTTCGCGCCTGCGGTTTTGCAGGCGATGGCACATCGATTCCTCGCGGGGTTTCCGGGGCTGGTGACCTATGCGGTCAAATCGAACCCGGATGAAATGGTGGTGCAGAACCTCGTGGCGGCGGGTATTCGCGGCTTCGATGTGGCCTCGCCCTACGAGATCGATATGATCCGTCGTCTGGCACCGGGGGCTGCGCTGCATTACCATAACCCGGTGCGCGGGCGCGACGAGATCGCGCATGCGGTCAAGGCCAAGGTGAAAACCTGGTCGATCGATTCGCATAGCGAACTCGACAAGCTGATCGAGATGGTGCCGACGGACGGGTGCGAAATCTCGGTGCGGTTCAAGATGCCGGTGAATGGCGCGGCCTATAACTTTGGTGCGAAATTCGGTGCCACAGCGGAACTGGCGGCGGACTTGTTGCGCAAGGCGGCGGATGCCGGGTTCATCCCGTCGCTGACCTTCCATCCGGGTACGCAATGCACCGATCCGATGGCGTGGGATGCCTATATCCGCACCGCCGCGACGATCTGTGCCGAGGCGGGCGTGAAGGCACATCGGCTGAACGTGGGCGGTGGGTTCCCGAACCACCGCACGCAAGGTCCGGCACCGGCGCTGGAAGATATCTTCGATCTGATCGACCGGGTGGCAACCGAGGCGTTTGGCGCTGATCGTCCGGCGCTGGTTTGCGAACCGGGCCGGGGGCTGGTGGGCGATGCCTTCACCCATATCACCCGGATCAAGGCGGTGCGCGATGGCACCCATGTGTTCCTGAACGACGGGGTGTATGGCGGGTTGGCGGAACTGCCGCTGGTCGGCAATATCGACCGGGTGGCGGTGTTCTCGCCCGAGGGCGAGAAGCGCGGCGGCGAAACAATCGACCGCATCGTCTTTGGTCCGACCTGCGATTCGGTCGACCGGTTGCCCGGAGAACTGGCGCTGTCGGGCGATCTGCAAGAAGGCGACTTTCTGGTGTTTCAGGGGATGGGCGCCTATTCCTCGGCGACCAACACCCAGTTCAATGGCTTCGGCCAGATGGAAATCGTCACCGCGCTGTCGCTGAAGATCTGAGGACGGATGCGGCCTGACCCCTGCGCCTTGGCGCGCGGGGGATCAGGCCGGTTCGCCCATGATGAAACAGGTCGCAGTGCCGAGCGCATAGACCCGCCCGTCCTCGGCGCCGCGAATCTCGCCGCGCGCGATGCCGGTCGAGCGGCCCAGATGTTCCAGTCGCCCGGTGCCGATCACCGTCGTGCCGACCGGGATCGCCCGCACCATGTTGACCTTGTATTCCAGCGTCGTTTGATACTGCCCGCGTTCCAGCGCCGAGATCACCGCGCAGGTCAGGCAACTGTCCAAAATCACCCCATACCAGCCGCCATGCACGCCGCCAAAGGTGTTGGTTTGCAAATGGCCGGGGGTGCCCGTGACCTCGACCATGCCCTTTTCGACATGGCTCAGGCGATAGTTGAGGATGCTGGCGATGGTCATGCCGGGGATCTCGCCCGCCAGCACTTTGTGCAAAAAATCCAGCCCTGACATGGTTCGCATGGTTTCGCGGGGCAGGAAATCGGCGGCGCTTTCGGCTATTTTCGGTTCGGTCATGGGGCTCCTCCTGATTGGGGGGAGCCTAACGTCTGCACCGCGTCAGAAAAGGGGGCAATTGCCGTTATTGGCGGATTTGATCATGCCACGCTCGCCAATGCCGATTGCGCGGTGATGCCAAGTGCGGTGCAGACCTGCTGGGTCAGGTGCGGCCGGTTCAGCGTGTAGAACTGAAAATGATCGACGCCGCCCGCCATCAGCTTATGGCATAGATCAGTGCAAAGTTCGGCCGACAACTCTTGTTCGCGGCCATCGCGGATCGCTACCTCGAACCGCTCTTCCAATCCGGCGGGGATATGGGCGCCGCAACGCGCGGCAAAGCTCTTGACCCCCTTCCACGACTGGATCGGCAGCACCCCGGGGATCAGCTTGGCGGTGATGCCTTCGCGCGCACAGGCATCGCGAAAACGGAAGAACGTATCGGGGGCAAAGAAGAATTGGGTGATCGCCGAGGTCGCGCCCGCCTCGGTTTTGCGTTTGAGCCAGCGCACATCGGCCAGCGCATCGGCGGCCTCGGGGTGTGGCTCCGGATAGGCGCCGCAGCGGATGGTGAAGCGGCCATCGCGCGCCAGCGCCTCGATCAGGTCGACCGACGAGGCAAAGCCCTGCGGATGCGGGGTAAACCCGGTCGTGCCCTTGGGCGGATCACCGCGCAGCGCGACGATTTCGGTGACACCGGCCTGATGATAGGCCTCGACGATTTCCATCGTTTCGGCGCGCGTGGCATCGACGCAGGTCAGATGCGCGGCGACGGTCAGGCCGTAATTCTTGTGAATCGTGGCCACGGCCTCATGTGTCAGCTTGCGCGTCGTGCCGCCCGCGCCATAGGTCACCGAGGCGAACGCCGGGTTCAGCGGCGCCAGCGCCTGCACGGTTTCCCACAGTCGGAATGACGCATCCAGCGTCTGCGGCGGGAAGAACTCGAAGCTGATGGCGGGTGTCGCCTGCGGCTTTTGATCGGTCGTATTTGTCATGGCGGCATCCTTTCGAAGGTGCTTGTGCCACATTTTGCGATGTGAGAACAATTCATAATTCTCAAGAACGTTATGAGGCGAGGCGCAATATGCATCTGGAAATCCGCAACCTGCGCACGATCCGGGCGATTCATGCGGCGGGCGGGCTGGCGCGTGCGGCCGACATTTTGCACATCACCCAATCGGCGCTGAGCCATCAGGTCAAGGGGCTGGAGGAGCAGGCCGGAGTGGATCTGTTCGTGCGGCGCTCGAAACCCTTGCGGCTGTCAGCGGCGGGGATGAAGCTTTTGCGCCTGGCCGAGCAGATCCTGCCCGAGATCGAGGCAACCGAGGCCGATTTCAAGGCCCTGCGCGAGGGGCGGGCCGGGCGGCTGCATATCGCCATTGAGTGCCATGCCTGTTTCGACTGGCTGTTCCCGGTGCTGGAGCAATTCCGCCGCGCCTGGCCCGAGGTGGATATCGACATCCGCGCCGGACTGGCCTTCAACGCTTTGCCGGCGCTGGCGCGAGAGGAGGTCGATCTGGTGATTTCCTCGGATCCGGTACAGATGGCCGGGGTGACGTTTAACCCGCTGTTCGATTATTCCCCGACTTTCATTGCGGCGGCGACCAGTCCGCTGGCCGCCAAACCCTGGATCGAGGCAGCGGATTTCGCCGATCAGACGCTGATCACCTATCCGATCGACCGGGCGCGCTCGGATGTGTTTTCCGCCGTGCTGATCCCGGCCAAGGTCGAACCCCGGGCGCATCGACAGGTGGAACTGACGGCGGTGATCCTGATGCTGGTCGCGGCGGGGCGGGGGGTGGCGGTGCTGCCCGATTGGGTGCTGCGCGAGGTGAAGTACAAACCCGATTACGTCACCCGCCGGGTGACGGAAACCGGCCTGCGCAAGACCCTGTATGCGGCGACGCGGCAAGAAGATGTCGCGGCGCCCTTCATGGCCTTTTTCCTGCATCTGGCGCGCACGGTGCCGGTCGAATTGCAGCAAAGCTGACTGTATCCAGACAATTCTATCCGTGACGGATTGTCGCGGACGCGCTAAAGCGAAGCAAACCAAGCGGACATAACGATCATGACAGCCATTCCCCAATCCGCCAAGCTCGCTACCGCGACCGTCACGCCGATCCTTATGGCGGTCAGCCTGTGTCACCTGCTGAACGATGTGATGCAGTCGATGCTGTCGGCGATCTATCCGATGCTGAAGGATGCGTTCCATCTGGATTACTGGCATATCGGGCTGCTGACGCTGGCGTTTCAGGGCACGGCCTCGTTGTTGCAGCCGCTGATCGGGATCTATACCGACAAGCATCCGCAGCCATGGTCGCTGCCGTTCGCCTCGGTGATG
>DASWPI010000047.1:0-3847 GCA_036398515.1 Paenirhodobacter sp.
GGTTCGTAAAGGGCGTGATCGGGGCTGCGATGATATCCACGGCACTGGCGGTGACGCCGATGGCACCGGCCTTTGCGCGGGCGGCCCCTGACAGCTTTGCCGATCTGGCCGAACGCATCAGCCCCTCGGTGGTGATGATCACCACGACACAGACGGTCTCGACCCCGACACAAGGGTCGCCCTTTCCTGAGGGATCGCCGTTCTCGGACATGTTCCCCAACTTCCCGTTCCCGAACATGCCGCAGCAAAATGGTCCGCAACAACCGCGCCACTCGCAGGCCCTGGGATCGGGGTTTGTGATTTCGGAAGATGGCTACATCGTCACCAACAATCACGTCATTGAAAACGCCGATGAGATTCAGATCGAATTCTATGGCGGCGAGAAAATGGATGCCAAGCTGATTGGCACCGACCCGAAAACCGATATCGCCTTGCTGAAGGTCGAGGCGAAAAAGCCGCTGCCCTTCGTGCCTTTCGCCAATTCCGATCAATCGCGGGTCGGGGATTGGGTTCTGGCGATGGGCAACCCGCTGGGTCAGGGGTTCTCGGTATCGGCCGGGATCATCTCGGCGCGGAACCGCGAGTTGAGCGGCACCTATGACGATTACCTGCAAACCGACGCGGCGATCAACCGGGGCAACTCGGGCGGACCGCTGTTCAATATGGACGGTCAGGTTGTGGGGGTGAACACCGCGATCCTGTCGCCCAATGGCGGCTCCATCGGTATCGGGTTCTCGATGGCGTCGAATGTGGTGAAAAAGGTGGTCGATCAGCTGAAGCAGTTCGGTGAGACCCGGCGCGGCTGGTTGGGCGTGAAGATCCAGGAAATCACCCCGGAGATGGCCGAGGCGATGGGGCTGCCGAAACCCGAGGGGGCGTTGGTGTCCGAGGTCCCCGATGGTCCGGCCAAAGATGCGGGCATTCTGGCGGGCGACGTGATCACCAATTTCGATGGCGGCGAGGTGAAGAACTCGCGCGATCTGGTGCGGCGCGTGGCCGATGCCCCGGTGGGCGAAGGCGTGCGCGTGGTGGTGGTGCGTGGCGGCAAGGAACAGACGCTGCTGGTGAAGCTGGGACGTCGTGAAACCGCCGAGGGCGAGGCGATCCCCGCCGCTGTGCAAAAGCCCGCCGAAACCCAGAGCCAGATCTTGGGCATGACCCTGGCGCCGCTGGACGATCAGTTGATCCAGGAACTGAACCTGCAACCGGGCCAGACCGGATTGGTGATCAAGGCGATTGACGAGACATCGGCTGCGTTCGACCGGGGCCTGCGCGAAGGCGACCTGATCGTCGAGGCCGGGCAACAGCCGGTAACGCAAAGTTCGGATCTGGAAGATCAGGTCAAGGCGGCCAAGGATGATGGCCGAAAATCGGTTCTGATCCTGGTGCGTCGGGGCGGCGAACCACGTTTTGTGGCCTTGCCGATCGACTGATCTGCGCGGCCTTTGCGCCAATATCACATGGCCGCCCCAGGGGGCGGCCATTTTCATGCCACCACCGCCCCCGCTGTTGCGCGAAGTTGAAACTACGGGCTTGCGGCGACGGGTCCGTACGAATAGATAAACCCGTCAGCAAACGGAACCATACCCATGGAAAACGTCGTCCTCTCGATCCACCTGATCCTCGCCTTGCTCTTGATCGGGGTGGTGCTGTTGCAGCGGTCGGAAGGCGGCGGGCTTGGCATGGGCGGATCGTCCTCGGGCACCGGTGTGATGACCGGACGGCAGGCGGCAAATGCGCTGACCAAGCTGACATGGGCCTTGGCGGCGGCCTTCATTATCACCTCTATGGCGCTGACGGTTCTGGCCTCGCACAAGGCCGGGGTGAATTCGGTGGTTGATCGGTTCCTGCAATCGGCGCCTGCGACGTCGTCGGCAGATGCCCCGGCCCTGCCGCAGGTGGAATTGCCGCCCGCAGCGGCCGATGCACCGGTAACGCCGCCCGCTGCGAACTGATACCAGACCTAGATCTGGACTTCTGGAAAATACAAAATTTAGCGGGGCGGTTGCGGGCTCGCCCCGAATCGGTTATATATTAGGTCCCGTGATCTTGTGCCAACGGCGCATGATAATTGAGATGTTTTTGCAATATCACGGGGGCTTCCATGGCACGATATGTCTTCATTACCGGCGGTGTGGTGTCATCGCTGGGCAAGGGCCTTGCCTCCGCGGCGCTTGGCGCGCTTTTGCAGGCGCGAGGGTTTTCGGTCCGGCTGCGCAAGCTGGACCCCTATCTGAATGTCGATCCGGGCACGATGTCCCCGTTTGAACACGGTGAGGTTTTCGTCACCGACGACGGAGCGGAAACCGATCTGGATCTGGGCCATTATGAGCGTTTCACCGGCGTATCTGCACGGCGCACGGATTCTGTGTCTTCGGGCCGGATCTATTCCAACGTTCTGGAAAAGGAACGCAAGGGGTCCTACCTGGGCAAGACGATCCAGGTGATTCCGCACGTCACGAATGAGATCAAGGACTGGATCTCTGTCGGTGACGAAGAAGTCGATTTCATGCTGTGTGAGATTGGCGGCACCGTTGGCGACATTGAGGGCCTGCCGTTTTTCGAGGCCATCCGTCAATTCGCCCAGGAACGCCCGCGCGGTCAGTGCATTTTCATGCACCTGACGCTGGTGCCATATCTGGCGGCTTCGGGCGAACTGAAGACCAAGCCGACGCAGCATTCGGTCAAGGAGCTGCGCTCGATCGGGTTGCAACCTGACGTCCTGGTGTGCCGGTCTGAACAGCCGATCCCGGACAAAGAGCGCGACAAGATTGCGCTGTTCTGCAATGTGCGCCCGGATTCCGTGATCCCGGCCTATGATCTGAAGTCGATCTACGAAGCCCCGCTGGCCTATCACCGCGCCGGGCTGGATCAGGCGGTTCTGGATGCCTTCGGGATCTCGCCTGCGCCCAAGCCCGATATGAGCCGCTGGGAAGATGTGATGGACCGGCTGACCAACACCGATGGTGCGGTCCGGGTGGCCATCGTCGGCAAATACGTGCAACTGGAAGATGCCTACAAGTCGATCGCCGAGGCCCTGACCCATGGCGGCATGGCAAACCGGGTCAAGGTAAAGGCCGAATGGATCGACGCCGAGATTTTTGAGCGCGAAGACCCCGGTCCGCATCTGGAGAATTTCCACGCGATTCTGGTGCCCGGCGGCTTTGGCGAACGCGGCACCGAGGGCAAAATCCGCGCCGCGCAATATGCGCGCGAAAAGGGCATCCCCTATCTGGGCATCTGTCTGGGGATGCAGATGGCGGTGATCGAAGCGGCGCGGGATCTGGCCAGCATCAACGATGCCGGGTCTGAGGAATTCGACCATGAGGCCGGGCACAAACGCTTTACCCCCGTCGTCTATCACCTAAAGGAATGGGTGCAGGGCAACCACCGGATCGAGCGCAAGCTGGATGACGACAAGGGCGGCACGATGCGCCTGGGGGCCTATACCGCAGTCCTCAAGGAAGGCTCAAAGGTCGCCGAAGTCTATGGCGAAACCACGATCGAGGAACGTCACCGCCACCGGTATGAGGTAGACATCCAGTATCGTGATCAGCTGGAAGCCTGTGGCATGGTGTTCTCAGGCATGTCCCCGGATGGGCGTTTGCCAGAAATCGTTGAACACAAAGACCATCCGTGGTTCATCGGTGTCCAATTCCATCCAGAATTGAAATCCAAACCCTTCGCCCCCCACCCCCTGTTCGCGGGCTTCGTAAAGGCAGCCAAAGAGCAAAGCCGTCTCGTCTGAACAGACCTACGATCCGCGATATTATTGTAGGGCGAAATCATAGTGCCAACCATGCGTGTCAGGGACGTTTCGCAGACGCAATGAGCATATGTATCGACC
>DASWPI010000048.1:0-10321 GCA_036398515.1 Paenirhodobacter sp.
GGCTGGCGGCGGCGGCGGTCGGGTCTGACACTGGTGGATCGGTGCGGATTCCGTCGGCGTGGAACGATCTGGTCGGGTTGAAAACCACGCATGGCCGGGTGTCGACGCGCGGTGTGGTGCCGCTATGTGCGCGGTTCGATACCGTTGGGCCGATTGCCCGCACGGTCGAGGATTGTGCCCTGGTGCTGGCGACGCTGGAGGGGGGCAAGGCCGCCGATCTGCGCGATGCTACATTGGCGGGGATGCGCTTGCTGGTGCTGGATGGCGTGCCCTTTGGCGATGCGCGCGAGGCGCCGGTCACCGCGTTCGAGGCCGCCGTGGACCGGCTGGCCCGCGCAGGTGCGCAGGTGGACCGCAAGGCGCTGGCGATGGTGGCGCCGGCGATGTCACTGGCCGGATTGCTGTTCGCGCCCGAAGCCTATGGCATCTGGAAAGCGGTGATCGAGGCGCATCCCGACCGCATGTGGAAGCCCATTCTGGAACGGTTCCGGGGCGGCGCGACGGCCCTGGCGGCGGATTATGTGGCGGGCTGGACCCGGCTGGAGGCGCTGCGGGCCGAATGGGCGGCGGCAACGGCGGGCTATGATGCGGTTTTGCTGCCTACGGCGCCGATTCTGCCGCCGGATGCGCGCCGGTTGCTGGTCGATGCGGATTATTTCTCGGCCGAAAACCTGCTGGCGCTGCGCAACACGCGGATTGGCAATCTGTTTGGCCTGTGCGCCCTTACCTTGCCGACGGGGGAACCGATGTGTGGTATTTCCCTGATGGCGGCACCGGGCAGCGAAGAACGTCTGTTGCGTCTGGGGCAGGCGGCAGAGGCCGCGCTTGCCTGATTCTCCGGCGCAAATGTCACAACTGCGCCCGTCAACCCTTGGCGGGCGTTTCCTTTTTCTGGACGTGGCGGTGTGGCGCGGGTAACCTGATGGGAAAAGGGGCGATACGACCCCGACCATGAGGCACAGATGAATACTCCCGAGCGGTTCTCGAACCTGCCCGAATACGCCTTTTCGCGTTTGCGGGCCTTGCTTGACTCGACGCCTGCGGGCGGCGACGTGGTGCAGTTCACGATTGGTGAGCCGCGCCACCCGATGCCTGATTTCGTCGGGCAGGTCCTGGCGGAAAATCTGGCCGGATTCGCAAAATACCCGCCGAATGACGGTACGCCGGACTTGCTGGCGGCGATTTCCGGCTGGCTCGGTCGGCGCTATGATGTCGATGTTGGGCCGGATCGGATCATGGCGCTGAATGGCACGCGTGAGGGGCTGTTCAATGCGGCGCTGGCACTGTCGCCCGAAACCAAGAACGGCAAGAAGCCGGTCGTGTTGATTCCGAACCCGTTCTACCAGGTCTATGCGGTGGCGGCGGTCGAGGTCGGGGCGGAACCGGCTTTCGTGCCCGCGACCGAGGAAACCGGGTTTCTGCCCGATTACGCCAGTCTGCCTGCCGAGATTCTGGACCGGGTGACCATCGCCTATCTGTGTTCGCCCGCCAATCCGCAGGGGGCGGTTGCACCGCGCGATTACCTGGCCGGGTTGCTGCATCTGGCGCAAAAACATGATTTCCGCCTGTTCGTCGATGAGTGCTATTGTGAACTTTATCGCAATGCCCCGCCGCCCGGCGCGTTGCAGGTGGCACATGCGGAGGGCATCGACCCGGAACATGTTGCGGTGTTCCATTCGTTGTCGAAACGCTCGAACCTGCCGGGGCTGCGGTCCGGGTTCGTGGCCTCGGGTGTACAGAATATGAAGCATATCCGTCGGCTGCGCGCCTATGCGGGGGCGCCGCTGCCATTGCCGATCCAGCGGGTTTCCGAACGGGTCTGGGCGGATGAGGCGCATGTGGTGGAAAACCGCGCCCTGTATGCCCAGAAATTCGCCGATGCCGCGCAGATCTTTGCCGGGGTGAACAGCTTTCGTTTGCCCGAGGGTGGGTTTTTCCTGTGGCTTCCGGTTGAAGACGGCGAACAGGCGGCGCTGAAACTATGGCGTGAGACCGGAGTGCGGGTTTTGCCCGGCGCCTATCTGTCGCGCGAAGTGAACGGGGATAACCCCGGTAAAGGGTATATCCGGGTGGCCTTGGTCGCCCCAAGACAAGAAACGCAGCGCGGGCTGATCCAGCTCCGCGACTGCCTCTACACGTAAGGACGGTTGGGCATGGCTTCTTATCAGGCACGGCAACGCGATCCGCTTCTGGACCAGAACACGCAAGCGGCGCTGGAACGGCGGTTCAAGGAAATGCTGGGGGCGGCATTGGTCGTCATCGGCGTTCTGGCGCTGATGTTGTTGGGAAGCTATGCGCCCGAGGACCCGTCATGGATGTCGGTTTCCGACCAGCCGGTGCAGAACTGGCTGGGGCGGATCGGGGCGGGGATCGCTTCGCCGCTGTTCGTGATCATCGGGCGGGGGGCGTGGTTGCTGCCCATCGGGTTGATCGTGTGGGGGGTGCGGCTGATTCTGCACCGGGGTGAGGAGCGGGTGTCCTCGCGCGCGGTGTTCTTTCCCATCGGGATCGCGGTGGCCTCGGTTTATGCCGCGCTGCTGGTTCCGGGCGATGGCTGGGGGCAGGCGTTTGGGCTGGGCGGGCATTTCGGCGATATGGTTGCCGGGTCGCTGTTGGGGATGTCACCAGTGTCGGGCTCGATCGGGCTGAAGCTGATGTCGGTGGTTCTGGCCGTGGCCACCATCGCGATGAGCCTGTTCGTGCTGGGCTTCAACCGGGCCGAGCTGCGCACCATCGGGCGGTTTTTGATGCTGGGATCGGCGGCGGCCTATGCCGGGGTGATGGTTCTGGCGGGGCGCGGGGCGCAGGCTTCGGTTCTGGCGGCACAGGGTGCGGCGGAAAAGATGCGCCAGCGCCGCTACGATGCCCAGCAACGGGCCCGCGAACTGGCGGAATGGCAGGCCAATCAGCCCGCGCAGGCCGACTGGAACCCGGATTACGACCAATATGATGCGCCCGTGGCCGAGCGCCCGTCCTTGATGACGCGCATCCGGCGCGCGGTGGAACCGGCGCAGGCCGATCCGTACGATGCGCCGCTGATTGACCAGGAGGATCGCTGGCAGCCGGTCATGGATCAGGCCCCGCCCGAGGATCGTATCCGTGCCCGCATCGCCCGTGCCGTGCAGACCCGCGCCGAGGCGCCGATGACCCATGCCGTGCCGGAACCCGAGGCCTTCACCGCGCCGCGCCGCGCCGATATGCGTGCCGATCAGCGGTATGAACCGCCGATGCCGGAACCGGCGCCGATGCCTGCGCCCGCTGTGACCACACCGGCCTCGGTTCTGGCGGCGGTGACCAAGCGCTTGGCACGGGCTCCCAAGCTGATGCCGGCACCCGTGACCCCTGCTGCGCGTCGCGCCGAACCCCCGATCAAGGCGCGGCCACGTTACATGCCGGGTACGGCGGCCCCGGTGCCGACCCCTCATGCCGGACATCCCGATCAGGGCTGGTCCGATCCCGCCGCGCCGGACGATCTTGTCGAAGCCTGGCAGGGCGAGGATGAGGTGGCCACCGTGCAACCGGCCCCGTTGTCCATGCGCCCTCAGCACACCGACTGGGTGGAAGAGGACGATTTTGATCGCAACGCCTTTGCCGCACTGGATGACGACGACGACGATATTCCGCCGCTGCCTTCGGCTTTGGGCGGGGCAGGGGGGCGTGCGCCGGGAGTTCAGCTGGATCGCCGGGTGATTCCTCCCGCACCGGAGCGCCGTGTGGTTGCGCCGCCGAAAAAGGCAGCAGCGCCATCGCGGCAGGCGGTTGCCGAGGCGCAACCCAAACTGGCCTTCGAGGCGCCAAAGCATCCGGCCTATGAATCCCCGCCGCTGAGCCTGCTGACCAACCCTGCCACGATCCAGCGTCATTCGCTGTCGGATGAGGCGTTGGAAGAAAATGCCCGGATGCTGGAATCCGTGCTGGATGATTATGGCGTCAAGGGCGAGATCGTCTCGGTTCGCCCGGGACCCGTGGTGACAATGTATGAGCTGGAACCGGCGCCGGGGCTGAAGGCCAGCCGTGTGATCGGGCTGTCCGATGATATCGCGCGGTCGATGTCGGCGCTGTCAGCGCGGGTGTCGACGGTGCCGGGGCGTTCGGTCATCGGGATCGAATTGCCGAACGCGCATCGTGAAAAGGTCGTGCTGCGCGAGATTCTGGCGGCGCGCGATTTCGGCGATGGCAATCAACGCCTGCCGCTGGCACTGGGCAAGGATATCGGCGGTGAGCCGGTGATCGCCAACCTGGCCAAGATGCCGCACCTGCTGATCGCGGGGACGACGGGGTCGGGTAAATCGGTGGCGATCAACACGATGATCCTGTCGCTGCTGTACAAGCTGTCACCCGAGGAATGCCGGCTGATCATGATCGACCCGAAGATGCTGGAACTGTCGGTTTACGACGGTATTCCGCATCTGCTGTCGCCGGTTGTGACCGATCCGAAAAAGGCGGTCGTGGCGCTGAAATGGGTCGTCGGCGAGATGGAGGAACGCTATCGCCGGATGTCGAAACTGGGCGTGCGCAATATCGAGGGCTATAACGGGCGCGTGCGCGAGGCGATGGACAAGAACGAGATGTTCAAGCGCACCGTGCAGACCGGCTTTGATGAGGACAGCGGCGAGCCGGTGTTCGAGACCGAGGAATTCCAGCCGCAACCCTTCCCCTACATCGTCGTGATCGTCGATGAGATGGCCGATCTGATGATGGTCGCGGGTAAGGAAATAGAGGCGTGTATTCAACGGCTTGCGCAGATGGCGCGGGCGTCGGGTATCCACCTGATCATGGCGACGCAACGCCCGTCGGTGGATGTGATCACCGGCACGATCAAGGCGAACTTCCCCACCCGGATCTCGTTCCAGGTGACCTCGAAAATCGACAGCCGCACGATTCTGGGCGAGCAGGGGGCCGAGCAACTGCTGGGCATGGGCGACATGCTGTATATGGGTACGGGCAGCCGCATCACCCGTATCCACGGCCCCTTTGTCAGTGATGAAGAGGTCGAGGAAATCGTCACCCACCTGAAATCCTTTGGCCCGCCGGAATATATGTCGGGCGTGGTCGAGGGGCCGGATGAGGATTCCGCCAGCGATATCGACCAGGTGCTGGGGCTGGGTGGCAATGGCGATGGCGAGGATGCGCTGTATGATCAGGCCGTTGCGATTGTGATCAAGGATCGCAAATGTTCCACGTCCTACATTCAGCGCAAACTGGGGATCGGCTATAACAAGGCCGCACGTCTGGTCGAGCAGATGGAGGAACAGAATGTCGTCAGTTCCGCCAATCATGTTGGAAAGCGTGAGATTCTCGTGCCGGAACAGTGACGCCGCGCGAATGTGATGCAAGTCCCGCCCAAGTTGATCTGGCGGGGCTTTTGCTTTTCCGGGTATGCGCTATTTTGGGGAAATGAGAATGCTTCGCCTCGCCCTTGCGCCCGTCTTCGCCCTTTGTCTTGCGGTGCCCGCCTTTGCGCAGGCCATCCCGCTGGCTGAAATTTCGCGCTATCTGAATACGTTGGATAGTGCGCAATCGGCCTTCACCCAGGTGAATGCCGACGGCAGCACGTCGACCGGAACGGTTTATATAAAGCGTCCCGGCCGGGCGCGGTTCGAATATGACAAGGACAAGACGCTGGTGCTGGCGGCGGCGGGGCAGGTGGCGATTTTTGACGGCAAGTCAAATCAGGCGCCGACGCAATATCCGCTGTCACGCACGCCGCTGAGCATATTCCTGGCGAAGGATGTCAATCTGGCGCAGTCCGGCATGGTGGTGGGGCACAAGAGCGACGGCAAAGCCACCACGGTGGTCGCGCAAGATCCTGCACACCCGGAATATGGGACGATCAGCATGGTTTTCACCGCAAACCCGACACGTCTGGACCGTTGGATTGTCACCGATGATTCCGGCGCCAAGACGGCGGTCATGCTGAAGGGGCTGGAAAATGGCGTGACGCTGGGGCCACGCCTGTTCAACATTGATGCCGAGATGGGCGCCCGTCGTTAGCGACGGCACCCGGCCAATTGCGCTTGATACATATTGGCGCGCGACTGCACCTTGTCGGCGGTCGAAAGCAACCAGCCCTTGGCCCCGTGCGAGCCGTTCGCAAAACCGGTCCGGCCCTCATGGTAGGCCAGATATTGGTCGCGTGCATTATACTTTGAAATCCCCAATGACCGGGTGGTGCCGTCCATATACCAGCCCATGAAATCGGAGGCGTCCTGGAACTTGGTTCGGCGCGCACTGCGGTTTCCGGTCGATTGTTGATAATCTTTCCACGTCGAATCAATGGCCTGGCTATAACCCAGGGCCGAGCTTTGCCGACCTAGCGGGATGATTCCAAGTGCATATCGGTGCGGTGTCTTGGCGGTACCGATGAATTTCGATTCCTGATGGAAGGTCGCCATCTGCACATGCACGGGCACCCCCCATCGGGCCTCCGTGCGTTTCATGGCCGCGAAATACTGTGGTTTTTCACGGGACAGCAGGCAGGCATTGTCCAGATTTCGAGGCGCCTGCGAGCCACCACCGCCGCAAGAAGCCACCATCAGCAAGATGGCCAATTTCAGGAATTTATTCATGCTGCTCTGCCCGTTTGGCTTTATTTTTCGCCATTTTACGTGAATTCCGCATCAGGGGAAATGACAAAGACATGATTTGACCCCGTCATGGGCGGATGCCCGCGGCGGCAGTTTCTTAACCCTGTTCTTCGTGAAGTGCTGGACGCACCGGCCCGCAAGCGATAGGAAGCTGCGCGGAGGCCGTTTATGCTGACCACGAGCGCCAAATACCATCTTGGGCAGATCGTCCGACATCGAACGCATCCCTTTCGGGGGGTGGTTTTTGATGTCGATCCGTCGTTTTCCAACACCGAGGAATGGTATCAATCCATTCCCGAGGAAAATCGCCCCCGCAAGGATCAGCCATTTTACCATCTGCTGGCCGAAAATGACGAAAATTACTACGTCGCTTATGTGTCCGAGCAAAATCTGGAGGTGGATGATACCGGCGAACCGGTGCAGCATCCCGACCTGTTCGACCTGTTCGGGGATTTCTTCGAGGGCCGGTATCCGTTGCAGCTTCAGATGAACTGATCCGGCTTCGCCAGCGGAAAGCGTAGGGTCAACCAGTTGCGCCCCTCTTCCCGGTCATAGCGTAAATCCTGTGCCAGATCACGGATCAGGAACCAGCCAAAACCACCATCGGGTAGATCCGCGGGCTCGGGCGGTTTGATTTCCGTGCCCAGACATGTCGCGGGCAGCTCTGGCCCGAAATCGCCGATGGTGCAGATCAGCTCATCGCCTTGTAGGGCCATCGCCAGCGAGATTGTGCCCTCCCCGGTATTCGCATAGCCGTGTTCGACAATGTTGTTCATGATCTCGGCCAGCACCAGTTCAAGCGTCCAGGCGTCCTCGACGCGCAGCAGGCATTCGATCCGGGGTTGTACCGCATGTATGGCATCGCGCACCGAAAACGGGTTGGCCCGAAAGCTATGTAGATGAATATGTTTGCTGGGTTTTTGCCCGATTTCATGCCAGATATTGCTTGGGGGCGGCGGCGGTAAAATATCGTCGGATGGGCAGGTTTCGCCGAATTCGTCCGTGCCCCGCGAGGTCTTCCCGATGTCGCTTCCCTCCGCCAGGGCGCGCGACGCCGATGACGGGTCGTCAGCCCACATTGCGCAATCCCCCCACTGCGTGATCGACGTCTGGGTGTATGGGAAATACGGTGTTCATCCGGGTCAATTTCAGAACCTTTTCCACCTGTGGCCGCAGCCCGCTGAGTTCAAGTTTCCGTCCGTGCCCCAGCCCCTTCATCACCGCGACCAGCGCCCCCAGCCCAGAGCTGTCCAGGAAGGTGACATGCGACAGGTCCAGCACGACCCGTGAGGCCGGATGATCGGTCAGGTCGCGCATGGTGTCCTTGAACCGTATCGCGATCGCGGCATCCAGCCGGTCTTCAGCCATGCGGATCACCAGGGCGCCGTTGATGGTCTCTGCGTAAAGATTCATGGCCCCCACCCCATTACAGTTGGTTCAAAGCCTAGCGGTAGAATCTTACCAATCCGTATTCAGCCATCGGACCGGATGAAGCGACGTGCCGTGTTGCGCGAATCGGTCAGATCTGTAGCTGGGCTGACATGGATGGCGGTGCCCGGAAAAGCGGCAATCATCCTGAAATGCAGCGGTAAGCACAGGAAATTCGGCGCCACATTGGGCAAGGGGTGGAGGGGGCACCAGCGGCATGCAACAGCAATGATGAGGCGGAACGTGCCCTCCGATGGCCCGCAAATGGATGGCTTTCGCCGTATATCCCAGGTGAGTATGGTGCTGTGCATGTGCGGTGTGATGGCCACAGCCATTGATGTGCGACAGGATGGATTATGTTGGAAACGTTGATGGCCATTCCGCTGGGGACGCTGCTGGCGTTCTGGGTAGGGGCACTGGTGCTGAGCATCACGCCCGGATCGGATGTGTTGTTTGCGACCGCCTCGGGCATTCAGGGCGGCCCCCGGGTCGGGATGGCGGCCGGAATGGGTGTTGGGGTTGGCGGCATTTTCCATACCTGCGCGACGGCCTTTGGGTTGGGGGCGCTGGTGGCGGCACACCCCGGTGCGTTGGACGTGGTGCGTTGGTTCGGGGCGGGGTATCTGTTGTATATCGCGTGGCGCAGCTGGACGGCGGCGCGGCCGGACACCGGGGCCGTACGTGCCGTCCTGACCCCGCATGAGGCATTCCGCCGCGGCGTTCTGACCAATCTGCTGAACCCCAAGGTGATGTTGTTCATGCTGGCCTATCTGCCGCAATTCACCAGCCCGGCCTATGGTCCGGTGTGGCAGCAGATGTTGATCCTGGGCGGGATCGTGTTTTTGACCGGGACGCTGATCACCACGGGCTATGGTGCGACGGCAGGTTGGCTGGGGGCGCGGCTGGCCAAGCGGATGGGGATGCTGAATCGGGTCGCGGCGGTGATGTTCGGCGGCTTGGCGGCCAAGCTTGTGCTTGACTAGGGCACGGTTCGCGGCCATCCCCCGTTGCCATGACTGATTTCATCTACTCCCCCACGGCCGAGCAACCGGCGATCCTGCACGCCGATCATGAGATTCTGGTGATTGGCAAGCCTGCGGGCCTGTTGTCGGTGCCGGGCAAGGGCGATGATCGGCAGGATTGCGTGATCAACCGGTTGCGCGGGGCGTGGCCGACGGTGCTGTTGGTGCATCGGCTGGACATGGATACCTCGGGGGTGATGGTGTTCGGCCTGACACCCCATGCGCAACGGCATCTGGGGCTGCAATTTGAGCATCGTCAAACGCGCAAACACTATGTCGCGCGGCTGTGGGGGCATCTTACGCCGAAAGAGGGGCGCGTGGATCTACCGCTTTGTGTCGATTGGCCCAATCGTCCGCGCCAGCATGTGGATGCGGAAAACGGCCGTCCGGCGCAGACCGATTGGCGGGTGATGCGCTATGAGGGGGATACCACCCGCGTGCGGTTGACGCCGCTGACTGGCCGCAGCCATCAGTTGCGGGTGCATATGCAGGCGCAGGGCCATCCGATTCTGGGTGATCCGCTTTATGCTCAGGGTGCGGCGCAGGATTTCCCCCGCCTGATGCTGCATGCCGAGAGCTTGCGGTTCCGCCACCCCGACGGCGGCAAGCACATGACCTTTGGGGCGCCCTGTCCGTTCTAGTGGCCGCAGGTGTCCTCTTGCGCGCGATAGCCGCGGCGTCTGGCGCCGCGCTGCCAGTGATCGGCGGCTTGGGCGGCCTCGCGCAGATTGCCAAACAGCGCGACGCGCAGGCCCAGCGGGCGGCCCTGACGGCCCCATTCGCGCGCAACGCTGTATTCGCCAAACAGATTGCCGGTCAGGTCGACGCGGTAAAAGCCCTGGGTGGGCGCGCGGTGCAGGATCAGCGATAGCATGACGTTGCCTCTTTGGTCAGCGACTATGGAATCACGTCGCGCTGCATGGCGCAAGACCGCGTATCAAGACCGCGTATTGAGGGGGGGCAAACAAAAAGACCGCACGGTTTCCCATGCGGCCTGAATGTCGTCGCTGCAAGCGATCAGCCCTGACGGGCCTTGAAACGCTTTTGCGTCTTGTTGATCACGTAGACGCGGCCTTTACGGCGCACGACTTGGCAATCGCGATGACGCTGCTTGAGCGAACGGAGCGAGTTGCGGACCTTCATGGTCTTCCTCCTGGTCGCGGCGCGCGTGCGCCTTGAAACAGATGTGCCCCCCGAAGGGAGCGGTGAATGGTGGGCGGTACTGGGATCGAACCAGTGGCCACTACGATGTCAACGTAGTGCTCTACCGCTGAGCTAACCGCC
>DASWPI010000049.1:0-5595 GCA_036398515.1 Paenirhodobacter sp.
AACAGAACAAGAAGGGCGGCATTCTGGGCAAGAAGCTGGAGGCCGTCGTGGTCGATCCGGCCTCGGACTGGCCGCTGTTTGCCGAAAAGGCACGGGAACTGCTGACCGTCGACAAGGTCGATGTGATTTTCGGTTGCTGGACGTCGGTCAGCCGCAAATCGGTGCTGCCGGTGCTGGAAGAGCTGAACGGCCTGCTGTTCTACCCGGTGCAATACGAGGGCGAGGAATCGTCGAAGAACGTGTTCTATACCGGCGCCGCGCCGAACCAGCAGGCGATCCCGGCGGTCAACTATTTCCTCGATGAACTGGGCGTGCAGAAATTCGCGCTGCTGGGCACCGATTACGTTTACCCGCGCACCACCAACAACATCCTGAGCGCCTATCTGAAATCCAAGGGCATCGCCGAGAGCGACATCTTCGTCAACTACACCCCGTTCGGCCAGTCGGACTGGTCCAAGATCGTCGCCGACGTCAAGGCCCTGGGCGCCGATGGCAAGAAGGTGGGCGTGATCTCGACCATCAACGGCGATGCGAATATCGGTTTCTACAAGGAACTGGCCGCCAGCGGCATCACCGCCAGCGATATCCCCGTCGTCGCCTTCTCGGTGGGCGAAGAGGAACTGTCGGGGCTGGGAGAAGGCGATCTGAAGAACCTGGTGGGCCAGCTGGCCGCCTGGAACTATTTTGAATCCGCCGATACCCCCGTCAACAAGAGCTTCATCGAGCAGTGGCAGGCCTTCACCAAGAACCCCAAGCGCGTGACCAATGACCCGATGGAGGCCACCTATATCGGCTTCAACATGTGGGTGAATGCGGTGACCGCGGCGGGCACCACCGATGTCGACAAGGTGTCGGATGCGATGATCGGCCAGACCTTCCCCAACCTGACCGGCACCACCGCCGAGATGTTGCCGAACCACCACCTGACCAAGCCGGTGCTGATCGGCGAGATCAAGGCGGATGGCCAGTTCGACATTATCAGCCAGACCGAACCGGTGCCGGGCGATGCGTGGACCGATTTCCTGCCGGAATCGGCGGTGCTGGACTCGGATTGGAAGACCTTGAAGTGCGGCATGTACAACAAGGACAGCAAGACCTGCGTGCAGTTGAAATCGAACTACTGATCTGACTGGAGGAGGCCCCGGCCTCCTCCTTTTCGCCCTTTGCGGGAGCAGCCATGCGCAGCTTTCTTTTGGCATTGACCACGGGTCTGTGCCTGGCCCTTCCTGTGTTTGCGCAGGATGCCACCCCTTCGGTTTCTCCCACGGCTTCTGGCGCTTCTGTCCCCCTGACCGGTCTGGCGCGGGTCATTGCCGACAATGCCGCCGACATCGCCAAATCGTCGCGCCAGACCATCGGCCCGGTGATCGAGGCCATTGGCGCCTCGGGCGACCCGGGGACTGCGGCATTCCTGCAGGCCTGGGGTGCGCGCGAGCTGGGCCAGCGCAAGGCCGATGGCGCGATCTTCCGGCTGGGGAAATCGGCCGATGGTGTGGCGCTGCTGGACCCGATCAACGGGGCGGCGGTGGGAACCGCGCCGAAATCCGAGATCACTGAAATCAAGCCCAATGCCGGGGTGCAGGGGCTGATCGCCTCGGCGCTGGTGCGATTCCAGCTGTCCGATCCCGACCCGGCCCGGCGCCGCGCCGCGCTGGATACCCTTGCGCGGCAGGGCGCGGCGGAAAACCTGGCACCACTTCGGGCCTCTATTGCGGGGGAAAGCGATCCGGCGTTGAAGGCGCAAAAGCAGCGTCTGGCCGGGTTGATGACCATCAGTTACGGGGCCACATCCGCTGAACGTATCGCGGCGATCAACGGCTTTGGTGCCGATATGGCGCTGGATTTTCGCGCGGCGCTGAACCCGTTGCTGGCGACGACGCGGCAAGTGTTCACCGATGCGCCCACCGGCAATCTGGCCGAGACGCTGAAGCTAGGCCAATCCGGTTTCAGTGCCGAGGATGCCTATGCGATGTTGGTGGCGCAGGGGCTGGCGCCCAAACGGTTGACCCGCGCCGATCAGCGCGCGGCGCTGGAGGCCCATGTGGTCAATGGTACGGTCGGCGGTGTGCCGCTGGCCCGGCTGGATGATCCGGCACAGCGCGACATTGCCTATACCGCGCTGGAGATCAGCGGCGCGGTGCCCGCCGCCGCCACCGATGATGAGGTCGCAACCGCTGTCGCGGCGCATCACTATGCCGATATCTATACGCAATCCGATGCCGCCCTGACCGATGCCGCCAAAGGGGCGCTGAAATCGGTATCGCTGAAGGTGCAGGCGATGCAGGGCATTGATCTGGGGTTGGACGGTTTGTCGCTGGCCTCGATCTATTTTCTGGCCGCCATCGGGCTGGCGATCACCTTTGGGGTGATGCGGGTGATCAACATGGCGCATGGCGAATTCATCACCATGGGCGCCTATACCGGATATGTGGTGCAGCAATATATCAGCGACTACACCATATCGATTCTGGTGGCATTGCCGCTGGCCTTTGCGGTGACATTTCTGGCCGGGGTGGCGATGGAGCGGCTGGTGATCCGCCATCTGTACAAACGCCCGCTGGAAACGCTGCTGGCGACATTCGGCATTTCCATCGCGTTGCAACAGCTGTTCAAGAACATCTTCGGCACCCAGGCGCGGCCCTTGACGGCGCCGGGGTGGCTGGACGGGGCCTGGACGCTGAATGACATCGTTTCGATCAGCTATATCCGCATTGCGATCTTCGTGCTGGCGCTGATCTTTCTGGCGGTTTTCCTGTTCATCATGAACCGCACACGTCTGGGGCTGGAGGTCCGCGCCGTGACCCAGAACCCGTCGATGGCGGCGTCGATGGGCATCAACCCCGACCGGATCAACATGCTGACCTTTGGTCTGGGCTCGGGGATTGCGGGCATTGCCGGGGTGGCGATCGGGTTGTTCGCCAAGGTCACCTCCGAACTGGGTTCGGATTACATCGTGCAGAGCTTCATGACCGTGGTGGTTGGCGGTGTCGGCAATATCTGGGGCACGCTGGCCGGGGCGACGCTGGTTGGTTTCCTGCAAAAGGGGATCGAGTCGCTGAACCCCTCGAACACGCTGGCGGCGCAGACCTATATGATCTTGTTCATCATCATCTTCATCCAGTTCCGGCCGCGGGGCATCATCGCCCTCAAGGGCCGCGCGGCGGGGGATTGAGCCATGTGCCATTGGTCGGATCTTCGCAGTCATCCCAAGGGGCCGCCGCGGCATGACACCGTCGCGCAATCGGAGTGTCAGGCATGAGCCGTGGATTTATCAGCAAGAACCCCTCGGTTCTGATTTTCATCCTGATCCTGGCGCTGTTCACCCTGGCGGTGACCCTGCTGTCGCATGCCTATGGCACGGGGCTCGTCTCGACATCGATGGTCAAGACGCTGGGCAAGACGCTGTGCCTGTGCCTGATCGCCATCGCGATGGACCTGATCTGGGGCTACACCGGCATTCTCAGTCTGGGGCATTTCGCCTTTTTCGGGTTGGGCGGCTATATGATCGGCATGTGGCTGATGTATGCCCGCACGCGTGAAATCGTGCTGGCCTCGGCCAGTGGCGCCTTGCCGATGACCCCCCAGGAGGTGAACGACGCCATCGCCACCCAGGTCTTCGGGGTGGTCGGATCGGCGCAACTGCCAGCGATATGGCATTTCGCCGGATCTTTGCCGATGCAGTTGCTGTTCGTCGTTCTGGTGCCGGGACTACTGGCGTTCGTCTTTGGCTGGCTGGCGTTCCGGTCGCGGGTGACGGGGGTGTATCTGTCGATCCTGACGCAGGCGATGACGCTGGCGCTGTCGCTGTATCTGTTCCAGAACGATTCCGGGCTGCGCGGCAATAACGGCTTGTCCGGGTTGCAGAATATTCCCGGTGTCACGGCGGGGCAGGATGCGTTGTCGGTGTGGTTCCTGTGGGCCTCGGCGGCGGCACTGGGGCTGGGCTATGTGGTGTCGGCCTTCATCGTGTCGGGCAAGTTCGGCTCGGTCATGCGCGGCATCCGCGATGACGAGGCACGGGTGCGCTTTCTGGGGTATTCGGTCGAGACCTACAAGCTGTTCATCTTTACCCTGACGGCGGTGATCGCGGCGCTGGCGGGCGCGCTGTATTACCCTCAGGCGGGGATTATCAATCCGGCGGAAATGTCGACGGTGGCCTCGATCTATCTGGCGGTCTGGGTGGCGATCGGCGGGCGCGGGCGGTTGTACGGCGCGGTGATCGGCGCGGCCTTTGTGTCGATGGTCTCGACCTGGTTCACCGGCGGGCGGGCGCCGGATGTGAACCTGGGGGTCTATGTCGTCAAATGGGTGGATTGGTGGCAGGTGCTGCTGGGCCTCAGCTTCGTTCTGGTCACGCTGTTCGCGCCCAAGGGGCTGTCGGGGCTGATCGACCTGCTGACCGGCTGGCGCAAGCCGGATCGCGGCGGTGATCCGCTGGGCCCGGATGACGGCGCGTTGCGCGAAAAGGAGGCCGAGGCATGAAATCCCTGCTGGAGGTTGTGGGCATTTCGGTCAGCTTTGATGGCTTCAAGGCGATCAACAACCTGTCGTTTGAAATCGGCCCGGCCGAGTTGCGCGCGGTGATCGGCCCGAATGGCGCGGGCAAGACCACCTTCATGGATATCGTCACCGGCAAGACCCGGCCCAATAGCGGGCGCGTGCTGTGGGGCGAGAAATCCATTGATCTGCTGAAACTGAACGAGGCGAAAATTGCCCGTGCCGGGGTGGGGCGCAAGTTTCAGCGCCCGACCGTCTTTGAAGATCAAAGCGTGACCGAGAACCTGATGATGGCGTTGCGGGCGAACCGCAACCCGTTCGCGGTGCTGTTCTGGCGCCCGTCGCAGGCCGACCATACCCGTGTTGCCGCCTTGGCGAAGCAGGTGGGGCTGGGTGATCAACTGGCGCGCAAATCCGGGGAACTCAGCCACGGGCAGAAACAATGGCTGGAGATCGGCATGTTGCTGGCGCAAGAACCGCGGTTGTTGCTGGTCGATGAACCGGCGGCGGGAATGACGCTGGCCGAGCGCGAACAGACCACCGCGCTGCTGGTGGATCTGTCCAGGACCCGCGCGGTGGTGGTGGTGGAACATGACATGGAATTTGTCCGTCGGCTGAACTGTCGGGTGACAGTCTTGCATGAGGGCTCGGTTCTGGCCGAGGGGTCGCTGGATCACGTCACCTCGGACCCGAAGGTCATAGAAGTATATCTGGGGCGGTAACATGCTGGAAACCAAAGGATTGACGCTGCATTATGGCGGGTCGCAGATCCTGTATGGCATTGATATGCAGGCCCGCGCCGGTGAAGTGACCTGTATCATGGGCACCAATGGGGTGGGGAAGACCTCGTTGTTGAAAGCGATATCGGGCACCCATATCCGTTCGGGCGGCGAGGTGCTTCTGGCGGGCGAGGCCGTACCGCGTGTCGCGCCGCAGGGCATGGCGCGCCGGGGGCTGGCCTATGTGCCACAGGGGCGGATGATCTTTCCGCTGCTGACGGTGCGCGAAAACATGGAAACCGCCTTCGCGGTGCTGCCCCGGTCGGAACATGTCATCCCGGATGAGATCTATGAACTGTTCCCGATCCTGCGCGATTTT
>DASWPI010000050.1:0-16962 GCA_036398515.1 Paenirhodobacter sp.
CTACCGTGGAGCGCGGCGTCCGCGTTGCGGCTGTGGACACGCTCGATCGGGGCGTGCTGCGGCGATCCGGTGGCGGCACGCGCCTGTCTGGACCGGATCGAGGCGCGGATGCTGACACGCGATGCGCCACAGATCTGGGGTGTGGCCCATCCGCCGGGGGCACCCGAGCGCTAGGCGAAGTAGTCGCGGCGGCAGATCGCTCAGGTGGTGGGATCGGCGCCTTTGACCG
Organism: Paenirhodobacter sp.; assembly: GCA_036398515.1. Lineage (GTDB taxonomy): Bacteria > Pseudomonadota > Alphaproteobacteria > Rhodobacterales > Rhodobacteraceae > Rhodobacter. The sequence goes on from DASWPI010000050.1 coordinate 230, forward strand.
TTTGCGGCGAGGCCATTTCCGGCGCGCCATCCCGCGCCAGGGCCTGCGATGACAGGGCCGCGGACAGGCCGACGGGCGCATGTTCCGCATCCCGCGCGGTCGTCGAGAAATTGCGATAGATCAGCGTGTCGGTGCCATGCGCCGATTCCATCATGGCAGTCTCGAAGATCTCTTTGTGATGCGCCGACTTCATGCAGGCCGGATCGGTGGCCGCGGCATCTTGCGCCAGCGCGAAGGCCTGACACCGGCACCCGCCAAAGTCGATTTCCTTGAACGCACAGGACTTGCACGGCTCGGGCATCCAGTCGGTGCCGCGATAGCAGTTCATCGCCTGCGAGTTATGCCAGATCCATTCCAGAGAATGATCCTTGAGGCTGTCAAAGTGCAGATGGGTGATGGTTTCGGCCGCATGACAGGGCAGCACGTTGCCCGAGGGCGAAATATTGAAGAACTGCCGCCCCCAACCGCCCATACATTGCTTGGGTCGCTTGGCGTAGTAATCCGGGATCACGTAGTCGATCGACAGGATCCCTTTCAGGCGTACCCGCGCCGCCTCGACAAAGGCGGTGGTCTGCTTCAACTGCTCGAAAGTCGGCATCAGGGCCTGACGGTTCTTCAACGCCCAGCCGTAATATTGCACATTGGCGACCTCGATCCGCTCGGCGCGCATGTCCACGGCCAGATCGACGATTTCGGGCAGTTCGTCCAGGTTCTGCCGGTGCATCACCGCGTTGATGGTCAGCGCCAGCCCGGCCTCTTTGGTCCAACGGGCGGTCTCCAGCTTCTTTGGCAGGCCGTTCTTGAACCCGCCGATCCGGTCCGAGGTGCCCGCCCGCGCGCCCTGAATCGACACCTGCACATGCGCCAGCCCGGCATCGGCCAGCGCCATCATCCGGTCACGCGTCATCATCACGCCCGAGGTGATCAGATTGGCGTAAAGACCGACCTTGGTGGCATGGGCGACCAGGTCCTCCAGATCCTTGCGGATACAGGGTTCGCCGCCGGAAAAATGGATCTGCAACACCCCCAGATCGGCCATCTGGTCCATCGCGTTGCACCATTCCTGGGTCGTCATCTCGCGTGAGGCGCGTTCCAGGTTGATCGGGTTCGAGCAATAGGGGCATTGCAGCGGGCAACGATGGGTCAACTCGGCCAGAACCGCCAAGGGCAGGCCATAGCTGCGATCCTTGGCGGCGCCCAGCAGGGCGCGCTGGCTTGGGGCATGGTCGTCCATCTATTTGGCCTCCAGATAGCCCTTGTCGGTGAAATCCTGCAGCATGGTCACCACATCCGTAGCGATCAGCGCGCGCGGGGCGGCGAATTTGGCTGCGAATGCGTCGATGATCTGCCCCAGCGGGCGGCCGTCCAGCGCCTCGAGGATCATCACCGAGGTTTCGTTCAGCACCACCACCCGTTCCGGCGCCAGCAAGGTGTGAATGCTGCGCGCCTTGTCAAACCGCAGCCGCGCGGCACGTTTCAGGGTGATCACATGGGTTTCGTTCAGCGCGATACGTTCCGGCATGATCAGCGCAAATCCCGGGGGTCAAAGGCGCCGGGCGGCACCATGCCGGTGACATAGGCGTGATACAGCGCATCCAGTTGCGACCACAGCACGTTGCATTTGAAGATCAGCGCCTCGACGACCTGCTGGCGTTGTTCGGGCGTTTTGGCGTTTTGCTTGACGAAGTCCAGCGCGTAATCGGCATCCTTGGTGGCCTGCTCGACACGGCGGGTGAAATAGCGCATCACCTGCGGATTGACGAAATCATAATGCTCCAGCATCCCCGCGATGCGTTCCCGGTGAATTTGCGGTGCGAACATTTCTGTCAGCGCCGAGGCCACGGCCTCCAATGGCGTGCGTTCCTGCACGAAATGGATATAGGCCTCGACGGCAAAACGGGTGCCGGGCAGGATACCGCGCGTCGAGGTCACATAGTCGCGCGACAGCCCGAGCGCATCGGTCAGTACCAACCAGCGTTCGATGCCGCCTTCCTCGCCGTGGGTATTGCCGTCGTGATCCTCGATCCGGTTGCGCCATTCCAGCCGCACCGCATGATCGCGGAACCGCGAGATGACGATGGCATCCTTGATCGGGATGGAGCTTTGATAATAATAACGGTTCAAGGCCCATGCCGCGACCTGCCCACGGTTCAGCGCACCGCTGTGCAGCAGATGGTGAAACGGGTGCAGGTTGTGATAGCGCGCCGCACCGATTTCACGCAGCCGCGTTTCCAGATCTTCGGCGCTGTTCAGCACGCGCGGCGCAGGGTCAAGTATCAGTTCGAACATAACGAATAACGGGCTCCTTTACGGCCGATTTCCCAGCCCGCGGCGGTGGCTGCGGCACGCTCGGGGCTGTCGGGCAACAGCATGGGGTTGGAATTGTTGATATGGACGAAAACCTTTTGCGCGATATGCAGATCGGCCAGGCGTGCGATGGCCCCGTCAGGCCCATCGACCGAGACATGTCCCATGCTGGCACCGGTTTTTTGCGCCAGCCCGGCGCGGATCATTTCGTCGTCGCGCCACAGGGTGCCGTCGAAAAACACCAGATCGGCGCCGCGCAGCCGGTCACGGATCGCATCGGTAATTTCGGCGCAGGCGGTGAACACGAAGGCCCGGCGACCATGCGCCGAAATTTCCAGCGCCAGCGTGTCGCCTTCATCCGCCAGCTTGTGTTCTTCCAGATACCAGGCCGGTTTGCCAGGCACCGCAAACGCGCGGATCTGCAACCCCATTGACGTGCCATCGGGCAGGCAGGGGGAAAATGGCGTGGTGTAGGTCAGCACCTTGCGTGCGACCAGATGCGGCTTCAGCACGTTGAAGATGCTGTTGTCACGCAGTGTCGTGTGAACGGTATCGCTGGCCCACAGCTCAAACGGCGTGCCCTCGCGCAGCGACAGAAGTCCGGCGATGGCGTCGATTTCGCCATTGCTCAGCACCACCGCGCCAATGGGCGATTGCCGCAAGCCGCGCGGATGCAGATCCGGGGTCTCGGCGATCTGCGGCAGGATATCGGGCGATGCATTGACCAGAACCCAGTTCAGGCCATCGGCGCTGAGCGCCAGCGACACCTGACCCGAGGGCTCGGCCCCCCCCGAACGCGCGGCCCGGCATCCCCGGCAATCGCAGTTCCATTGAGGGAAGCCGCCGCCGGCAGCCGCGCCTAGGATCAGGATTTGCAACATCTGGCCTTCCCCTGTGGCGCAAACCTCCGGCATCAGATCATTTCTCGTCCGCGCAGGCGTACATGTTGATTTCCATGCCAACGGGCGTGTCGAAATATTTCGGTGTAATCCAGGCCATTCTGTTTCTCCGTTGATTGAAGATGGGGCTTCGGATCCGCGAACGGGTCCGACGGTGCGTCATGCTGCCGCAGTTCTGATCTAGCCGCATGTGTGCAGAGGGTCTAGAGAAGAACGCCACGGTTTCGTTATGTCTGGACCCGTGCTGCGGGGCGGTTTCAGCCACCCCAGGTTGCGCGCAGCACCCGAAACCAGTTACGATGGGCAAACCGGGCGATTTCTTCGGGGGTATAGTCGGCGCGTAACAATGCGGTGATCTTGGGCAGATCCTGGGCGCCACGCAGATCATCGGGGATCAGCGTGCCGTCGAAATCCGATCCCAGGGCGACATGATCCAGACCGATCCGGTTGACGATGTGGTCGATATGACGCCGGATCGGGTCCAGCCCGATACCGGCATCGCGGATGCCCGCCGGGTTCAGGAATCCGGCGCCCAGATTGATCCCGACCAGCCCGCCACTGGCGCCGATGGCATCCAGCTGGCAGTCGGTCAGATTGCGGCTGTGGGGGGCGACGGCGATGGTGTTTGAATGGGTGGCCACCAACGGGGCGTTGGACAGCCGGGCGATGTCCCAAAACCCGGCCTCGTTCAGATGCGACAGGTCAATCATCACCCACAACTCATTGCAGGCCCGCACCAGATCCACGCCCGCCGGGGTCAGGCCCGGACCGTGATCCGGGGTCGAGGGGAACGCGAATGGCACGCCATGCGCGAAGATGTTTGGGTGGCTCCAGACCGGGCCCAGGGACCGCAACCCGGCGGCGTGCAACATATACAGCGCGTCCAGATCCGGGCCGATCATCTCGGCACCCTCGATATGGGCGACGGCGGCGAATTGCCCATTGGCAAAGGCAGCCTCGATATCCTGAACCGCGAGGCACAGGCGCAGATCCTGCGGGTAATCCCGTGCCAGCCGCAGCAGGATCGCCAGCATCTGCGCGGTATCGCGCAGCGCCGGGGCCTCGGCCACACGCGGCAGGCCGGGATCATCGCGCCGCGCCGGGTCGGGCATCACGAAGATCGCGCACAGCCCGCCACCCAGCCCACCGAGGCGTGCCTTGGGCAGGTCCAGATGCCCCTCGGGTGTGCCGTGAATGAAGGCCTGTTCCGCCGTCGCCCGGTGATGGGTCCACAGGCGCAACAGCGTATCGTTGTGGCCATCGAAATACGGTGTCCGGGCCATAAGGGGGGTGTTTTGATCCATATGCCGGGCATAGCCCCCCTGTCGCCAGGGTCAAGCGTCCGCGTGCCGATATGTGCCGCCGCGGATGGTTGCGCTTGACGCCAAACCCCCCTATGCGGACAACAAGGGGCCACACAGCCAGGGCCTGCACCACCCGTGCGGCACATCCCTGCCACAGGCCACCGTTTCCCACCGACGGAGTCCGCGATGACCATTGCCCGTGCGCTGTTCTTTCCCGATCCGGCCCATCGCCGCGCCCTGGCCGAGGCCTCGGTCGCGGGCCGGGGCCTGCCTGCGCCGCGTCGCTACGTGGCCTGGGTGACATTGATGTTGGGTCTGGCGCTGGCGGTTCTGGACAGCACCATCGTCAATGTCGCGCTGCCGACCATCGCCACGCAGTTCCAGACCGATGCGGCGTCGACGATCTGGATCGTCAATGGTTATCAGCTGGCGATCGTGATGGCGCTGCTGCCCCTGGCGACGCTGGCCGATATCCACGGCTACCGCACCGTGTATCTGGGCGGTATCGCGCTGTTCACGGTGGCGTCGGTGGGATGTGTGCTGGCCGATACGATGGTGCAGCTGACCGCCGCGCGGATTTTGCAGGGGCTGGGAGCGGCGGGCTTGATGGCGGTCAATCTGTCGGTGCTGCGCTTCACCGTGGCCCGTGAGAATTTCGGTGCCGCGGTGGGGATCAACGCGATGGTGGTGGCGGTGGCCTCGACCGTGGGGCCGGTGCTGGCGGGGGGCATTCTGTTCTTGGCCAGTTGGCACTGGCTGTTCGCCATCAACATCCCGCTGGGCATTCTGGTGCTTGTGCTGGGCTTGCCCAGCCTGCCGGAAAGCCAGCGCATCAATGTGCGCTTCGATGGGCTCAGTGCCGTGCTGAGTGCGGGAGGCATCGGGTTGTTCATCACCTCGGTCGACGGCATCGGCGCGAAAATGCCTTATTGGGGCACGGCGTTGCAGCTATCGGGGGCAATCCTGTGCTTTGTGCTGTTGATCCGGCATGAGCGCGGATCGCAACGGCCGATGCTGCCGATGGATCTGTTGCGGATACCGGCGTTTTCCCTGTCGGTGGGGACCTCGATTGCCTCTTTTGCCACGCAGCTGCTGGCCTTTGTCTCGTTGCCGTTCCTGCTGCAAAGCGTGATGCAATACAATCCGACGATGGTGGGGTTGTTGATGATGCCCTGGCCGATTGCGGTGGCCGTGATGGCGCCGATTGCCGGGCGGCTGTCCGACCGGATGGCGCCCGCCATTCTGGGCGGGGTGGGGTTGATCGCGATGTCGGCGGGCATGCTGGCGCTGGCGCTGATGCGGGCCGATGCCCCGATCTGGGATATCTGCTGGCGGATGGCGCTGTGCGGGGCGGGCTTTGGGTTGTTCCAGTCGCCGAACAACCGCGCCATGCTGGAAGCCGCGCCGATGAACCGCAGCGGTGCCGCCAGTGGCATGCTCAGCACCGCGCGATTGACGGGGCAATCGCTGGGCGCGGCGCTGGTGGCGCTCTTGCTGGGTCAGTTTGGGCTATGGGGGGCAACGGGGGCGTTGCTGGCGGGGGCGGGGTTCGCGCTGCTGGCGGCGATCACCTCGATGACCCGGCTGGTGGTGCGCTAGCCCCCGCCGGATCATCTGCGTCGCAGCGCGCCGATCAGCGGTGTCAGCAGCACAAACACCGTCAGCACGATCATCAGGATCGACATCGGCGATGCCACCAGTGCCTGCACCTGTCCGCCACCGATGGTCAAGGCCAGGTTCAGCTGGGATTCCGCAATCGGCCCCAGAATGACCCCCAGCACCAATGGCGCGGCGGGATAATCCAGGCGTTCCAGGAAATAGGCCCCGAACCCGACGATCAGCAGCATGGCCAGATCGAAGGTCGAGTTGTTGACCGAATAGACCCCCAGCGTGACGATCAGCATGATCGCCGGTGCCAGCACCACACGCGGCAAACGCAGCGCCTGACCGAAGATGCGCGTTGCCGTCATGCCGCCGATCACTGCCAGCAGCAGCGCCGAGAACAGCATCTGCAACATGAACCCGTAGACGATGTCGGGATGGTCTTTGAACAACGCCGGGCCGGGGCGCAACCCATGCACCAGCAACCCCCCAAGGATGACCGCCGCGACCCCCGACCCCGGAATGCCCAGTGTCAGGGCCGGGATCAACGAGGCCGCGTTGTCGGCACCGTTGCCGCATTCCGAGGCGGCAACACCGACCGGGTTGCCCTTGCCAAAGGTCTCGGGTTCCTTGGAAATCCGCTTGGCATCGTTATAGGCTAGATAGCACGACATTGATCCGCCCGCCCCCGGCAGGGCGCCGACGATGACCCCGATGATGGATGACCGGATCCAGACCGGCAAGAAGCGCCGCCAATCGCGCAAGACCGATCCTTCGCGCTTCAGGTGCAGGGCGGATTTGTCCATGCCGGTGCGCATCGCCTCTTCGATCATGAACAGCATCGGCGGAAAGGCGAACAAGCCCGTCAGCAGCACGATGATGTCGAACCCGTCGGCGAATTCCAGCATGTCAAAGGTATAGCGTTCGGTGCCGGTGGTCAGGTCGGTGCCCATGGTGCCGATCAGCAGGCCGATCAAGGTGGCGATCAACCCCTTGACCAGATCATCACCCAAGAGCGACGCCACCGTGGCCAACCCCAGCAGTGCCACCCAGAAATATTCCGCGGGGCCGAACATCAGACTGAGCTTGACCAATAGCGGGGCGAAAATGATCAGCGAGATGGCCGAGACAGTGGATCCGATCACCGCCGAAATGATCGACACCTGCAGGGCATACCCCGCCCGCCCCTGCTGGGTCAGCGGATAGCCATCCAGGACCGTGGCAACCGAGGCGGGCGTGCCCGGCACCCGCATCAGGATGGCCGGGATCGCCTCGCCATAGGACCCACCGTTGTACATCCCCGCCATCAACCCCAGGGCAAACAACGGGTCCATGCCGAAGGTCAGCGGGATCATCACCGCGATGCCGGTGGTGGCGGTCAGGCCGGGCAACGCGCCCACGATCAGCCCGGCGATGGTGCCGATAGCGACGGCGGCCAGCATCCGCAGTTCCAGCACATGCGGCAAGGCGTCGATCAACGGCTGGATCATCTCAGAAACCTTAAAATCGGGGCCAGAATGTCATCGGGCAACGGACGTTCCAGAAGGACGTTGAAGACGATGACGACCATTGCCACCGTGCCAAAGGCCGTGCCCAGAATGGTCGGCCAATGGCGGTATCCGCAGGCAAGGGGCATCAGGGTCGCAAAGATCAGGCTGGGCAGGATGTAGCCGATCCAGGCCACGCCCAGAATATACAGCCCGATGCCACAGATGCCGGTCAGGAAGCGGCGCGGGTGGGTGAGGATGACGGTGTCTTCCGCCCCCCCGCGCAGGTAGCGCACCATCACCAGCAACGCCGGCACCCCGAGGGCCGCCGCAAGGGCCTGCGGATAGGTGCCGCTGGCATCGGGGTAGGCGCGTGCCGCCGTGAAGGCCGCCCCCGCGACGACGATCAACGCCGCCGCAAAGGTGATTTCCGCCGATCTGCGGGGTGGATTCAGCGCCACGGTGTCTGTTTCCATGTGGCCTCAAGGTTGCCGACGATCTGGTCGATCAGCCCCCGGTATTCCGTGGCGTTCAGATATGCGACGGGAATATCGGCCTTTTTGGCGTTCTCGGCATAGTCCGGGTCGGCCAGCGCGGCCTGTAGCGCGGTTTGCAGCTTTTCGATGATTGCCGGGTCCACGCCCGCCGGTGCGGCCAGCCCGCGCGAGGTGGTGACCACCACGTCTGCGCCCTTTTCCTTGAAGGTCGGCACATCCGGGATGGCGGGGTTGCGGTCTTCGGCCATGATCCCCAGAATGTGGAAATCACCCGAGCGTTGCAGTTCCAGCGCCTCGGACAGGTTCATCGTTGCGGCCGGGATATGTCCGCCCAACAGCGCCTGACGCACCGGCGCGGTCGAACCGAAAAATGCCGGTTTGAAGCTGGTCCCCGCCTGTTGGTTCAATTGCAGCAGACCGATGTGATCGGACGAACCGCCCGCGCCGGGTTTGTTCACCACGGCGATTTTCGCGCCATTGCCCAGATGCTTTTCCATGAACAGCGCCACCGAGCGCGCGGCGACATCGGTGCCGCCGCAGGGGGCAAAGGCCACGATCAGCTCGATCGGCTTTTCCGGATACTCGGCCAGCGCCGGAGCCGCGCCCATCAGGGCCACAAGACCGCCAGCAAAGAATAGATTACGCAACATCTCAGAACCTCTTCAGTGAGTGCCCAGCGGGCGGGGTTGGGGGTTTCGTGCGGGCGGCGTTGCATGTCCCAGGACGTGCATCAGCCGGTTCGCCCAGCCAAAGATCGCCACGGCATGGATCAGGTCAATGATCTGGGCATTCCCCAGGCCGACGGCACGTAATGCCGCCAGATCCTGCACGGTGGCCGCCGGTGGCGTGCGCGACAATGATTGGCCAAAACGGACAATGGCCTGGGCGCGGGGGGGCATGGATTGCGGCATGCCCAGAAACAGCGCGCTGACCACCGCAGCCGATCCGGTCAGGCTGGCCTGTCGGCGTGCATGCACGACCGCGCAATAGGCGCAGCCGTTGATCATTGAGGCGCCAAGCGCACCCAGTTCCCGTTCATCCTGCGGCAGGCCGCCTTCGGCATACATGATCGCATTGAACAAGATGGTGCGGGCCACATAACTGTCGGGATCATGGGCCAGGGTTCGGACATAGGGCGAAATCTTGGTAGCCGAGGGGGTGACCTGCATGGCCTGCAACTGGGCGGTGCTGGCCTGGGCGATTTCGACCGGGGGGATGTGGGCGTGCCAAGTCAAAGGTTTCAGCGTGACCTGCGGCAAGGTGCGGGGGCGTTGGATCGGCACCTCTGCCGGTGTCACTGTAGGTGTCTTTAGCAGACGCAGCCCGGCTGTCAGTCGGGTCTGGAAATTCACCAATGCGATCAGTTCCGACAGCGCCACAAGGGTGGGCAGGTCCAACCCGGCATCGCGCAGCGCCGTGATATCGGCCGCCGTGGCCAGACGCGGGGTCAGGGTGATCTTGTTCACATGGCGCAGGATCGCCGGGGGCACGGTCTGGTCCTGCGCCGGTTGATACAGGGCCGCCAATGCCGCATCACCATTCAGCCGTGCCATATGCGCCGCCAATGCCGCACGCAGCGGCACGGACAGGTCCTGCGCATCGGCCGGTGTCAGGCAGGCGGTCAGGCACGCCTGCGCCCCCGCGACGAATTCCGGGCGCTGGCGGCGCAGGTCATACAGCGCATCTCCGGGCGACAGGCCCGTGGCGCGGTCGATGATGTCGGTCATTCCGCCCCCTGCAACAGGGGGGTGGAATCCACCCATTCGTCGCCATGCAGGACCGGGGTGTCATAGGCCTCCAGACTGGCGAAATGGTGCTGGATATCGGTGGTGAACAGCGCGGCCGCGATGCCACGCACCAAGCGTTCCGCCCCCACCGACACGGCGGGGATATCGCCCGAGACCTTGCCGTGGGTCAGCATCGCGGCATCGTTGAAGCAATGTATATGCGCCAGCGCCGGACAGCTGCCCGGTACTTTTTCGCGGAATTCAAAATCGGGGCCCAGATCGGGGGCAGAGGTCATCGCATCTGATCGGCCCGTCATGCCGGGCTGCATCCGCCCGTCCCCCCAGGACCGGATGAAGGGCGCGATGGCGGCAAATTCGGGGCGGCCGTGGAAATCATTGGCAAACCCGGTGGCCGCGATCAGGAAATCATAGCGCATCGGCCCCTGTGTGGTTTCAACCCGTAGGCCATCTGCGTCTTGCCGCACTGCACGGATGCCGCAATTCAAAAAGAACCGCGCGTTGGCATGACGCGAGACCCGCAGCGTCGAATTGCGGGGCGGCGGTGTCTGTGCGCGGTTGGTGTAATCGACGAACCGCCATTTCCAGGCGTCGGGCGCGCGCCACATGCCATGCACCACGCCCTGACTGGAAATGCCGGTCATCTTGTTGATACGCGGCAGGTCCTTGCGCCGGATCAGCATGTCGACCTGCGCCGCGCCGGCCTCCAGTGCCGTGCCCGCATTGTCCATGGCCGAGGCCCCGGCGCCGATCACCGCCACCCGCTTGCCGCGCAGGGCGGTGAAGTCGATATCATCGGCGGAATGCGCCCAGTATTTGCGGGCGACCCCGCCCAGAAATGCCGGAACCTGCGCCCCGCCCAGGCCGGATCGTCCGGTGGCCAGTACGACATGGCGGGCCAGGACCGTGCGCGTGACGCCTTGATGGTCCAGATCCAGCGCGATCAGATCGCCTTCAGGGCGCAGCGCCGTCATCAGCGTATCGTTTTGCACCGGCAGGTTCAGCACCTCGCGATACCAGCGCAGATAGTCCATCCACATGGATTTCGGGATCAGATCCAGTGCGGCAAACGCCTGATCGCCCCATTGCGCGGTGAACCACGCCCGAAACGTCAGCGGCGCCAATCCCAGTGCCGGTCCGGCCAATGTTTTTGGCGAGCGCAGCGTTTCCATCCGGGCAAAGGTGTCCCACGGGCCCTCGAACCCGCGTGGCGCTGCGTCGATAAGCTGGATATTGGTGATGCCGGTCAGGATCAGCTTGGCGGTTGCCGCCAGCCCGCACATCCCGGCGCCGATCACCACCACATCACACACGGGTTGGCCGTCATGGGTCTGGGGCGGCACCCAGGGTCTGGCGGGCAGTTCCAGATATAGCAGATCGCGGGCCAGTCGTTCTTGCAGGCGTGGCAATCCCTGCGCGGCGTTCGGTGTCTCGACAAAGCTGTGATCGGCGGCTTCTTCCAGATGGGGCATTGCCAGACTTCCTTCAGGGATCAGGGGCGCAGAGCATGTCGATGTCGGCGGTGTCATGGCGCAACAGGCCCGGAATACGGGCCTGTGCCACCCGGTTCAACGCGTCCAGCAGCGGTGTTTCATGCGGCGTCGGTATCCGCCCGGGGGTGGCCAACACCCCCCAGACAAAGCGCGGCGCATCTGTCAGGGGGCGGATCACCAGATCGGTGGCGGGCATGCCATAAGCCGTCAGTGGGTCGACAATGGCGGGTGCGCCGGTCTCGGCCGTCAGCCGCAGCGCTACGACCGACAGATTGGTGCGCAGCGCGGGCGCATGCCGCACCCCGGCCCGGGCAAAGGCCAATTCGGTCTGGCGCTGAAACCGGCGCGGGTTCAGCATGGTGACAACCCGGCGGTTTTCGAGATCCGACAGTTGCACCGTGTCCTGTGCCGCCAGCACGTCATCGGGGCGCAGCGCCATCGCCGCAGGGGCGGAATACAGCCGCAGGATCTCCAGCCCCTGGTGGTCTATCGGCAGGCTGGCAAAACCCAGATCGGCCATCCCGGTGCGCAGGTCATGTGTGACACCGGTGGGGCGGGTTTGTGCCAGATGGATTTCGCTGATCAGGTCAACCTGTGCCAGCGCGGCGGGCAACAGCCCGCCCGCCACCGCCGCCGTCGCCACCAGACGCAGCGGGCGGGCGTGTCCGGCGGCCAGTGAGCGGGCATTTTCCGCCAGTCGGGAAAACGCGGCCAGCAAACGGCGGGCTTCTTCCTCGAACGCGGTGCCCTCGGCGGTCAGATCGACGCGGCGTGCATGACGGTGCAGCAGCGCAAACCCAAGCTCGGATTCCAGCATCTGGATATCACGGCTGACCGAGGGTTGTGACCGCCCAAGGGCCTGCGCCGCCAGGGTGATGCTGCCGGTATCGGCCACGGCCAGGAAGGTTTGCAGATCGCGTGTTTCCATCGTGTCATGTCAAATATGAATGTATGGTGATGATAGATGCGTATATGGAATGTATTTTAAAGCGTTTTGCGCGGTGACGGCCAAAATAAGACCATCCGTCCTACCCACGGCGAGCAGACAGATGGAAATTCCGTCAAAATTTCAGCGAAGGGAAAACCGTTTTGTCAGCGGCGCTCGGGTAGCATCTGCGGGGCGCGATCCCCGACGATGGTTTCCATGACGAAGTATCCGGTGACACGTTCCAGCTCGAACCCTTTGATAAGGCGTTGATAAAAACGGTCATATCCGGCCATTCCCGCGGTTACGGCCTTGATCATGTAATCCCACTCCCCGCCGATACGGAAGAAATCGCCAACCTCGGGTAGTGATTCGACATGCAGGCGGAACCGGCGTGACCAGTCATCGGAATGGTGGCGGGTGCGGATCATGGCGAACACTGTCAGGTCCAGCCCCAAGGCCGACAGGTCGATCATCGCACGGGTGCCACGCAGCACGCCGATCTGTTGTAACCGTGTCAGACGGCGCCAGCAGGCATTTTGCGATAGACCGACGATTTCCGCCAGAGCCCGTTGCGACAGGCTGCCATCGCGCGCCAATGCCTCTAGCATCCGCAGATCAATGATATCAAAAGTTATCTGATGATCGTTCATATGAACGGATATTACAGGTTATGACGCAAAAATTGAAGCTGATTATGCGGGTATGATGCGATCTGATAGTGTGCAGACCAAAAACCGATGGACGCCGCAAATGACCCCAATTCCCGCCGATGAGGATTATTTTACCCGATTTCAGGCCGCGTTGACGCGCATGGGCCCAACGGCGCTGCATCAGGATGAGGTTGGCGCGGGGGTGATGGTTCCGGGGCCGTTCGGGGCACATCGGTTGATCTACGCGGATTACACCGCCTCGGGCCGGGCGCTGATGTCGGTCGAGCAGGCGGTGCTGGGCGATCTGCTGCCCTGGTACGCCAACAGCCATACCGAGGCCTCGCATTGCGGATCGGTGATGACGCGGCTGCGTCGGGCGGCACGGGCCTATATCGCGGCGCAGGTGGGGGCGGGGGCGGATCATGCCGTGGTCTTCACCGGGTCCGGGGCAACGGCGGGGATCAACCGGCTGGTGCATCTGCTTGGCGTGGCGCAGGCGGTGCGGTGCGGGCAACAGGCGCGTGTTCTGATCGGCCCGTATGAGCATCACTCGAACATTCTGCCCTGGCGTGAAAGCGGTGCCGAAATCGTTGATATCCCCGAGGCAGCGCAGGGCGGCCCGGATCTGGCGGCGATTCATGCGGCGCTGGTTTCTGCGCCATCGGACGCGGTCGTGGTGGGGGCATTTTCGGCCGCCTCGAATGTGACCGGGGCGCTCAGCGATGTGGCGGCGGTGACGCGGCTGCTGAACCAACACGGGGCGCGGGCGGTTTGGGATTATGCGGCGGGCGGGCCCTATCTGCCGATCGACATGCAGATACAGGGCACGCGGCTGGATGCGGTGGTGGTGTCGCCGCATAAATTCATCGGTGGTCCGGGGGCCAGCGGGGTGATGGTCGTGCGGCGTGACGCCGTGTGCAGCGCGGTTCCCAGCCTGCCGGGAGGCGGCACCGTGGCCTTTGTCTCGCCCCAGGGGCACCGCTATGCGACGGATGTGGTGGCGCGCGAAGAGGGCGGGACGCCCAATGTGATGGGTGATCTTCGCGCGGCCATGGCCTTTGCGGTCAAGGCGGCGATTGGTGCCGACCATATGGTTGAACGCAACGCCCATCTGGCACGATTGGGGTCTGCCCGGTTGCAGGCCGCCGCCGGGGTCGAGCTGCTGGCCGCGCGTGGCGGGCATTTGCCAATTTTCGCGTTCCGGTTGCGTGATACGGCCGGTCAGTTGCTCAACCACCAATTGGCAACGCGGCTGTTGTCTGACCTATTCGGGGTTCAGGCACGTGGCGGATGCGCCTGTGCCGGACCGTATGTGCATCGGCTGCTGGATATCGATGCGGCGCAATCACAGGCGTTGGATGCGCGGCTGCAGGCCGGGGAGGAGCTGGCAAAGCCGGGGTTCGTGCGGCTGAACCTGAGCGCGTTGCACACCGGGGAGGAGGTCGAGACCATCCTGAACGCCGTCGCCCAGCTGCCCGGATTGACCGCACAGCTGGGGCCTGATTACGTCGCCGATCCGGCGCGGGCGATTTTCCGGCATCGGTCGCACGTGCAGGCGGCCTAGCCCGGCGCGCGCATGTCATCCTTCATGATATGGGCCATGATCAAGACCCGCAAAAAGCTGGATCTGGGCAATTGCACAGGTGTGAAAGTGTCTTTTCTGCGCACCGGGGGCCTGAAGCTGCGCGTGGGGAGAAGACCATGGCACGACGGCCACGCCGGAACCTCGGCCCATCATTCTGGGCGAACGTGGAGATTGCCGCGATCAACGTCTTGAGGGCGCGATCGGGGTGTTCGGCGATCACGTCGGAGCCGAGCATCGAGATGAAGGCCCTGCATGCGAAGATCGGAGAGCCGAGGCCGGAGAACGATCCTGCGCAGGACTTGCGCGGCCCAGCCGGGGCCCGGCTCGTGCCTCGATATCCGGAGCGCTTGGCAAGGCCGGTCTGTGACCGAGCGGTCGAAAGGGAGCCGGTGAACGCCACGGGTTCGGGAGGACGGGCGACCCGCTCCCACCGCGGGGCTGGGCGTAAGCCGACGGGCCATCGTGTCTGGGATCAGCCGGGGTAGCGTCTTACGACAAGCCCCGCCCGAAACCATGCTCGCAGCACCGTCCGGTGTTGGATACTGACCTGAAGCTGATGCAGCCCAGATCGACAAGCTGCTCCCTTTCGCGGGCAGCCGGATGCTGCGGGGCCGGGCGGCTAAGGGCGGCTGTCAGGACGGTGCCGCCCAACCGTGCTAGGCGGCTGGCGGCACATGGTATGCTTTCGCGCCGTGGGATCTTGCCCGCGCCGATGACGCGCTGGATGGGTATGGGATCGAATGATCTTTGGTGCTGAAAAGGGCAGCCCGTTGGCTGGTCTTCACTTGCAAGGTGGGGTGCCGGGCAAGGGCAGATCGGATGTATGACGCAAGTAGGACACTGATTTGCGGGTCAGTTTCGACACGGTGATTGCCGCTGACAAGGCCGATGGCAGCACCAGGACCCTATCGGAGAAATGGTTTGGTTTTGGCGTGACGGTAGACTGATACCGAAGCGGGACAGGAAACCCGGCCGTGCGCGAAACGCACGGCCGGGGTACTATGTTGAACCGGATCAGAACCCGAAGACCAGCGACACGCCAAAGGTGTTGTCGGTCTTGGCGCGGCCCGTAACCGGGGCGCTGTTGAAGTCGGTCTTGTAGCTGATCCGGGTGGTCATCACGTCGGTCATCTTGACGTTCAACGCCAGATCGTTGGTGTTCAGTGTCCCGGCATCCGATTTCAGGATATCAGTGTCGTTGGTCAGGAACACCTGATCGTTGAACTTGTAGTAAAGGCGCGACGACACAATGCCCGCGGTTTCGGTATCGTCGTCCTTGGCGGCGTTGTTCACCTGATAATACCGCGCGCCGACACCCGCCTGCACCCGCCAGGTCAGGTTCTCGTCATTGAAGACCCGATAACCCGGGCCGACGCCAACGAAGCTGTCCTTGCGGTAGGATGCGAAGTCATCCTGCTCGAAACGGGCCAGACCGAAGGCATAGAAACGGTCGTCGAAATAGTAGTTGCCTTCGTAAAAACCGAAAACATCCTGTTTCGACCGCTTGTCGTCGTCTTCCCCATATTCGATGCCCAGCCCAAAGGTGTGCTGCCACTGGCCTGCGCCATAGGTCAGCTTACCCGCCAGGGCCATGTCGTTGGTGTCGGTATTGCCCGAGGTGCCCGCATAGGTCAGGGCCATGGCGCCGCTCCAGCCATCATGGAAAGAGTTCGGTCCAAACCGCTGGCTGTCGTTCATATCCGACAGATCCTTGTTGGCGTCATTGCGCACATCGGTGATGCGGTCGTCCAGGCTGTCGATGCCGGTGACGGCGCTCTGCGCCATGGCCTGCGCGCCTGCAAAGGTGGTTGCGCACAGGATCGCGGTGGTGGTCAAGAGTTTCATGGTTCTACTCCGTCTACTGAAAACACAGCAACGAGGGATGCCCGTTGATGCGTCCTACATCGTGGAGTGCGGCGGAAATAACAGGCTATCTACCCGGCCAGAGGGCCTGGGTGTGACGCGAATGACACAGGGTTTCTTATTGAATTTGCAGAGTTTTGCCGTCCGTGATCGGCATTTGGCCGGGTTTCGCCGGTTTTGCCCCGAACCCGGCGCGCGCCGGATTGTGATGGAACCAGATGGCTGCGGCGGTAAACGGCCGAGGCTGTGTCAAAACTGGGTGGCATGCTATGCTTTCTCGGTAGCGGGAGATCAGCATGGCGGGTTTCATCGAGGGTATTCAGCGCAGCCAGACGGTGCTTTTTCCGGAACGGCTGGAAGACTGGATCGGCGA
>DASWPI010000051.1:0-5737 GCA_036398515.1 Paenirhodobacter sp.
GTCCAGCCGGTCACGGGCGCCGATGAACCGCAGCCGCACGCCCTCCGCGGCCAGCGCCTCGGCCTCATTCTCGATGTAGCGGGTGAACAGCGCCATCAGCCCCAGCACCTCTTCGGTGGAGCGGCGCCAGTTCTCGGTGGAGAATGCATAGACGGTCAGCCAGCGCACCCCCATTTCTGGGCAGGCACGGACGATTTCCTTGACACGTTCGGCCCCCTTGCGGTGACCGACGAGCCTGGGCCAGCCGCGCTTCTTCGCCCAGCGGCCATTGCCATCCATGATGATCGCGACATGCGGCACGCCGTAATCCGTGGCACCGGTCGTTTCGGGGGTGGGGGTCACGGCCACATCGCCTCGCTTGCCGGTTCTCAGACCTGCATGATCTCCGCCTGCTTCGCGTCCAGTGCCTTGTCCACCAGTCCGATCTGCCTGTTGGTCAGATCCTGCACTTCGGTTTCCCAGAATTTCACGTCATCCTCGGACATGCCGCCGGTCTTGGCCTTCTTGATCTGATCCATGCCGTCCCGGCGCACGTTGCGAATGGCCACACGGGCGCTTTCGGCATATTGCGCGGCAACCTTGGACAGATCGCGACGGCGCTCCTCGTTCAATTCGGGGATCGGCAGCATGACGATCGTGCCGTTGGTCTGCGGGTTGATTCCCAGGCCGGAATCACGAATGGCCTTTTCGACCTTGTTGACCAGACCCTTGTCCCACACATTGATGGTCACCATGCGCGGTTCGGGCACGTTGACGGTGCCGACCTGATTGATCGGCGTCATCGAGCCATAGGCATCCACCATCACCGGTTCCAGGATCGAGGCCGAGGCCCGCCCGGTCCGCAGCGAGGCAAATTCGGTTTTCAACGCGCCCATCGCGCCTTCCATCCGACGTTGCAGGTCATCGGTGTCAATTTCGATTTCGTCGGACATGGGGGCCTCCGGTCTTCTGGTCTGGGTTTCCTTTTAGCGGTGTTCACCGCCAAAGGGTAGGGAAAGATCGCCGCCCGCACCGACCAGACCGCCTGAACAGCGGTGATCGGCAGGGCTGGCATGGATGGATCAGGCGCGAACGGTGGTATAGGTGCCCTGCCCGGCCAGAATGCCGCGGAACCCACCGGGTTCATCCAGCGAGAACACGATGATCGGCAGGCTGTTGTCGCGCGCCAGCGCGATGGCCGAGGCATCCATCACGCCCAGGTTCTTTTGCAGGCATTCGTCATAGGAAACCGTGTCGTAGCGTTTCGCATCGGCGTGTTTCTTGGGATCCTTGTCATAGACCCCATCAACCTTGGTGCCCTTGAAGATCGCCTCGCAGTTCATTTCATTGGCCCGCAGCGTGGCCGCCGTATCGGTGGTGAAATACGGATTGCCGGTACCGGCCGCGAAAATGCAGATCCGCTGCTTTTCCAGATGCCGCACCGCGCGACGGCGGATGTAGGGTTCGCACACCTGATCCATCGGAATCGCCGAGATCACCCGGGTGTGCAGCCCCAGCTCTTCGAGCTGCGCCTGCATGCCCAAGGCGTTCATCACCGTGGCCAGCATCCCCATGTAATCGGCGGTGGTGCGTTCCATCCCCTGCGCGGCGCCCGCAAGCCCGCGAAAGATGTTGCCGCCACCGATCACCATGCAGATCTCAACGCCCAGCGAATGGACCGATTGCACCTCACGGGCGATGCGCGCCACGGTCGGCGGATGCAGGCCATAGCCCTGATCGCCCATTAGCGCCTCCCCCGAGATCTTCAGCAGCACACGTTTGTACTTCACAGTCGGCTCGGCCTCTGCAGTCATCAGGGGATTCCCATTTGCGGTTGTCATCGCGCCGCAAAATGTCGCAAATGCCTCTCGGGTTCAACAACGCGATTGCTGCCCACGCCAATATAATGAACAAGCACATGATAAATATTGATAATTTAGATTCCGACAAACCTGTCCTGATCGCCGGACCGACGGCCTCGGGCAAATCGGCGCTGGCGTTGCACATTGCGCAGGCACAGGGCGGCGTGGTGGTCAATGCCGATGCGTTGCAGGTCTGGTCGTGCTGGCGGGTGTTGTCGGCGCGCCCCTCACAGGCCGATACGGCGGCGGCGGTGCATGTGCTCTACGGTCACCGCGCCCCCGGACAGGACTATTCCGTCGGCCACTGGCTGCGCGAGGTCGCCGCGATTCTGGCCGCATACCGCGACCGGACCGGGCCTCGTCCGATCATCGTCGGCGGGACAGGGCTGTATTTCAACGCGCTGACCGAGGGGCTGGCGCAGATCCCCGCCACCCCGCCCGCAATCCGCACCACCGCCAACCTGCGACTGGCAGAGCAGGGCCCCGCCGCCCTGCTGGCCGAACTGGACCCCGACACCGTCGCCCGTATCGACCAGCGTAACCCCGCCCGGATCCAGCGCGCCTGGGAGGTGCAGGCCGCTACCGGACGCGGTCTGGCGGCGTGGCAGGACGAGACCCCGCCGCCACTGCTGCCACCGGACGCCTGTTCCGCGCTGCTGATCGAGGCCGGGCGGGACTGGTTGGCCGACCGCATAGACCGTCGCTTTGACCTGATGCTGGCGCAAGGCGCACTGGACGAGGCCCGCGCCGTCGAACCGATCTGGGACCCGCAGGCGCTGTGGGCGCGCGCCATCGGCGCCCCGGAATTGATCGCGCATCTGCGGGGTGAAACCGATCTGGCACAGGCACGCGCGTTGGCACAGGCCGCTTCGCGTCAATATGCCAAGCGGCAACGCACATGGTTTCGTGCCCGAATGGGTCTGTGGCACAAGATCCAGCATCCGTAATCGCCTTTCGCGGAATTCCGCTGGGGCGCCGAAAAATGCTTTTGTTTCAATAGATTTTCACGTCTATCCTGCATGAATAAAAAAATCGCAGCAGGCGCCGGATCAACATCGTGACCCACCCCATCCCCGACCCGTCCCCCACGGCTGAACGCGCACAACCAACCGGATTGCGCCTGCCCGAGCCGCCCTCGGCCCCCAGGGTGATGCCGGTATCGCGGCTGGCGCAGGGCGGGCGCTGGCGGGTGGAGGCGATGCGGGCCTTGTCCGAGCCCTGCCTGATCTGGTTCACCCGTGGCCAGGGTCGGATCACCGTGGGCGGGTTGACCCGTGGCTATGGTGCGCATAACGCGATCTTTGTGCCCGCCGGGGTCATGCATGGCTTTGATGTCGGCGCGCAAAGTCATGGTTCGGTTGTATTTTTCGGCCGTGACAACGGAATGGTCCTGCCCGATACGCCGCAGCACCTGCGCATCCGCGAAGCCGCCCCACAGGCCGAGTTGACCGGATTGATCGAATCAACACTGCGCGAGCTGGATGGCACACGCCCGGTCGGCCCACGTGCGGCTGCGTTGTATCTGGGGCTGATCGGGGTCTGGCTGGAACGTCAGTCCATCGTGCAAACCAATGAGGCGCAGACATTCGATGCCGCCCGTCGCCTTGTCGCACGCTATTCCGCGATGCTGGAGCGGGATTTCCGCGATGGTCTGGGCGTGGCGGATTATGCACAGGAACTGGGGGTGACCCCCACCCATCTGACGCGCGTATGCCGCGCCACCTGCGGGCGGGCGGCGCTGGACCTTTTGCAGGACCGCCGTCTTTATGAGGCGCGCCGTCTGCTGACGGAAACCGATGCGCCGGTCAAGGACATCTCGGAAACGCTTGGGTTCACCAGTGCGGCCTATTTCACCCGCGCTTTCCATGCCCGCACCGGAAAAACCCCGTCAGATTTCCGCAAGGCTGGCTGATGTCATAGGGGCGTAACGCCGCACCCCCTTTGATTTTCCGGGCTGAATGGTTATGTCGCCGCGCGAAACACGGGAGACTTCATGGAAAAGGCAATCGAGCGGACGCTTTTCGCCAGCCGCTGGCTGATGGCGCCGATGTATCTGGGACTGGTGGGGGCGTTGATCATCCTGCTGTGGTCCTTTCTCAAGGAACTATGGCATTATGCGCTGCTGATGCCTTCGCTGGGCGTCGATGAGGCGATGATGGCGGTGCTGGCGCTGATCGATCTGACGCTGGCGGCCAATCTGGTGATCATCGTGATTTTCTCGGGCTATGAGAATTTTGTCAGCCGGATGGATACCGCCAATCACGAAGACCGCCCGGACTGGCAGGGGGAGGTCGATTTCTCCACGCTGAAGCTGAAACTGATCGCCTCGATCGTGGCGATTTCAGGCATCCACCTGCTGAAGGTGTTCATGGATGTGGACAAATACGCCGATGACAAGATCAAATGGATGCTGATCATCCATCTGGTCTTTGTCATCTCAGGTGTATTGCTGGCGGCGATGGACTGGATTTCCAACCACTCCAAATCCATCAAGAAAAAGAAGGGTGATGCCTACGGGCAGGCGGGGCATTAATTCGCCCGTTATCCCGGATAAATCGCCGGGCGGATCGGCCACTGGCCACACCGCCCGGTGCGACAGCGCAGATCAGGTCTCGGCCGCGCCCTCTTCATCATGGCGCTTCCCGCGAAACCCTTGGGCGATGACAAATTTCTCCGAACTGTCCTTGCGCGAGGCCGGCGGCTTCACGTTCGCCACCTTGGTGAAGTTCTTCTTCAGAACGGTCAGCAGTTCCTGCTCCGCACCGCCCGCCAGAACCTTGGCGACAAAGGTGCCGCCTTCTTCCAGCACGTCGAAGGCGAAATAGGCCGCATGTTCGCACAGGGTGATGATGCGCAGGTGATCGACCTGCTGGTTGCCGGATGAGGCCGCCGCCATGTCGGACATCACCACATCGGCCTGCCCGCCCAGCCATTCCTTGACCTTGGCATCGGCGTCATCATCCAGGAAGTCCAGTTGATGGATATCCGCGCCGGGAATGGGCGCCACCTCTTGCAGGTCGACCCCCAGCACGGTGCCGACCTTCTTACCGGATTTCTCGCCAAGCGCGTTCACCCGCGTCACGGCCACCTGACACCAGCCCCCCGGTGCGCAGCCCAGATCCACCACCCGCGCGCCGGGAACAAGAAAGCCGAACTTGTCATCCAGCTCCAGGATCTTGAACGCCGCGCGGCCGCGATAGCCCTCTTTGCGGGCCCGCACCACATAGGGGTCGTTCAGTTGCCGTTCCAGCCACAGCGTCGAACTCAGCTTGCGTCCCTTGGCGGTCTTGACCCGGACGCGCAGCTCACGCTGGCCCCGGCCCGAGGTATTCTTGCCGCCGGATTTTCCAGTCGGGGTCTTGGTCATCGGATCTGTCCCATCTCGTCAATCACGCCGTCTGCGGCCATTTGTGCGTATAGCAACCCTTCGCGCAGGCCGCGATCCGCCACCGACATCCGGTCGGTCGGCCAGACCCGCATCAGCGCCTGCAAGATCGCCGCCCCCGACATGATCAGCGTATGCCGATCCCGCCCGATCCGCGGATCGGCGCGCCGACCATCAGGGCCAAGGAAAAGAAAATTGCGGATTACCGTGTCAATCTGTCCCGAGGTCATCGTCAGGCCATCGACCCGCGTGCGGTCATAACGCTTCAGCCCCAGATGGCAAGCCGCCACCGTCGTGACCGTGCCCGAGGTACCAATGATCTGAAACCCGTTGCGCGGCGAACCACAGGCATAGGTGGAAAAATTCGCCAGCTTTTCCTCGAAGAACCAGGACATCAGCGCGAAACGCGCGGCATCATCCTCGACATCGGCGAAATGGTCCTTCAGCGTGGCAACACCGTAGGGCACCGAAATCCAGTCCACCACCTGGGCCTGCGGCTCATCGCCCGCAG
>DASWPI010000052.1:0-20393 GCA_036398515.1 Paenirhodobacter sp.
GGGCCGAACAGCCGGTCGAGAACGTCGCCGAAATACCGCTCGAAGATTTCGATTTCGGCTTCCGTGACTGGGACGCGGTCGGGCCAATCGTCGATGACGGGCAGCCTCTCGACATCGAATATGTGAAGTGGTGTGGCACGACGTTGCGGACGGTCCGCCGGCGTCGGATCGTCGACATAGTCATAGAGGTCGTCTGGCAGTTCTTCCGGGGCTGAATGCCGAGGACGCCCCCTTGGGGCGCGGCGGTGCTTCGCGCACATGGAATCCTCCTTGGTTCGCGGGTGGATTCCGAGGCGTTAAAGGCCCCGGAATTAGGGAACCATGGAGTAGGATCGGCGGTGCGTAGCGTGCCGCATTCGCGCCGGTGCGCTGGCGGCACCCCTGCCGTGATAGGAGGGCTTAAGCGATGTTCACGACCAGTTTGCCGAAATGTTCTGCATCACGAAGTGCAGTATAGGCGGCTTCAGCTTCTGCGAACGGGAAGACCTGATCGACTTGCGGCTTGATGCCGGTTCTCACCAGGGCGGCGAGTGTAGCGACCGGCCCGACATAGATCCCTTGCAGCGTGATCCGCTTTTCCAGAATCGCCCCTGTATCGACATGGCCGTCAAAGCCGGTCAGCACGCCCATGAGAGAAATGCGACCATCGAACCGGGTGGCCTTGAGCGTCTGACTGAGCGTCACGGGGCCTGCCACATCCACCGCAAGGTCAGCACCGGCATCATCGGTCAGACGGAGAACTTCGTCCTCCCAGGCCGGAATGCTTCGATAGTTGATCACGTCATCTGCACCGAGTGCGCGGGCACGCTCAAGCTTTGCGTCGGAGCTGGAGGTGATGATGACACGGGCACCTGCCAGTTTCGCGAGCTGAAGGGCGAAGATCGAGACGCCACCCGTTCCGAGCAGGAGGACGGTCTCGCCCGGCTGCAACGGCCGACGCTCGAACAGGGCCGAAAACGCGGTCACCCCGGCGCATGGCAAGGTCGCGGCCTCTTCGAAGGTCATGGCATCGGGAAGCCGCGCCCGCCATGATGTTGTCGCGTGGGTCGTAAGGATCGCGGCCAAGGCCATGGCGGGCGCGCAGGCTCGCCCAGGTGTCGGGCATGACCTGCATCAACCCGTCGAAGCGCTGGCCGTTGAGCCCGGCCAGTTCCTCCCTTGTCATGGTCGACTTTGCTGCCGTTCCGCTCTCCAAGCCGAGGGCGCGACCGATATCGCCGAGTTTGGACAAGGCATTATCAAAGCGCTGGCTGTCGATATCCCGGAGCGCCGCAACCGCCTCGCCGGTTCGCTCGAACCGGTGGTGCTTACCGGCTCGATGTCGACCATCTGCAGCTTGTCTGGCGCAATCCCCGCGTGGTTCAGCGCGTCCAGGATATCCTCCCACAGCCCTGCCAGGATCCAGCGGCGGAACTGGCGGTAGACCGAGGACCACTTGCCGAACTCTTCGGGCAGGTCACGCCAAGGCGCACCGGTTCTTGCGATCCAGAAAATACCATCCAGAACAAGACGATGATCCGCAGGCTTCCGCCCATTCTGGTGTCGGACGCCACGAATGAAGCCCTCGAAGAAGGCCCACTCATCGTCGGATATCAGGTTGCGCGCCAATCCCATCTCCCAAGTAAAGATGAGCTTGAATCATAGAGCGTCGATAACCAGAATCCCTTTTGTCAACACGTCCTAGGACGTTTTGACAAAAGGGATTCCACAGGACTGCAATCTTTAATGCAAGTTCATCGGCTACGTGGGAAGGGCGCTGATGAGGTGACGGCCCCAGATCACAGGCCCCCCGCCGCAAAGGTGTCGCATGCGCTGATATCGCCTGACCGGAACCCCGCCGCGAACCAGCGTTGGCGCTGTTCCGAGGTGCCGTGGGTAAAGCTGTCCGGCATCGGTCGCCGCCCGGCATTGCGCTGCAACGTATCATCACCGATACGCGACGCGGCATTCATCGCTTCGGCGATATCGCCCTGCTCAATCGATCCGAACTGCTCGGCCGCGTGCCGTGCCCAGACGCCCGAGAAACAATCCGCCTGCAACTCGATCCGCACCGACAGTTCATTGCTGTCCGCCTCGGAACTGCGGGCGCGAATGGCATTGACCTGCGACAGGATGCCCAGTTCGTCCTGCACATGGTGCCCCACCTCATGCGCGACGACATAGGCGGCGGCGAAATCGCCTTGCGCGCCCAGTTGTCGCGACAAGGTGGCGAAGAAATCGGTGTCCAGATAGATTTTCTTGTCTTCCGGGCAATAGAACGGTCCCGTCGCCCCCGAGGCCGTCCCGCAGGACGAAGGCGTGACCTGACTGTACAGAACCAGGGCGGCCGGGGTGTAGGTTCGCCCCAGCTGGGTCTGGAAGATATTCGACCATACCTCTTCCGTATAGGCCAGCGTGACCGAGACGAAATCGCCCATCTGCCGGTCCTGCTCGGTCAGCTCACCCGAGGTCTGCACCACCTGCCCGCCTTGCTGTCCGGTCAGCAGCGGTGTCAGATCCACCCCGAAGAAGTAGCCCACCACCACGATCGCCAGAACGCCCAGGCTGGCCCCGCCGCCGATGCGCATGCCACCGCCGCCCTGCCCGCGCCGGTCTTCCACATTGTCGCTGCCACGTCGTCCTTGCCACTTCATCGCCGATCCTCCGCAGGGCCATCCGGTACTCACGCCCGGTCCTCACGAATGAGAGAGTAGCGCCCCAGCGTGCCCGGCAAAAGCCCTGATTGGCTTGACGTGCCCGGCCGATCAGGCGATGCAACGGTAACCGGCCAAAGGCAACCAGAGGGAAACGATGTTCCGAAAGCTTTATCACTGGACGCTGGGATTGGCGGGGCATCCGCGCGCGGATGTGGCGCTTGGCTCTATCAGCTTCGTCGAGAGTTCGTTTTTCCCGATCCCGGCCGATGTGCTGTTCGTGCCCATGTGCCTGTCACGGCCCGACAAGGTCTGGCACTACGCGCTGATCGCCTCGATCTTCTCGGTGCTGGGAGGGATTTTCGGCTGGTTGCTGGGGCATTACGCCTTTGA
Organism: Paenirhodobacter sp.; assembly: GCA_036398515.1. GTDB lineage: Bacteria > Pseudomonadota > Alphaproteobacteria > Rhodobacterales > Rhodobacteraceae > Rhodobacter. The sequence continues at coordinate 3,027 of DASWPI010000052.1, forward strand.
CCTGATCGGGCGGCCGATGCTGGAAGCCATGGGCAAAATGGACAGCTTTGAGAAGCTGCAGGGCACCACCGGCGATCTGGCGATTCTGGTGATGCTGGTGACCTCGGGGCTGGCGCATGTGCCGCCGATGAAGGTGGTCACCATCCTGGCGGGTGTGATCGGTTTCGACCCGGTGCTGTTCATCCTGTCGGCCATTGTCGCACGTTCGGCCCGGTTCTATGGGCTGGGGTGGCTGCTATCGCGTTACGGCGCCCGCATCGCCGCATTCATCGAGAAACGCATGGCCTGGGTGGCGGGGGCGATATTGCTTGTCATCATTGCGGCCTGGTACTTCCTGAAAGGCTGATCCTGTGTCGTTGCGCGCGTTGATGATGACTGGCTACCATTCCCCGCGCCTGCTGGTCGCGGTGGCATCCTTTGGCTCGGCTGCGGTGCTGATCGGGGCGCTGTTGTTTCAGGCGGCGGGGTTTGCGCCCTGCCATCTGTGCATATTGCAACGCTGGCCGCATCTGGCGGCGGTGCTGATCGGGGTGGCGATCCTGGTGCTGCGGTTGCCGATGGTGGTGGCCCTGCTGGGCGCCGCGGCGGCCCTGATCACCGCCGGACTGGGCATCTATCACTCGCTGGTCGAGCGCCACATCATCGCCGGTCCCGATACCTGCACGTCGAACCCGGTGGGGTCGATGTCGGCGGCCGACCTGTTGGCGCATATCCAGAACACCCCCACCATCCGCTGCGACGAGATCGCCTGGCAGATGCTGGGCGTCACCATGCCGAACCTGAACGCGGTCTTTGCGCTGATCTTTGCCGGTCTGTGGCTGCGGGCCTTTGTCTTGGCCCGTCGCGGCTGAGGGCTGGATACAATCACCCTGCCCCGTGGTCACCTTGACGATTGCACTCAAGGGCTTGGAAGGGTTATAAGTCAGGCTAACAATATCTAGAAAAACGAGCAACCGCGTGAACGATATCCCCGAAACGCCGGAAACCTTGGACGAGGGCCCAAAACGGCCCATCTATGACGGTCCGACCGTCTCGATCGTCGAGGAAATGAAGACCGCTTATCTTGATTACGCGATGAGCGTGATCGTTTCACGCGCGATCCCGGATCTGCGCGACGGTCTGAAACCCGTGCATCGCCGGATTCTTTACGCGATGTTCGAAACCGGAAATACTGCCGACAAACCCTATCGCAAATCGGCCCGCCCGGTCGGCGACGTGATGGGGAAATATCACCCGCATGGCGACGCGGCGATCTATGACGCGCTGGTGCGGATGGCGCAAAGCTTCTCGATGTCGCTGCCGTTGCTGGACGGTCAGGGCAACTTCGGCTCGATGGATGGCGATTCCCCGGCGGCCATGCGCTATACCGAAGTGCGGATGGACAAGCCTGCGAATTTCATGCTGGCCGATATCGAAAAAGAGACCGTCGATTTTCAGGACAACTATGACGGCAAGGACCGCGAACCCTCGGTTCTGCCCGCACGGTTCCCGAACATGCTGGTCAATGGCGCGGGCGGTATTGCCGTCGGCATGGCCACCAACATTCCGCCGCACAACCTGGGCGAGGTGATCGACGCGACACTGGCGCTGATCGACAACCCGGATATGTCGACCGAAGCGATCATGGAGATCATCCCCGGCCCGGATTTCCCGACTGGTGCCCAGATCATGGGGCGTGGCGGCGCGCGCAAGGCCTATCTGGAGGGGCGTGGCAGCGTCATCATCCGCTCGAAAACCCGGATCGAAGAGATCCGCAAGGATCGCTATGCGATCATCGTCGAGGAAATTCCCTATCAGGTGAACAAGGCCTCGATGATCGAGAAGATCGCCGAGTTGGTGCGCGACAAGCGGCTGGAGGGGATTTCGGGGATCGCCGATGAATCCGACCGGGTCGGTGTGCGCGTGGTGATCGAACTGAAGCGCGATGCGACGCCCGATGTGGTGCTGAATCAGCTGTATCGGTTCACGCCGCTGCAAACCTCGTTCGGGTGCAATATGCTGGCGCTGAACGGCGGCAAGCCGGAAACGCTGGCGCTGCGTGATTTCCTGACCCACTTCATCACCTTCCGCGAAGACGTGGTGGCCCGGCGCACGGCGTTCGATCTGCGCAAGGCGCGCGAACGCAGCCATATCCTGTGTGGCCTGGCCGTGGCGGTGTCGAATGTCGATGAGGTCGTGGCGACAATCCGGGCCTCGTCCGATCCGGCCGAAGCCCGCGAAAAGCTGATGACGCGGCGCTGGCCCGCGCATGAGATCGCCGAATATATCCGGCTGGTCGATGACCCGCTGCACAAGATGAACGACGACGGCACCTATAACCTGTCCGAGGTTCAGGCCCGCGCCATTCTGGATCTGCGGTTGCAGCGCCTGACCGCGATGGGTGTGCAGGAAGTCACCAACGAATTGCTCGATCTGGCAGGCAAGATCCGCGATTATCTGGATATTCTGGGGTCGCGCGACCGGATCATGTCGATCATCTCGGACGAATTGCGTGAGGTGAAGGAACAATTCGCCGTACCGCGCCGGACCGAGATCGTCGAGTGGGCTGGTGATCTGGACGACGAAGACCTGATCGAGCGCGAGGATATGGTGGTCACCATCACCTCGGGTGGCTACATCAAGCGCACCCCCTTGATCGAATTCCGCGCCCAACGCCGTGGCGGCAAGGGTCTGGCCTCGATGCAGACCAAGGAAGACGACGTGGTGACCACGCTGTTCGTCGCCAATACCCATACGCAGCTGTTGTTCTTTACCACCGATGGCATGGTCTATTCGCTGAAATGCTGGCGTCTGCCGCTGGCGGGGCGGACGGCCAAAGGCAAGGCGATCATCAATATCCTGCCCATCCCGCAAGGCGTTTCCATCGCATCGCTGATGCCGGTCGATGCCCCCGAAGCGGAATGGGACAATTACCAGGTGTTCTTCTCGACCTCGGATGGCGATGTGCGCCGCAACGCGCTGTCGGATTTCGCCAATGTCAAACGCAATGGCAAGATCGCGATGAAGCTGCCCGAGGGGGTGACGCTGGTCGATACCCGGATGTGTACCGAGGATGACGATATCATGCTGGTCATGGCGGGCGGGCGGGCGATCCGCTTCCCGGTGACCGAGGTGCGGGTGTTCAAGGGCCGGGATTCCACCGGGGTGCGTGGTGTGCGGCTGGCGGGGGATGACAAGGTCGTCTCGATGTCGGTGATCCGTCACTTCGAGGCCGAGCCGTGGGAACGCACCGCCTTTGTCAAACGCTATCGGGCCGAACATGGCGCCGATGAGGCCGAGGAAATCGAGGCCGACGAAGACGCACCGGTGACCGAAGGCACGCTGACCGACGACCGCTATACAGCAATGCTGGGGGCGCAGGATCTGATCCTGACGATCACCGCCAAGGGCGTGGGCAAGTTGACGTCATCGCATGATTACCCGGTGCGCGGACGTGGCGGCCAGGGCGTGACCGCGTTCGAGAAATCCATGCGCGGTGGTGCATTGGTAGCCTCGTTCCCGGTCGATTTCACCGATCAGGTGATGCTGGCCACCTCGACCGGCCAGTCGATCCGCTGCCCGGTGGACGGTATCTCGTTCCGTTCGCGGTCAGCCGGTGGGGTGAAGGTGTTCAATACCGGTGCGGACGAAGAAGTCGTCTCCGTTGCCCGGATCGCCGAACAGGATGACGGCGAGGAAGAATGATCTACACCCGCGCGGTCCAAGATCGCGCGGGCGCCAATCAAAGGCGGCACAGACCGCCAAGTCATGAGGTTACAGATGCGGAAAATCCTATTGCTGGCGCTTGGCGCCGCAACCTTGCCGGTTATCGCACAGGCAGAAATCAGCGGGGCCGAGGTCGGGGGCCAGTATTCCACCCTTGCCGATGGCAAGGCACGCGATACCAACAAATCGACCCTGGGCGGCGCGGCGGAATTCGGCTTTGGCCAGTTCGGCGCGCAGATCGACCTGAAGCAGCGCTATTATGGGCTGGCCGATTGGGATGGAACGACGGTTGGTCTGCACGGGATCTATCATACCGGAAACGCGTCCATCGGTGCCTTCGTGGGCAAGGACTGGATCCATCACGACCGGGTCGAAAACTACGGCCTGGAATTCGCCTCGACCTTTGGCGCAATCAAATATGAGGCTTCGGCCGCATGGCTGGATGGCCGCCACGACGATGGCTATGCGCTGACGTTGGATGGTGATTACAGCCTGAACGACCAGCTCAGCATCGGCGGCAAATTCGCCACCGTCCAGACCGATGACGATCTGACCCGTATTGGCGCCACCGCCAGCTATGAAATGACGCCGGGCCTGATCGGCAATGCGGAACTGGGGCTGGCGTCGCTGGAAGACTCGGATAACGAGGTTTTCCTGACCATCGGCCTGAAAGCGGTGTTTGGTGCCGGTCATGGCGTGACCTTTGGTACGCGCGGTCTGCAGGAAATCCTGCCCGGCAGGTGATTGCAAGCCTGTGGACGGGGCGCTAAACCCCGTCCATGGAAAAGCTACACATCATAGGCGGCGGTATGGCCGGTTCCGAGGCCGCCTGGCAGGCCGCCTCGATGGGAATATCGGTCGTGTTGCACGAGATGCGCCCCAAAGTTGGCACATTCGCGCATCAGACCGGTCATTTCGCGGAAATGGTTTGTTCGAATTCATTCCGCTCGGATGATGACGAGCGCAACGCCGTTGGCCTGCTGCATTGGGAAATGCGCGCGGCCAATGGGTTAATCATGGCCACGGCGGATCGGCATCAATTGCCGGCGGGCGGGGCCCTAGCGGTGGACCGCGAGGCCTTTGCCGCAGCGGTCACCGCAACATTACGCGCCAATCCGTTGATTTCATTCAGTGATGCGGAAATCACCGAATTGCCCGAAGACGGCCATTGGATTGTGGCGACCGGACCGCTGACCTCGGGCGCCTTGGCGGACAGCATCCGCAAGGTAACCGGCGCCGACAGTCTGGCCTTTTTCGATGCCATCGCCCCCATCGTCTATGCCGAAAGCATTGACCAGAATGTGGCCTGGCGTCAGAGCCGCTATGACAAGGGCGAGACCGAAGAAGAACAGAAGGCCTATCTGAACTGCCCGATGACCCGCGCGCAGTATGAGGCCTTCATCGATGCCCTCCTGGCAGCCGAGAAGACCGAATTCCATGCGGGTGAAACCGCCGGTTATTTCGATGGGTGCCTGCCGATCGAGGTGATGGCCGAACGTGGCCGTGAGACCCTGCGCTTTGGCCCGATGAAGCCTGTCGGGCTGACCAATGCCCATGATCCGGGCGTCAAGCCCTATGCGGTGGTGCAACTGCGCCGCGACAATGCCCTGGGCACGTTGTACAATATCGTCGGTTTTCAGACCAAGATGAAATATGGCGCACAACTCGCTGTTTTACGGATGATTCCAGGGCTCGAAAATGCGTCTTTCGCGCGGTTGGGCGGCATCCATCGCAATACATTCCTGAATTCACCAACGCTGCTGGATGACCGGATGCGATTGCGTCTGCGCCCCAACCTGCGATTTGCCGGGCAGATCACCGGGGTGGAGGGCTATGTCGAAAGTGCAGCAATGGGGTTGCTGGCCGGGCGTATGGCCGCAGCCGAGATTCTGGGCCGCGATCTACCGCCGCCCGGCCCCGAGACCGCGATGGGCAGCCTGATCCATCACATCACCGGGGGAGCCGACGCCAAGACGTTCCAGCCGATGAACGTGAATTTCGGACTGTTCCCACCGATTGATGCCAAGGGCGGCCGCCGGGGCCGCAAAGACCGCTACAAAGCCTATACCGACCGCGCGAAAGAAGCGTTTGAACAATGGCTTGCAGGTCAAAGCTGAAGTGATTACCCGCTTCGCGCCTTCGCCCACCGGCCCACTGCATCTGGGCCATGCCTACAGCGCCATCATTGCGCATGATATGGCACGGGCGTCGGGCGGGCAGTTCCTGCTGCGGATCGAAGATATTGATCGCAGCCGCGCCAAACCCGAATGGGAGCAACAGATCTATCAGGATCTGCGCTGGCTGGGCCTGACCTGGGATGGGCCGGTCATGCGGCAATCAGATCGGTTGGACGTTTACCGCGACACGCTGGCCGATCTGTGGCGCCGGGACCTGATGTACCGTTGTTCTTGCACCCGCCGCGATATCGAGGCCGCAACGTCTGCGCCACAGGAGGGCGCGGGCCTGGGACCGGACGGGTTGATCTATCCCGGCACCTGTCGCCTATGCGGGGCACGGCACGGCGCAGAACCCCTGCCCGATGCGGCGCTGCGAATATACATGGACCGTATCGCCGTAGACTGTTTCTTTGACGAAATTGGCGATGATCATTATGGTCGCCACGGTATCACGCCGGAACAGATGATCCATCAGGTCGGTGATGTGGTGCTGGCCCGACGTGATATGGGAACGTCTTATCATCTGTCGGTGGTGCTGGATGATGCCGCGCAGGGTATCACCCATGTCACGCGGGGGGCGGATCTGTTTACCGCGACCTCGATCCATGTAACGCTTCAGAATTTACTGAAACTTCCCACCCCAATCTATTGCCATCACATACTTATTCGGGACAACAATGGAAAGCGTCTGGCCAAGCGCGACGACGCCCGGGCCATCGCGCTATATCGTGCCGAAGGCGCAACGCCCGCGGATATCCGGCGCATGCTGGGTCTTATGCCATCGGCTTGAGGATCTCGACCTCATCACTGCCACGCACTGCCGTATAGAAACAACTGCGTCGATTGGTGTGACAGGCCGGCCCCACCTGATTGACACGCAGAAGCAGGCAATCGCGGTCGCAATCCACGCGGATCTCGACCAACGTCTGCACATGGCCCGAGGTCGCCCCCTTCGCCCAGAATGCCTGCCGTGATCGCGACCAATAGGTCACCTGCCCGGTGCGCAGCGTTTCGGCGATACTCTCGGCGTTCATCCATGCCAGCATCAGCACATCCCCCGTCACATGATCCTGTGCGATGGCCGGAATCAGTCCGTTGACATCATAGGTCAGGCTGGCAGGATCGAAGGTCATCTGGGCTTTCCTCGGGGCTATGCCGGTCTTATCTATGATGTTGCGCGGCCGATGGAAAGCGCGGGAACACAGATGAGCGACAGCGACCTTTTCAACCTTTACTCGCACCAGATTCTGGGGCTGGCGGCGTCGATCCCGCATACCGAGCCCCTCGTTTCCCCTGACCGGCAGGCCCAGCGTCGGTCGCCGCTGTGTGGATCAACGGTGTCCGTGGGGCTGACGCTGCGCCAGGGCCGGATCGAGGGCTACGGACAACGGGTGCAGGCCTGTGCGCTTGGCCAGGCGTCGGCCGCGATTTTCGGGGCGGCGGTGATCGGTTGTTCGCGGGGTCAGATCGCCACACTCTGTGCGCAACTGGCCGCGATGCTGCAAGGCGGACCCGCGCCGGGGGCACCGTTCCAAGACTATGCAATACTCGCCCCGGCCCAGGCCTATCCGAACCGCCATGCGTCAATCCTGCTGGCGCCACAGGCAACGCTGCAGGCGTTGGACGAAACATGAAAAAAGCCGCCATCATGAAGATGGCGGCAGGATGCGCTTCCGAGGACAGGCGCCGCAGGGACAGTGCGGCAGAAAGCGCGAGGCAGAGAGCCGGACCTAGAACAGGCCCGGAAGGTACAGAACCCCAACAAAAGTCACACACAACGACAGCGCGCCGAGTGCATCGTGCAACAGGCTTGCTGGTTTACGGGCGAAAACGGCGGGCAGATCCTTGTGCATTTCTAAACCTCCGTGGCATTTGTTCTTATTTTGTTCTCACGATTCTCTGACTCGATCAAGAACTTTTTAAGAACATCTTAGGATTAGTTAATCCCGCCCGTTCAGCCGACATCCAGAAGACGGAACGCCCGATCCTGCTCCATCAGCCACAATAGCACCCGTGCGGCCTGTCCGCGCGGTGAGGTCAGGTCTGGATCGCGCACCAGCAAGGCGCGGGCATCGCTCTGCGCGATGGCCATCAACCCGGCCTGCCGTTCGATATCGGCGATACGGAACCGTGGCAGGCCCGATTGCGCCGTGCCGATCACGTCACCCGCGCCGCGCATCGACAGATCCTCCTCGGCGATGCGAAAGCCGTCCTCGGTCTCACGCAGGATCTGCAACCGGCGGCTGCCACCCTCGGACAACGGCGCCTGATAGAGCAGCAGGCAGGTCGATTCCGCCGCCCCGCGCCCCACCCGCCCGCGCAGCTGATGCAGCTGCGCCAGGCCAAAGATCTCGGCGCGCTCAACCACCATGATCGACGCGTTGGGCACGTTCACCCCCACCTCGATCACCGTGGTCGCCACCAGAACACGCGTGCGCCCGGCGGCGAAATCCGCCATTGCGGCATCCTTGTCGGCGACCGGCATCTGCCCGTGGACCAGCCCGACGCAGCCCTCGCCCAAGGCGGCGCGCAAGGTGCGGAACCGGTCCTCGGCCGAGGTCAGATCGCTGCGCTCGCTTTCTTCGACCAGCGGGCAAACCCAATAGGCCTGCCGCCCCGCCACCACCGCCGCACGCAGGCGTTCCACCACATCCGCCAGACGATCCGTGGCGATCAGCGCGGTTTGCACCGGCTTGCGCCCCGGCGGCTTTTCATCCAGCAGGCTGATATCCATGTCGCCATATTGCGCCAGCGCCAACGAGCGCGGGATCGGCGTCGCGGTCATCACCAGCACATCGACCAGATCGCCCTTGGCGCCCAGCTCCATCCGTTGCGCCACGCCGAAGCGGTGCTGTTCGTCGATAATGACCAGACGAAGATCATGAAACACAACGTCTTTTTGGAACACGGCATGGGTGCCGATCAGGATCTGGATGCCCCCCTGCGCCAAATCCAGCAGTTTCGCCGCACGCTCGGCCCCTTTGTCACGACCGGTCAGTACCGCGATCCGCACCCCCGCAGCCGCGGCCAGATCGACCAATCCATCGTAATGCTGCCGCGCCAGAATTTCGGTGGGGGCCATCATCACGCCCTGCCCGCCCGCCTCGACGGCGGCCAGCAAGGCCAACAGCGCCACCAGCGTCTTGCCCGAACCGACATCGCCCTGCAGCAGCCGGTTCATCCGCCGCCCATCCGCCATATCGGCCAGGATTTCCGCCACGGCACGGTCCTGTGCGCCGGTCGGGCGAAACGGCAACGCCTTCAGCACGCGGGCGCGCAAATGCCCATCCCCCTGCGTCGCGCGCCCCTTCAACCGCCGCGCCGACCGCCGCGCCAGCGCCAGTGTCAGTTGATGGGCGAACAGCTCATCATAGGCCAGCCGGGTGCGGACCGGCGCCGTGGGCGCGATGTCATTCAGGCCCGTTGGCGCATGAGCGGTCCGCAAGGCGGCGGCCCAATCAGGCCAGTTTTCGCGGGTCATCAGACCGGGGTCGATCCATTCGATCAATTCGGGCACCCGCGCCAGCGCCCCCTCGACCCCTTTGGTCATCAGGCGTTGGGTCACCCCCGCCACCAGCGGATAGATCGGCTCAAACCGAGGCAGGGTATGCGCTTGATCGGGGGGCAGGATATAATCGGGATGCACCATCTGAAAGCTGTGATCAAACGCCTCCAGCTTGCCTGAGATTAACCGACGCGCCCCGACCGGCAGGGTTTTTTCCAGATAATCACCGCGCGCGTGAAAAAAGATCAGTGCAAATTCAAGCTGCGCATCGCGCACCGTCACGCGTGAGGGGCCACCCTTGCGCAAGGCCGGGCTATGCGCAAGCACCGTGACCTCGACCGTCACCACGGTGGAGGGAAGAACACCGCGCACGGTCTCGACCGGGCGGCGGTCGATCACGCCATAGGGCAACGTCAGCAGAAAATCGCGCGGACGGGTGATGTTGCCCTGCGCCAGTGCCTGTGCGGTTTTCGCCCCGATGCCAGGCAGGGTATCTGCGCCGGCAAACAGCGGAAACAGGATGGCCGGACGGCCACTCATACCTGCCCCGCGATGGTCAGCCATTCGTCTTCGTCGATCACCCGTATTCCCAGATCGGCGGCCTTTTTGGCCTTGGACCCGGCGCCCGGCCCCGCCACCAGAATATCGGTCTTGGGCGAGACAGACCCCGCCACCTTGGCCCCAAGCGCCTCGGCACGGGCCTTGGCCTCGGCGCGGGTCATGCGCTCCAACGTGCCGGTGAACACCAGAGTCTGGCCGGAAATCGGGCTGTCTGTGGCGGCACGCTGTTCAACGGGCTCGGCGGTGACATAGTCCATCAACCGCTCGATCGCCGGACGGTCGGCCGAATGGTTCAGCGAGGTCACCAGTGAGCGTGCCGAGGTCAGGCCGATCCCGTCGATCGACAACAGATCCGCCCAGGCCGCGCCCTGCGGATCATCCGCCGCACGCATTGCAGCCATGAATGCGTCCCAGTTGCCATAATGACGCGCGATCAGATTGGCCGTTTCCTCGCCGATGTGCCGGATCCCCAGGGCGAAGATCAGCTTGTTCAGCGGGATATGCCGTCGCTCCTGGATCGCCCGAAACAAGTTCGTCGCCGACTTTTCCCCCCAGCCGTCGCGGTTCTTCAACTGACGCAGTGGCGCGTTGGCATCACGTTCGGCAAGGGTGAAAATATCGGCGGGCTGACGGATCGACAGGATCGGGTCTTCGAAAAACATCTCCAGCTGTTTCGGCCCAAGCCCTTCGATGTCCAGTGCCGAGCGCGAAACAAAATGTTTCAATTTTTCCAAGGATTGCGCGCGGCAATTCAGCCCACCCGTGCAGCGACGGATGGCGTCACCCTCTTCGCGGATGGCTGCGGAATGACAAATCGGGCATTCGGTGGGAAAGTCAAACACAGGGGCCCCATCTGGACGGCGGGACAGGTCCACATCGGCAATCTTCGGGATCACATCGCCCGCACGATAGACCTGCACCCAATCGCCGACGCGAATGTCTTTACCGCCCCGGATCTGATCCCCGCGCGAGCCGCGCCCAGCAATGTAATCTTCATTGTGCAAGGTGGCATTGGACACGACCACGCCACCAACTGTCACCGGTGCCAGACGTGCAACCGGGCTGAGCGCACCGGTGCGGCCCACCTGGATCTCGATTTTTTCCAGTCGCGTCCAGGCCAGCTCGGCGGGAAACTTATGCGCCAGCGCCCAACGCGGCGTCGTTGCCCGAAACCCCAGCCGCCGTTGCAGGGCCAGGTCATTCACCTTGTAGACGACGCCGTCGATATCATAGCCCAGCGTGGCGCGCTGTTCCTCGATACGGCGATACTGGGCCAGCATATCCTGAGGCCCCGCACACAGGATCGTCAGCGGGTTGGTTTGCAGGCCAAAGCCCCGAAACCGTTCGATCACCCCCATCTGCGTCTCGGCCAATGGTTCGGACAGCGCCCCCCACGCATAGGCGAAGAATTTCAACGTACGGCCCGCCGTGATCCTGGCATCCAACTGCCGCAAGGAACCGGCGGCGGCGTTGCGCGGATTGGCAAAGGTCTTGTCGCCACGCTCGGCCTGTCGGGCATTCAACGCCTGAAAATCCGCATGGCTCATATAAACCTCGCCACGGATTTCCAGAACCGCCGGCGCATCGTGCAGACGTTGCGGAATATCGGCGATGGTACGGGCATTTTCGGTGACGTTCTCGCCCACCTCCCCGTCACCGCGGGTCGCCGCCTGAACAAATACGCCATTTTCGTAGCGCAGCGATAGCGACAGACCGTCTATCTTGGGCTCGGCCGTATAGGCCAGTGGCGCATCGACCCCCAGCCCCAGATAGCTGCGCACCCTGGAATCGAAATCCAGAATGTCCTCATCGGCGAAGCCATTCTCCAGGCTCATCATCCGAACGTCATGCACCACCTTGCCGAACCCCTCGGCAATGGCGGCACCGACCTTTTGGGTCACGCTGTCGGGGCGGGCAAAATCGCTAAACCGGGATTCAAGCGCCAACAGTTGGCGCTTGAGCCGATCATACTCGGCATCCGATATTTCGGGCGCGTCCAGCGTATGATAAGCGGTGTTGGCCGCCTCAAGCAGCGCAGCAAGCTGTGCCATGCGCTCTTGCGCCGTGTCCCAGGTCACAAGTTCAGCATCCCCGCCGGATGCGGAGTCGGTCTGACCGGCGGAGATATCTTTCTGTGTGTTCTGGTCTGTCATCGGAACCCCCTCGACTGCCCCAAAGGAATAGGGTCAGCCGCCGGGGCCGTCCAGAGGGCAGCTCAGGCCGAAGCCGCGATCCGCCGCCCGAGATCATCAACGTCGGGGTCCCGCAGCACGTAACCACGCCCCCAGACGGTTTCGATGTAATTGTCGCCCTCGGTCGCCTCGGCAAGCTTTTTTCTCAACTTGCAGATGAACACGTCAATGATCTTCAATTCGGGTTCATCCATCCCGCCGTAAAGATGGTTAAGGAACATTTCCTTGGTCAGGGTTGTCCCTTTCCGCAAACTCAGCAATTCCAGCATTTGATATTCCTTGCCCGTCAGATGAACGGGCTTGGTGCCGGATTGCACGGTTTTTGCATCGACATTCACCGCAATCTTGCCGGTGCGAATGACGGATTGCGAATGCCCTTTCGAGCGGCGAATGATCGCGTGGATACGCGCGATCAGTTCTTCACGATGAAAGGGCTTGGTCATGTAGTCATCAGCACCCGAGCCGAAGCCCTTGATCTTGTTCTCGGTATCATCGGCACCGGTCAGGATCAGGATAGGCGTCTCAACCCGCGCCAGGCGCAACTGACGTAGAACCTCCAGACCATTCATGTCCGGCAAGTTCAGATCCAGCAAGATGAGGTCATAATCATAGAGCTTGGCGAGATCAATTCCTTCCTCGCCAAGGTCTGTGCAATAGACGTTCAGATTGGCATGGGTCAGCATTAGTTCGATGCTACGGGAAACCGTCGGATCGTCCTCCACCAACAGAATACGCATAATGGAACTCCGCGTTAATCAGGTAATTACCGGTAAAGTTTACATCAACTGGTTAATACCTGGTTACTGTCGCAGAAATATTCCCTCACGCAACCTAAAGTTGTCTAAATTTTTGAATCGCTGTGACTTTTAGGCCCTGCACGCCAAACTTCTTGACCGCCTCATTCCACAGATCGAATTCCTCTTCTGACAGTCCATAACGTTCCAGCACCTCCCCGCGCGAGATCAACCCATAGGTCACCGCATGCACCACCGTCACCTTGCGCGACGCCACCCAGCGGCGCGTTTCAGTGGCCGGCAGATCGGCACGGGTCAGGATCGTTCCATCCGGCAAGGTCACCGATCGCGGTCCATCGACTTTCTTCAAATACATATCGCACCCCATTTCCCCTAGTGGCGGTGAAGATGCGCGATGGCGACTTAACGAGCGGTGAAACGCGGACTTGAGAGTCGATAGCATTTTCATATATTGTTACGGGTCTGATCAAAGGACCGCTGCCATGAGCAAGGATTTCCCCCTCGACCCGCCGCTGAACTCGCTAGGCCTGCCCAAACCGCCGGGGCAGACACGGGTTGTTGTCGCCATGTCCGGGGGGGTCGACAGTTCCGTCGTAGCGGCCATGCTGAAGGACGAGGGTTATGACGTCGTCGGCGTCACCTTGCAACTATACGATCACGGTGCGGCACTGGCCAAAAAGGGGGCCTGTTGCGCCGGACAGGACATTCACGATGCCCGCCGCGTGGCCGAAGCCATGGGGTTTCCGCATTACGTGCTGGACTATGAGAACACGTTCCGCGAAGCGGTGATCGAGGAATTCGCCGACGCCTATCTGGCCGGTGCCACGCCGGTGCCCTGCATCCGTTGCAATGAGCGGGTAAAGTTCAAGGATCTGCTGGAAACGGCGCGCGATCTGGATGCGGATTGCATGGCGACCGGGCACTATATCCAACGCAAGACCGGGGTGAACGGCGCCGAGTTGCACTGTGCCACCGACGCCAATCGTGATCAAAGCTACTTCCTGTTCTCGACCACCCAACAACAGTTGGATTTTCTGCGTTTTCCGCTGGGCCATCTGGCCTCCAAGGCGGAAACCCGGGCGCTGGCGGCAAAATACGGGCTGGCGGTTGCCGATAAACCCGACAGTCAGGACATCTGCTTCGTACCGAACGGCAATTATGCCAGCGTTATCGAAAAGCTGCGCCCCGGTGCCGCCGATCCGGGCGAGATTGTCGACATGCAGGGCCATGTGCTGGGCGAACATCGCGGCGTCATCCATTACACCATTGGTCAGCGACGCGGGCTGGGCATCGGTGGGCTGGCCGATCCGCTCTATGTGGTCAAGCTGGATGCCGACAATCACCGTGTCGTCGTCGGCCCGAAAGAGGCATTGGCGACGCGCATCGTGCCCGTACGTGAAATCAACTGGCTGGGTGATGTGCCGCTGATGTCACAAAAAGAATGGCATCTGTCGGTCAAGGTGCGCTCGACCCGCCCCCCGCGTGAGGCGATTCTGCGCCCGATCAGTCCGACCGAAGCCGAGGTCGAGCTGCTGTCCGCCGAAGAAGGCATCAGCCCCGGTCAGGCCTGCGTGTTCTACGATCCCGACAGCAGCCGGATCTTTGGGGGTGGCTGGATCTGGAAGGGCGTCTGAGACGCATTTGATGCCCCTACCTGTCCCCACCCACCGGGAGGCCCGATGACCCCGCCCACTTCCCCGCTGCGTGACACGGTGCCGTCGGGCGTGCTGATGGCCTTTGCCTGTTTTGCCGCCTTCGCGTTTTCCGATGCCTGCGTCAAACTGATTGACGGCCGGTTGCCGCCCTATGAATCCGCGTTTATCGGCGCAGTGTTCGGGCTGAGCGCCCTGCCCTTTGTCATGCGCAAGGGCGACCGGGTCGGCGATATCTTCCGCACCGTCAACCGGCCGTTATGGCTGTTGCGATTCTTTGCGTATCCAATCGGCGTGATCGGTTCGGTCACCGCCTTCACCCATCTGCCGATGGCCGAGGCCTTTGTGCTGATCTTTCTGCAACCGGCCTTTGTCACGGTGTTTTCCGTGCTGTGGCTGAAGGAACCGGTTGGGGTAAAACGCTGGTTGTCGGTGTTGGTTGGATTTATCGGCGTGCTGATCGTGCTGCGCCCGGGGTTTCGCGAACTCAGCATCGGACATCTGGCCGCCGCCATCGCGGGCCTGAGCGGCGCGGTTTCCGTCATCACCTATCGTGCCGTCCCTGACGAGCGACGCATTTCCCTGATCGGCGCCGGGATAATGGGGGGGCTGATCGTCTGCGGGCTGATCTCGATCCCGGTGTTCCAATGGCCCAAGGGCGAAGACTGGTTGATGCTGGCGGGGTATGGGCTGTTCGCCGCCGTCGCAAATGTCTTGCTGATGCATGCCGCCCGACGAGCCCCGGCGGCGTTGGTCTCGACCACCCAATACAGTCAGATGTTATGGGCGATCTTGCTGGGCTGGCTGATCTGGGATGACCGGGTAGACCTGCCGATGCTGGCGGGAATCGTGCTGATCGTCGGGTCAGGCGTGATGACCCTGATGCGCGAGCAGGTGCGCAATGTGCCGGGGCCCAGCCCGATGGGCGGCAATACCCGAATCGCCCCCGTCACCCTGACCCGCCCGGACAAGGATCGTTAGGCGTCGCGCTCGCCGCGCAATTCGCTGCGGATCACCAGACCCCAGCCAACAATCACAATCGACATCACCCCGAACCAGGTCAGCGCATAGCTGAGATGGGCGTTGCGGAATTTGACCACGGTTTGCCCGCCCCGGGGCCAGGGCTGCGCATCCGACAGGTCCTGATCGACGAAATACGGCGCGGCATCGCGCAACCCCAGCGTCTGGGTAATGGAGCCGATGTCGCGCCGATACCACTTGCGTCCGACCGGATCATTATCGCGTGAAAACAGCCAACCCTTGCTTTCCGATATCCGCAACAGACCGGTGATGGTCTGCTCGCTCTGCGGTGCGGTGCGGGTGGCGGGATCCTTGAATTCTTCGGGGACGAGGCCGCGGTTGATCATCACCACGGTGTTGTCATCGCGCCGCAGCGGCGTCAGGATCCAGTATCCGGGTCCCCAGTCGGTGGGTGCGTAAATCGCCACTTCATTGGCATTCATGAATGTGCCGCGCAGGGTCACGCGTTGGTACTCGGCACTTTCGGCCGTGATGCCCGGCCAGTCTGACGGTCCGGGCGCGGCGATGGGATCAGCGTGGATACGGCTGTCCACCCGCGCGATCAGGTCCTGCTTCCAGTGCAGGCGGTTCACCTGCCACAGGCCCAGCCCACCGAAAACGGCAACGCCGATCAGGGCAATCAACGTGACGATCACAAGACGCGGCCAGCGCAACGAATGGGCCATGGGTTTTCCCCCTGCATGGGTCAGGTCATGAAAATGGGGCCGGAAATCCGGCCCCATCAAGATGTTGTCACGAACGATCAGTTTCCGGTCGTCGAATGGGTCATGCCCGGCATGTTGGAATGATCCATCGCGGGCGATGTCTCGGGCGTCAGGCCAACGCCTTCGCCCCCCATCATCGTCTCATGATCCATCGGCGGCATCATGTTCACGTTCATGTTGTGCATGACCCAAAGCGAGCCAGCCAGAACGATAACCAGGATGACCACGGCAAAGATCGTGGCGGCGACGCTCCAGCCCTGCTCGGACTTGGAGTTGAGATGCAGGAAATAGACCAGGTGCACGATGATCTGCACCCCGCCAAGCCCCATGATGATCCCGATCAACAGGGTGCGGTTCATCTCGACTTCCGACATGACCAGCGCGAAGGGCACCAGCGTCAGCACGACCGCCATCGCGAAGCCGATCATCAGCTGGCTCATGGTGCCATGCGAATGCGTTTGCGAATGATCGGACATCAGATAATCCTCACCAGATAGACGAACGAGAACACCCCAATCCAGATCAGATCAAGGAAGTGCCAGAACATGCTTAGCGCCCCCATGCGGCGCATGTTCGCCTCGGTCAGACCGTGCATCTTCAGCTGGATCGTCAGCGTGGTCAGCCAGATGATCCCGAAGGTCACGTGCAGACCGTGCGTCCCGACCAGCGCAAAGAACGCCGACAGGAAGGCAGACCGGTCCGGACCCGCGCCGATGTGGATCAGGTGGTTGAATTCGTAGACTTCCATCGCGATGAAGCCGGCGCCGAACAGACCGGTGATGACCAGCCAGAACACGGTCGCATTCAACTGACCGGCGCAGGCGCGCAGCATGGCCACGCCGAAGGTGATCGACGAGATCAGCAGCAGCGCGGTTTCCGCCAGAACGAACCCCGGCTCGAACAGGTCCTTGGGCGACGGGCCGCCCGCGTAGCTGTAACCAAGCACGGCATAGGTGGCGAACAGCGTCCCGAAGATGACGCAGTCGCTCATCAGATAGATCCAGAATCCTAGCGGCGTCGGGCTCTCGTGGTGGTGTTCCTCGTGGGTGGGGCTAAGCGCCCCAGCGTGAGGAAT
>DASWPI010000053.1:0-19584 GCA_036398515.1 Paenirhodobacter sp.
GCCCCGGCATTCTGGGGATGAACCGGGCCGGGCGTCGGGCTATAGATGTTCAGAGCAGGGGGCCGGGGTCAAGGGCCGCAGGGCGGTTTAAGACCTGGGAACAGGGCGTAGAAGAAGAATTGAAGAGGCGGTGCATGGGGCGTGGTTTGCTGGCAGGGCTTGGCGCGGGCGGGGTGGTCTCGGTGCTGGGGCTGGGTGCCCTGTCGGTGCTGGCCCCCTTGCCGCCGGATCGCGCGGGAAACCATGCCCGTGGCGGCGCCATCAGCCATGCTTCCACAGAGATGGGCGTGCCCCGTGCCGCCCCCGGCCCGCTGGCCGTGCCTGAACCCGCCCCGGCGACGGCATTGACCCCCGACGTGCCCAGCAAACCCGCCTCTCCGCAACGGATCGAGGCGCCGAAGGCCCCGGAACTGGCACAACCGCCATTGCCGCAGGCGGATCCGATGGCCGCAGAACCGGCGACGCCGCGTATCGCCGCGCCCGGGCCGACGCCGCCCGGCCCGGGTCCGGCGCAGGATACCGACAGCACCCCGATGCCCCCTGCCGCCGAACTGGTTGAACCCGCGCCTGCCGCCCCTGCGCGTCCGATGCAGGTGGATACCGCCATCGTCGCGCCCGCCTCCGAGACCGACCCGGCCGCCCGCCCCGAGGCGGCCCCCACCCCGGTGATACCTGCGGCCCCGATCGTGTTGGGCGACGACGGCAACAAACAGGCGCCCACCGCCGAATCATCGGTACCCGTGCCACCACCGGGGGCGGCCCGTACCCCCGATCTGGTTCCCGCAGCGTCTGCAGGCCAACCCGCCCGCGTGCCAACCCATGAAATCATCCTGACACCCGGCGTCACCATCGGGCCGGTGAAGGCGCCGGGACCGATCATTTTGCTAAGTCCAGGGGGTGCGGCCCCCTGAAACCCGGATCCGTCGGATCTGTTGCCCCGCAGGTTATTCTGTGGCAAGACTTGATGGCCTCGGCACCAGAGAGAGTACTGAAGATGCAAGATTTCGTCGCGCGACGCGTCACGATGGTCGACACTCAAGTCCGCCCCAACGATGTGACGAAATTCCCGATCATTGAGGCAATGCTGCATGTCGCGCGTGAGGATTTCGTTCCCGCCGCACTGCGTGAGGCGGCCTATATTGGCGAAAATCTGGCGGTTGCCCCCGGTCGCGTGGTGCTGGAGCCACGCAGTTTCGCCAAAATGCTGGATGCGCTGGATGTGCAACCTGATGAGTTGATCCTGGATATCGGCTGTGGCCTTGGCTATTCCAGCGCGGTGATCTCGCGCATGGCGGTGGCCGTCGTAGCGGTAGAAGATGCCGATACCGCGACACTGGCGGAATCGGCGCTGGCGCAGGGTGGCGTGGACAATGTCGCCGTAGTGGCCGGGCCGCTGGATCAAGGGGCCACGCGCCACGGTCCCTATGACGCCATCATGATCGAAGGCGGCATCGAGGCACTGCCCGACTCGCTGTCCGCGCAGTTGAAAGACGGTGGCCGGGTCATCGCCATCTTCATGCGTGGTGCGCTTGGCACGGTGCGGTTGGG
This sequence comes from Paenirhodobacter sp., assembly GCA_036398515.1. Classification (GTDB taxonomy): domain Bacteria; phylum Pseudomonadota; class Alphaproteobacteria; order Rhodobacterales; family Rhodobacteraceae; genus Rhodobacter. The sequence goes on from DASWPI010000053.1 coordinate 1,549, forward strand.
TCGGAAAATCGACGGCCACATCATCTGGCGCGATATTTTCAACGCCACAGCGCCGGTTTTGCAGGGCTTTGCCGTAATACCGGCATTCGCACTCTGAGCCGGACGCAGCTCGGGGTTTCAGTTTTCCGTGGGCGTTCTGGATGAATTGATCAGCCCCGCCCTCCCGGTCGACGCAAGAAGCGACCGTCGAGGACATGTATGAGGGTGCAGACATGGATCAGGGCTTCCTGAAAAGGCTGATGGCGGCCACGGCGGTAGCCGCGGCGATGATCGGGGCACCGGTCATGGCATCAGCGGAGACGCTGGCCGATGCGCTTGTCCTAGCTTATCGCAATTCGAACCTGCTGGAACAGAATCGCGCCACCCTGCGCGCGGCGGATGAGGATGTAGCCCAGGCGGTGGCGGCGCTGCGCCCGGTTCTGCAATGGTCGGCGGGCTATAACTACTCGAAAAGCAACACCAATACCGGTTCCACGGCATCACGGGATTTGCAGACCGCCTCGGCACAGTTGGCGGCGTCGATGACATTGTATGATTTTGGGCGCAACCGGCTGTCGCTGGACATGACCAAGGAAACCGTGCTGTCCACCCGCGAAGCCCTGCGCGGCATTGAACAGACCGTCCTGTTATCGGCCATTCAGGCCTATACGCAGGTCAAAAGCACCGCCGAGCAGGTCTCGATCAACGAGAATTCGGTTCGTGTCTATGGCGAGGAACTGAAGGCCGCGCGCGACCGTTTCGAGGTTGGCGAAGTCACCCGCACCGATGTCTCGCAGGCCGAGGCCGCCGAGGCGTCGGCACGCGCATCGCTGGCGGCGGCGCGGGGCAATTATCAAATCGCCCGAGAGGCTTATAGGGCGGCGGTCGGCCAATATCCCGGTACTTTGGCGGCCCTGCCGAAGGCCCCGCAACTGCCCGCCTCGCTGGATGCGGCGCGCACGACGGCAGAACGCAATCACCCCTCGGTCAAGCAGGCGCAATTCAACGTGACGGTGGCCGAATTGTCGGTGCAGGCGGCGGCGGCGCAACGGTTGCCGGAAATCAGCGGCTCGGCCGGATTTGGCAATACCGAGGGCGGTCGGCAGACCACATCGGCGGGAATTTCGCTAAGCCAGACGTTGTATTCCGGTGGCCAGCTGTCGTCGCTGCACCGTCAGGCCATCGCGAATCGTGAACGGGCCAAGGCAACATTGCGCCAGGCTGCGGTGGAAATTTCCAATACGACCGCGCAATCCTGGGCGATGATTGATGTCTATCGTGCGCAGATCCAGGCTTATGCAGAGCAGATTTCCGCAGCCGAGGTCGCCTATCAAGGCGTACGGCAAGAGGCCACCCTGGGGTCACGCACCACGCTGGATGTGCTGGATGCGGAACAGGATCTGCTGGACGCGCGGGCCGCCCGGATTACGGCCGAGGCCGATTTGCAGGTAGGATATTATCAACTACTTTCCTCTATGGGTCTATTGACGGTACAGGATTTGAAGCTTGGCATCCCGACCTACGACCCGGCAGCCTATTACAACGCTGTGCGGAACGCGCCGGGAACCAGCCTTCAGGGCAAAAGCCTTGATCGCGTGTTGAAGGCGATCGGGAAGCCCTGAAACGGCGACCAAGTTTCAAATAACCCTCTGCCGCGACAGATATTGCGAATCGGGAGATGCTAGAATGGCAGGAATGGAAGCGGGAAATGGGCGTGAGATCGAGGACGTTCTGGCGTCGATCCGCCGCCTCGTATCGCAAGATAGCGGGCATGCGCAGCGCGCCTCTGTCGTACTGACCCCGGCCCCCACCGTGGTGCCGGTGCCCTCCATCCCGCTGCCCACGGCCTCGTCCCCCACGGTGGTTGAAGAGACCCAGATCAAACCTGAGGCCGAAGCCCCTGAGGACAACGCCTTTCTGTTGCTGACGCCCGCCCAACGCATCGAAGAGGCCCCTCAAGCGGTGGTGCCGACCGCGCCGGTGTCCGTTCCCCTGTCTGTCATCGTCTCGAAGCCGCAGGCAGATGACAATACGGATCTGGTAGATGAGTTGAGACGCCTCGAGAGTTCAATCGCAGAGATGGAGGCATCGGTATCCTCCGCCAATGCCGAACTGCGGGTCGCGGCGGCACCGATGGCCCTGGAACGTGTCGTTGCCAATGTGGTCTCCATTGCACCGGTCGAGATTGCCGTGTTCAAGGCGCCCGAAATCGAATCCCCCGTGCATGACGAGATTAGTGATGAAACGATGGTCGAAGCGATCACGACGGGGACGGCCCCAGAGATCGAGACTGCTATCGAGACTGCGCCCAGCGATCAGGATGATGCGGTGACCTCTATCCTGGCAATCCTTCCCGGGGACACTGCGGTTGATACTGAAATTCCAGACGACGAAGCTCAATCACTGCCCGAGCTAGAAACCATGACCGCAGCCGATGCCCCCGTCGAGGCAGAGGTCAAGACCGCATTGACCGATGATATTGTGGTGGAATCTCTGGTTGGCATGCCACGGTTTGCCATTCATAGGGGCGGTTCCAATGCCGATATGCGCGCACCGTTTGAAGATATCGACGAAGATGCCGAAGATACGCAGGCACAACCCGATACCCTGCCCTTGGATCAAGAGGCACTGCGCCTTCTGGTCGCCAAGCTGATCCGGGAAGAACTTCAGGGCGTACTCGGCCAGAAGATTACCCAAAATGTGCGCAAACTGGTGCGCCGAGAAATTCAGCGTTCGTTGATCGGAACTGAGTTCGAGTAGGTAACGCAGATACTATGTATTCCGCGTAGCGCGCTGAAGCATTTGGTTTCCCTGCGTTTTTTTTGCACAAAACCAGGACGCGTTACCCAAGAGGATTTCACTGACCGGCGTGCTGTGTTTCAAAATCGTTTCTAGGTGGGAGCTGATCTTGGCACGCACTCTGAGATGCGGCGACGAGAGAGCCTTTTTTAGCGGTTTATCCATGCTGTTCGTCATCCGAACGGTAAGCGTCCACTCTAACCGCTACCCGTTCCAGTCCAAGGGCAGGAGGTCATCGATCTTGTTGATTTTGTAATCCGGGATGCGGGCGTGTGGGTCACAACGTGCCATATACCCTTGCCCGTAGTCACGCCAGCCACGACGTTCACGATGCCAAACCGGTCCAACGACCATCGTCAGCGCTAGAACGCAAGCAGGCGGTGACAAAGCGCATTCCATCCAGCCCGTCGCTGATACCCGGCACCTCTGTGCCACGCACGCAGGACAGGATCGCTTCGGCCACATCGGTATAAATCGTGCCGAAAGCTTCCAGAAAGCCCTCGGGGTGGCCGGCGGGCACGCGCCGAGGGCCGGAAAACTGTGGCCCGCCACGTGTCAAGATCCGGCTAGGTTCACCCACAGGGGTCAAGCGCAATTCATCGGGCCGGTCATGGCACCAGTCCAGCCCGCCCAAACTGCCGCCAAGTCGCAAACGCAGATGGTTTTCAAACCCCGGCGTCACCTGACTTACCCACAGCATACCACGCGCCGTGGCGCCCATGCGCAACAGGACATGGCAATTGTCATCCACAGCACGCCCCGCCACCAGGCTTTGCAGATCAGCCGATACCTGGGTGATCGGCAGGCCGCTTACATAGCGCGCCAGATGTGCTGCATGGGTGCCAATATCCCCGATCGCACCGGCACCGGAACGGGACGGATCGACCCGCCATTCTGCCTGTTTACCCGTCGCCTGATCCACCAGCCAGTCTTGCACATATTCAACATTGACCACACGCACGCTGCCGATCACCCCTTCGGCGACCAGACGGCGGGCGGCACGCAGCATCGGATAGCCAGAATATGTGTGGGTCAGGAAGAACATCGCCTCGGCCTGCGCGGCGATACGGGCCAGTTCTTCGGCCTCGGCCAGCGTGGCGGTCATCGGCTTGTCGCAGATCACGTGGATGCCCGCCTGTAAAAACGCCCGGGCGGGACCGAAATGCAGGTGATTGGGGGTAACGATGGCCACGGCACGGATGCCATCGGGGCGGGCGGCCTCGGCGCGCGCCATCTCGGCCCAGTCGTCATAACTGCGCGGCAGGCCGATGGCCTCGGCAGAGGCACGGGCCCGTTCGGGCGTTGACGACAGCGCACCTGCCACCAACTCGAACCGGTCATCCAGCCGCGCTGCGATACGATGCACGGCACCGATAAAGGCGCCCTGCCCGCCACCGATCATGCCAAGGGGAATACGGGTCATGGCGCGATCCCCAGCATATTGCGCAACGTGGCCGGATCGGTCGCCCGGGCGGCGAAATCGTCAAAGGCGTTTTGGGCCGGATCAATGATGTGGCGTGCAATGAATGGCGCCCCCTCGGCCGCGCCCTGCGTCGCCGATTTCAGACAGCATTCCCATTCCAGCACCGCCCAACCGGAGTAGCCATACTGCGTAAGCCGCGAAAAGATCGCGCGAAAATCCACCTGCCCGTCGCCCAAAGACCGGAACCGTCCGGCCCGGTCGGCCCAGCCGGAGAAACCGGAATAGACACCTTGGCGACCATCGCAGTTCAGTTCCGCATCCTTGACGTGAAAGGCGCTGATCCGGTCATGATAAAGGTCGATGAAGCGCAGATAATCCAACCCCTGCAAGACGAAATGTGAAGGGTCATAATTGATTGTCGCGCGCGCATGGCCGCCCAGCAAATCCACGAAGCGTTCAAAGCTGGCGCCGTCCATCAGATCTTCGCCCGGATGCAGCTCATAGGCGTAATCGACGCCCAGATCCTCATGCATATCCAGGATCGGGCGCCAGCGTCGCGCCAGTTCGGAAAAGCCCTCGGCGATCAGCCCCTCGGGGCGTTGCGGCCAAGGATATAGATATGGCCAGCACAGCGCGCCGGAAAACCCCACCTGCACATCCAGATCCAAATTCCGCGAGGCCCGCGCCGCCTTGATGCATTCCCCCGCCGCCCAGTCGGACTGTGCCTTGGGGTTACCGGCCAAAGCTGCCGGGGCAAAACCATCGAACTGGGCCGCATAGGCGGGGTGGACGGCGACCAGCTGGCCCTGGATATGGGTCGACAGCTCGGTGATCTCGACGCCCTTGTCATGGCACCGCCCCCGCAGGTCATCACAGTAGCCGCGCGATTGCGCCGCCAGATCCAGGTCGATGAACCGCGGATCACAGGGAATCTGGATGCCCTTGTAGCCCAGCCCCGCTGCCCATCCGGCGATATTGTCCAGCGTGTCAAAGGGCGCGGCGTCCGACGCGAACTGCGCCAGGAAAATCGCGGGGCCGCGGATTGGTGTCTTGGTCATGTTCGGTATCCCGCGCTCAGATCCGGTTTTCCGTTTCCGCATCGAACAAAGAGACGCTGCCGGGGAAGAAGAACAAATCCATCACCGTGCCCGCCGGATAGCTCACCGTGCCCGGCACGCTGAAGGAACAGCGCTGCCCGGCGATGTCGCACCAGATGATGCTGGTCGGGCCAAGCGCCTCGCAGATATCGACGCGCGCCTGAACCTGCACGGCCCCTTCGGGCAGCGTATCGACCAACGGAAAGAACTGCTAGGGGCGGATCCCCACCAGCACCGGCCCCCCGGCGCCCGCAGGCAGGGGATAGCCCGCCACCGACAGCCTTGCGCACTGCCCCAGGGTAACCACATCGCCTTGCAAGCGTCCTTCCAGCATGTTCATCGCCGGGCTGCCGACGAACCGCGCCACGAACAGATTGGCCGGGGTGTTGTACACCTCGGACGGCGTGCCGACCTGTTGGATATGGCCCGATTTCATCACCACGATACGGTCGGCCAAGGTCATCGCCTCGACCTGATCGTGGGTGACATAAACCATCGTGCGTTGCAGCTCTTCGTGCAGGCGTTTGATTTCGATCCGCAATTCGTTGCGCAATTTGGCATCCAGATTGGACAGCGGTTCATCGAACAGAAACACATCGACATCCCGCACCAAGGCCCGGCCGATTGCGACACGCTGGCGCTGCCCCCCCGACAGATCGGATGGGCGCCGCGTCAGCAGCGGTTCCAGCTGCAAGATCCGCGCCACCTCTGCCACCTTGCTGCGGATCGTGGCCTTGTCCACCCCGGCGACCTTCATGCCAAAGCTCAGGTTCTGCTCCACCGTCATCCGCGGATAGAGCGCGTAGGACTGGAACACCATGCCGATGCCGCGATCCTTGGGTTCGGCCCAGGTCACATTCTTGTCGCGGATCCAGATCTGGCCGTCATGCAGATCGGTCAGCCCGGCAATCGCCGACAGCAGGGTGGATTTCCCGCACCCCGAAGGGCCCAGCAACACGATGAATTCACCCGGCGCCACCGACAGATCCAGCGCAGGCACGACCACGATGTCGCCATAGGCGATCGAGGCCTGTTTGATATCCAGAATGGGGGTCATGATCATCCTTTCACGGCGCCGGCGGTGATCCCGCGCACAAACCAGCGGCCCGAGACGAAATAGGCCACGAGCGGCAGCGCCGCCGTCAGCAGCGTCGCGGCCATGTTGACGTTGTACTGGACCTCACCAAAGGTCACGTTGACGATATTGTTCAGCTGCACGGTCATCGGCTGATTGGCCGGCCCGGCAAACACCAGCCCCAGCAAAAAGTCGTTCCAGATCCCGGTGAATTGCAGAATGCCCGCCACCACCAGCATCGGTGTCGCCATCGGCAACATCAGCGCGAAAAAGATTCGCAAAAACCCGGCGCCATCGATCCGTGCCGCCTGAAACAGATCGAACGGGATCGCCACATAGTAATTGCGAAACAGCAGCACCGTCAGCGGCAGGGAATACAGGATATGCACCAGGATCACTGCCCACAGCGTGCCGTAGATATCAAAGAAGGCGATCACCCGCACGGTTGGATACAGGAACACCTGCAACGGAATGAACCCGGCCAGCACAATGATGCCAAACAGGATATTTGCCCCCTTCGGCCGCCAGAACGACAGGATATAGCCGACAAAGGCACCGATCAGCACCGAGCAGATCGTGGCAGGCACGGTGATCTTGACCGAGTTCCAGAAGCCGGTCGAAATGCCGGGGCATTTCGCGTAGCCGCAATCGGTCGACCATGCCGCCCGCCAGGCATCAAGGTTCAGGCTGCGCGGCAATTGAAAGATATGCGCCATACGCACCTCTTCGCCGGTCTTGAACGAGGTCACCAGCATCACATAAAGCGGCAGGATGAAGAACAGCGCGGTCAGGCCCAGAAAGATATACAGCCCGATCCGGCCCGGTGCGAATCCGGCGGGCCGGGTCCCCCGGGCGGCCGGGTTGTCGGCATTGCGGTTTTGCCCCTTGGCCGGGGCGATGGCGGAACGGCTCATCTCAGGCCCCTTTCCTCGTGGCTTTTTTCTGCTGGAACGTGCGGATGTAATAGACCGGGACCACCACGGCCAGCACCGTCACCAGCAAGACCGAGGCCCCCGCCGTCGCCAGACCGATGTTTTGCCGGGCGAACAGATTGTCCATGATGAATTTCGCCGGTAGCTCGGTCGAGGAGCCGGGGCCACCATTGGTCATCGCCACGACCAGATCGTAGGTGCGGATGATCCCCATGAACAGCAACGTCGCGGCGGTGGCGATGGCCGGGCGCAACTCGGGGATGATGATCGACACATAGGTGCGCCACAGCGGGATGCCTTCGACACGTGCGGCCTGCCACAACGAACCGTCGATACCGCGCAGCCCCGCCAGCAGCAGCACCATCGTCAGCCCCGCGCCCTGCCACAACCCCGCCAGCGCGACGGCGTAAATCGCCATATCCGGGTTCTCCACCCAGTCGAAACGAAAGCTGTGCCAGCCCCAGCCCTGAACCGTGCTTTGTATGCCCAGCGTCGGGTTCATCAGCCATTGCCAGACCAGACCGGTGACCACAAAGGACACCGCCTGCGGATACAGGAACACCGTACGCAGCGTGTTTTCAAACCGCACCTTGCGATCCAGTGCCGCCGCCAGCAGGAACCCCAGCACCAGACATCCCACCACATAGGTGACGCACAACACCCCCATGTTGATCAGCGCGATATTCCAGCGCCGGGTCTCGAACAGTTTGACGTAATGCTGCAACCCCACCAGTTCGGTTGTGGGCATGGTGCGCGAGGCGGTGAAGGACAGATAAAAGCTGTAGAATGCGGTGCCGACAAACAGGCACAACGCAATCACCCATATCGGCGACAGCGACAGGAAGGCCGGCCAGTTGCGAAACCTTGAGGGCCGGGTGCGGGGCGTTTGTGTCATGCGGGCCTCTTTCAGGGCGGCGGGTCAGTGGCGAATTCCCCCGGCGACGCGTGGCCGCCGGGGGTCTGCCAGTCTGACGGAACATGCAGTCTGACGGAACAGGGATCAGCTGACGGAATCGGGCTTAGTAAGACAGCGCATCAATGAAATCCGCGCGGAAACGGTCATGATCATAGGGCGCTGCCCAGAATTCGTTGATCAGATCCGCCAACTGCCCCTGCACGACCGGATCCGAGGCAATCGCCATATCCGCGGCGATGGCATTGGCCTTCATCTTGCCCACAGCCTTTTGCGCGCACATGTCATAGGTGGACATGTCGACATCCGTACGCACCGGGAAAGAGCCCTTGCGCAGGGTGAACTGGCGTTGCACCTCGGGGTCCAGCAGCGTTTGCGCCAGCGCCTTTTGCGCCGCGTCCTTGCCCGCGATCTTCGGGAAGGCATAGGAATCGACCACGATCAGCATATCGTCGATGCCCGGTGTAAGGGCGCAGCCGTAATCCTTGCCCACGACCTCGCCCGCGGCGACGAATTCGCCCTTGGCCCAGTCGCCCTGAAACTGCAACAAGGCTTCGTCGCGGATGACCTGCCCCGTCGCATCGTTCCAGTTGATCGCCGAAATCCCCTGCCCCACATAATCATGCAGACGGTCAAAGATCTCGACCGCTTTCAGGAATTCCGGGGCGTTCACCAGGTCTTCGTCGCTGTCGCGCAACATCTGGTTATATTTTTCCGCCCCCATGGTCGAGACCAGGATCTGGTTGAACACCTTGTTGGTCTGCCAGCGCTGCCCGGAGAACGCCAGCGGCAGAATGCCCGCCGCCTTGGCCTTGTCCAGCATAGCAAAGAAGCCGTCCCAATCGGTCGGCATTTCGCTGTAGCCGATCTTTTGCATCAACGGGATCGAGTAGAAGAACCAGCTCTCGCCGTGGGCCGAGATCGGTGCGTAGTAGTAATGGCCGTCAATCGTGATGGAATCGGTGATCATCTGCGGCAAGGCCGCCTTGATGTCATCGGAAAAGACATCGTCAATCGGCAGCATCAGCCCCTGCTTGACCAGCCCGGCCGCATTCTTGCCGGCGATATAGAATTTCGCGCCGGGGGGGTTGCCGGCCTGTAGCCGTGACATAAAGGCCGCATCGTCATTGTCATACCCGGCGACCGAGGCATCAACCCACGTGTAGCCGCGTTTGGCCAGCGCCTCGATCACCACCTGCTTGCCCGCGGCTTCACCGCCGGAAACCCAGCTGTTCGAGACCTCGATATCCTCGGCCATGGCGGCACCACCCGCCAAAATCGCCGCGACAGCGATCATCTGTTTATATTTCATGCGTAATAACTCCCTGTTATCAGATTTTTATGGGGTTGCCCCTTTATCGCGCCGCGTTCAGCGCAGCAGATGCGCCACAGCCGTTTCCACATAGGTCCGGCTGTCACGAATAACCGCGACCGGGTCTTGCGATCCGTCGACTTCCAGCACCATCCAGCCGGTAAACCCGGCATCGGCATGGCCCTGCGCCCAGCCCTGCCAATGCACGCGGCCTGCGCCAAGTTTACAGAAATAGGCCCGATGTGCGGTATGGATTTCCGGCCCGATCTCGACATCCAGCGGCATCGCCGAAATGGCGTCTTTCCAATGGGTGATGACCAGGCGTTCCTTGTGACGGTTCAGCACCTCGACCGGATCCGCGCCGCACAGCAGCAGATGCGCGCTGTCGGGGCAGAACCCGACATAGAGCGGATCGGTCAGCAGCATGAACAGATCGACATCACGCGCGGTGCACATGACCGAATGCCCCTCGGTGTGCAAGGCCAGCCGCAACCCGAATTCCGCGATCGAGGCCCCCAGTTCGTTGCACAATTGCGCCAGCGGCTGCGCCCGCGCCAGATCGACGAACTGCACCGGCGCCTTGCCTTTGGTGCGGCGCATCGGCAGGCCCAGCACGATCACCTCGCCGCCCATGACGTTCAGGAACTCGGCCATACCGCGCACATCGTCACAGACCGCCTGACGCACGGCGGCATCGGCAGGATCACCGAACCGCTCAAAACCGTGATAGAAGCACGAGACCAATTGCAGGCCCAGTTCATTGAACCGCGCCCGCACAGCCTGCGCCGATCCATAGGCACGCAGCGCGGCCTGATGGCCCAGCGGACCGATAGAGGTCTCGATCCCGCGCACGCCTGATGCCACAGCCGCCGTCAGCATCTTTTCCCAAAACGCATGCAGATCGCGTTCTGCCAGCGCGTCGATATCCGAAGACGTGGCCACACCCCAGAAATCGGGGGGATAAAAGGTGATCAGATCGACAGCAAATTTCGGCTGGGTCACAGGATACTCCAACGGGGACAGCCCCTTCATGCAAGACGATTGGCCCGAGCAGCAGACAGGTTACCCCGATTGCCACCTGTCCTTTCGTCGGTCTCGATAGAATGGGAACGTTTGCGAAAGGCCGTACAATAGCAAGCCTGATTTAGAATTCCTGCCTCGATTCCTACGATACATTTCTCAATATCCCGCTATTTGCACAAATTTAATGCATATTAATGCAAACGTTTGCAAAGATCGACATGACGTTGGATTATCGGGGCGGCATGACATAAGAACGAATCATGAGAACACCGCGCACCGACAAGGTCTCCCTGCATGACGTCGCCAAGGCCGTCGGCGTTTCCGTATCTACGGTCAGCCGGGCACTGGCCTTTCCCGACCGCACCGCCCCGGCCACGCGGGAAAGGATCCTGGATGTGGCCAAGTCACTGGGTTATCACCCGAATATCGCCGCGCGCAATCTGCGGCTGGGGCACCCCAAGGCGATCCTGGCGATCATGCCGAACCATAAGATGACGAAGATCTCGACATTGATGACCTCGGCCCAGGTTGGCATCGGCCAACAGGCGCAGGAGCTGGGTTACACGATGAACGTGATCAACATGGACGGCACCGAGGCGACGGCCTCGCACGCGCTGGAGCTGGTCTATGGCCATCAGGTCAGCGGCACGATCGTGATGGCGGAACCGCCAATGTCGGTTCAGGACCGCAACCTGTTACAGGTCGGCCTGCCCGTCGTCAGCCTGACCGAAGACCTGACCCATCTGGGCATCCCCTCGGTGGTGTCCAGCGACCGGCAATCCATGATGGACGCGGTCGAGTTGCTGGCCGATCTGGGCCATCGCGCCTTCTTTTTCATTTCCGGGCCGCCCAGCAGCTATCACAGCCGCCAGCGTGAGGCCGGGGTAAGGTCCGGGTTGATCCGCCGCTTTGGCACCGATGCCGATCTGCAAAAATACCGCGCGGATTTCCATGTCGATTCCGGCGTCGAAGCGGCGCGGCACTTCCTGACGCTATCCCCCCGTCCGACGGCGGTGATCTGCTGGGCCGATGAAACGATGGTGGGATTTCAAAGCGTGGTTCTGGCGGCGGGACTGTCGATCCCCGAGGATCTGTCGCTGATCTCCTTCGACGGGCTACATGTGCTGCATTACACCACGCCGCCGATCAGTACCTTTGACCAGAACATGGGCCAGCTGGGCGCCCAGGCCGCACGGCTGCTGATCGAGATGATTGATCAGGGCGGCCCGGCCGAAGCCAAGCTGATCGAATTTCCCGCCAAACTGGTCGCCGGACGCAGCATCGCCGCCCCACCCACCTGACGGGTGGGGCGGCACACACCTATCCCGGCAAATGGTCCGCCAGATGACGACAGGCCCGCACCGTCTGCGCCATCACCGTCAGCGTGGTGCCGGTCACACCGCTACTGGCAAAGGCGCTGGCGTCCGTGACCACAAGGTTCGGAACGCCCCAGCACTGCCCCCAGCCATTCAGCACCGAGGTGGCCGGATCATCCCCCATCACCGCGCCGCCGGTTTCATGGATCGAGGCACCAATCGACATCGACTTGTGGAAAAGCGCGCGGAACAGGCTGCGGCTGAGCAGGTCCGCCGTCGGATAGGCACCCGGCCCCATTTCCCGCAACCCACGGGCAGATCCCACAAATTCAAATTCCGCTCCCTGTTCCTGCATCAGATCAATCAGCGCATTCTCGACACGCCCCAGCAGCTGCAGATCCGCGTCAGACATCTTGCAGCGAATATGCGGCGCGGGAATACCCCAGCCATCCTTGACCTTGGGATCCAGGGTGATGCGGTTGTCCGCCTGCGGCTGCATCTGCGCAAAGGCAAAGAATGACATCCGCGCCGGACCATCCGGCACCTCGCCCTCGCGCCGGGCAATCGACCCCTGGCAGGCATATTCCAGACGGTCCGACATCGGCACATCATCACGCATGATGAAGAAACCGCCTGTTGGATCATAGAAAGGATCTGTTGCCGGGATAGCCTCGAAGCCGCGGGCCTTGGGATAGGTTCCGGCGCCGACACAGGGCAGCTGATCCATGAAATACCGCCCCAACTGATCGGTGTCATTGCCCAGACCATGCGGATGACGCGCGCAGGCCGAGGCCCACATCAACCGTACCGACTCGATCGGCGAGGCGCATAGGACAACACTGGCCGCCGTAAAGCGTTGCGTCTGACGGCTCATCCGGTCGATGATCTCGACCCCGGTTGCCAAGCCGGTTTCGTCGTCGATGATCACCCGCCGCACAATCGCATTGCGCCGGATCGTCAGCCGACCGGTATCCTTGGCGGCCTGCAGCGGCGCCAGGATACGATCCGGTCGCGGCGGAACATGGCGCCAGGCGATAACGCTTTTCTCGGGGTGCAATGCCTCGACATCCGCCTTGAACCCGGCCTCGGCCTGCGTCAGCGTGGCAGGCGCAATGCAAAGGCTGTCGGGGGTCGATGCGACCCCGTCATTATTGCCATGCAGGCCCAGACAGGTTTCAACCTCTTGATAATAGGGTTCCAGATCGGCGTAGGAAATCGGCCAATCGCGCCCCCGTCCGGCGCGCGTCGCGGTCTTGAAATCATCATCCGACCAACGGAACAGAACCCGGCCAAAGGCATGCGTCCGGCCACCTTCCTGACGGCCACGAATCCACAGAAAAGGCGCGTCCTTGGGGGTGGTGTAGGGGTTTTCACGATCGTTGACGTAGAAATGCGCCATCCATTTGGAAAAGAACATCGCCCTCGCCTGCACATTCTGCCCCGCCATGGTGGCCGCCGCGCGTTCCCACAGGTTGATCGGGTTTTTCGGCGGCTTACCGTGTCGGACGAAGCAGTCCGGCGTCACCGGCGGCCCGGCCTCCAGCATCAGCACAGACTTGCCGCGCGCGGTCAGCTCATACGCGGCAAAGGCACCTGCCGCGCCGGACCCAACAACGATGGCGTCATACAAACTTTCAGTCATAGCATTCCAAACCCTAAAACGATCCGGCTACTGAATGCGATTTGGCAAACGTTTGCAATATAATTTGCATTACCGACAGGTATGTGGACCGATGTTTGTTATCATGCAGCGGTCAGGAACCGGTTTTTCAGGCGATAGCCCTATCCGATGACGGGGTAGCCGGGCCCCGCACGCCCGACGACCTCAAGTGCGGAAGAACAACGCACGTGACCGCCCCCGGGCGCTGTTCCGCGCCGGGGTCTAGGCCTTATGGATGAGGGGCAGCAGGGTCAGACAGCCGCTTGGCCTGAGAACGCCCCGCCCGCGAAGACGGGCGGGGCATGCAATGAGCCGTAGTATATTACCCGTAGTAGTCTGGGGCCTTCTTGAACTTGGGCCAGCCATCCGGGTCATGCCCGGTCACCACCATCGCGCCGGTTCTTTCCACAAGCGTGCGCATTTTCCGCACCGAGCGCACGGTATCCACCGTCGAGGCCAGGAACCCCGGCAACGAACGTTCATCCCAATGGTCGGTGGTATAGGCCGCGTCCACCGTCAGCAATATTGGCCCGCTATCTGGTAACCGCACCATGAACGACATATGCCCCGGCGCATGGCCAGGGGTGAACACCGTCGTCAGCGTGCCGTCGCCATAGACGTCATAGTAGTCGTCCTCTGTCCCGTTCAGGAATTGCCACTTGAGCCCAGGCCGGTCGAAATCCTTGCGGATATAGCCGCCAGCGGCGAACCAGTCAGGGGTAAAGGCGTATTCGTATTCGGACCGCTGCACGATATGCGTGGCGTTCGGGAACCGGCCTACCGCGCCGGTATGGTCCAAATGCAGATGTGACTGCACCACATATTTGATGTCCTCGGGGCGAATGCCCAAGGCCGCCAGTTGCGCGACGCAGCCTTCGGATTGCTGCATCACCGGCCAATAGACATCACAGATGCCGCCCCAGTAGCCACGCGGATCGGTGGCTACCTCGACCGCATTGCCGCCATCAATGATGGTATGCCCCTTGGGGTGCGTGATCAGATAGAACGGCACCGGGATTTCATAATTCGCACCGGCGCCCTCATTCATCTTGATGTTGTGAACCTTGCATTTCAGAGACCCGCTCTGAAGCATGTAAAGACGGATATCGGTCATGTTGCCTCCTCTTGCCTGACCAGTCGTTAGTCCCGAGGCACCCAGCCGGGCGCGCCCCGCATTTCAATATCCGGGCAATATGCGGTGACATATCGCCCCGGCTACCTCGCGTGCCGGATCGTCGGATATCTGCATGTCCCCCCGAACCCAAAGGTTCAATATATTGAACTATAATCCAATATATTGGTATGCTAGTGTCGATTGCGGAAATCAGTCAAGCTGGAGTTTCCATGCACCAACGCCATCCCCTGTCCGCCACCCCTTCCGGCGCGACCAGCGTACCGGCCCTGCGCCGGGCCACCGCGATCCTGGATCATCTGGCGCAGGGCGCGTCCCCGCAGACCCTGACACAGATCACCCGCGCCCTGAGGCTGCCCAAAAGCACCGCACACGGATTGGTGCAGGCGATGGAGGAGTTGGGCCTGCTGCACCGCACGGCGGATGGTGCGTTTCGGATCGGCTTGCATCCCTTGCAATGGGCGAACGGATTTCTGGCGCAGACCGACCTGATCACCCATTTCAATGAATATTTCGCCACGCACCGCGAGCTGATCCGGTTCACGGTCACGATGACGGTTCTGGATGGCCAGCAGGTTACCTACATCGCCTGCGCACAGGCCAATCAACCGCTTGGGGTGACATTTCGCATCGGCATGCACCTGCCTGCCGCCTTTACCGCGACGGGCAAGGCATTACTGGCCTGTCTATCGCCCGAACAACTGGACCAGCGGTTCGCCGATGGCTTCCCCGCCCCGCTGACGGCACACAGCGTGGCGACCCTGGAGAACCTGCGCCAGGAGCTGGTCCTGACACGTGCGCGCGGATTATCCATGGATGACGGGCAGGTGCGCGAGGGGATGATCTGCCTTGGCACGGTGATACGGGATCATACCGGGCAGACCGTTGCGGGCATGGCCCTGTCACTGACCCGCAGCGAGGCGACCCCGGACATCATCACCGCCCTTGGTGCGAAATTACAAGACGCCGCACGCGGCCTGTCGGCACAGCTTGGTTATAGCGCACCAACAGATTGAATTGGAAAGACAATATGGATGGGGCAAAATCCGCGCGGCTTTGATGATAATCATGCTTGCAAAGATTGATTTTATTATGATGATGATCATAATATCAGGAAAACCCTGACCCCCACCCTACCCAAGGTCTGAAAAGGTCTGAAAATGAAATATTTTCTGTGCAAGTATATCCCGCCCCGCGCCGACTTTCTGCCGACCCTGAACGAACAGGAGCGCGTGCGGATGGCCCAGCATGGCGCCTTTCTGGACGACCTGCTGGCGCAAGGCATCATCATCGCACATGGCCCGGTCATCGACCCGGCGGGCGGTTACGGCGTGTCGCTGTACCAGATCGCCGATGATCAGGACATCGCGGCGATCACCGCCCAGGACCCGATCGTGCAAAACGGATTGGGCCATTATGAGCATTTTCCGATGCTGCATCTAAAGGCGCGCGGCTGACCCCTGCGAGACAAGGATTGCATGGCCGGTTGCCGGCACATTTCGCGCGATGGCAGGGCCTGAACCCCGCCCCGTCAGCGTGGGAAAACGGAGTAGAGCCCATTTAGGCATATGAACCGCTGGCAAATCAATCATAAATCTCACTCAGAACGGCAGCCATCTGCGCCAATAACAGATCCGCATCTGCGGATGAAAACACCAGCGGCGGGCGGATTTTCAACACATTGGCGTTCGGCCCGGTGGCCGAGATCAGCAACCGGCGCGCGCGCAACCCGTTCACGATGCGCGCGGTCGCATCGGCATCCGGGATGCGGTTGATGGGGTCCGCGATCATCTCGACACCGATATATAGCCCGGCACCGCGCACATCGCCCATGGCCGGATAGCGGGCCGCCAAAGCAACCAGACCGGCGCGCAGTTTCGCACCGACGCGGGCCACGTTGTCCTGAACATTTTCCGCACGGATCACGTCCAGTGTGGCCTGTGCCGCCGCGATCGCCACACCATTGCCGCCAAAAGTATTGAAATACCGGTTATCGCGTCCGAACCCCGCCACCACGTCATGCACCACCGCAATGCCCGCCACCGGATAGCCATTGCCCATCGGCTTGCCCATCGTCACGATATCGGGATCGATGCCGTGGCGCTGATAGCCCCACATCCGGTCGCCGGACCGGGCAAAGCCGCTCTGGACCTCATCGGCAACAAACAGCCCGCCCGCATCACGCACCGCCTGCGCCACCGGGGCCAATACCTCGGGCGTGGCAAAGATACCGTCCGACGAAAACAGGGAATCGGCGATGAATGCGGCCAACCCGTCGCCATGCCGTTTCAACAACCAGGCCTGATGCGCCACAGCCTGCGCCATGACCTGCCCCAACGCGGCCGGATCGCCGCGATACGAATCCGGCGCAGGCACCCGGCGCACCCAGGTGCCCAACGGCGATTGATCGCCCAATGAAGGCGAGAAGCTGGCGGTCAGATCGGAATTGCCATGATAGGCCTCGGACGTACAGATGATCCCCCGCCGTCCGGTATGATGCCGGGCGATCCGCATCGCCAGGTCATTCGCCTCGGACCCGGTGCAGGTGAACATCATATGTCCCGACGCCGCGATCCGCCCGCCAAAGGTTGGCAGAAGCTGTTCGGCATAATCCAGAATGCCATCCTGAATATAACGGGTATGGGTGCACAGCGTCGCCATTTGCCGCGCCACGGCCTCGACCACCTGAGGATGGCCATGGCCGACAGCGGCAACGTTGTTATAAGCGTCCAGATATTCACGCCCTTCCCGATCATACAGGCGCGTACCCTGTGCCCGGCTGACCTGCACCGGATCTTGGTAAAACAGCCGATAAGCCGGGCCAAGCAGCCGGATACGACGCGCAATCGCCCGCCGGTTTTCCGGCGATACACCATCCAGCGCATCAGGGTTGAAAGAATTGACCATTTTGCCGGGCGGCACATCAGAAGAGGTCATCGGGGTCCCTTTCCTATTCCATCACAAAAGCAGGGCGGTCACGTCACCGCCACTGCGGGTCAGGAACCGGTCCAGCTGCACCCAACCCTGGGCCGTGTGGCGCAAGCGTTGTCAGGAAATCACCGGGCTCGCCAGAGGGATAAAAGCGCCCGCGTGATGATCCGCCCCATCACCAGATACGGGACCAGCGTCAGTTCTTCGGGGTCAGCAGCCCCACTTTGTATTGACGCAGCGAAATCTGCTCAGATTAAGCGGCTAATCTGAATGCCTCTGGAGGCGTGCGCATGGCAAGCACCTAATGCTGAAGCAGTGCCGCAGTGCCTGCGATCATCGCAAAATACGCTGACGCCTTGCGAAGGATCTCGTTCGCCTGACGCAGTTCGCGGTTCTCCCGCTCAAGCGCCTTCATCCTCTCGGCCATATTGGCCGGGACGCCTG
>DASWPI010000054.1:0-48399 GCA_036398515.1 Paenirhodobacter sp.
CCGGCGGTCATCTGGCCATACATCGCCAGACCCTTTTTATCCAATTCGTTGAAATGGTCCCAATTCGCCCAATGCGGCACCAGATTGGAATTGGCGATCAGCACGCGGGGCGCATCCTTGTGGGTGCGGAACACGCCCACCGGCTTGCCCGATTGCACCAGCAAGGTTTCATCGTCTTCCAGCTTCTTCAGCGTCTCGACGATCAGATCGAAATCCTTCCACGTCCGGGCCGCGCGCCCGATGCCGCCATAGACCACCAGTTCATGCGGCCGTTCCGCCACATCGGGATGCAGGTTGTTCATCAACATGCGCAATGGCGCCTCGGTCAACCAGCTCTTGGCGTTCAGCTCGGTGCCGGTCGGCGGAAAGATATCGCGTGTATTGTGACGCGGATTGTCCATTGGTGTCTCCTTCGCTCAGGCCAGCATCTGGCCGGAAATGATGATGCGTTGAATTTCGCTCGACCCTTCGTAGATGCGCATGATCCGCAGATCGCGCACGATCCGCTCCACCGGGAAGTCGCGGGTGTAGCCATAGCCGCCGTGAATCTGCAGCGCGGTATCGGCGATCCTGCCCGCCGCCTCCGACGCCGCCAGCTTCGCCATCGCCGACGCCTGCGAGAACCGCGCCCCCGTCCGATGCGCCGCCTCGCGCTGACGCGCCGCCTCCTGCGCCAGCAACAGCGCCGATTGATAGGCCACGCCCATATCGGCGATCATCCAGCGGATGCCCTGTTTGTGCACCAGCGCCTCTCCGCCGATCACCCGGTCCCGCGCATAGTCCAGCGCCGCCCGCATCGCTGTGCCCGCCAGGCCCAGACATTGCGCCGCCACCTCGATCCGGCCATTGTCCAGCACCTGCATCGCGGTCTTGAACCCGCTGCCCTCGGTGCCCAGCAAGGCGGTCTCGGGCAGTTCGATATCAATCGACAGGGTGAACACATGGCCGCCCTTCAATCCCATCGTGCGCTCGGGTGCCCCCGCCGCCAGTCCGGGCGTGCCCCTGGGCACGATGAACGCCGAAATGCCGCGATGCCCTCGGTCCGGGTCGGTCACCGCATACAGCACGATGAAATCCGCCACCCCGCCATTCGAGATGAAACATTTCGTGCCCTTGATATGCCACCCCGTCGCGGTGCGCCGCGCCCGGGTCTTCATATCCGCCGGGTCCGACCCCGCCGTGGGCTCGGTCAGCGCAAAGGCCCCCAGCACCGCCCCCACCGCCGCCTGCGGCAACCATTCGCGCCGTTGCGCCTCGGTTCCGCCCAGCAGGATCGAATCCGTCGCCAGATAATGCGCCGTCAGCGCCGAGGCCGTCGACCCGCAGGCCCCCGCCACAATCGCCACCGCCCGCAACAGGGCCGGCGCGGAAATCCCGCCGCCGTCATAGGCCTCGGGCAGGTTCGCCCCCCACATCCCGGCCTCGGCCAGAACCGTCAGCTGCGCGCGCACGAATTCCGCCGTCTCGTCGGTTTCGGCCGCCTTCGGCGCAATCTGCTCGGCGCAGATCCGCTCCAGCACGTCGCAAAACAGCGCCTCTTCCTCGGACAACATATGCCACGCGTTCATCGCACATCCTCCAGACCGAATTCCGCCAGAACCGCCGCCAGATCGGCGCCCAACCCCGGCGCCCCCTGCGCCGCCACGGGTTTTTCGCCGTCGAACCGCACCGGCTGTCCCACCACCGGCGCGGTACCCAACCGCCCGTGCGGCAGATCCGTCACCAGACCACGCGCCTGCGCATGCGCACTGTCCGCCGCCTGCGCAATCGTCTGGATCGGTGCCGTGGGCAGCCCCGCCGCGGTCAGCGCCGCCACCGCCTGCGCGGTCGGGATGCGGCGCGACCATGCCTCGATCATCGACTTGACCTCGGGCTCATGCGTGGTGCGCAAACTGTCGCTGGCATAGCGCGCATCGCTGGCATCCGCCCCGATCACCGCGCACAGCTTGGCCCATTGCCGGTCGTTCAGCACGCAGATCACCACCTGCCCGTCGGCGGTGGCAAAGCACCCGAACGGCGTCGACAGCGGATGCCGGTTCCCCACCCGTTCGGGCAGCACCCCGCCATACAGATGCAGCGCATGGCTGGTCGTCAGCATGGAAAACAGCGCGTCATACATCGCCACATCCAGCGTTGCCCCCTGCCCGGTGCGTCCCCGTTGCACCAGCGCCGCCATGATCGCCCAGGACCCGAACAGCCCCGCGATCAGATCGGCCATGCTTTCCCCGGTCTTCAGCGGCGCTCCGCCCTGTTCGCCGGTGGCCGCCATCAGCCCCGACATCGCCTGCACCACCACATCATAGGCAGGCAGATCGGCAAACGGCCCCGCCTGTCCAAACCCGGAAATCGAGCAATAGATCAGCCCCGGATTCACCGCCCGCAGCGTCTCGGCCCCCAGCCCCAGCCGGGCCGCCACACCGGGGCGAAAGTTCTCGACCACCACATCCACCCGCGCCGCAATCGCCTGCGCCACTGCCAGATGCGCCGGGTCCTTCAGGTCCAGCACAATCGAGCGCTTGCCCCGGTTGTTCAGGGTGAACAGCGCGCTTTCCGCGTCCCGGAACGGGCCGACATGGCGGTAATCATCACCCGCGGGCGGCTCCAGCTTGATCACCTCGGCCCCCAGATCGGCCAAGAGCGCCGTCGCATAGGGCCCCGCCAGAACCCGCGACAGGTCCAGCACCCGTATCCCCGCCAGCGGCGTCATGCCAACCGGCCCGCCAGATCGGCCAGGCCGCGCACGATCTGGCCCAAGGGCTCCCGCATCGCCGCCGCCTTGACCTGATCATAGGCGAACGGCGCCGCTTCGGTGGTCAGATGGCTGGCCTGCGCCAGTTCCATCTGGATCGCATGAACCCCCTGCCCCGGCGCACCATAATGGCGCGTCGTCCAGCCGCCCTTGAAGCGCCCGTTCACCACCATCGTCCGCCCGGTGCCCGCACAGACATCACGCACCAGCGCCTCAACTTCGGGCGCACAGGTGGTGCCATTGTTCGTGCCAATGTTGAAATCGGGCAAAATGCCCTCGAACAGGAACGGGATATGGCTGCGGATCGAGTGGCAGTCATACAAGATCACCACCCCGTGCCGCGCCTTGACCCGCGCGATTTCCGCCGCCAGCGCCGCGTGATAGGGCGCGTGATACTGCGCCAATCTGTGCGCAACCTCATCGGCATCGGGCGCATCATCCCAGATCGGCGCCCCGTCGAAATCCGTCAGCGGGACCAACCCGGTGGTGTTCTGCCCCGGATACAGGCTGTCGTTTTCCGGCCCCCGGTTGGCGTCGATCACATAGCGATGGAACATCGCCCGCACCGTGGTCACACCGGGCAACAAGCCGTCATACAGCCGCTCGATATGCCAGTCGGTATCGGCCAGCTCGCGCCCGCGCGCATTCAGCCGCCCCAAAACCGCCTCCGGCACCCAGGTCCCGGTATGCGGCAATCCCAAAATCACCGGGCTGTCGCCCTGCGTCACGGTTACCGGTGTCATGCGCATTTCCCCCCGACAAATTCACCCGCCAACATCCGCCCCCACAGCGGGTTGAACCCGATCCGATAGGCCAGCTCGGCCGGATGGCCCACATCCCAAACCGCCAGATCCGCGCGCAGCCCCGGCGCGATCACCCCACGGTCGTGCAACCCCAACGCCTGCGCGCCGACCCGCGTCACCCCGGCCAGACATTCCGCAGGCGTCAGCCGAAACAGCGTCGCCCCCATGTTCAGCACCAGCAGGATCGAGGTCATCGGCGAGGTCCCCGGGTTGCAATCCGTCGCCAGCGCAATCGCCACCCCCGCCGCACGCAGATCGGCAACCGGCGGATAGCGCGTCTCGCGCAGGGTATAGAACGCGCCCGGCAACAACACCGCCACCGTCCCCGATGCCGCCATCGCCGCCACCCCGTCGCCGCCCAGATACTCGATATGGTCCACCGACAGGGCCCCGTGCCGCGCCGCCATCGCCGCCCCGCCCAGATCCGACAACTGCTCGGCATGCAGCTTCACCGGCAGGCCCAACCGCGCCGCATGGGCAAACACCATCTCCATCTCCGCAACGGAAAAGGCGATCCCCTCACAGAAACCATCCACCGCGTCGATCAACCCCTCGGCATGCGCCCGGTCCATCCCGGCAATCACCACATCGCGCAGATATCCCGCCCGGTCGTCCTTGTATTCCGGCGGCAGGGCATGCGCCGCCAGCCAGGTGGTCACCACCGACACCGCCCGTTCGCGCCCGATCCGCCGCGCCGCGCGCAGCATCCGCAACTCGGCCTCGATTTCCAGCCCATAGCCGGACTTGATCTCGATCGTCGTCACCCCCTCGGCCAGCAGCGCATCGACGCGCGGCAAGGCCAGGGCCAACAGCCGGTCTTCATCCGCCGCCCGCGTCGCGGTCACGGTCGCGGCGATCCCGCCACCCGCCCGGGCGATTTCCTCATAGCTGGCGCCTTCCAGACGCATTTCGAACTCACGCGCCCGGTCGCCGCCGAAAATCACATGCGTGTGGCAATCCACCAGACCCGGCGTGACCAGTCGGCCCCCCAGATCGACCCGCTCCGCCCCGGCATAATCACCGGGTAGATCCGCCGCTGCCCCGACCCAGACGATTCGCCCTGCCGCAATCACCACCGCCGCATCGGAAATCTGCGCATAACCCGCTGATTTTCCTGACATCGTCGCCACGTTCGCATTGCACAGAACCCGCATGAATCGCCCCCAGATCATCGAATTTTCTATCCATATGTTTAGACGTATGATATAAAATATGTTTAGACGTATGATATAAACATGTCTAAACTTATTTATCCCGCCCCAAGCGGAATCCGGGCGGATCAACACGGGGAACATGCCAATGACGGTGCTTTGGGCAGAAACGGCGCTCTTGCCTAACGGCTGGGCGAAAAATGTACGGATCACGGTGGATGAGGCCGGAAAAATCGCCGCCGTCACCCCCGACTCACCGGCCGAGGGGCACCGGATCGACCTGGCCCTGCCCGCGCTGGCCAATGTCCATTCCCACGCCTTCCAACGCGCGATGGCCGGCCTGTCCGAGGCCAAGGGCCCCCTGCCCCGCGACACCTTCTGGACCTGGCGCCAGATCATGTATCGCTTCCTCGACCATCTGACCCCCAACGATATTCAGGCTATCGCCGCGCTGGTGCAGATGGAAATGCTCGAGGCCGGTTACGCCACCAATGTCGAATTCCACTACCTGCACCATCGCCCCGGCGGCGGTCATTACGACAACATCGCCGAGATGTCGCAGCGCATCGCCGCCGCCGCTGCCCAGACCGGCATTGGCCTGACACTGCTGCCGGTGCATTATCAGTTCGGTGGCTGCGATGGCCGCGCGCTCGGCCCCGGCCAGCTGCGCTTCGGCACCACCCCCGATGACTTCATCCGCCTGCTCGACGGGGCCGAGGCCGCGCTGACCGCCCTGCCCCCCGATGCGGGTATCGGCGTGGCGCCGCATTCGCTGCGCGCCGTCGCGCCAGAGGCGCTGCGCCTGTGCGCCGCATTGCGGCCCACCCGCCCGCTGCACATGCATCTGGCCGAACAGATCCCCGAAATCGAAGAGGTCAAGGCCACCTGGGGCCTGCGCCCGGTCGAATGGCTGCTGGAAAACGCCGCCCCCGATGCGCGCTGGACCCTGATCCACCTGACCCACATGACCGAAGACGAAACCCGCCGACTGGCCCGCACCGGGGCGCTGGCG
The DNA here is from genome assembly GCA_036398515.1 of Paenirhodobacter sp. Lineage (GTDB taxonomy): Bacteria > Pseudomonadota > Alphaproteobacteria > Rhodobacterales > Rhodobacteraceae > Rhodobacter. The sequence goes on from DASWPI010000054.1 coordinate 5,716, forward strand.
GGGCTATGCCCGATCACCGAATCTAGCCTGGGCGACGGCATCTTCAACGGCACCATCTGGGCGGCGGAAAACGGCCGCCTCGGCTTTGGTTCGGACAGCAATATCCGCATCACCCTGACCGAGGAGCTGCGCACCCTTGAATACAGCCAACGCCTGCGCGACACCGGTCGCGCCATCTACGCCACCCCCAAACGCTCGACCGGGCGGGTGCTGTATGATGCCGGTCTGGCCGGTGGCGCCACCGCGGCGGGCCGCGAAACCGGGGCCATCGCGCCGGGCCTCTGGGCCGATATCTGCGCGGTTTCCACCCAGAACCCGGTGCTTTTCGGCCGCAAGGGTGATGAATTGCTCGACAGTCTGATCTTCGCAGGTCATGACGGCCTGATCACCGATGTCTGGACCGCCGGGCGCCATATGGTGCAAAATGGCCGCCATCTGGATCACGACCGCATCGTGTCAGCCTATCTGACCACGATCGGCAATTTGCAGGACCGCCTTTGACCCTACCGCCCAAAATTCCCCCTGCGGCCAAGGCGCTCTTCATCGCCGATGAGGTGCGCCGCCGCATCGTGGAACGGGAATGGCGTCAGGGTGACCGCATCCCTGACGAGGCCGAACTGGCCATCACCTTCGGCGTTGCCCGCGCCACGGTCAACAAGGCGCTGCAATTGCTGGCCGAGGAAGGCCTGCTGGACCGCCGCCGCCGCGCGGGCACCCGGGTGACGCTGAACCCGGTGCGCAAGGCCACCCTGACCGTGCCCATCGTGCGCGAACAGATCGAGGCCGCCGGACTGACCTACAGCCATCGCATCATCGCCAGTCGCCGCAGCCCCCTGCCCGCCTCTTCGGCCCGGCGCATGGGGTTGGCGGCGGGCCTTGTGCTGCTGCACCTGCGCGAGGTTCACTACGCCAACAACCGTCCGTGGCAGCTGGAAGACCGCTGGATCAATCCGCTGGCCGTGCCCGAGATCGAATCCGTCGATTTCCGCGTGCTGAATTCCAACGAATGGCTGGTCCGCAACGCGCCGTATTTTCGCGCCACGATGGATGTCACCGCCGCCAATGCCGACCGGCGCGAGGCCCGCCTGCTGGAGATCCGCCAGGGTCAGGCCCTGCTGATCGTCAACCGCACCACCTTCAACGATCTGGGACCGATCACCTCGGTGCGGCTTGCGTTCCAACCTGGCCATGTGCTGACCGCCGACTGATCACGCCCTAGACCACACGCAGCGGCATCTGTGGCGCGACCGCCCCCAATGCCGCCGCGATCCGGCCGATCAGATGCGTCTGCACATAGGTCGCATGGAACCCCGAAGGCGCGCGCAGCAACAATTCGCCCTGTTCATCCAGCGGCTCCAGCGCCGCGAACCACGCCCGGTAGATGCTGGCGTCTTCGCTCATCAACCGTCGCGAGACCTGCGCCCACATCCCCTCGCCCATCGGTGCGCTGCCCGGAAACTGGATGATTTTCGAGGTGGGCTCGACCGCCACATCCTCGCGCAGCCGCAGATCCAGATCCGGTCCCACCCGCGCCCAGTCAGCCCGCGTGTCATCCATGATCCGCGTGATCCCCAGCCCGTATTGCGCCACCCGCCCCCGCGCGGCGGCGCGTTTTTCCACCAGCCAGCCCCGTGCCCGAAACGCCGCCATCTCGCGCTTGACCGTGCGCACATCGACCGACCACAGCCGCGCGATGTCGTCCTGCCCAACCGATAGCAGATCGCCCTGCCAGTTATACCGCGCCGTCACCAGCGAGATCAGCCGCAACACCTGCCGTTGCAACGTCTTGTCCTGTGCCAGCGCATGCACCGCCAGCACCGTCAGCAAGTCATACTTGCGCGTGCCGCCGCCACGGCCGACCGCCTTTTTCATCAACATCGGACTGCCCTTTCCATGTCGTTTCCGACAGGATACCGCTCACGCGTTTGCCGCGTCTGTTTTGTCGCAACGGCTCTCGTTGGATTCTGGCCAAGAACGTTGGCAACGTCCCTAATCGCCTCAACCCAACGCTATCCGTCACTGTCTGCCCATTAGCGTTGTCCTTTACGATTCTGTCAAGAGCCGGTTGCCCCGGGCCGGGCTCTGCTCTTCCCCTCCCGCTCTTTCAAGAATGAAAATTCTGGTTTCATTGGTAATGGGGGACATCTTGTGTGTCACCCTAATGCGCGGAAATGTCCCCTCAATCGGTCACGGGGCCACGCTTTTTGTCCCCCGGTTTCCGGCGCACCCGTGCGGCGCCAGGCCTGCGCGCCCCCGCCCCGGCCGAATCGCTCAAGGCCTTGCCCTATAAGGATTCGGACTATTTCGCCTCGTTTTCCCGGTGATCCTAACTTAGCTTTTGCGATTTGCGCAAATCCGGCGTATTTCTGTTTCCCATAATAATCTACGTCCAGAAAACGGAAACGAGCATGTTCACCCATGAGGATCTTGCCGCCCTTCAGGCCCAGTCCCTGAAGATGCAAAGCCATATCCGCCGCCAGACCTTCTCGCCGGAGCACGAAAAGACCCTGCGGCGCTTCTCCTCCTGGGAGGTGTCCGAGCTGATTTTCCGCATCAACCAGTCCACCTTCCGTGGCCGGCTGGCGCAGGAACCCGACCTTCCCGGCGGGGAAGTCGAGGAAGACGGCCGCCAGCGCTGGTTCTCGCTGGCCGAGATCAATGAGCTGCGCCGCAAGATGAAGATCAACCGCCATTCGCTGATGCCGACCCGCCCGGCGGGCAAGCGTGCGATCCGGGTGGCGATATCGAACTTCAAGGGGGGCGCGGGCAAATCCACCGTGGCGTTGCATATGGCGCATGCCGCGGCGCTGGATGGCTATCGGGTGCTGGTGATCGATTTCGACCCGCAGGCGACGCTGACCCATTCGATGGGGCTGCATGATGTCAGCGAGGAACACACCGTCTGGGGCATCATCGCCCGCGATCTGGTGCGCGAGACCGACCGGATGAACGCCGCGCCCCGCGCCGCCGAAACCGGCACCGCGCTGCCGCAACGGCGCCTGCCCGCCTCGGTGCGGGATCTGGGGCTGGGGGATCTGCGCGTCAGCGATTTCATCCGCACCACCGCCTGGCCCACCATCGACATCGTGCCGTCCTGCGCCAATGCGGCCTTTGTCGAGTTCGCCTCGGCGCAGTATCGGCACCTGAATCCCGACTGGTCGTTCTTTGCCGCGGTGTCGCGCTATCTGGATGCCCTGCCCCATGATGCCTATGACCTGATCGTGTTCGATTGCCCGCCCGCCATCGGCTATCAATCCATGAACGCGGTCTTTGCCGCCGATGTGCTGTATATCCCCTCCGGGCCCGGCTATTGGGAATACGACTCGACCACCTCGTTCATCGGACAGCTGGCCGAGGCCCTGGGCGATCTGGCGACCGGCTTTGACGGCACCTTCCCCACGGGGAAGATGGTCCTGCCCAAGGCCTTCCTGGATATCCGCTTTCTGATGACGCGCTATGAACCCGGCAACGAATTGCACCGCGCGATGTTTGAGGCCTTCCGCAAGGTGTTCGGCGATACCGTCGCCAAAGAGCCGGTGGAAATGACCCGCGCGGTCGAACAATCGGGGCGGTTCCTGTCATCAGTCTACGAAATAGACTATCGCACGATGACGCGGGAAACCTGGCGCCGGGCGCGGGCCTCTTTCGATCGGGCTTATGATGAATTCAAGGATTGCTTCCTGAAGGCATGGGAACAGGTGGAGGTTGAGAAATGAAGAAGCGTCGCATTTTCGATATCGATCTGCCGGAGGAAGAAGAGACCGTCCCCGCGGGGACGGTAGACGACGCCCCGAACCGCCGGTCGCCGATGGCCGCCGCCATCAGTGAAAACGCCGAATCACTGCGCGAACGCCGCGCGGTGGAAGATCAGATCCGCGCCGAAAATGACGCGCTGGCCGCCGAACATGTGCGGATGAAACGGCTGGGCCTGATCGTCGACATGGTGCCGCTGGACGCGGTCGAGTGCTGGAAGCTGGTGCGTGACCGCGCGCAGGGCGATGATTTTGAGCTGGCGGAACTGGTGGCCTCGATCCGCGATCTGGGCCTGTCCAACCCGATCCGCGTCGAGGCGCGCGACGATGGCCGCTATGAACTGGTGCAGGGCTACCGCCGCCTGTCGGCCTATCGCCACCTGCTGGCCGAGACTGGCGACGCCGAAAAATGGGGCCGGATTCCGGCGGGCATCCTTCCCCGTGGGGAAGATCTGGACGGGCTCTATCGGCGCATGGTCGATGAGAACCTGGTGCGCAAGGACATCTCCTTTGCCGAGATGGCGCAGCTCGCGCTGAATTACGTGCGCGATCCGCAGACCGCCGAGAATGATCCGGACAAGGCGGTGACGCTGTTGTTCCAGTCGGCTGGTTATCAGAAGCGCAGCTATATCCGGCAATTCGTCCGGTTGATGGACCGGCTGGGGGAAGACCTGCGGTTCGCGCCACATATCCCGCGCGCCCTCGGGTTGAAGCTGGTGACGGTGCTGGATGACCGGCCCGAACGTGCCGCCCAGATCCGCGCGGTGCTGAAGGATTGGGATAATCGCTCGGTCAGTGATGAGATCGGCGTGCTGCAAAAGGCGGTGGGCGAGGGCGACCAGACCCCCGCCGCAACGGCGCAGCCCTCGGCCCGGCCGGGCAAGGCGAAGACCACGTTTCAGGTCACCTCGCGGGCCGGAACCGCCAAATGCACGGCGGCCAATGGGCGGCTGGAAATCAAGCTCAACCGGGATTTTTCGGCGCTGGACCGGCATCGGCTGGAAACGGCGCTGGCACGGATGCTGAATGATATCGGCTGATCTTCCCCGTGGGGAAGGTGGGAAACGCGCCCGGGGGAAACCCCGGGCGTTTTCAATCCAGCAGGTCGGTGGCGGGGTTCTGCTCGATCTCGACATCGGCATAGTAGCGCCCGGCCTGTTGCACGGACCGGTGCAGCGACAGTTTCATCGCCGCCTGCAAGGGCGCTCCGTCCAGCGCCGCCTGGGTCAGGAAGCCGGACCGCAGCCCATGCGGCGTCGCGTAATCGGCGGGCAATCCGGCGCAGGTCAGGCGGTGCCGCAGGATGACCCGGATCGCATCCGGGGCCAGCGGCCGGGGCAGGGCGCGATCAGCCCGGCTGACGGGGCGGAACAGCGGCCCGGCGTCGATCCGCGCCGCCTCGATCCAGTGCAGCACGGCGCGGGCGGCCCGCCCCTTGATCGGCAGGCGCGGCGCCGTGCCCCGCGTGGTGGTCTTGGTTTCCAGCAGGCGCAGCCAGATCAGCCCGCGCTCGGCGAAATCCTCTAGGTCGATATCGTCGCGCATCAGCCCGGTGATTTCAGACCGCCGCCGCCCGCCCGAGGCAAAGCCCAGCATCAACACCGCCCGGTCACGAATCCCCCGCAGACTGTCGTCACAGGTCGCCAGCAGTGTTTCCAGCACGTCGCGTGTCAGCGGTCTGGGGGATTTCGGCTGCTCGGGGCGGGCGGCGGCCTTGCGCGCCTTGGCCCGGGCCTGACGCAGCAGCGGGGCCTCGAACGGCGAGGGCAGGTTCTTGATCCGGTGGAACGCCCGCCATGACGCCACACGCCGGTCCAGCGTCGCCGGGGCAGGGCAGTCCAGCGTGCGGCGCAACCCGGCCGCAATCAGCTCCATCGCCGCCTCGTGGGCATTGGTGCCCGCGCGGTCATTCAGGTCGATGCAATGGTCCAGCACAAAGCGCAGCGCCACGCGTTCATCCTCGGGCCAGTGCAGGGGCTGGCCAAACACCGCCGCCTTCCACGCCGCGATATAGGCCATGTCCCGTTCCCAGGCCCGCAGGGTATTGGCCGGTGTCCCGCGCCGATACAGATCGGACAGCGCGGTTTCATCTTCCTGCGACAGGCTGGAAAAGCCCGACTGAACCAGCAGCGCCATGTGATCTCCTGCAATGTTTTGCGGGATGATCCGTGGTTTTGTCGATCTTGGCAAGATACATGATAAGGGTTACTTATCGCGAGTAACTATATTTTTTCGAAAGCTTCAGACAATCCGCGATTCGGACATATTTTGCGGGGATAGGACATTTCATCCTGACATCGTGGCATTTATGAATAGCGGAAACCCCGATGGAAATCGTTCAGGCTGGTGCCCGGCCATGGCGATCATGGCCGGGCGCCGGTTCACTCGGTCAGGGCCGCGCTGAGCTGGGCAATGTTGTTGCGCATCATCGCCAGATAGGTGGCCGCCGGACCATCTGCGGTGGACAGCGCATCCGAATACAGCGTGCCGCCGATCTTCGCGCCCGATTCCGCCGCGATCTGTTGCAACAGCCGCGGGTCGGTGATGTTCTCGACAAAGACCGCGCCGATCTTTTGCGATTTGATCTGCTGGATCAGTTCAGCCACATCTTTGGCCGAGGCTTCGGCGTCGGTGGACAGGCCCTGCGGCGCCTCGAACGTCATGCCGTAGGTCGCGGCGAAATAGCCGAACGCGTCATGCGAGGTGACGATGGTGCGGCGGTCCCGCGGCAGGGCGGCGATGGCGGCCACGATCCGGGCATCCATCGCGTCCAGCTCTGCCGTATAGGCGGCGGCGTTTGCCGCATAGATGGCGGCTCCGGCCGGGTCGGCCGTGCCGAGGGCGCGGGCGATGTTGGCGACATAGATCCTGGCGTTGGGAACGCTTTGCCAGGCATGCGGATCAGTGGCGCCATGGTCGTGTTCTTCGGCCGTGTGGTCTTGGTGGCCTTCTTCCTCATCGTGGTCGTCTTCGGTGAAGGCGCGGGGGGTGATGCCGGTGGTTGCCACGGCCACCTGACTCTTGTAGCCCGAGGCCTCGATCAACCGGTCCAGCCAGCCTTCAAACCCCAGACCATTCACCACCACCAGATCGGCACCGGCCACCGCCTTGGCGTCATTTGGGCTGGGCTGATAGACATGGGCATCGCCATCCGGCCCGACCAGCGTGGTCAGCGCGATCCGGTCGCCCCCGACCTGCGACACGAAATCGCCCAGGATCGAGAAGCTGGCCACCACCTTCAGTGGTTGTTGCGCCTGCGCGCCGGTGGCGAACATCAGCGCCAGAGCGGCCGAGGCGCCCATCAGGGTGCGACGTTTCAACATGGATTTTCCTTTCAGGATTGCAGATGTGGCCGGGGCAGGTAGCGCGCAGCAAGGCTGCCGGTCGGGCCGAAGAACAGCGAGGCGAAGTAGAACAGCCCCGCAGCCAGGATGATGGCCGGGCCCGAAGGCAGGCCGAAATGATAGGACGCGAGCAGCCCCGCCCCCGAGGACAGGATGGCGATGGTCATCGCCACGGCGATCATCGTGGCCAGACGCTGTGCCCAGAAACGCGCGGCGGCGGCGGGCAGGATCATGATCCCCACCGCCATCAACGTGCCAAGCGCCTGAAACCCCGCCACGAGGTTCAGTACGACCAGCGCCAGAAACACCAGATGCGCGGGCAGGCTCCACCGGCTGACCGAGCGCAGGAATTGCGGATCGACGCATTCCAGCACCAAGGGCCGCCACAGCAGCGCCAGGGTCAGCAGCGTGACGGTGGTGATCGTGCATAACAGCACCAGCGCGTCATCGTTCAGCGCCAGCACCGTGCCGAACAGCACATGCATCAGATCGACGTTGGACCCCTTGAGCGAAACCAGCAGCACGCCAAGCGCCAGCGAGATCAGGTAGAATGCCGCCAGCGAGGCATCTTCGCGCAGGACAGTGACCCGCGATACCGCGCCGGTCAGCAAGGCGACGGTCAACCCGGCGATGATGCCCCCCAGTGTCATCGCGCCGATCGAAAGGCCCGAGACCAGAAACCCCACCGCCGCGCCGGGCAAGATGGCATGGGCCATGGCGTCGCCGGTCAGGCTCATCCGGCGCAGCATCAGGAACACGCCTACCGGCGTCGCGCCCAGTGAGATCGCGATGCAGCCCAGAAGCGCGCGCTGCATGAAGGCGAAGTCTAGGAACGGGTGCCACAGCGCGGTCATGCCACGGACCGGTCGCAGCGGGGGGCGGTGTCGTCGAAGGCCTCGGACATGGCGCGGGCGCGCAGCAGGTTCGCGGCGGTCAGAACCTGAGCGGTGGGGCCGTGGGCGACCCGCTCACGCGCGATCAGCAGGGTCTGGGGGAAATTGTCCCGCACCGCGTCCATGTCGTGCAGCACGGCCAGAATGGTGCGCCCCTCGCCATGCCAGCGGCGGACCAGCGCCACAAGATCGGCGGTGGTGCGGGCGTCTATCGCGGTGAAGGGCTCGTCCAGCAAGATCAGCTCGGCGTCTTGCAGCAACAGTCGGGCGAACAGGACGCGTTGCATCTGGCCGCCGGACAGGGCCGAGATCGGGCGATTGTCGAAGCCGGTCAGACCGACGGCGGCGATCGCGGTGTCGATCCGGGCGCGGTCAGTGCGCGTCAGGCCCTTGAAGGCGCCGATCCGGTTCCACAGGCCCATGGCGACGAACGATCCGACATCGATGGGAAAGCTGCGATCCAGCGCCGCCTGTTGCGGGAGCCAGGCGATCCGGCCGGGGGCGCGGGTGATGCGACCGGCGAGTGGGGGCAGGTCACCGGCGATACCGCGCAACAGCGTGGTCTTGCCCGCGCCATTGGGGCCGACGATGGCGGTCAGGCTGCCGGTCTCGATCCGGGCGGTCAGGTGATGCACCGCCGGATGCCGGTCATAGCCGAGGGTCAGGTTCTCAATGTTGATCATGCGCTTAGCCCGTTACCAGGGCGTATGAAGCCCAAAGTGCGGCACTGATGCCCAGTGCAATGGCCAGACGCAGTGCCGCCGAGGCGAGCAAGGGCGCAGTTTCGCTGTTCATGATCATTCTCACCGGATCGGGGGCTGACCGGGTGATGTGGCGACTGCTTTTGCCCGGCTAATATGTGATGATATTACATATCTTGATTGGGGTGTCCAGACATGCATCGGTGGGGGCCGTCCTTGGCTGGGGCCCGATGATGATGAAGATTCAGATATATCTTGAAATTCGATATATCTGATATAAACTGGCGTGATGAAACATGATGACACGCAGGCGCGGCGACGGCGGCCGTTTGATTATGGCACGCTACGGGTGCTGGTGCTGGCGATGATCCAGGAACGCCCGCGCCACGGTTATGACCTGATCAAGGCTATCGAGGCGCATTCCGGTGGCCGCTACATTCCCAGTCCGGGGGTGATCTATCCGACCCTGAGCTGGCTGGAAGATCTGGGGTATGTGGTGGCCCAGCCCGAGGCGGGGCGCAGATCGCACAGCATCACCCCCGAAGGGCAGGCGTTCCTGCGTGCGAACCATGCTACATTGTCGGCGTTGATGGCCCGTGACTGGATGCTGGAAGAGGATGAAAATGACCCGATCCACGCCGGAATGCAGGCGATCAAGTTGGCGCTGCGCGCGTGTCTGAAGCACGGTGAGCCCGAACCGGCGCAGCGTGACGCCATCGCCGAGGCGCTGCAAGGCGCCGCCCGAACCATCCGCATCCAATCAGGCAGCCCGGCGGTTATAGCCCGCGCAACCCGGCAGAACGATGCCCAACCTGACCCTACCGGAGACCACATGGAACAGATTATCACCCGCCACCGCTTTGACATCCGGCGCCGCAGCCTGACGGTGCTGGAAAAGACCCATATCACGCCGCGCATGATCCGCATGGTGTTGACCGGGGCGGATCTGGAGGATTTCCAGAGCCTTGCGCCGGATGACCACATCAAGCTGTTTTTTGAAACCGGGGGCGAGAAGCCGGAGATGCGCGACTATACGCCGCGTGCGTTCGATGCGCAGGCGCAGCGTCTGACGCTGGATTTCGCGGTGCATGAGGCGGGACCGGCGACGCGATGGGCGATCGACGCCGCGGTGGGCGATACGTTGAATATCGCCGGGCCACGCGGGTCGGCGGTGGTGACGGCGGACTGTGACTGGTGGTTGCTGATCGCCGATGAGACGGCCTTGCCGGCGATGGGCCGTTGGGTCGAGGAATTGCCCGCAGGCAGCCGGGTTACCACGCTGGGGTTGGTGAGCGGACCCGCCGAGGAACAGGTGTTTGCAACCGCCGCCACGCATGTGGCCCATTGGGCGCACCGGGCGGATCCGGCCGATCCGGCGCCGGTCCTGGAGGCGGTTTCCGGTCTGACGTTGCCCGCCGGGCGGGGGTTCATCTGGGTCGCGGCCGAGGCGGGGGTGGCCCGTGCCGTGCGCGACTATCTGCGTGATGTGCGCCAGCATCCGCGCGAATGGCTGAAGGCGGCGGGCTATTGGGTCAAGGGCCAGGCCGATGCCACAGACAAGATGATGGACTGAGCCGCCGCCGTAATCAAGCGGCGACGGCGGTCACAACCCTATGTTCTATCCGCCGCGCCTTACAGTATTGGCCTGACCTTCGCGCCGCTGTCACGATCCGGCGGTGACGAAGGAGAAAGCGCATGGGCTATCATGTCGGGGACGGCCTGGGGGATGAGCGGGATATCTGGCGTAGCACTGTGGCTACCCGCGGGTTCTGAGTCTGGATATCTGGGACACCCCTGCCGGTGTGGCGGTGAGTATCGACGGCAAGCCGCAATATGGCACCGGAGAACGGATTGGTAATTTCCATATTCAGGTGCCGTCGATCTCTATGATCGCAAGACCCTGCGCGCCGGGCATCGGTCAGGACGGCACCACGACGTCATAACCGTCGGTCAGTGCTGACACATGGGTGCCATGGTGTTGTTGAGCAGTCTGCCCGAGGCCGACTGCGTCCGATAAGCCTTGAAAGGCGAAGGGATAGAGGTCTGTATCCCGGCAGGAGAGCCGTAAGAAGCCCATAAATACGACCAACGCCCATAGCAAATGAGGTCATGTTCGGGTGCCTGACGGCCTGAGGGCGCGTTGCAACATGCTACGACAGATGCCCAATCTTCCCCTTCCGGTTCTGAATATTAATCAGCCTGAACCCCGGTTCGGCGGGTTGGGCCAATCGGAATTCGACGGTGGGCCATAACTGCACGTTATGAGGCGCGTTCAAATCACGCGGTTTTTGCCGATACGGGCCGGGATGGGGGCGCGGAATTCGCTTCCGCCTGCGATCTTTCCATGCAAATCCTTCTCGGGCTTCGACTCGCCCTCTTGCCGTCAGATCGCCGTGCCGCAATCCTCCGTTCTCGCCCCGTTTCGCAATCCTGTGTTCCGCTCGCTATGGGCCGCGACGCTGTTCTCCAATCTGGGCACGCTGGTACAGGCGACGGCGGCGGGGTGGATGATGGCGGGGTTGACCGCCGCGCCCAGCATGGTGGCGCTGGTCCAGTCTTCCAACACCTTGCCGTTCATGGTGTTGTCACTGGTGGCGGGCGCGCTGGCCGACAGTTTCAACCGGCGCAAGATCATGATTGCGGCGCAGATTTTCGTGGTGGTTGTGTCGGTCATGCTGGCCGGGTTGGCGTGGTATGGGCTGGTGACGCCGTGGATGTTGCTGGTGTTCACCTTTCTGATCGCCAGTGGCGGGGTGATATTCCTGCCGTCATGGCAGGCGTCGATGGGCGATATCCTGGCGCGCGAGGATCTGTCGGCGGCGGTCAGTCTGAACGGCATGAGCTACAACATGATGCGCAGCGTCGGCCCGGCGGTGGGCGGCGCGATTGTGGCATCCTTTGGTGCGGCGGCGGCCTTTGCGCTGAACGCGCTGAGTTGCCTGCCGCTGATCGGGGTTCTGCTGCGCTGGCAGCCCGAGCAGCCGGTGTCCAGCCTGCCGCCTGAATCGCTGGGATCGGCCCTGGGGGCGGGGCTGCGTTATGCGTTGCTGTCACCGGCGCTGATGCGGGTGATGCTGCGCGGCGGGGTGTTCGGGTTTTCGGCGATCTGCGTGCTGGCGCTGTTGCCACTGGTGGCGCGCGATCTGTTGCATGGCACGGCGCTGACCTACGGGATCTTGCTGGGCGCGTTCGGGCTGGGGGCCATCGGCGGGGTGTCGTTGAACGGCCAGCTGGGGGCGCGGTTCAGCAACGAGATGATCTTGCGGATATCGTTCATCGGTTTTGCGGTCGGGGTGCTGGCGCTGGCGTTTTCGCCGTCGCTGGTGCTGAGCTGTCTGGCGCTGATGCTGATGGGACCGTTCTGGGTATTGGCGCTGTCGTTGTTCACCGTTTCGGTGCAGCTGTCCACGCCCCGCTGGGTGGTGGGGCGGGCGCTGTCGATGTATCAGACGACGGCTTTTGGCGGCATGGCGGCGGGGGCGTGGTTCTGGGGGGCGATGGCCGATGTGTGGGGTGGCACCATCGCGTTGTGCATGGCGGCGGCGATGCTGGTGGCGGGGGCCATCTTGGGCATCTGGATGAGGCAGACGGATTTCGAGGATATCGACCTGACGCCAATCGGGAATTTCGTCGCGCCGCAGCCGTCGCTGAACATCAAGCAGCGCTCCGGGCCGATCATGATCCTGGTGGAATATGACATCGGCGATGAGAATACGACGGAATTTCTGGCCCTGATGCGCGAACGGCGCAAGATCCGTATCCGCGATGGCGCCCGCCAATGGTCGCTGATGCGGGACCTGGAGAAGCCGGACCGCTGGCTGGAAAGCTATCATGTGCCGACGTGGAACGAATATCTGCGTCATAATCATCGGCGCACCCGCAATGACGCAAAGAATTTCGACAAGCTGCTGTTGCTGCATCGCGGGCCGTCCGATTTGCGCGTGCATCGGCTGATCGAGCGTCAGACCGTGCCGTTGCACGACGATTTCCGCCCGCATGTCACCTCGGGCACGACGATATTGCCCTAGTGCTGGTATCAGCGGGGCAGGGCGAAGGCCTGTGGTCCGTCGTGCGAGACATGCATGGGCAGGCCGTAGACGCGGGCCAGCGCCTCGGCGGTCATCAGGGTGGAGATCGGGCCTTGCAGCACCAGTTTGCCCTGTCCCAATGCGATGACCTGATCGCAGTAGCGCGCGGCCATGTTGACATCGTGCAGCACCACCACGGCCGACAGGCCCTTGTCGCGGCACATGCGTTGTACCAGGGCCAGAACCTCGACCTGATGGGCGACGTCGAGGGCCGAGATCGGTTCGTCCAGCAGCAGCCATTGCGCCTGTTGCGCCAGCATCATCGCGATCCAGCCGCGCTGGCGTTCGCCCCCCGACAGGGTTTCCACCAGACGGTCGCGCAGGTGGTCGATGCCGCATTGGCGCAGGGCATCGTCGATCACCGCGTGATCCGCGGTGCCCAGGCGGCCCAGTGTGCCGCGCCAGGGATAGCGGCCAAGGGCGACCAGTTCGGTCAGTTGCATCCCCTCGGCCGGGGGCGGGGTCTGCGGCAGATAGGCCAGTGTGCGGGCGAGGGCGCGGGGGGGCCAGTCGTGGATCGCGCGGTCCTGAAAATGCACGGTGCCGTTACTGGGCCGGAGTTGCCCGGACAGATGTTTCAGCAGTGTCGATTTCCCCGAGCCGTTGCGCCCGATCAGCGCAGTGACCACGCCCGGCTGGATTTGGACCGACAGGTCTTCCAGCAGGTTGCGGCCGGGAACCCTGTGGGTCAGGTTCTGGGTCTGGAAACCCTGGGGGGTGGGGGTCATGCCGATCTCCGTCGCAAGAGGGTCACGAACAGCCATGGTGCGCCGATCAATGTCGCAAACAGGCCAAGGGGCAGGTCGTAGGGATAGGCGGCCGAGCGCGCGCCGAAGGCGGCGATGGCCATCAGGATGGCGCCCAGCAGCCAGCTGCCGATGACGAAGGGGATCGGGCGGACCAGCCCCAGACTGCGCGCGATATGCGGCGCCATCAGGCCGACGAAGCTGACCGGCCCGATCAGCAATGTCGCAGCCCCGGTTGCCAGCCCGGCCAGCGCGATCAGGGCAAGGCGCACGCGGCCGACCGGCAGGCCAAGCGCCGCCGCGACGGCCTGACCCAATGGCAGGATCTCCAGCCACCCTGCCATCAGCACCGTCGCGATCAGCGCGGCCACGGCCAGTGCCGCCAAGGCCGCCGCGCCGACCGGGGTGACCTGGGCCGCGCTACCCGCCAGCCAGCCCAGCACCAGCCAGGCCCGTGGATCGTCCGCCGTCATGATCGCCGCCAGCATGGCCGAGGCCAGCGCCCCGATCGCCAGCCCCGCCAGCAGGATGCGCGCGGGCGACATATCGGTGCGCAGCGCATAGGCCGACAGCCCCGCCAGGGCCAGTGCGCCGCCAACCGACGTGCCGATCGCCAGCGCCAGCGCATTGGGCGTGGCCAGCGCGAAGACCGTGGCGGCATAGCCAAGCGCCGCGCCGCCGGTGACGCCCAGAACCTCGGGGGCGGCCATCGGGTTGGCGGTCAGCCGTTGCAGCACCGCCCCCGATGTCGCCAAGAGCGCCCCGGCGGCCACCGCCGCAACCAGCACGGTGGCGCGCAGGCCCAGAAAGGTTTCGCGCAATTCGGGCGCCAGCACGCCCCAGCCCGTCGGGCCACGCCCCAGAAAGAGCGCGGCGATGAAAACCGCGCACAGGGCCAGCGTCAACAGGCCCAGCGACCGCGCCGGGGTCAGGGTGCGGCGGATGGAGGTGTCGCTTTCCTCGGTTCCGGGGGGTACCTGCGCACGCATACCGGGCAGGAGCCAGATCAGCAGCGGTCCGCCGATCAGCCCGGTCAGGGCCCCGGTCGGCCAATCGGGGCCACCGGCGGCGGCGATGGCCTGCAGGCTGTTATCGCACAGCGACAGGATGACCGCGCCCGCGACAGGGGCGCCTAGCAGCCGTTGCAGCAGGCTGCGGGCGCCCAGACGCCGGACGATGGCCGGGGCGGCCAGACCGACGAAGCCGACAAGGCCGACCTCGGCCGAGACGGTGGCGCTGAGGAGGACCGCGAGTGTCAGGGTGGCCAGACGCAGCGGCGCGGTGCGCAGGCCCAGCCCACGCGCCCCGGCCTGCCCCAGCGACAGCACCATCAGCGGGCGGGCCAGCAGCCCGGCCAGGATCAGCGCCACGATCAGCACCATCGCCAGATGCCGGACGCCGACCCAATCCTGTTGGGTCAGCGCGCCGCCGTTCCAGATCACTAGGGACAGCAGGTAATGGCCCTGGGACAGGGTGATCGCGGTTGCGATGGCCGAGGCCAGCAGCCCGATCAGCATGCCCGCGATGGTGACGGTGACCGGGGCAAAGCCACGCTGCGCGCCAAGTGCCAGAACCAGCCCCGTCGCCAGCCCGGCACCGCTCAGCGCGACCACCGCATTGCCATTCGCCAGCAATCCGGGGGCGAAGATGGTGGCGGCGACCAGCGCCAGTTGCGCCCCGGCCGCCGTGCCCAGCGTGGTCGGATCGGCCAGCGGATTGCGCAACACCGCCTGCATCAACGCCCCGGCCAACCCCAGCACGGCGCCAGCCAGGATCGCCACCACCGCGCGCGGCAAGGTGCCATAGGCGAACAGGATCTGGGCGCTGTCCATGGTTTCGCTGTGCCAGAGCGGGACTGGCCGCAGGAAGGGCCATTGCGCGAGGGGCAGGGCCGTCGTGGTGGCGTACAACCAGAGTGCCGCCGACAGCAGCACCGCGCCGGGAAGGAGAAAACGGGTCATGCGGCGGCCTGTAATGCGCGGGCCAGCCGGTCGGCGAACACCAGCGCCGAGGGGATGCCGCCGAACGGATGTATATCGGGCAGGAACCGCACGCGCCCGGCACGCACGGGGGGCAGGCTGTTCCACAGGGCGCCCGTCGCCAGTGACCGTCGGGCCTGTGGCGGGATGTCTCCGATCACGATCAAGGTGGCGTCGGGATAGGCGATCAGCCGCTCCATCGGGACCGGCGCGTTGAAGCCGAAGGCGGTGGCGGAGGTCCAGGCGTTGCTGAGGCCCAGCCTGCGCAGGGTGCCGTCAAACAGGCTGTCATGGCCGAAAACCCGCAGATGGCGGGCATCGCCCAGATTGATCAGGCACAACGGCCGGTCACGATGCGGCGCCAAATCGCGGGCCAGAGCGGCCAGCCGGTTTTGCGCGATATCCTGCGCGCGGATCCCGGATTGCGGATCGTCGAGCCGCTCGGCCAGGGTGCGCAGCGCCGCCATGACCTTGGGGAAGGGGTTTTCGCCCGGCACGAACAGGGTGGGGGCCAGCACCGGGGCGATCTGTTCCAGCCGGGGTTGAACGAAGGTGTAATAGTTCGAGGAAAGGATCAGATCCGGCGCGATCAGGGTCAGCGCCTCGAGGTTCGGGGCGCCGCGCAGGCCCAGATCGGTGGTGTCTGTGGGCAGCGGATCTGGCGCGGTCGGGCGGAACTGCGTCAGTTCCGCCACCGCGACCGGGGGATGACCCAGGGCCACGGCGGTTTCCGCCATAGCCCAGTCGATGGCCGCGATGCGACGATCCGGTGTGTTTGCGGTCGGACGGGCCCAAGACCCGCCCGCCGCCATCATCGCGCAGGCCAAGGCGCTCAACAGGGTGCGCCGCGCGGGTTGCACAGGACCAGCCCCTACCATTTGCCCGCCGTTACCATTCACCAGTCCCTACCATTTATAGGTCAGGCTTGCCTGTGCCACACGGCCATCGCCGTAGTAGTTGCTGTTCAGGCCGATGGCGGAAATATAGGTCTCGTCGGTGACGTTGTTGATCGTCAGCCGCGCCAGCAGGCCGTTCCATTCATAGCTGGCGCCCAGATCCAGCAAGGTGACCGAGTCCAGCTTGTTGGTGTTGGCGTTTTCTGCCCAGCGTGACCCGATGTGACGCACCCCGGCATTCAGCGTCAGCCCGTCAAAGGTGCCGCCGGAAATGGTATGGCCGAGCCACAGGCTGGCGCTTTGGCGCGGGGTGTTGGCCAGTTCGTTGCCATCGTTTTCGCCGCTGATGGTGGTGTCCATCAAGGTGAAGGCGCCGCGCAGGGTCCAGCCGGTGGCGATCTGCGCCGCCGCCTCCAGTTCCAGCCCGTTCACCCGCGCCTTGCCGACCTGTTCGATGCCGGACCGGGTGCCGCCAACGTCCTCGATCTCGACGGTGGTGTTGCGGTCGGTCTGTTCCAGCCGATAGGCCGCGGCGGTGAAATAGCCGTTGAACCAGCTGGGTTCGTATTTGGCGCCCAGCTCGATCTGCTTGCCCTTGGTGGGGTTCAGCACATCGTCATTCACGTCCACGCCCGGTTGCGGCTCGTAAGAGGTGGCGTAGGACAGGTAGCTGGCCAGACCGTTGTTCCAGACATAGCCAAGGCCGACGCGACCGGTGGTGGCCTCGTCCTTGCGGGCGTAATCGGTATCGCCGTAATTGGTGAGGTTGCGCCCGGTCTGCTTGGTCCAGTCGTGCCGCAGCGCGCCGGTGACACGCCAGTTGCCGATCGACATTTCATCCAGCGCATAGGCGCCGATCTGTTGGGAATTGACCGATTTGTCGGCGGTATACCACGGATCGCCCACCGTGACATTGCCGTAGACCGGGTTCAGGTAATTGATCGAGGAGGCGGTGGAAAAGGTGGTCAGCGCGTGTTCGTTCAGCTTCTGCGCGTCCAGCCCCAGCGTCAGCCTGTGCAGCACCGCGCCGGTGGTGACCTCGCCGCTCAGCCGGGTGTCGGTGGCCCAGCTTTCGGTGTCTTCGTCCTGGGTGTTGTAGCCGCGCCCGATATCGTAGCCCGTGGCGGCGCCCAGATAGAGCCCGTTGTAGGACCATTTGAACCGCGAATAGCGGCTGTTGTTCACCAGCGTCCAGCCATTGCCAAAGTCATGGGTCACGGTGAAGCCCAGATTGGTCATCCGCCGGTCACTGTCCATCAGGTCCTTGTCGGCAAAATAGAATTTGCGCAGGGATTTGTCGGACACATGGCCAACCAGGGAATCCGGCACGCCGGTGGGTGTCAGCGGTTCATCGCGGTGATACGAGGCCAGCACGTCGATGGTGGTATTCGCGCCCAGGGCGTAGCTGGTGGCCAGCCCCAGATAGCCGCGCTTGTTGTCGATATCGCGCACGTCGCCCATGGTGTTCGACAGTTTGCCGGTGATCCGATAGGTGAAGCGGTCGTTCACCACGCGGTTGGCATCGCCGAAGATCGCGCTGGCGCCGTTGGTGTCAAAGGTCGTGCCGACTTCGGAGAAATCACCGGTCTCGTCGGTGCGCTTCTGGATCATGTTGACCAGACCCGCCGGGGAGCCCGCGCCATACAGCACGGATTCAGGGCCCTTCAGCACCTCGACCCGGTCCAGGCCATACAGCTCGAAACTGGGCGCGCTGGTCGGGTTCTGGGTGGAACGCAGCAGCCGCAGCCCGTCCAGATACCGTTCGTTTTCCAGATTGAAGCCGCGCAGATAGAAACTTTCAAACCGCCCATCATAGCCGAAATTCTCGGTCACCACGCCGGCGGTGTAGCTGAGGGCTTCGGAAAGGTTGCTGGCGGCCTGTTCGTCGAACTGATGCCGGGTGACGATGGAGATCGACGACTGGGTTTCGACCAGCGGCGTGGTGGATTTGGTCGAGGCGGGCTGGCGCGCGACGAAATCACTGTTTTCGGTTTTCTGGTCCGGGGCGGCGCCGGTCACCAGGATCTGGTCCAGCGGATCGGTGTCTTGCGCAAACACCTGCGCCGAGGACAGGGCAATAAGGCTGACGCCCAACATCAGGGCAAGGGGAGCGCGTTTGGGGTGCATGATTTCTCTCGGGCTAGTTTTCCGAGTGTTTAACTCAGGCAAGGGCGACGGTCTTGAACCAGAGTGCTGCGATTTGATCATCCCGGTTGCAATATGGTGCGCCGCCATTGCGACGGCGGCATTCCATAGGTGGTGCGGAAGGCGCGGGACAGATGGGCCTGATCGGCAAAGCCGGTGGCATGGGCGATGGTGGCCAGTGTCAGGGCGGGGTCATGCAGCAGGTCATGGGCGGCCTCCAGCCTGCGCCGGGATTGCCAGCGTTGTGGGGTCGTATCGCAGCTTTTGCGGAAGGCATGGGCAAACCAGCTCTCGGACAGGCCGACGATCCGGGCCATTTCCGCGACCGGAATGTTGCGGCCCATATTGTGCCGCAGATGGTTTTCGAGGGTCGATAATTGATGCGGGGTCAGCCCGCCGGTGGCCTGTGCCTGCGGGGTTGGGCCGGTGGCGAAGATCTCGCTGAGCATGGCATTGCACAGCCCGTCGAGCATCATTTCGCCGCCTCGGCCGGTGCGGACCTCATCTGCGGTCAGTCGGGCGATTGTGGTCAGGGTCTCGTTGCCGTCCTGAAGCATGCGCGGCACGGCCAGATCGGCGCGCCTGCCCGCGCGGCTGAAGCGTTGTTGCAGGGCGCCGATTTCCAGGTGGATGTCCAGATGGGTGAAGCGGTGGTCGCCGTGCATCTGACTCCACAGCGGAACGCCGGGCGGGATGTAGAACGCTCGCACCCCGGTCTGGGCCGCGTGGCGAGCGGCGGTTTTCAGCCCCATCATCGGTGGGGCCTGATCCAGAAAGACCACGATGCGCGGATCGGGGGACAGGTAGAACCCGCCACCGTCGGATTGTCCGGTGATATCCCAGTAATCGGCGATAGCCCCGGCAAAGCGGCGATAGGCCAGTGGCTGGCGCAGTTGCATGCCATGCGTCTGCGCATTCATGCGGGGGGTAAATTGGGCTGCCTGTCGGCCGATATGGATCGAGGGCACGGCGCGCTCCGCGGGCAAGGGGTCATCACCCGTATAATCTTACTATTTCAATCAACAATTTTCAACACTTCCTGTGCCGACCCGGATTGTTGCGGGAAGGGGCGGTGTAATGTCCGTCACGATTTGTTGTGCGGGCCGGGATTCTGCGGTGAATATGGGTAAAAACCCCACAGTGGTGTCATGGTGGTCTTGAAATACGTTGCTAAAACAATTGACTACGTGATCCCTGCCGGATCGGGTGGCGGCGGGGGTGTAGCTTTTCCACCCAAGGGGGATTTTTGATCTCCCGACGGAAGGCGATGGGCACTATCGTTAAAGGCTGCATGTCGACGGGACCGCAATGCCCGTTGATGTGTGACCCGATGATGCCAAGAAGGAAGATAAACGCAGTGTTCAGAAACATGACTGTTCGGCGGGGTCTACAGGTCTTGGCCATCGCGTGTGGGGTGGCGACATACGGCATGGCGGGTGCGCAGACGGCGGGCGTCCCGGCGCAGCAGGGGCCGCAAAAGGCCGGGGTGGTGACCCTGGCGCGGGCGCAGGTGCCGGTGACGATCAGCCTGTCGGGGCAGGCCTCGGCGTATCAGGCGGCGGCGATCCGGCCGTTGGTCGACGGTGTGGTCACCGAGCTGCCCTATCAACCCGGTCGCCCGGTGAAAAAGGGCGATCCGCTGATTGTCATCGACCCCAAGAGCTATGACGCCGCGCTGGCGGCGTCGCGGGCCAGTCTGCAAAGCGCGCAAGCGGCCTTGCCCGCGGCGCAGGCGGCGCTGGACCGGGCCGAGCGGCTGGTGGGTGGCAGCGTGACGCAGGAAACGCTGGAGAGTGCGCGGGTGACCTATGCCCAGGCCCAGGCGGCGATCGCGCAGGCCGAGGCCGCCGTGCAGACCGCGCAGATCAATCTGGAGCGCACCGCGATCAACAGCCCGATCGACGGTATCGCTGCGATTGCCAGCGTGTCGATCGGCGATCTGGTGACCAGCGGGCAATCGGATGCGCTGACCACGGTGACCAGTCTGGACCCGATCTATGTGGATCTGTCCGAGGCCAGCGCGCGGATGTTGCAACTGCGTGCCCGGGTGGACAGCGGCGCGATGCAGCGTGGCGACCGGATCGCGGCGCAGCTGACGTTGGAAAACGGGCAGGCCTTTCGGGGCGAGGGGCGGCTGGACAGTGTCGGGGCCACGGTGTCGACCACGACCGGCACGGTCACCCTGCGGTTCGAGTTCGCCAATCCCGAACGGTTGATCCTGCCCGGCATGTTCCTGCGCGCGGAACTGACCATCGGGACGGCGAGCGCATTTCTGGTGCCGCAACTGGCAGCGACGATGCAGGCGGATGGCACGCTGAAGATCTTTGTGCTGGACGACAAGAATGTGGCGCAGGAGCGGCGGGTGACATCCATCGGGACGACCGACCGGGCGTGGATCGTGTCGAATGGCCTGGACGATGGCGCCCGTTTGCTGGTCGATAATCTGGAAAACATGAAGGCGGGCACGCAGATCGCGCCGCTGGCCGCGACGATTTCCGAGGCGGGTGTGGTCAGCACTACGCCGGATGCGGATTGAGCGATGGCATATTTCTTCATTCACCGCCCGGTTTTTGCGTGGGTTCTGGCCATCGTCACCATGCTGGCGGGGGTGCTGGGGCTGAACAGCCTGGCGATTTCGCAATATCCCGAGGTGTCGCCGCCCACCGTGCGGATCTCGGCGACCTATAGTGGCGCTTCGGCCGAGGCGGTGCAGAATTCGGTCACCACGGTGATCGAGGATGCGATGACCGGGCTGGACGGGATGATCTACATGACATCGTCGTCCAGCCGGGGCACGACCTCGGTCAATCTGGTTTTCGATCAGGATATCGACCCGGAAGACGCGCAGACCGAAGTGCAGAACAAGGTGCAGCTGATCCTGTCGCAACTGCCCGATACGGTGCAGGATGCCGGGGTGCAGGTGTCGCGGTCGACCTCGTCGATCCTGATGATCGGGGCGCTGGTCAGCGATGATGGCAGCTATAGTTCGGTCGAGCTGGCCGACATTCTGGAAAAGACGGTCAAGGGGCCGGTGCAGCGGATCGAGGGTGTCGGGTCGATCAACACCTTCGGGTCGGGCTATGCGATGCGGATCTGGCTGGACCCGCAGAGCCTGGTGCAATACGCGCTGGTGCCATCGGATGTGACCGATGCGGTCACGGCGCAGAACAGCACGGTGACGGTGGGATCGCTGGGTGACAATCCGGCGGTGGACGCGCAGCAATTCACCGCCGAGGTGACCGCGCAGAGCCAGCTGCGCACCGTTGATGATTTCCGCAACATCTTGCTGAAGACCGGCACGGCGGGCGCGCAGGTGCGTCTGGGCGATGTCGCGCGGATCGAGGTGGGGCAGGAGACCTATGGCCAGGACAGCCGCTTCAACCGGCAGAATGCGGCCGGGTTCGGGATCAATCTGGCGACGGGGGCGAATGCGGTTTCAACCGCCGAGCGGGTGCGCACGACGCTGGACGGCATGAAGAACGCCTTTCCGCAGGGGGTCAGTGTCGAGTACGCCTATGACACCTCGCCCTTTGTCGAACTGTCGATTGAAAAGGTGATCCATACGCTGATCGAGGCCATCGCGCTGGTGTTCCTGGTCATCCTGATCTTCTTGCAGAACTGGCGGGCGACGCTGATCCCGACGCTGGCGGTGCCGGTGGTGCTGTTGGGCACGTTCGGGATGCTGTCGCTGTTTGGCTATTCGATCAACACGCTGACGATGTTCGCGATGGTTCTGGCGATCGGGTTGCTGGTCGATGATGCCATCGTGGTGGTGGAAAACGTCGAGCGGGTGATGGAAGAAGAGGGTCTGTCCCCGCGCGAGGCGACGGAAAAGAGCATGGGCCAGATCACCCCGGCACTGGTGGGGATCGGTCTGGTTCTGTCGGCGGTGTTCCTGCCGATGGCGTTCATGTCGGGGTCGACCGGGATCATTTACCGGCAGTTCTCGGTGACGATCGTGTCGGCGATGGTGTTGTCGGTGCTGGTGGCGCTGATCCTGACGCCGGCGTTATGTGCCACGATGTTGCGGCCGCGCAAGCCGGGCGGCGGTATTGCCCCGGCGCGCTGGTTCAACCGCAATTTCGACCGGATGACGCATGGCTATCTGGGCGCGAACCAGCGGATATTGAAACGCCCGTTTACCGCGCTGATCGTGCTGGCCTGTGTCGGGGTGCTGGCGGGGGTGCTGTTCACCCGGATCTCCAGCTCTTTCCTGCCGCAGGAGGATCAGGGCGTGCTGATGACGATGATCACCCTGCCCGAAGGATCGACCAGCCGTCAGACGATGGATGTGGTGAAAAAGATCGAGGATTACCTGATTGATCAAGAGGCTGCCGGTGTGCAATCGACCTTTGCCACGCTGGGGTTCGGGTTTTCCGGCAATGCGCAGAATTCGGCGATGGTCTTCGTCAAGTTGAAGGATTTCGATGACCGCAGCGGCGATGCCACCTTGTCGGCGGCGGCCATTGCACAGCGGGCCAACATGCATTTCATGCAGGAAAACCGGGTCGGCACGGTGATGTTCCTGCAACCCCCGGCCATTCAGGGGATGGGCAATACATCGGGGTTCGAGATGTATTTGCTGGATCAAAGCGGGCGCGGGGTGGCGGCCTTGCGGGCGGCGGCGGATGCGCTGGTCGCCGCGGGCGAGACCGATGGCCGCGTCACCAACCTGCGTGGCAATGAGCAAAAGGACAAGACGGCGATGCGGATCGACATCGACCGGCAGAAATCGTCCAGCTTCGGGCTGACCCTGTCCGAGGTGAACGCGATGCTGGCCACGATATTCACCGGCACCGATGTCAACGATTTCCAGATGGACAGCGAATTGCGCCCGGTGATCGTGCAGGGCGACGCGAAATTCCGCATGCAGCCCGATGATCTGTCGCGCTGGTCGGCGCGTAATGCGGATGGGGACATGGTGCCGTTCCCGGCCTTCACCACGATCAACTGGGAAACGGTGCCATCCTCGCTGGCGCGATATGGTGGCACGGCGGCGTTGCAGATTTCCGGGGCGCCCGCAGGCGGCACCAGTTCCGGCGATGCGATGGATGCGATGCAGGAAATGGTCACGCAATTGCCCGGGGGTTATGGCACCGCCTGGACCGGGCTGTCATATCAGGAACGGCTGTCGGGGTCGCAGGCGCCGATGCTGTATGCGATTTCGGTGCTGGTGGTGTTCCTGTGCCTGGCGGCGCTGTATGAAAGCTGGTCGATCCCGTTTGCGGTGATGCTGGCGGTGCCGGTGGGCATTCTGGGGGCGCTGGTGGCGGCCAAGCTGTTCGGGCAATCGAACGATGTGTATTTCAAGGTCGGCCTGCTGACGACCATCGGTCTGGCGGCGAAAAACGCGATTTTGATCGTTGAATTCGCGGTCGAATTGCAAAAGCAGGGCAAAACCCTGATAGAGGCAACGCTGGAAGCCGCGCGGCAGCGGCTGCGCCCGATCCTGATGACCTCATTGGCGTTCATCCTGGGTGTCGTGCCTTTGGCGACGGCAACCGGGGCGGGCGCGGGGGCGCAGAATGCGATCGGTATCGGGGTGATGGGCGGGATGATCTCGGCCACGCTGTTGGGGGTGTTCCTGATCCCCGCATTCTATGTTTGTGTGCGTAGGCTGGCATCGCTGAAAAAGGCCCCGGAATGAAACGATTGACCCTGACGTTCTTGTTGCTTGCCACCGCCTGCGCGCCAGTCGGGCCGAATTATCAGCGTCCCGAAATCGCGCTGACATCGACCTTCAGTGACAGTTCCGCCGGACCAATCGGCGAGGTCGCCCAACGCGCCTGGTGGCGGGCCTATAATGACCCGGTTCTGGATGCGCTGGTGGAACGCGGGCTGCGGCAGAATCTGGATATCGCGGCATCGCTGGAACGTATCCGGGCGGCGCAGGCCAGTTTGCGGGCCACCGGGGTCAGCGCCGCGGTCAGTGGCAACCTGTCGGGGACGGTGATCCGGTCGGGGTCGGAGACCACCGCGGCGGGGTCGACGCGCAGCGGGTCCTTGTCGGCGGATCTGGTGCTGGATCTGTTTGGCGGTATCCGGCGCGAGCGCGAGGGGGCCGCCGCCGATCTGGCTGCGGCGCAGGCGGATGAGGGCACGGCGCGGCTGGCCTATCTGTCGTCAATTGTCGGGGCCTATATCGACGCGCGATATTATCAGGCGGCGATGACCCTGACCCGGCAGACGGTGACCACGCGGGCGGAAACCCAGACCGTCACGCAGCAGAAATACGATGCCGGGTCGGCGACGCAACTGGATCTGGCGCAGGTGTCGGCGCTGCTGGATTCGGCGCGGTCGGATCTGCCGGGGTTGGAGGCCGATTTCCTGGCCGAGGTCTATTCCATCGCCACCTTGCTGGGCGAACCCGCCGGGCCTTTGGTCACCCAGATGCAGCGCGGCCGGGCGCAGCCGCGCCCGCGTGCGACCGATGCCACCGGTGTGCCCGCCGATCTGCTGCGCAACCGCCCCGATGTGCGCTCGGCCGAGATGTCGTTTGCCTCGGCGACGGCGGCGGTGGGGGTGGCGACGGCGGATCTGTTGCCGTCGGTGACATTGTCGGGCAGCGCGACGCGGGGCGGCAACAATGGCTGGAGCTTTGGTCCGACGATATCCTTGCCGGTCCTGTCGCAACCCCGGCTGGGCGCGGCGCGTGACAAGGCACAATCCGAGGCGCGGCAGGCCGAAATCACCTGGCGCAACACCGTTCTGGGCGCGGTCGAGGATGTGCAGGCCGCCCACAGCCGCTGGACGCGCGACCGCAGCACCGTCACCTTGCTGGGCAGTTCGGCGGAAAATTACGCCCGGGCGCTGCAACTGTCGCGTGACAGCTATGAACAGGGGGCGTTGTCGCTGCTGGACCTGCTGGATACCGACCGGTCACTGGCGACGGCACGGCTGAGCCAGGCCTCGGCGATCCGGTCGCTGGCGGTGGATTGGGCGACCTTGCAGGTGGCGACCGGGGCGGGTGCCTATGTCGGAAGCGCGGCGGCGCGGCCCTGACGGATCTGCGCCTCGACCAGCCCCGCCAGATGCAGCAACCGGTCCTCGGCCATCGGCGGCGCGACCAGCGTGATGCCGCAATAGGTCCGGGCGGTCGGCAGGGTGATGGCGCAGCCGCCCATCAGGTTTGTGATCCGGGAATTGCGTGACGACGGCGGGGTTTCGCGCGCCAGATAGGCCGGGTCAGTCAGGATACGCGCCGCATCGGGCGGCAGGATCGCCGAGGTCGGCATCAGGATCGCCGCATGATCCGCCGTGGCCCGGTGCCATATCCGGCGGATTTCACGCAGCCGCGCCCAGGCGGCCAGATAGTCTGTCGCCAGTTCATCCGCCCCGGCGCGCAGCCGTGCATGGATGGCGGGATAGACCCGGTCGGGCGCGGCATCCATCAGCGCCAGCCAGTGGCTGTTTGCCTCGGGGGTGACGATGCGGGTCGATAGATCCAACGCCTCGGCCACCTCGGGCACGCGCAGCCGGTCGATGATCGCCCCCGCTTCGGACAGCCGCGTGATGCAGTCTTCAAACGCCGCGCCGGGAATGTCGCGGCATTCCTGCATCGCCACCGTGGTCAGGATGGCGAAACGTTTGCCGCGCAGGGTGCCGTCTTGCGGGAGCGGGGCCGGGGTGCCGCCCAGGGCCGCCAGCAACAGGCCGGCATCCTCTACGCTGCGGCAGAGCGGGCCGATGGTGTCGAAACTGTCCGACAAGGGCAAAACACCGGTCATTGACAGCCGGCCGTGGGTGGTTTTCAGCCCGACCAGATCGTTCCAGGCCGCCGGCAGCCGCACCGATCCGCCAGTGTCCGACCCGATTGCCGCCGCCGCCAGCCCGAAGCCCACCGAAACCGCCGCGCCCGAGGACGATCCACCGGGCAGCAGCGCCGGATCATGCACGTTCGGCGGCGTTTGCAGCATCGGGTTATGACCCAGCCCGTAGTAAGCGATTTCGGTCATATGGGTTTTGCCCAGCCCGATCAGCCCCTGCGCCGAGGCCTGCGCAACGACATCGGCATCGCGGTCGGGCACCCGGCCCGTCAACAGGCGGGTGCCGCCCTCGGTCGCGGTGCCTGCGGTGTCGAACAGGTCTTTCCAGCTGATCGGCACGCCATCCAGCGGCCCGAGGCGTTGACCCGCCCGGGCGCGTTGCGCCGCCGCGCGGGCCTGGGTCATGGCGCGTTCGGGCATCAGGCGCGCATAGATCCGCGCGGCGTGCGGATGGGCGGCGATGGCGTCCAGGAATGCCTGGGTCAGGGCCACAGGGTCCAGCTTTCCGGCGCCGATGGCGCGGCCCAGATCGGCGGCGGTGCGTGTGTCGGGGGTCATGGTGTCCTTGTTGGCCGGGGGGTTCAAAGCGGGGGATCAAAGATCGTCGCGGATGCAGGCGCGGGCATGGCCGGGGCCGACCGTGCGCAAGTCCGGCACCGTCTGCGCGCAGGCGGGCAGCGCGGCATAACAACGGCTGCGGAAGGGGCAGCCACTGGGCGGCGACAGCGGGCTGGGGATATCGCCGAGCAGTAGCTGGCGCTTGCGTCGCCGGGTCGGATCGGGGTTGGGGGCCGCCGCCAGCAGTGCAATCGTATAGGGGTGGCGTGGCCGGGTCAGCAGGCTGTCGGTATCGGCGATCTCGACCAGCCGCCCCAGATACATCACCGCGATCCGGTCCGAGATATGCCCGACCACCGCCAGATCGTGGCTGATGAACAGCATGGTCAGGCCCAGGCTGTCTTTCAGTTCCAGCATCAGGTTGATCACCTGCGCCTGCACCGAAACATCCAGCGCCGAGACCGGCTCATCGGCGACCAGCAGTTCCGGGTTGGTCATCAAGGCGCGTGCCAGGCCGATCCGCTGGCGCTGTCCGCCGGAAAACTCATGCGGGTAGCGGCGGGCGTGGGCGGGCGACAGGCCGACGGTCGACAGGATCGCCGCCACCTTTTCGCGCTGCTGATCGGCGTCCATTTCGGGCATGTGGATCTGTAAGGGCGCCGACAGGATGGTTTCGACGGTATGTTTCGGGTTCAGCGAGGCGTAGGGGTCCTGAAACACCATCTGCATGGCGCGGCGCAGCGGGCGCATCTGATCCGGGCTCTTGTCGGAGATCAGTGCCTGGCCGAAATGCACCGTGCCCGCCGTGGGTGGTTCAAGGTTCAGGACCGCGCGACCGACCGTGCTTTTGCCCGAGCCGCTCTCGCCGACGAGGCTGAGGACTTCGCCGCGACGCAGATCGAAGCTGACGCCGTCCACTGCCTTCAGCACCACTTTGGGGGCGCCGAAGAACCCGGCCTTGATGGTGAACCATTTGCGCAGGTCGCGCACCGACAACAGGGTATCGGGCGCGGTCATGCCGATACCCCGGCGGCGTTGGCGATGGCGTCCAGCCGCAGGCAGCGCGCGG
The DNA here is from genome assembly GCA_036398515.1 of Paenirhodobacter sp. Classification (GTDB taxonomy): domain Bacteria; phylum Pseudomonadota; class Alphaproteobacteria; order Rhodobacterales; family Rhodobacteraceae; genus Rhodobacter. The sequence goes on from DASWPI010000054.1 coordinate 33,653, forward strand.
CATGGCCGGGCGCGGTCTGTTCCAGGGGCGGTATGGCGCTGTCGCACAGCCCGGCGCGGAAATGATCGCAGCGCGGGCCAAAGGTGCATCCGGGCGGATGGGCGGTGGGATCGGGCACGTTGCCGGGAATCGCACGCAGCAAGCTGCGCCGCGGTCTGCCAGGTTCCAGCCGCGGCAGGCTGTCCAGCAGGCCGCGGGTATAGGGCATGCGCGGTGCGGTGAAGATCGGCACGACATCGCCTTGCTCGACCACCCGGCCCGCATACATCACCATCACCCGGTCGGCGATTTCGGCGACGATCCCCAGATTGTGGGTGATGAAGATCATCGCCATATCGGTCTGACGTTGCAGGTCGGACAGCAGCTCCAGGATCTGCGCCTGAATGGTGACATCCAGCGCGGTGGTCGGTTCATCGGCGATCAGCAGGGCGGGTTCGCAGGCGATGGCCACGGCGATCATCACCCGCTGGCGCATGCCGCCCGACAATTCATGGGGGTAGTTGTCCAACCGCCGCCGGGGATCGGAGATCCGCACCAGATCCAGCAATTCCAGCGCCCGTGCGGTGGCGGCGCGCGGCGACAGGCCACGGTGGATGCGCAATGGCTCGGCGATCTGTTCGCCAACGGTATGCACCGGGTTCAGCGAGGTCATCGGTTCCTGAAAGATCACCGAGGCCGCCGCGCCGCGCAGGCGCCGCAGATCGGTCTCGGGGCGGCCGATCAACTGATGCACGGTGCCGTCGCGGGTGGTCATTTTCGCCGAGCCGCCGATCTGGCAATAGGGCGGCGGCGGGGTCAGGCCCAGAAGGCCCAAGCAGGTGACGCTTTTGCCCGAACTGGTTTCCCCCACCAGCGCCAGCGTTTCGCCCTGGCGTACGCTAAAGCTGACCTCGCGGGTGGCATGGATGGTGCCGGATTTGGTGTTGAAGGCGATGTCGAGGTTTTCGACCTCCAGCACCGGTGGGCGTTGCACGGGTATCATGTCAGCGGTCCAGTTTCGGATCGAGCGCATCGCGCAGCCCGTCGCCGATGAAATTGAAGCTGGTCACCACCAGCATGATGGCGATGCCCGGCACGATGGCCAGCCAGGGCGCGCGGGACAGATAGCTTTGCGCATTTTCCAGCATGTTGCCCCAGCTGGGGGTGGGGGGCTGGATGCCATAGCCCAGAAAGCTGATGTAGCTTTCGGCCAGGATCGCATGGGCGATGTTCAGCGTGGCCGCGACGACGATGGGCGCCACCGCGTTCGGCAGCAATTCGCGGAACATGATCCGCCCGCTACCCGCCCCGATGGATTGCGCCGCCAGCGCGAAATCGCGGGTGCGCAGCGAACGGATCTGGGCCTCGACGATGCGGGCGACCTCCATCCAGCTGGTCAGGGCGATCAGCACGATGATGGAACCGACCGAGGGGTCGATCAGCGCGGCGATGGCCAGCAACAGGAAGATGGTCGGAAAGCACATCATCGCATCGACGAAGCGCATCAGCACCATGCCGACCCAACGCCCGTAGAACCCGGCGACCAGCCCGACCAGCACGCCCACCCCCATCGACAGCACCGTGGCGGACAACCCCACCGCCAAGGATATCCGCCCAGCATACATCAGCCGCGCCAGCGTATCGCGGCCCAGTGAATCCGTGCCCAGCACATGCACCCCGGCGAAGGGCGCGACCAGACGGCTGCGGATATCGGTATCGGTGTCGTTGAACGGGATGACCCATGGGCCGACGACACTGAACAGGGTCATCAGCAGCACGATGGCCAGCCCGGTCATCGCCAGCCGGTGCCGCACGAAGCGGCGCAGGGCAGGGACGCGGTGCAACAGGCCGGGTTTGCGCGCCGGGATGAAAGACGTGGTGGTGGTCATCGGCCCGCCCCCCGGATTCGGGGATCGGCCAGCGCATACATCAGATCGGCCAGCAGGCTGCCGATCAGCACCATCAGCGCCGAGAACATCAAGATGCCCATCACCACCGGGTAGTCGCGGTAGCTGACGCTGTCCAGAAACAGCCGCCCCATGCCGGGCCAGGTGAACACGGTTTCCGTGACCAGCGCGCCGCCCAGCAGCGCGGGCACATGCAGCCCGGTGATGGTGATCATCGGCAGCAGGGCATTGCGGACCGCGTGATGGGTCAGGATCTGAAACGGCGGCACGCCTTTGGATCTGGCGGTGCGGATGTAGTCCTGATTGATCACATCCAGCATTGAGGACCGCATATAGCGGCTCCAGATCGCGGTCGAGACCAGCGCCAGCACGATACATGGCCCGATCAGGTGATGCACCCGGTCCAGAAAGGACCCATGGCCCATGGTCTGGCGATTGCCCGCGGGCAACCAGCCCAGATCGACGGAGAAGACATAGATCACCGCCAGTCCGAACCAGAAGGTCGGGATCGACAGGGCGATCATCGCGCCGATGGTGGCCACCGTATCGAAGATCGAATAGCGCCGCACCGCACCGATGATGCCGATGGTGCCGCCGATCAGGATCGACAGCAGGGTCGAGGTCAGCATCAGCTCCAGTGTCGCGCCGATATGGCCCGCAATGATCGCGGTGACCGGTTGCTGATCGCGGAACGAGTTGCCCCAGTCGCCGATCAGGAACCGCCCGACCCATTCCAGATATTGCACCGGCAGGGGCCGGTCGAGGCCGTATTGCGCCATCAGCCGGGCGATATCATCGGCATTCAGATTGCCGCCGGCGATGAATTGCGACAGTGGCCCGCCGGGGGCCAGATGCAGAATGGCAAAGCCGATCATCGACACTAGCCACAACAGGACCAGCGATTGCATGAGGCGGCCGAAGAGAAAACGACCCATGCGTCCTTCTCCATTGGTTGCGGGCGATGTTGGGGTCAGGGCCGCGGGCGGCCCCGACATGGATCAACGCGTTGATCAGATGGTCTTTTTCCAGGATGCGGCATTCCAGGTATTGCACAGGGTGTTCATGTTATAGGCGTAACCGTCCAGTCCCTTGACCGTGCCTTCCAGCTGGATCGTGTCGAACAGCGGCAGGAAGGGCAGATCGGCACGGATCATCGCCTGCACCTGGAAATAGATCGCCTTGCGCTTGTCATGGTCGAACTCGGTCCGGCCTTGCAGCAGCAATGCATCCAGCGCCGGGTTCTTGTAGCGGCTGACGTTCGAGCCGCTGCCGACCTCGAGCGGGATGGCCGCCGACCCGAAGCGGTGGGTGACATCGGGATCGGCGGCGATGGTATAGACGGTGCCGGTCATCAGGCTGTCGAATTCGGAGTTCTTCCAGAAATCCGCCCATAGCACCGCCGCCACCATGTTGTTGATCGTCATCTCGACGCCGATCTTTTTGAAATCATCGGCCAGCAGCTGTTGGGTTTCGGCACGCAGCTGGTTGCCCGTCGTGGTCGAGTTGGAGAACGACAGGCGCACCCCGTCCTTGACGCGGATGCCATCGGCGCCGATCACCCAACCGGCGCTGTCCAGATGCGCGGCGGCCTTTTTCAGATCATATTCATGCGGGGCCAGATCGGGGTTATAGGCCCAATGCGCCGAGGACAGAAAGGTGGCGGCGGGTTTGTGCACGCCGTAATAGACCAGATCAATGATCGCGGTCTTGTCGATGGCCATATACAGCGCCTCGCGCACCGCCTTGTCCGACAGGGCCGGATGGCTGAGGTTCAGCGTCAGGTTCTCGATGGCGCCGCGCGGGGCCTCGTAGATCGCGCGGTCGGGCAGGGACTTGGCCTCGTCATAGAAATTGGCCGGGATGCCCTGCAGGCCGATATAGTCGATCTCGCCGGTCTTGAACTGGGTATACATCGCGTTCAGATCGGGGATATATTTGAAGATCAGCGTGTCCAGATAGGCCGGCGTGCCGAAGTAATCCGGGTTGGCCTTGAGCGAGACATAATTGCCGGTCTGGCGTTCGGCAAAGACATAGGGGCCGGTGCCGACCGGCGCGGCGGCAAAGGCAGGGTCGTTGGGATCGGCGACCTTGGACAGGATATGGCTGGGCACCACGAACATCCACCCCAGCACCGAGATCAGCGGGGCGAAGGCCTCTTTCAGCTTCCAGGTGATGACGTGATCGCCCTCGACCGCGATATCGGTGATCTGGGTGTAGCCGTTGCGGCCCTGGGCGCGGAACTCCGGGTTTTGCACCAGTTCGATGGTGAATTTGATGTCGGCGGCGGTCAGCGGCGTGCCGTCATGCCATTTCACATCGTCGCGCAGCTCGATCCGCCAGGTCATGCCATCGGCCGACAGCCCGCCATTTTCCACCGTGGGCAGGGCCTTGGCCAGCACCGGAACCAGCGTGCCATCCGGCCCCGCCGCCCAAAGCGTGCTGTAGAGGTTCCAGAACACGCCCTGATCGACCTCGTTATGAGACATCAAGGGATGCAGCACCGTGACCTCTTGCGAGAAGCCGATGATCGCCTGGCCCGCAGGGGCCGATTGCGCCGCCGCACCCCGTGGCAGGCCCAGCGTGCCCGCCGCCATCAGCGCCGCGCCGCCCATGATCAGCCCGCGCCGCGACAGCATCAGCAAAGGTTCCTGAATCTGCATGGGATCGTCTTGTTTCATCATTGTTTTCCCTGTTTTGTCATGCGCGGTGCGGTCTTGGTTCGAACGGGCAAGAAAACTGCACCAACGTGTTGATCGTGATGACTTTTATTCTGCTTGCGCCGGGCCATGCCGAGGGCTGTGCCAGATCGCAGGGGTCGTTACAGGGTACGTTTCATTAAAGTGAATTCGCGGTCAACAAAATGGCTGTTGGTGGTGGCAAAATCGCCGGTATGACCCAAATATGGCTGTAATATGTGCAATTTTTCATCAATATAATACTCATCTGCATAAATTATCTGCGGTAATAGTGAAAAATATTCATTTTAATTGATGAATCAGGCAAATCTTGCGATTTCCCTCGAAGGTGTGCAGAGATCTTTCTAACGTTGCAGCCTGGGGCAGATCTGCCCGAAAGACGCATGGACCCGGCATATGACTGCGCAACCTGACACGGATGATACCGATGATGCCGCCGATAACGGGCTGGGCGATCCGCAGCGGATCGGTGAACGGTTGCGCGAATTGCGCACGCGCCGGGGGTTGACCATCGCCGAACTGGCGGTTGCGGCGGGGCTGTCTTCGGGCATCATCAGCCAGATCGAGCGCGGCAAGGCCAATCCCTCGATCCGCACCTTGCAGCGCCTGCGTGCCGCCCTGGGGGTCAACCTGTGGGAGTTTCTGGATTCCAGCGATACGGTGCAGGCCGGCCCACGCAAGGATGATTTCATCCGCCACAGCGGCGAGAGGATGAGTATCACCGTCGGAAAAACACATCTGATCAAGGAATTGCTGTCGCCGCATGCCGGGGGCAATCTGCGTTTCATGATCGTGACGCTGCCCCCGGGGGGTGAAAGCGAAGATGTGCTGATGAGCCAGGGCGAAAAGGGCGGCTATGTGCTGGAAGGCCGCCTGCGGGTGACGGTCGGCACCGAGACCGGCGATCTGGGCCCCGGCGACAGCTTTCAGTTCCGGGCCGATATCGGGCACCGGATCTTCAACCCCTACACCCAGCCCGCGCGCGTCATCTGGATCATGAGCATCGTCGACGCGCATCTTTAGGTTTTCCGGATCATCAGCAGGAATTGCGATCATGTCCCCACCCGTCCGTCCCGTCGTCAGCGATGAAACGCTACCAGCGCAGGCCGATGTTGTCGTCATCGGCGGCGGCATCAACGGTATCTGCACCGCCTGGGCGCTGGCGCGTAAGGGTGTCAGCGTTGCGGTGGTGGAAAAGGGCGTGATCGGCGGCGAGCAATCCAGCCGCAACTGGGGCTGGTGCCGCAAGCAGAACCGCGACATCCGCGAACTGCCGCTGGCCATCGTCGCCTTGGAAATGTGGGAAACGATGGCCGAGGACGTGGGCGCCGATGTGGGCTTTCGCCGCACCGGTCTGGTCTATGCGTCGAACAACCCCAAGGATATCGCCAATTGGCAGGATTGGGGGGTGAAGGCGCGGGAGCTGGGCGTTGATACCCGGATGCTGACGGCGCAGCAGACGGCGGCGCATCTGCCGGGCAACGGCCGGGACTGGCTGGGCGGGGTATATTCGCCGACCGACGGCCGGGCCGAGCCCGAACTGGCGGCGCCCGCCATTGCCGAGGCGGCGCGGCGGGCGGGGGCCACGATCCACCAGAATTGTGCCGCCCGTGAGTTGGAGACATCTGCCGGGCGGGTCTCGGGGGTGGTGACGGAAAAGGGCGGCATCCGCTGTTCGACGGTGCTGGTGGCCGGGGGGGCCTGGGCGGGGATGTTCCTGCGCCATCACCAGATGAAGTTCTTGCAGGCTTCGGTGCAGTCGACGTCCTTTTACACCGAACCCGCGCCCGAGGTGACGGCAGGCGGGGTGTCGATGCAGGATGTCACCCTGCGGCGGCGGCTGGATGGCGGTTATACCGTCGGGCTGAGCGGGCTGGGCAACCTGCATCTGACGCCGTGGGGCGCGTTGCAGGCGGGGCCCTTCTGGCAGACGTTTCTGGACCGGCGGGCGGGGCTGACCTTCAAATTGGGGCGCAGCTTTTTCAACGGGCCGGAATCGTTGCAGCGTTGGCGCGCCGATACCATCTCGCCGTTTGAGCGGGTCCGGGTGCTGGACCCGACCCCGGATATGCGTCTGGTCGCGCGCGGGGTGAAGGGGCTGGAAACCAGCTATCCGGCGCTGAAGGGTATTCGCGTGGCGCAGGCCTGGGGCGGTATGGTGGATTGCTCCCCCGATGCGCTGCCGGTGATCGGGCCGGTTCTGGCGCGGTCGGGGGTGTTCATTTCGGCCGGGTTCACCGGACACGGGTTCGGCACCGGCCCGGCGGCGGGGCGCCTGGCGGCCGAGTTGATCCGGGGGGATACGCCCTGTGTCGATCCGGCGCCGTTCCGGTATGAGCGGATGATCGACGGCACGCCCTTGGGCAAGATCGGCATGATGTGAGCGCGGATCAGGTGGTCGGGCCGTCCAGGTAAACCTGACCCGGTTCCAGCGCCAGAAAGCGCGCGGGCGCGGTGCGGGCGGCGGCGAGTGCGGCGGACAGCATCTGTTTCGGGGTGTCGCGTGCCTCGTCCGTCAACTGGAACGTGCCCCAGTGAAAGCCCAGGGCCTGCCGGGTGCCGATGTCGTGAAAGATCCGCACCGCCTCGTCGGGGGCGACATGCTGCGCCGCCATGAACCAGCGCGGCTCATAGGCGCCGATCGGGATCAGGGCGATATCGGGCGCGCCGTGGCGGGCGCGGATATCACGGAAGATGGCGCCATCGCCATAGCCGGTATCGCCCGCGAACCAGATCCGCGCGGCGGGTGTTTCGATCCAGAAGCCGGACCACAGCGCCATCCGCCGGTCACCCAGACCCCGCGCCGACCAGTGATTGGCCGGTGTCAGGGTGACATGTCCGCCCCCGGGCAGCGCGATGCGGTCGTGCCAGTCTCCGGTTGCGATCCGGGCATCGGGAATGCCCCGGCGCACGGTCGCATCGGTGCCTAACGGCATCACCATCAGCGGCGCGTGCCGGGCATGGATACGGCGCAGGGTGGCGATATCAAGATGGTCGTAATGGTTGTGGGTCAGTAAAACAGCATCAATCGGCGGCAGGTCCTCAAAGGCGATCCCCGGTGCGGTCACGCGGCGTGGGCCGGCAAAGCGCAGCGGGCTGGCACGGTCGGACCAGACCGGATCGGTCAACAGGTTCAGCCCGGCCACCTGGATCAGCACTGTGGCGTGGCCGATCATGCTGATCCGGGCTGGATCGCTGCGCGTGGGCGGGGTGTCTGGGATGACGGGCAAATGTCCGGGCCACTGCGCCCTGGTGCCTTGCCGCCACCAGCGCAGCATGTCGCGCAAGGATCGGTCGGGCGAGGGTTGGCCGGGGGAATGAAACCTGGTGCCATCAAAATGGTCGCTGACGGGGCCGGTGTAGTAGCGATTGCGGGGCATGGTGATCTGGTCCTGCACGGGGGGATATGATGGCCCGGTGGCTGCGATCATCTAGCCAAGATGTTCGACGGGGTGAAAGCGAAAACCGCAGTATGGCGCATGTCGCGGCGCCGATGGGGGCTTATAAACCCGGGCCGGTCGCCATGCCGACCCCAATATCCCGATCCGGGATGTGCAGATGCCAAGCCATTGATCGTCGGCAATATAAGGGGACAGGCCGATGATGAGCGATGCCAGTATCAGCCAGGTGGGATGGACCTGCAATCACCCGGTGGGATACGGTACGACGACATGACCGACAGTCAGACCGAAACGGTGCGGCGGGTGTTTCTGTTTGTGCCGCCCGGGTCAGACCCGCACAGGGCTGGCCGTGGCTGGTGTTGCTGGATGGCAATGCGGTGATTGCGATGGGCGCGGATATTTTATCCGGCCAGCACCAATATGGGCTGGGGGTGCTGGTGGTTGACTATCCGCCCGGTGATGCCCAGGTCTGTTCCAGCGCGCCTGAGATTTGCCGCCGCCGGGACGTGACTATCTGCCCTATCAGCCGACGGGACCGAGGAACTGGCCCGGTTCCTTCTGGACGATGCGCTGCCACGGGCGCGGGACATGGTGCCGCTGGCGGCAGACAATGGCTCGATCTGGAGACATTCCTTTGGCGGGCTGTTCGTCCTGTGGCTTATGTTCACCCGCCCCGAGGCCTTTCGCAACTGGATCGCGGTCAGGATCGTGATCCCCACCCCGGTATCGTGCTACAGCGATGCACACAGGGTCGCCGCCAGCGCAGCTCTGGCGTTGATGCCCGGATCGGCCAGCGCATTGCCGGTCAGCGTTTGCACCAACCCACGTTAGCCACAGCAGCAACACCGGGGTACTGTCAGGCGGTGCAGGGGTGGTGAACTATGGCTATCTGGACGGCAAGGTAACCAAGGCGGGAGATGCAGCATTGATGGGCAACCGCAGTGCATTCTCGCCGCCTAATCATGTGTCGTTCTGGAGGGATTATGATTGCGGGGTATGGGTGTCGGGGCGAGGGGCGGATCGTGTCGCTGACATTGAACGAGACGTTCTGGGGTCGGTTTCCCGGTCGGTCCGGGCATCACATTTCTGTAATAATTACAATATATTGATGGCCGGTTCTGTTCAGGTCCGGGCCTGGTGTTGAAGACGTCCAGGATCAGGACAGTGCGCTGTGGGCCTTGGAGTTGATCGCACGGTTCCATTCATGTCTGGGGGCAGGTTGGTCAGGGCGGGCCCGGCCATCCCTTTCGTGTCAGCGACTACCATGCTTGCAACTGGCGCATCGTGGCCGCGTTCATCCCTGTGGGCCATGGTGGGCCATGATCTGGGCGGGGGTGACCCGCCGGGCACCACAATTACTCACGAACCCATGTGCAGACCGTATCCAACAGGCCCGACCGGGCGTGTGGGTTGACAGTTTTTCGGAATAGAGACTTGACGTGATCTGAAAACCGTTGTTCTATTCTATGGAAATAAATTCTGTTGAGTAGAATTTATAGCCCGGAGAAACAGGCCCCGATGACAACGTCCATTCCGAACAGCGCCCGTGCCCTTGATGCCAAACATGTGGTGCATCCGCACACCAACCTGCGCACGCAGCCCGAAAAGACGCCGTTCATGATCGTCAAGGGCGACGGTGTCTTTGTGATCGACGATGAGGGGAACCGTTATCTGGAAGGGGCGGCGGGGCTGTGGTGCGCCTCGCTGGGCTTCGGCAATGCCCGGCTGGCGAAGGTCGCGCAGGAGATGATGACCGAAATCGGCTATTACCACATCTTTCGCGGCGCCGGGAACACGCCCGCGGCAGAGCTGTCGGCCAAGCTGTCCAGCATCGCGCCCGAAGGCTTTGACCATGTGCTGCTGCAATGTTCGGGGTCCGAGGCGAATGACACCGCGATCAAGCTGGTCTGGTATTACTGGAATGCGCTGAACCAGCCGCAGCGCCGCAAGATCATCTCGCGCGCGCAGAGCTATCACGGCACCAGCGCCATCACCTCATGCCTGACCGGCAAGCCGAAGTTCCACGAGGGCTATGGGCTGCCGTTTGACGGGTTCCTGTATACCGCCATGCCCTATTACTATCGCAACGGCGCGCCGGGCGAGACCGAAGAGGCCTATTCCACCCGTCTGGCGGCCGAGTTGGAAGAGATGATCCTGGCCGAAGGCCCGGACACCATCGCCGCGTTCTGGGCGGAACCGATGCTGGGGTCGGGGGGGGCGATCCTGCCGCCGGTTGGGTATTACGACAAGATCCAGGCGGTGCTGGACAAATACGACATCCTGATGGTCGCCGATGAGGTGATCTGTGGCTTTGCCCGCACCGGCGAGATGTGGGGCTCGCAAACCTTTGGCATGCGCCCCGACATGATCACCTGCGCCAAGGCGTTGTCGGCGGCGATGCAGCCGATCTCGGCGGTGCTGATCGGTGACAAGGTCTATGAGGGGATGAAGGTGCACAGTGATCGGCTGGGCACCTTTACCCACGGCTATACCTATGCGGGTCATCCGGTGGCGTCGGCGGTGGCGCTCGAAACGCTGAAGATCTACGAGGAAATGGATATTGTTGGCCATGTGAAGGCGCTGGAGCCGCTGTTCCTGGCGGGCTTTGCCGCGTTGCGCGATCATCCGCTGGTGGGTGAGGCGGGCGGTATCGGCCTGATCGGTGCGGTGGAGGTCGTCGCCGACAAGACCACCAAGGCCATGCACGATCCCGCATTGAAGGTCATGGCGGTGTTTGAGGAGGCCGCGCTGCGGCATGGGTTGATCACGCGCATCATTGCCAACCGCATCGCGTTGTCCCCGCCGCAGATCATCACCGCCGAGGAGGTGACCGACATGTTCGCCCGGTTGCGGCTGGCGCTGGATGACACGGCGGCGGCCATCGTCACCGGCTGAGGCGGGCGCGGGGGTCACCGTCCCCGGTGCCGATGCCGGGGGCGCCCGGCCCGATCACATATATTCGCGGAGGGGGCTGGCATGAACAGGCTGCCAAATTTTGCACGCCAGACGTTGATGCTGCTGTTTGCGACGCTGGGGGGATGCGGCGCCAGTCTGATCGGGATGCCTTTGGCGTGGCTGATCGGGGCGCTGGTGGTCAGCGGCGCGTTTGCCTTTTGCGGGGTCAGTTTCAATTTCGCGCGCATCCGGCCCTATGGGCTGGTGGTGCTGGGTTTGGCCCTGGGGCAGAGTTTCACCCCGACGATCCTGGCCGATATCGTGCGCAACCTGCCGCTGATCGGGTTTTGTGCGCTGGTCACGTTATGCGCGGGCTTTCCGGTGGCGCGGTTGTTCACCGGAATGGCGGGGACCGATCCGAAAACCGCGTTCTTCTGCGCGGTTCCGGGCGGGGTGGTCCTGATGGCGGTGCAGGCGCAGCGATCGGGAGCGTCAGAGCGGCATGTGGTCCTGGCGCAAACCGTGCGTCTGGTGATGGTGGTGATGATCTATCCGGTGCTGATCGCACTGCTGACCCCGGCCCATGCACTGACGGTGGCGACGGGCGGGGCGGTGGCGCTACCGCCGGGTGATGGCTGGAAGCTGGCGGCGCTGGTCGTGGTTTCGACCGCGCTGGCCTATGTGGTGCGGCGGACATTCATTCCGAACCCGTGGATGATCGTGCCGTGCTTTTTGGCCATCGGGCTGGCGCAATTCGATCTGCAACCCGCGCATATGCCCGAGGGCGCGGTGATGGTGTGTCAGGTTATTCTGGGGGCCTCGCTGGGGGCGCAGATGACGCGCGGGTTCATTCTGGGGTCGCGCAAACTGTTGACGGCATCGGTGCTGTCGGCCCTGATGCTGACGGTGCTGCTGGTGCCGTTCGCATTGGTGGTGGCCTATGTGTCGGGGCTGGATGTGGCGGCGGTCCTGCTGGGCATGGCGCCGGGTGGCATGCCGGAAATGACCGTCGCGGCAAAAGCGATGGGGGTTGCGGTGCCACTGGTGCTGAGCTTCCATCTGGTCCGAATCCTGATCGGCAACCTGCTGATCGAGCCGGTCTGGTGGTTGGCGCAAAGATTGGGGCTGAAGGCGACGGATATGCCGTCAGAACGGAAATAGCGAACTGCACCCGAACGGCGGGGCGGCTCGATCACGAATGGGGCGAAACATGGAAATCTTGGCGAATTATATCGACGGGGACTGGCGGCCTGCGGTGGCGGGCGGGCTGCTGGATTGTCAGAACCCCTATACGCAAGAGGTCTGGGGGCAGATCGCGCGGTCGCAGGCGGCGGATGCCGATCTGGCGGTGGCCGCGGCGCAGCGGGCATTCGTCAGCGGCCCCTGGTCAACCTTCACCGCCCCGCAGCGTGGCGCCATGTTGCGCCGTATCGCCGATACCATCGCCGCCCATGCCGAAGAACTGGCCCGGATCGAGGTGCGTGACAACGGCAAGACCTTCAAGGAGATGCTGGCACAGGTCAAACGCATTCCCGAGTGGTATCAGTTCTATGCGGGTCTGGCCGACAAGATCAACGGATCGGTTCTGCCGACCGATAGGCCCGGCCATATGAACTACCTGCGGCATGAACCGCTGGGGGTGATTGTCATGGTGACGCCGTGGAATTCGCCATTGATGCTGCTGGCATGGAAGTTGGCACCGGCACTGGCGGCGGGAAATACGGCGGTGGTGAAGCCGTCCGAGTTCACCTCGGCATCCGCGCTGCGGTTTGCCGAGCTGGTGGCGGGGGCGGGTTTGCCGTCGGGTGTGCTGAACGTGGTCACCGGGCTGGGCGCGGAAATCGGCGCGGCGTTGACCGCGCATCCTGATGTGGCCAAGATCGCCTTCACCGGTGGTGTGGGCGGTGGGCGTGCGGTTTATGTGGCCGCCGCCGAGCGTTTGAAACCTGTCAGTCTGGAACTGGGCGGCAAATCACCCAACATCGTTTTTGACGATGCGCATCTGGAAAATGCGGCGCGTGGCGTGGTGGCGGGGATTTTCGGCTCGGGCGGGCAAAGCTGTGTCGCGGGTTCTCGTGCGCTGGTGCATCGTTCGATCCATGATGCCTTTGTGGCGCGGCTGGTTGAGTTGACCGCCAAGATCCGGCTGGGGGACCCGATGTCGCCCGATACCGATATCGGGCCGGTGGCGAACCGGCCGCAATTCGACCGGATCATGACCTGCATCGGCTGGGCGCGGGAAGATGGGGCAACGCTGGCCATTGGCGGGGTGCCGGTCGCCGATCCGTCAGGCGGGCCGGGCCTGTTCGTTGCGCCCACCATCTTTACCGGTGTGCAGAATGCCATGCGCATCGCGCAAGAAGAGGTGTTCGGCCCGGTGCTGTCGGTGATTCCGTTCGAGGATGAGGCCGAGGCGGTCGCCATTGCCAATGACTCGGCCTTCGGGCTGGGCGCGGGGCTGTGGACACGCGATGTCGCGCGGGTGCATCGGATGGCGGCGCAGTTGCAGGCCGGATCGGTCTGGGTGAACACCTATAAGGTCACGTCGCAGATCTCGCCCTTTGGGGGCTACAAGGCCTCGGGTCTGGGGCGCGAAGGCGGTATGGAGATGATCAGCGATTATATGCAGACCAAAAGTGTCTGGCTGAATCTTACGGACGATGTTCCCTACGGCTTTCCGCTGTAACCGGCCGGGACAGGATTGCGGACCGCGCCTCCTGTCCCATGCCAATCAGGCTGCGGTCGGGTTCATCCCGTCGTAGAAGCGCGACCGCAACGTGCGGCAGATGTCGGCGCCCGCGCGCAGGATCAGCGGTTTCATCGCCGCCATCTTGTCATCGGTCAGCCGCGAAACCGGGCCCGACAGGCTGAGCGCACCGATCATCCCCTGATCCAGCGCAAAGATCGGCACCGACAATCCGGCGATTTCCGGGCCGCGTTCCCCGACCGAGATCACCGGCAGCTCTGCCAGGCCATTGGCGCCCGCCGGATGAATGCCGTCAATCTCGCCATAGGTCTTGAACACATGTCCCGCCGCACCCTTGCCGATGGGCACCGCGTCGCCCTCGGCGATATGTTCGCGCAGCGGTTGATCGGTATCCTCGCGGAACAGGCACACACGCATGTTGCCCTCGCGCCGGAAGAACGAGCCGCTTTCGCCGGTGCGCCGGACCAGATCCTTCAGCACCGGGCGAATGACCGAATCCAGCCGGAAGGTCTTTTGATAGATCTGCCCGATGCGGAACGCCTCGATGCCGATGGCATAGCGTTTGTCGCTGGTGATCGACAGAAAACCAGCGTTTTGCAGCGATACCAGCAATCGCAACACCGAGCTTTTGACCAGGCCCGTGCGTTGGCTGATGTCATGCAAGGACAGCACCGGCGACTGGCTGTCGAATAATGCCAAAATGCGCAAGGCCTTGTCCACGGCCTCTACGCCCTTGGTCTTCAGCCGTGTTGTCTGCTCGGTCATCGGGCCCCCCTTGGATGAAAGTCATAAAATATTGTCTTTTCTGCAACTGCAGCTTGACGCAGCGTCGATCCTAATTCAATATTCTATCTAGCGGCAAGCTATTCTATAGAATAGAATTACCATAACTGAGCCGACATAGATTGGCAAGATAGATGCGACAGCCGAACCGGTATGTCGCACACCCCAACAAGGAGTTGTTTTCATGACCACCACGGACAAGATTTCGGGTGCGGCATCGACCGCGCGAGGGTTTAATCGTCGCCGTTTATTGCAGGGTGCGGCGGGTATTGGAGCGTTTGCGTTGTCTTCGCCGTTTTATGTGCGCGGTGCGCTTGCGTCGTCCGGGGAGTTGAACATCCTGTGCTGGAGCCAGGAGATCCCGCAAGACGTCGTTGAT
>DASWPI010000055.1:0-8611 GCA_036398515.1 Paenirhodobacter sp.
GAAGAGCGGTGTTGTTGCACGAAGGCCGGGGTGCCGGGCCGAAACCGCGTCGAGATGAAACGATCACGTGAATCGTTCCTACGTCGATCTGGGGGCCAGCGTATCAACGAAATGATGCGTGCCCGCCGTTGCGCATCAAGCAATTGGAATTGAATTATGCAGGGGGGGGTGAGAGGCTGGACATCGACCCAAGCGGGGCTCGTTGCGGCTGCTTCCTTCCGGACCTGACCGGGTTGGCGAGGCGCTCGCCCGCGCCAACCTCTCGCAGCCCATATAGAAACTTGGGGTCGGATTCGCAAGGCCTGGATTTTGCAGCCGTGCCGTCCTGATGCAGTGCGGGTCAATGTCTCGGGCCGAATCCCTGCCGGAACATCCGCAGAGGGGCGAAGCTGGCCAGGATCGGGGCGGAGAGGTCCAGGCTGATCCGCAAATAACCCGCAGGGGTGATGCCGCCCGCCACCATATGCAGTCGCGCCAGATCCGTTTGGCGGGTGCGGGCGGCGGGCGCGGTATCGAACCAGGCCCGCGCGCCGGGAATCGGGGTGAAGCGCCAGACCGGCCACAATTGCG
Source organism: Paenirhodobacter sp. (assembly GCA_036398515.1). Taxonomy (GTDB): domain Bacteria; phylum Pseudomonadota; class Alphaproteobacteria; order Rhodobacterales; family Rhodobacteraceae; genus Rhodobacter. Next base: position 571 of record DASWPI010000055.1, read on the forward strand.
GGGCGATTGTGCCTTTTCTGCGGATCGCGTCGATCAGCATGTTTCGCGCACTATTGGGAAAATGCAGGACCTGTGCGCCGTAAAGGCAACTGAACGAGGCGGCACGGTGACTGTCGGATGCGACCAGAAACCGGTCCGTATCCTGTAACAGACGCCCATCGTGGCGCAGGTCGCGGATGCGATGGGAATCGGGATGGCACAGGGTGCCGTTGGGGGTGTACCGCGGCGGGGCGCTCAGGTCGATTTCATAGGTCAACCCGTATAGCGCATCAAAATTATAGCTGGGAAAATCCTGATCGAGCAGCGGCTGATCTATGTCGCCGGGCTGAATCGTGCGGTAAACACTGGCCGAACGTTCCAGCCATTCAATTATTTGCGCCCCGTTCAGGCAGATGGCGGATACCAGATTGGGATAGGCATACAGGCCCAGCACATCGCGAAGCTGCAACGGCCCGGAACCGATGTCGACAAAACTGGAGGGCCCCGCATGTCCACCAAAACGCGCCGGGCGCACGGCGGCCAGGATCGGAAGGTCTGCCTGGGGGGTCTGTGCGACTGCGCGGGCGATGAATTCGGCCTTGGCCTCGGCCACCACGCTCATCGCAGCGTCTGGCGCGATGAGCGAAAAGAAACTTTGCAAGGGCACCGAGGTGCGGCCGACATTTTTCGCCAGCTCGGCGCGGACCTCGGCGTGGGCTCTCTCGGACAGTTGGACGATCTGGTCCTGTTCGGGGGTCAATTCGGTGATTTTGCCGGTGCCCGGACAAGAGGCGGAGGTGACGGGGCGCAGGGTGCTGTGCGATCGTTCTATGGTCCAGCGGCCACCGGGCGTTTTGCGCAGGCTCAGGTCGATGACCCCCAGATGCGACCCCAGATGGCCGGGCAGAACCGTCGGCTTGCCGTGCAGTCTGCCGTTTACCGCATCAACGCCGGGGCGGGAGGCATAATCGGGGTGGGGGAATTGCTGATGGCTGTGGCCGCAGACCAGCACGTCGATCCCCTCGATCGCCGCCAAAGGGATGGCGACGTTGTCGTCGGCGTCATGGGGGGCGTTGCCGGTCGCAATGCCGGTATGGGCCAGGGCGATGACCAGATCGGCACCCGCGGCGCGCAGGGCGGGGACCTGGGTTCTGGCGGTGGCAATGATGTCTTCTGTCGTCAGCTGCTTGCCCAGTTGGGCGGCCTCCCAATCGGCGGTCTGGGCCGGGACAAAGCCGATCACCCCGATCCGCAGCACATGTGCCGCGCCGTTGGTGTCCTGCACCTGTCGCGTCAGGATCGCCCAGGGGCGCAGGAAATTGCCGCGCAGGCCGGTATCAAAGGTCTCAAACGCATTGGCGCAGACATAGGGGAAATGGGCGTCCGCAATCACCCGCGACAGGAACGGCAGGCCGAAATCGAAATCGTGATTGCCGGGTGCCGCCGCATCATAGCCCAAGGCATTCATCGCGGCGACCAAGGGGTGGACCTCGCCCGGGCCTATACCGCGTTGCTGGCCCCAGAAATCGGCCAGATGGCTGCCTTGCAGCAGGTCACCATTGTCGAACAGCAAGGTATTGCAGGTTTCCTGTCTGGCCCGGGCAATCAGACTGGCGATACGGCTGAGGCCGCTGTCACCACGTGGCCGGTCTGCGGAATAATCAAAGCCACGCAAAAACCCGTGTAGATCGGTTGTTGCCATGATCCGCAGGGACAAGCGCGCCGCCGTCATGTCCGGGTATGCCCGTGCAGGGGTGGAGTAGCTGTTCATCCAGCTTGAAAACCTTGGGTATTTAACGGGATACGGCCCGACCTATAACGCGACTGGACCTACAACAACGCAACTGGCACATCATGATCTTAGCTGAACGATTCGCATATTCAACCTTTGGTTGACCCTGATTCGGGGGCAATTTCCGGGGTGAATCAGGGGGATATCTGGCCAGCCGCACCAACGCGTGCCACAAGGGGTCAGCCCATAACGGTTCTGCCACGCCACTCTCATCCGCAGGAGAGCCCCATGCATTCATTCGTTTCGTCGCCGGTTGTCCCTGTTCCTCTATCGGCGAAGGATCTGGTCCCGGTTGGCTTGGCCTTTGCCGGGTCCGGGCTGGACCGGGCGGTCGCGTTGCGCGCCGATCCTCAGGCATTGGCGCAGCATGCGCAGGCGCCGGGCACACGGTTCATCGCGTTTTGGCGCGGGCGGGTGTTGCTGGACCCTTCGGCGCAGGATGTGGTGACGGGGGCGGGGATCTATCCGCTGCATGCAGGGGCGGATCTGTTGCGCCATATGGCAGCGGATCCGATCTTTCTGGGACTGTCGAACGGGCAGGCGGTGTTTGGCGCCGATGTCTCCGGCTGGGCGGCCGAGGGCGATGGCCCCGATCCGCAGGCATTTGCCGATCCGCGCCTGTGGCATCCGCCGGGGGTGCCGGACAGCGCCGGTTTCACCGAATTGCGCGGTGCGCTGATGGAGGTGGATGCGCGGGCGGGGGAATTGGTGGCGATGGCGCGTGCCTTGATGCAATGGCACGAAACGCATGGGTTTTGCGGCCGTTGCGGGGTGGCGACGCGGGCCACGCTGGGGGGGTGGCAACGCTACTGTCCCGCCTGTGACAGTCATCATTTCCCGCGCACCGATCCGGTGGTGATCATGCGGATCGTGCGGGGCAACCAGATCTTGCTGGGCCGTTCGCCCGGCTGGCCGCAGGGCATGTATTCCTGTCTGGCCGGGTTCATCGAACCGGGCGAGACCGCCGAGGCCGCCGTGCGTCGTGAGGTGGCCGAAGAAACGCAGGTGCAGGTGGGGCAGGTGCGCTATCTGGCCTCACAGCCCTGGCCGTTCCCGACGCAACTGATGATCGCGTGCGAGGGGCAGGGGCTGACACCCGATATCATCATCGACCCGGTCGAGATCGAGGACGCGCTATGGGTCAGCCGTGAACGATTGGCGGCCATTCTGGCGGGAACCGACCCGGTGATCCATGCGCCGCGGCAGGGGGCGATTGCGGGATGGATGTTGCGGCAATGGCTTGCGGATCACCCGGCGTGACGGCACGATAAAAAAATTAACAGACCGACGCTAGGATGGGACGGAACCACGGCTTGGCCCGCACTGTCGCTACGACAAGGAATTGCGCATGATATTTACCGGTAAAGTGGACATCGCCGCCCCTGCCGAAACGGTTTTTGACACGGTCACCGATTTTGAGGCCCTGGCACGACAGGCCCGGCGCAAGGGGGCGGTGATGCGCCGCCTGGACGCGGGTACCGCCGCCGGGCCGGACATGCGCTGGGAAACCGATTTCCGCTTTCGGGGCAAGGATCGGCATATGGACGCCCGGGTGACGCGTTTCATTCGTCCCGAGGAAATGGCGTTCGAGGCGCGCTCACGCGGGTTCGACCTGTTGGTGACGATGCAGGTAGTGGCGCTAGCCGCGACCCGCGCCCGCCTGCATGTCACCGTCGAGGCCCACCCCCGCACCCTTGGCGCGCGGTTGTTGCTGCAATCGGCGCGGTTGGGGCAATCCACGCTTGAGGCCCGGTTTCAGCAGCGGCTGGAGGCGTTTTGCGCCGCGCTGCACGCCCCCGCCGGTGTCTGAATTGCCCGGTGTCTGACTCGGCCGGGTCTGAGCTTAGCCGTAGCGGCGCGGATCGGCCGGATACACCCCCAGCAGCGACACATTCGAGGTGAAATACCGCAGTTCGTCCAGGGCCAGCCGGACGTTGCTGTCGTCTGGGTGGCCCTCGATATCGGCGTAGAACTGCGTCGCGGTGAAATTGCCCTCGACCATGTAGCTTTCCAGCTTGGACATGTTCACCCCGTTGGTCGCGAACCCGCCAAGCGCCTTGTACAGCGCAGCGGGAATGTTGCGCACGCGGAACACAAAGGTGGTCATCATCCGGCCATGACCGCGCTTCTTCAGGTCCGGGGTGCGCGACATGATCAGGAACCGGGTGGTGTTATCCTGTTTGTCCTCGATATGGCGGGCAATGCAGTCGAGACCATAGATCTCGCCCGCCAGTTCCGAGGCCAGCGCCGCCACCTTGGGGTCGCCCTGTTGCGCGATGATCCGGGCCGAACCGGCGGTATCGGCACCGATGATACGGTTGATGTTATGCGCCTGCAGGAAGTTCCGGCATTGGCCCAGCAGGACGGTATGGCTCATCGCCGATTCAACCGCCTCCAGCCGGGTGCCGGGTAGCGCCAGCAGGTTGATATGCACCCGCACAAAGGCCTCGTCGATGATATGCAGCCCCGAGGTCGGCAGCAGCGAATGGATATCCGCCACCCGGCCATAGGTGGAATTCTCGATCGGCAGCATCGCCAGATCGGCATCGCCCTTGCGCACGGCCTCGATCACATCCTCGAAGGTGCGGCAGGGCAGCACCTCCATGCCGGGGCGTGCATCGCGGCAGGCCTGGTGCGAATAGGCCCCGGGTTCGCCCTGAAACGCGATCGTGCCGGAATATTGCATGGTCTGGGGCCTCCTGTGTGTCTGGCCCCTGCCTATACCGGCAGGGCGTGCAAAGGAAGTGGCGCGCCGGGCAGGCGATGTGCAAAACCGCCATCTGTGGCAGACGGGTCAGTGCGAAGGGGGCAGATGGCGGTTCTCACGCAGATGCAACTTGCACCCCGGCGCGATGCGCCTTTAGCTGGGGCTGACTGACAGGAGACAGCGGATGAAACGGATTGCCATCGCCCCCAGCCAAAACGCCGGGTCATTTCCTTTGCGGATATGCGGGGCGGCGTTGATCGGGGCGGCGATGTGTGTGGCGGGTCCGGCGGCGCAGGCGCAGGAGGCCACGATCACCGCCACCGCGATTTCCACCCTGGGCGATCTGAAATACCCGCCGGATTTCACGCATCTGGATTATGTGAACCCGGACGCGCCCAAGGGCGGTGAAATTTCGGAATGGGCGCTGGGCGGGTTTGACAACCTGAACCCCTATACGCTGGAGGGGCGGGCGGCCGCGCTGGCCTCGGCGCCGTTGGAAACCATGCTGACCGGCACCGATGATACCGTGGGTGAGGCCTATTGCCTGCTGTGCGAGACGATCGAATATCCGGCCAGCAAGGACTGGGTGGTCTTCACCCTGCGCGACGGCATCAAATTTTCCGATGGCACGGCGATGACCGCCGATGATGTGCTGTTTTCCTATGAGCAACTGCGCGACAAGGGGCTGAGTTCGTTCCGCGCGGTGGTGGCGCAACAGATCGCCTCCGCCGAGGTGCTGGATCCGAAGAGGATCAAATTCACCTTCACCGCCGATTATCCGCGCCGCGATATCATTCAATCGGTTGGCGGGTTGCCGGTGTTCTCGCGTGGGCAGTTCGACCGCGACGGGGTGGATCTGGCGAAATCCTCGCCCAAGGCGTTTGTCGGGTCCGGCCCCTATATGTTTGACAGTGCCAAGGATGGCCGTACCGTGGTCTGGCGGCGCAACCCGGATTACTGGGGCGCGACACTGCCGATCAACATCGGGCGCGCCAATTTTGATCGTATCCGCATCGAATATTACGGTGATTATCAGGCCGCGTTCGAGGGGTTCAAGGGCGGCACCTATACCTTCCGCAACGAGGCGTCGTCGCTGCAATGGGCAACGGGCTATGATTTCCCGGCGTTGCAAAAGGGCTGGGTGACCAAGGTGGAATTGCCCGATGGCAATATCGCCACCGGGCAGGCCTTTGCCATCAACCTGCGCCGCGAACGGTTTCAGGATATCCGCGTGCGTGAGGCGCTGGGCCTGATGTTTAATTTTGAGTGGTCGAACGAGACGCTGTTTTACGGGCTGTATAGCCGGGTGAACTCGATCTGGGAAAATTCGCCCCTGGCGGCGACCGGGGTGCCGGAGGGGGATGAACTGGCGATCCTGACGCCGCTGGCGGCGGATCTGCCGCCGGGCATTCTGACCGATCCGGCGGTGATGACGCCGGTTTCGGGCGGGCGGCAGCTGGACCGGGGCAATATGCGCAAGGCGGCGGCGTTGCTGGATGCGGCGGGCTGGGTCGCGGGCAACGACGGCATCCGCCGCAATGCCAAGGGCGATCCGCTGCGGGTGGAAATCCTGAACGACAGCCAGACCTTTGACCGTGTCCTGAACCCCTATATCGAAAACCTGCGTGCGCTGGGCGTGGATGCGCTGATGTCGCGGGTTGATGATGCGCAATATGAAAACCGCCGCCGCAACCACGATTTCGACATGATCACCGCGCAACTGGGGCAGGATGAAATCCCCGGCGCCGGGTTGCAGCAATATTTCGGCGCGCAGGGCGCGGACGATGTGTTCAACGCGATGGGGCTGGCCAATCCGGCGGTGGACAAGTTGATCCGTCTGGTCGAAGAGGCCAATACCCATGACGAGCTGACGCCGCGCGTCCATGCGCTGGATCGGGCGCTGCGGGCGCTGCAATTCTGGGTGCCGCAATGGTACAAGGCCAGCCACACCGTCGCCTATTACGATATGTATGCGCATCCCGCCCCCTTGCCGCCGCATGCGCTGGGCGAGTTGGACTTCTGGTGGTATGACGCGGACAAAGCCGCAAAACTGAAAGCGGATGGCGCATTCTGACGGGATGTCCGTCAGAAAAGTGTGAAAATAATAAGGGGCAGATATGGGCGCCTATATCCTGAGGCGGTTGTTGCTGGTCATTCCGACATTGTTCGGGATCATGCTGGTCAACTTCACGCTGACGCAATTCGTTCCCGGCGGGCCGATCGAGCAGATTGTCGCGCGGGTGCAGGGCGAGGCGGATTCGATGCGCAACATCTCGGGCGGTGGCGATGCCGGCGCGCAGGGGGCCGGTGGCGTCGAGGACGGCTATCAGGGCGCACGCGGGATTTCGCCGCAGTTGCTGGCGCAGCTGGAGGTGCAGATGGGCTTTTCGCGCATCGTCTGCCCGCCGGGGGTGGTGCCGGACCTGAAGGACCCGGCCTGTCACAAGGAACCGATCCCGGCGTGGAAGCGCTTTTTCACCATGGTGGGGGATTACCTGACCTTTGATTTCGGCAAGAGCTTCTTTCACAACATGACGGTGATGGAACTGGTCGCCGACAAGTTGCCGGTGTCGATTTCTCTGGGGCTGTGGTCGACGTTGCTGGCCTATCTGATCTCGATCCCGCTGGGCATTCGCAAGGCCGTGCGCGATGGCACGCCGTTTGACACCTGGACCTCGGGGGCGATTGTGGTGGCCTATGCCATTCCCGGCTTTTTGTTTGCGGTGATGCTGATGGTGCTGTTTGCGGGGGGGTCGTATTGGAAGATATTCCCCCTGCGCGGGCTGACATCGGACAATTTCGACAGTCTCAGCATGATGGGCAAAGCGCTGGACTATCTGTGGCACATCACCCTGCCCACCATTGCGATGACGATTTCCGGGTTTGCCACGATGACGCTGCTGACCAAGAATTCGTTTCTGGATGAAATCAACAAGCAATATGTCATCACCGCCCGCGCCAAGGGGCTGTCCGAACGCCGCGTGCTGTATGGCCATGTGTTCCGCAACGCCATGCTGATCGTCATTGCCGGGTTTCCGGCGACGTTTCTGGGGGTGTTCTTCGGGTCCTCGATCATCGTCGAGACCATCTTCTCGTTGGATGGTCTGGGGCTGCTGGGGTTTCAGGCGGCGGTCGAGCGCAACTATCCGGTCATCTTTGGCACGCTGTATGTGTTCGGGCTGATCTCGCTGGTGGTGGGGATCTTGTCGGACCTGACCTATGTGCTGGTCGATCCGCGCATTGATTTTGAAAAGAGGGCGGGATGATGTCGCCGCTGACACAGCGCCGGTTGCGGAATTTCCGCGCCAATGGCCGCGCCTTTTGGGCGCTGATCGTGTTTTCGGTCCTGTTCGTGCTGTCGCTGTTCGCCGAGGTGATCGCCAACGACAAGCCGATCCTGGTCAGCTACAAGGGCAGCCTGTATGTGCCGATCTATCGGTTCTACCCGGAAACCACATTCGGCGGCGATTTCCGCACCGAGGCGATCTACAAGGACCCCTCGGTCGAATGCCTGATCCGCACCGGCGGGCGCGAGGAATGCTGGGACGATCCCGAGGGCACCG
>DASWPI010000056.1:0-20950 GCA_036398515.1 Paenirhodobacter sp.
CAATACGGCAATGTCCGCGCCGACTGGAACCCCGCCTATGCCGATACCATCGTGCCACTGGTCTTTCTGGCGCGGTTCAACGGCTATGCGGCCATCGCCTATGTCTTCCTGTTTTCCGCACTTGGCATCGGGTCCGAGAGCGCTGCGCGGCGGCTGGATGTGCCGAATTACTTCACGCTGGTCACGGTGGGGATCTTGCTGATCTTGCTGGCGGTGACCGAAACATGGGCGGCGCGTCGGCGCGCCCGCAAGGGGGTCTGACATGTCCGGTCTGTTCACCGATGCCTTCGTGATCGCGCTGATCGCCGGGGTGATCGCCGCCACCGTGCCGCTGTTGCTGGCCGGTCTGGGCGAGCAGATTTCCGAAAAGGCCGGGGTGCTGAACATCGGCATCGAGGGCATGATGCTGATGGGCGCCTATTCCGGGTTTTACTTTGCCTGGGCCACCGACAACCTTTGGCTGGGCTTTCTGGGCGGCGGGCTGGGCGGTATGGCCGTAGGCGCGTTGATGGCGCTGTTTTGCGTGCGGATGGGGCTGAACCAGATCGTGGTGGGAATCGCCCTGACGGTTGGCGCGCAGGGGGTAACGGCGCTGCTGCATTATGAGCAGTTCTCGAAACTGTATCCGCGGTTGTCGGTCATGGACCCCCTGCCGATCCCGGGGCTGTCGCAGATCCCGATCATCGGCCCGGCGCTATTCACCCGCGAGCCAGTGGTCTATCTGGCGTTCCTGCTGGTGCCGCTGTTCGTCTGGCTGTTCCGCCGCACGCAGATGGGGTTGATGTTGCAGGCCGCGGGCGACAAGCCCGCCGCGCTGGATACCGCCGGCGTCAGCGTGCTGAAGATCCGCACCATTGCCGTGCTGATCACCGGCACATTGGTGGGGCTGGGCGGCGCGTTCATGGCGATCATCGCGGCCGGGGTGTTCGTGCCCTTCATGACGCATGGCAACGGTTACATCGGCATCGTTCTGGCCATGCTGGCGCGCGGCAAACCGACCTGGGTCATGGGGGGCGCGCTGGTGTTCGGCACCTGCCTGTCGGCCACGACGGCGCTACAGGTTGCGGGCGTCGGGGTGCCCACCGACATCATCCAGATGCTGCCCTTTGTGGCGGTTATGGCGGTGCTGCTGATCGCCGGGCGCCGGGCGCGGCTGCCCGCCGCCCTGGGTGCAGCCTATGTGCGCGGCGAACGCTGAGCGCCCAACCCGATAGCGGCCATTTCGCTACCGGGGCGGGCCCGCAATTGCTGGGGTTGATAGCTGGCGCGGGTGGCCGCGCGCACCAATAGCCCGGCCGCCGTTCGCGCGGCGGCCAGCGGCGTTCTGGAACGCGCCCCCACCGCCAGCATCCCGGCCCCGTTCAACAGCCGCGCCGCCACCGGCCCAACCCGGCGGCCATTGGCCAGCACCCCGCCGTAGATGTGCATGCCATCGGGCATGTTCTCAAAGCTGCCGGTCACGCTGTCGATCTCGGCGCGTGGATCAATGCCCTGGGCGTAGGATTTATACAGCGGCCCGGAATACAGCGGCCGGGTATGGGTCATCGGCACCGCATCAACGATCGCGGCACGATAGGCCGGATCCGGCATCAGCGTGGCCCAGACCAGATCGGTGCCCCAACCGGTGAAGTGACGCTCGAACATCGGCAACAGGGCACGCAGATAAGAGGATTTCAGACAGCAGGCCATGGATTCCAGGAACGTGCTGTAGCGCAGCCGAAACCCCGGCATCCGCAGCAGGATCGGATAGGAAACATAGCTTTCGGGTGTCAGCGCCGGTTGCGCGATGGTCAGGTCATGATCCACCACGATCTGGAACAGCCGGTTGATATCCCCCGCCCGCATCAGAAGATCATCATCCGGCAGCATGATGTAATCATAGCGGTCCAGCAGGTCGGGCCGAGCCCGGAAATGCCGCGCGATGCTATCCCATTTGGTGCCATGATCGAAAACCGTGGGCAGGTCCTGATCGGCACAGGTGGCCGGATCCTTGGCATAGGAATTCAGTTGCAGATCCCATGTGCGCGCCCCACCGGTATCGGCGGTCCATGTGCGATGCAGGGATTTGTCGCCGCATCGCCCCAGAACCAGAAATCGACGATCCCCAGCCATCAGACGACCACAGGCGCGGGCACAGGCGCGGGCGCACGCGCGCCAAACACCGGCGGCGTATCGGGACGCAAGAGCGGCCATGCCGCATCCTTGGGCGACAGGCCCGTCACCGGCAAGGGCCAGGCGATGGCCAGCATCGGATCATCGTGGCGCAACCCGCCCTCGGCGCCCGGCGCATAGGCGGCACTGACGGCGTAGAAGACCTCGCAATCCTCGGTCAGGGTCTGGAAGCCGTGGGCAAAGCCCTCGGGAACATACAACATGCGGTGGTTTTCGGCGGTCAGCTCAAAGCCCTCATGCCGCATATAGGTTGGGGAATCGGCACGCAGGTCCACGATCACATCCAGAATACGGCCCCGCGTACAGCGCACCAATTTGGCCTCGACATCCTTGCCGCGTTGAAAATGCATGCCGCGCACCGTGCCGGTTTGCAGCGACACCGACATGTTGTGCTGGACGAAATCCGAAATCACCCCGTGGCGGGCGAATTCATCGCGGCACATCATCCGGGCGAAAAAACCCCGGTCGTCGCCACGCGGTTCAGGGTCGATCAATACGGCATCCTGCAGGCTGGTCTGGTGAAAGATCATGCCACGGCCTCCGGCACGGGGGCGCACATCGCCTGTTGCTCTGCATACAGCCGGTCAATCAGCCGTCCGGGCGGCAGGTCGACATCGGCAAAGGTGACGGGGGTATCCTTGGCGATGGGCTTGTTGACCCGGCCACCAATGGCGATGCCCAGCGGGATCAGGTTCTGGTCGCGCATCGTCTCGATATTTTCCAACATGCCATAGCATTCAAACCCGCCCAACTCGACGATGGTCTCGCCCGGCGACAGATCCTTTTTGGCGACCGAGACCACGCCCACCGTCGGCGCCCCCATGGGCGCCAGAACCGCATCGCCGAACAGGACCGCGCGGGCAATCGACGAGGGCACCTCGAAGTGGCACAGGTGGTAGGGCACATGGAATAGGTAATAGGGGCCCGGGCCCAGCTTGTAATAGGCCAGTTGATGGCGTTGCGCCGGGTCCTGAATGGTGCCCAGCACGAACACACCGGGGTTGGGCCGCGCGCCGATGACATAATCGACAACCCCCGGCACCCCCGCCGCCAGTTGTTCATCCAGCATCGGGAACAGCGCCTTGACCGCCTCATCCAGCGGCACGAGCGGCGCATAGGGATCACCGCCCGAGAAATCCGGCCCGGTCATGCCGCGCTGCGCCACGCGCCAGCCCCGGCTGTTGGCCATCAGGGCCTGTTCGATGGAAATCTTGGTGCCATCGGCGAAGGAGGCCGCCGTGGACGGCAACATCCCCCATTTCGCCGCGAAAGACACCTGGGTTTCCGGGTTGCGATAGGGATCGTGCAGGCCCTTGATACTGCCAGCCAGAACCGGGCGCACGCCGATCCCCTCGACAAAGCGCAGCAAATTCCCGGCCACCCCCGGCTGATCGCCATCCCCTGCGGTATAGGTCAGGCCCCGGACATCGGCGCGGGCCTTCAGCACCGGGCCGACGGTGGCGTCCAGTTCGGCGTTGACCATGATCGGATGCTTGCCGCCCTCTATCGCCGCCAGAACGGCATGTGCCGACCATTCCAGCGCCCCGGTCGATTCGACCACCGCATCAATGCCCTGCGCCGACCCCAGCAAGGTCGGATCGGTGGTCACCGCCCGCCCGCCCGCGGCGATGGCGGCGGTGATCGCCTGCGCCGTTTCGCACCATGTCGGGGTCAGCCCCAGATCGGTGAAAACGGTTTCGGCATTGCCCCGGCTACGGTTCGCTATCGCAACCACACGCATACCGGGGGTGGATTGTTCGATGCTGCGCGCCAAGGATCGCGCCTGCATCCCGGCGCCGATGATGGCCACGGAAATCGACCGCCCCTCGGCCGCCAGTTTGCGCAAAGCCGTATCAACGATGATCATCTGGTGTCCTTTCGTCTCTGGCGATCTCAGTCATTCCAGACCTTCCACGGCGGCGTGCCGCTGGCCCAATGGGTTTCCAGAACCTGCTTGTCGCGCAACGTATCCATGCTTTGCCAAAAGCCGTCGTGGACGTAGCTGGACAGTTTGCCACGGTCGATCAGCCGGGCCATGGGTTCGGCCTCCCAGGTGGTCAGGTCATCGTCGATCAGGTCGAACACCTGCGGTTCGCAGACGAAAAAGCCACCGTTGATCAGCCCGCCATCCCCGGCCCGCTTTTCGCCAAAGCCGCGCACGGCATGGGTGTTGTGCTCGATATCCAGAACGCCGTAGCGCCCCGGTTGCACCACCGCCGTCAGCGTACACCACGCCCCGGTTTCACGGTGATGGCGGATGGTGTCGGGGATATTCACATCGCAGACCCCGTCGCCATAGGTCAGGCAGAACGTGTCATCGGACAGATGGTCGCGCGCCCGCAGGATGCGTCCGCCGGTCAGCGATTCCTTGCCGGTATCCAGCACGGTGACGCGCCAGTCCTCGCCCCGGGCGGCAACCCATTCGACCGCACCAGACCCCAGATCAATGGTGAAATCACTGCGCGAAGACCGGTAGCGCAGGAAATAATCGCGTATGAAATCAACCTTATAGCCACCCAGAATGACGAAATCCTTCAGCCCGTAATGGGCGTAGGTTTTCATGATGTGCCACAAGATCGGCTGCCCGCCGACCTCGGCCATGGGTTTGGGGCGGATCTGGGTTTCTTCGCTGAGACGGGTTCCGAACCCCCCCGCCAAAATCGCTACTTTCATGGAGCACCACTGATAAACGTTGCTATGTGCTGGTTTGCCAGACCAGATCCGCGTTCAACCGGCCCTGGGTCATATGCCCTTCCAGAACCTTCAGGCGAATCATCTGCGAGTCACGAAAATCGGCGTCGTCGAACTGCATCCGCTGCAAACCATCCTTCAGCGCGGTAATCGACTGCGCCAGGGTCACCTGCGGTTGATGATCGGGGGCCAGATCGCGATACAGCGCGAAATCCACCTGATACGATCGGCTGTCGGCGGGTGACTCGGTATTGATGCTGACATCGGTGCCCGGCAACGCATCTGCCACGGCATCGGCCAGTTGGCGCACCTGATAATTGCGGTCATCACTGCCGACATTCACCGCCAGAAACCGTCCGCCCGCATCCACGCCGCGCGTGATCGCCCAGTCGATGGCCCGCGCCATATCGGCGGTGTCGATCAGTGGTCGCCAGGGCGAGCCGTCCGACAGCACCGTGATCCGCCCGGTGGCCAGCGCCGCCGCAACGAAATCGTTCAGCACCAGATCCAGCCGCAGCCGATCCGACATGCCGCAGGCGGTGGCAAAGCGCAGGCAGGTGATCACCATGTCACCGTTCATCCCAGCCAGCGCCCGTTCCGTGCCGATCTTGGACCGGGCATAGGCGGTGATCGGGTTCAGCGGATCGTTTTCCTTGCGCGCCCCGCCCTGCGCGACGCCGTAAACACTGCAACTCGAGGCAAAGACATAATGCCCCACCCCCGCCTGCGCCGCCGCCTGCGCCAGATTGACCGCTGCGTCCTGGTTGATCTCTTCTGTGATGCGGGCAAAGCGGTGCCCCATCGGGTCGTTCGAGATCGCCGCCAGTTGCACCACCGCATCATAGCCCGCCAGCATGCCCACGCGCACATCACGCACATCGCCAAAGAACTGCGCATCCAGCGCCGCTTCGGGCAAGCGCACGGCACCAGTTACACAATGCGCGAAATACCCCGCGTCATAGCCGTGCAAAATGGCATCTGGATGCGCTACGCGCAGATATTTTGAAACGGTTGAGCCGACATAGCCCATGTTACCTGTAATAAGAACGCGCACGATAAACCTTCCACCTTCGGCGACATGGAACCAGCCGCCGTCAATAAAATTTCTGTTCTAATCCAAGGCATCGTCAGCATGGGTAAAATCCCCCGACGATGGGGTATCATTCAGATCCGCAGGTATTCTGGACTGATCAGTTCAAATGCAGGTCCGACCATCATACCGGATAAAATGCGGTCCGGTCGGGCAGAAGAATCACTTCAAATTAACGTGCTGATGGCAAATCATGACATGGGTTTTATATCCTGTCCACGCAAATTGCATATCACGATATCCCGGTTTCATTTCACCACATGGAACCGCACTATTGCCGCAATGGCAATCATAAGGCACAATGGACATATTCCAATCCTGCTACGACTTTAAATAACGGTTCAATTGTTTCTCAGGTCATCCCAATGAATTGCAAGTTCCAGAATTTGAAACATCGTTCCTTGTGGCCGGGGTTGATGGCCCTGGGCTTGATGCTGGCCTGCGGCACGGCCCATGCCGAACCGCAACCGCTGGCCAGCGCCTATCTGTTGGGGCCACAGGACAAGGTGATGATCCGCGTGCATTCGCTGCGTCGCAATACCGGCGAGGCCTACCCTTGGGTGCCACTGAACGGCCCATTCACCGTGGCGGCGGATGGCACGCTGGCGCTGCCCATTCTGGGACAGCTGACGGTGCGCGGCGCAACCACCGCCGATCTGGCCACAGAAATCGGCACCGCGCTGAAAGAGGCCGCAAACCTGTCCGAAGAACCCAGCGTCGCGGTGGAAATCATCACCTACCGTCCCTTTTTCATCATGGGGGCGGTGCAACAGCCGGGGAAATATGACTATGAGCCCGGCCTGACGGTGTTGCAGGCGATCAGCGTGGCCCAGGGCTTTGTCCGCTCTGTCGACATCGCCGGGACCGAGCGCGATATCATCACCGCGCAAGGCGGGCTGCGCACCCTGGGGGCGGCACGGATCGGGCTGGAAACCAAGCTGGCCCGACTGACAGCCGAGGCCGCGTCGCAGACCGATCTGGCCTTTCCCGCTGATCTGATCGCGCGTGACTACGACCCGCGCGTCACCGTGGCAATGCAGGAGGAGCAACAGCGTTTCACCGCCAACCGCGATGCGCTGGACACCGAAATGCTGGCCATCGCGGAATCGCAAAAGCTATTGCAAGAGGAGCTGGTTTCCCTGGACGGCAAGAGCAAGGCCTTGGAAAGACAGTTTGAATTGCTGAGCGAACAGGTCAAGCTAAGCACCGAGTTGCGCGACCGTGGCCTGACCCCCGCCACGCGCCAGATCGAGGCCGAGAACAGCCGGGTTTCGGTGCAAAGCATCATGCTGGATGTGCAACTGTCCAAACTGCGTGCCCAGCAAAGCCTGTCGCGCGCCAGCCGTGATGCGGTCGATGTCCGGTCGCGCTACCGGAAAACCGCGCTGGATGACCTGACCGAAACCCGGGCATTGCTGGAGCAGAACCGTGAGATGACCGAGACGGCGCGGCGACAATTGCAGGCCGCGACCCTGCGCGGACAAGAGGCGATGGGCAGCGATCCGGGCCTGAAGCCGGTCTATCGGTTGGTGCGGCAAGCGCCCTCGGGGCCGGAAACATCGGTGGTGGATGACGCGACGCCGTTGCAGCCGGGCGATGTGGTTCAGGTCAGCTTCATCGAAACGGCCCCCGCCGCGCCCGCCCAGTAGCAGCTACAGCCAGCGGTCATGCAGGGCAAAGCGCCCCGCCCCGCGCCCCGGCCACACCCCAAGCGCCACCAGAACGGCGGCGTAGAACAGGATGCCTGCGGGCGCGATCAGCAACAGCTCCCCCCATTCGGGCAATCCCAGCCCCGCCAGTGCCCCCCGCAGCGCCCCCACCGCCGCCGCCATTGCACAGACCGACACGCCCACCTTCCACAGGTTCAGGATCTGCATCCCCAGCCCCAGTTTCACCAGTCGCCGAACCTGCATCAGATAGACGCCAAACATCGCCACAGCGATCAACAAGCGCACCCAGACCACACCGTCCAGCAGGAATAGCCAATACCCCAGCGGGATCAACGCCAGGCGCATGATCAGCTCTATCATACTGATTTTCAACAATTCCGCTGGTCTGTCCGTGGCCAGGCAATAGGAATACAGCACCTGAAAATACGGCACCGGCAGCACCGTCAACGCCAACCACCCCAACAGCCCCGCCGCCTGATGCCAATGCGGCCCCAGCAGAAGATCCACGATCAGATCGGCACTGACCGCAATCCCCACGCAGACCGGCGCCGAGACCAGCATGACGAACCGTGCGGCCTTGAGAAACGCCCGCCGCATACGCTCGGCTTCGGCATTGATGCTGGAAAACGCCGCCATGACCGATTGCATCGCCGGCCCGATCACGCTTTGCGTCGGAAAGATCGCCAGGTCGCTGGCTAGCACATATTGGCCGAAAACGCCCTTGTCCAAAAATCGGCCCAGCAGGATGCGGTCAAACTGCCAGTTCAGTGCCGCCACGATCTGCGCCGAACTGAACCACCCCGCAAACGCCGCGAAATCCGAAAATCTCGACAGCGTCAGACGCGGCGAATAGGGCGCAAGGATGTAGGAAACCACCATCCCCGCGACCGCCGCCAGCACCGAATTTGCCACGATCGCCCAATAGCCACCGCCGTTCAGCACGATCATGATGGCGAAGGCAAAGGCAAAGATCTTGCCGCTAAGCTCAACGATAAAGGTTTGAAGAAAGCTGATATTCTTGGCGAACACCACCATGGCCGGACTGGCCAGGCCACGCGCGATCGGCCCCACCGCCAGCGCCGCCAGGACCGGGACCAACCGCATATCGCCATAGGCGCGCGCGAACGGCCAGGCAATCGCCAAGATCACCAGCGCAACCGCCAAACTGCGCAGCAGGCTGATGGTAAAGCCGGTGTCCAGATGAGACTTGTCATAGCTTTGCCGCCGCAGCAGTGCCTGAAGGATAGGCACCTCCAACACCATCTCGACAATGATGATCAGACTGGCGGCCAGGGCGGTCAGGCCAAAATCCGCCGGAGTCAGAATGCGCGCCAGGATGATCAGCGTGACGAAATCAATCAAGCGCCCGACAAAGCGCGACAGCACCAGCCAGCCAGCCCCCTTCATCGCCCTTGATGCGAGCATCGTCCGTGTCCTTTCTGATCAGGAAGGCGTTCGACGTGGGTCCAAGTGCCGGTCAACCAAGGCGGACCTGCGTATCAGGGTGACGTCTGCCCCTAGGGTCTGGCAACCGTTTTTCGCAATATGGCGCCGCTAAAATCACATCGAATGATGGTTCTTGCGGGGCGCACCGGCCCGGCCCGCGGATCGCCGCGCATCAAAGCGGATGAAACCGGGTGCCAAACCGGTGATGGCAATGATCCGCGCATATTTCCGGCCCCCTTCGCGTGAAATGGCCGATCCCGTCACTTTGTGGAGTGAGGGCATTGATCTTGGCGAATCACGCCGGATCGAATCACTCCTTGCCTTGTGCCCTGAGGCGCTTTGTCTAAACATAGAACTGCTGAACACTATCCTCAGGGTAGGCTTGCCCTAGCGGCAACCGGGTCGTCGCCACGGGCGGATCCCGGATTTTTATCCCGATCAACAGCGTTAAGAACTGTTAATAAATAATGGTTTGAACACCGTCTTACTGTCACAATTCGGGGTGCCACCCAGGTGCGCACAGATCCGCCGCCACAATCCGACACAAATCCGTTGCTCGCTCATCCCGGTTCCCATATCCTGAATTTGCCTCACTTTTAATTAGTTGTTCCTGACATTAACGCCTCAGGGGATTTTCGTATGGACGCGATTTTAAATCGCGACGGTGGTGAGTTATTCATAAATAATACAACAGACATTATTTCAGACACCCCCGTTGCAATAACCATTTCCAATTACGACTCCGGTCACGCAGCAATTATTTCCAATATATCTGCCAACCTGCCGGAATTCTCCGCAGAGGTTGCCAACAATACGGAAAAACCCGAAATTGAATCCGGGTTTTATGAAATGTCCGGAAAGCGGATATTTGATATATGCGCTGCAGGATTTATCCTGACAGCCGCATCACCGATATTGTTGGTGCTGTTGCTGATCGCACAGCAGGATGGCGGCCCCGCCATCTTTCGGCACCATCGCGTCGGACGGGGGGGTGGCAAGTTCCACTGCCTGAAAATCCGTTCGATGGTGGTTGATGCCGAACGGCGGCTGGCCGCCATTCTGCATCACGATCCGCAGGCCGCTGCGGAATGGCACGAGTCGCACAAGCTGACCCATGATCCGCGTGTTACCTGGTTCGGCCGATTCATCCGCAAGACCAGTCTGGATGAATTGCCGCAGTTGTGGAATGTCCTGCGCGGTGAGATGAGCCTGGTCGGCCCGCGCCCCATCGTCACCGACGAGATCGCGCGCTACGGCGAGGATTTCGGCAGCTATGCCCGCGTCCGGCCCGGCATCACCGGCCTGTGGCAGGTCAGTGGCCGCAACGACACGACCTATGACGAGCGGGTCGCGATGGATGTGGATTATGCCCGGTCGGTGACGTTCTGGCAGGATCTGAAAATCCTGGTGCTGACAGCACGGTCGGTCGCGCTGCGGACCGGTCGATGACGCGGGGCAAGTCACGGGCCAAGTCACCGGCCAGAACAAGATCGCGTCGCCCGGACGGGTTCCGGGCGCGCATCCCGTTTCCCAGTTCCAACAGGAAGACAGCATGAGTATCGAGCCGATCGGCCTGATCACCCTCGCGGTCGGGCTGCTATGCCTGTTCCTCGATTATCGGGTGACGCTGATCGTCCTGGTGTTCGCCACGGTGTTCGGGGCCGCCTCGGCGGTGTTCGTCGGCGCGGCAAACATCCCACCCGGCCACGTGCTGCTGGGGGTGGCGACGGTGGTGGTGCTCAGCCGCCAGCGCGAAGGGGCCGCGTTCTTGCGCGTGCTGCACCCGGATCGGCCGGGGTTCTGGCTGGCGGCGCTGGTGTTTTATGGCGTTGCCACGGCCTTTCTGTATCCGCGCCTCATGGCCGGACTGACCGAGATCGTGCCGCTCGGATCATCGGGATTCGACAGCACCGGATCGACGGTGCCGCTGGGTCCGGTATCCAGCAACCTGACCCAGAGCATCTATATGGTCGCGGATCTGCTGTGTTTCGCACTGGTGGCGGCGATGGCATCCTCGGCACAGGGGTTTCGGGCCGCGCTGACCGGGGTTCTGGCCTATGCAATCGGCAATACCCTGTTCGCGGTGCTGGATCTGGGCACCTATCTGACCGGCACCACCGGCCTGATGGAGTTCATGCGCAACGCCCGCTATGCGCTGCACACCGAAACCGAGGTCGCCGGGCTGAAGCGGATCGTGGGCGCCTTTACCGAAGCATCGTCCTTTGCCCGATCATCGCTGGGCGTTCTGGGCGTTACAGGCACATTGTGGCTGTGCGGAGTGCGCCCGTGGCTGACCGGCACATTGGCGTTGGCGTCGCTGGGGCTGACCGTGATGTCGACCTCATCGACCGGGCTGGCGGGTATACCAGTGGCGCTTGGGCTGTTGTATCTGACCGCGTTGACGCGCTGTGGCACGGCGCCGACGGCACGGTTCAGCGCCGCGGCGGTGCTGGGCCTGCCATTGTTGCTGGCCTTGGTGGCGCTGGTCGTGCTGCTGCATCCGGTGCTGTCGACGCTGCTGAACAGCTATGTCGATACGGTGGTCCTGTCCAAGCTGGACACGGATTCCGGCGTCGAGCGCGGATCATGGAACGCCTTCGCCCTACAGAATTTCATGGATACCGCCGGGATCGGGGTGGGTCTGGGCACCATCCGGTCTTCCAGTCTGGCGACAGGGTTGCTGGGCGGGGTAGGGGTGCTGGGCACGGGTTTTTATCTGGTCTTTCTCGCCACGGCCTTTGCGAACAATCCGGGGCACCGGGGTCGTCTGGAGACCGATGTGCGCACCGCCATGCGCAACGGCTGTCTGTGCCTGATGGTGGGGGATCTGATGGTCGCCACCTCTATTGATCAGGGGCTGTTTTTCTATGTGATGGCCGGCATCGCCGCGGCCCGGCCCGAATACAACCCCGCCGAATATCGTGTTCCACGGCACGGAGGTGCCTTTGCATGACACAGGCCGATTTCTTCATCAACGGGCGCTTTCTGACGCAAAAGGTCACCGGCGTACAACGCTATGCCCGCAACGTGGTCGCCGCTTTGGACCAGATCCTGCCACAGGCGGGGGTGCGCGGCGATATAATCACCCCTCAAGGCGGAGTGAACGGCCATGTCTGGGAACAGTTCACCTTGCCGCTGCGCGCGCCGGGGCGGCTGCTGAATCTGTGCAACACCGCCCCGGCGGTCAAGGCGGATCAGATCGTCTGCATCCACGACGCGAATATCTTCACCGCGCCACATAGCTATGGGCGCGGGTTTCGGACGGTCTACGGGCTGTTGCAGCCGCTGTTGGCCCGGCGGGCGGCGCGGATCACCACGGTATCGCATTTCGCCGCCCGGCAGATTGCCCGATATCTGCCGGTCAGGGTGTCCGATATCGTGGTGCTGCCGAATGGACATGAACACGCGCTGAACTGGAATCCCGACCGGGCGGACAAGGCGCGCCAGATCTATTCCGGGCGGCCATTCGTGCTGGCCATCGGCTCGCAGGCCCGCCACAAGAACATGGAACTGCTGGCCAATATCGCCCCGGATCTGGATGCGGCAGGAATTGATGTGATCATCGCGGGCGGCGGCGGGGCGATCTTTGCCAATGCCACGCTGGCCGCCGCGCCGAACCTGCACCTGACCGGCCCGGTCACCGATGACGATCTGGCCTTTCTGATGGACCATGCGCTGTGCCTGGCCTTCCCCTCCTGGACCGAGGGGTTCGGCCTGCCCATCATCGAGGCGATGGCGCGTGGCTGCCCGGTGATCTCCTCGGACCGCGCCAGCATGCCCGATATCTGCGGCGATGCCGCATTGCTGGCGGCCCCCGATGCCCCGCAGACCTGGCTGCGCCAGATCATCGCGCTGAAAGGGTCGAATACCCTGCGCGGGGACCTGACCGGACGCGGGCGCGAACAGATGCTGCGGTTCAGCTGGGCTGAGACCGCTGCGGGGTATCTGCACCTGCTGCGCGACCCCACCCAGATGGTGCCCCAGGACCCGATTTCCCCACCACATGGCAAGGTGGCCGTTGTCGTCGCCACGCGCGGCCGCCCCGACATCGTCAGTGCCACCGTCCGCCATCTGGCCGCCACCCAGACCCTGCAACCGGACCGCATTCTCATCTCCTGCACCACTCCGGGGGATGCGGGGGATCTGGCCGATCTGCCCGGCGTGCAGGTGCTGACCGGGCAGCCCGGCCTGCCCGCCCAACGCAACACCGCGCTGGATGCGCTGCCCCCCGATACCGAGGTGGTCGCCTTCTTTGACGATGATTTCGTTGCCGACCGCGACTGGCTGGCGGTGGCGTTGCGGGGGTTTCGGGATGACCCGGTTCTGGTCGGCTTTACCGGCCGGGTGCTGGCGGATGGAATCAACGGCCCCGGCCTGTCGTTTGAAACCGCACGGCACATGGTTGCGGCACCGCCGCCCCGCTGCGGCTGGTCCTGGCGCGCGCCCTACAGCCCCTATGGCTGCAACATGGCGTTTCGCTTTGCCGCCATCGGCCCGCAGCGGTTCGATGAACGCCTGGTGCTGTATGGCTGGCTGGAGGATCGTGATTTCGCCGCCGCATTGACCGGTGAAACACACAAGGCACTGGCCAAATGCGCCGCAGCGCGTGGTGTTCATATGGGCACCAAGGGCGGGCGCGTCAGCGGCCTGCGGTTTGGCTATTCGCAGATCGCCAACCCCCTGTATATGCTGCGCAAACACACCATGACCCCGACGCAGGCAGTGGGCCAGATCCTGCGCAACATGTCCAGCAACGCCGTGCTGTCGCTGCGCCCCGAACCCTGGGTGGACC
Source organism: Paenirhodobacter sp. (assembly GCA_036398515.1). Classification (GTDB taxonomy): domain Bacteria; phylum Pseudomonadota; class Alphaproteobacteria; order Rhodobacterales; family Rhodobacteraceae; genus Rhodobacter. The sequence continues at coordinate 13,862 of DASWPI010000056.1, forward strand.
GGCGCGGACGGCTGCGCGGCAATCTGCTGGGGCTGGCCGATGTGATCCGGGGGCGTTTCACCCCGGAACGCGCAGCGGATTTATAGGGGGTCATGGTGCTGGAACAACCGAACATCTCACCGGATCGCCCGCCCGGCAATCGCCCGCGACAGGGCATGATACGCAAACCCTCAACCGCGGCGCTGCCGGCACCAAGCGGCCCGCCCGATGGCCCCATCGCGCTACTCCGGGCTATCGGGGTGGTGCTGCGGCGGCGCAAGGTGCCGCTACTATTGTGGGTCGCGGGATGCATGCTTCTGGCGCTGCTGTATGCGCGAACATTGCCCCCGGTTTATACCGCCTCGGCCTCGTTGATCCTGCAATCGGTCGGCCAGGTCGGCGCGGCGGGACAAGACCCGATCTCGCCGGTCACGCTGGACCTGAACCGGGTCGATAGCGAATTGCAGGTGATCCGGTCAGAACGTCTGCAAAGCCGGGTGTTCGAGTCGCTGGGCCTGGCAACCACGGCCGAATTGCAACCGGCGCCGCCGGGCCTGCTACGCCGGATGCTACCCGATGGCAAACAGCCCCGCCCGCCACCGGAGGCGGAAATGGCCTTCCCGGTCCAATCGGCGGCGGAACAGGCCCGGCAGGCCGCCTTTGCCCAGTTTCGGGATCGCTTTTCCGCCCGCCGCATCGGCCAGTCCTATGTGATCGAGATTTCCTACGCCTCTTCCGACCCGGAACTGGCGGCGCGGGTGGCGAATTCGGCCGCCTCGGCCTATCTGCTGCAATCGGTGGCCTTCAAGGCCGGTGTCGCCGCCAACGGCGGCGAATTCGTGCAAGGACGGCTGGATTCCCTGTCGGCACAGGTCGAGTCTGCAGTGAATGCCGTGCGGGCCGGCACGCTGCCCGACGCCGCCATGCCCGATGCCGATGCACGGGTGATCGGTGCTGCGCTGCGGCCGCTCAGCCCCTCGGCGCCGCGCCCAAAACTGATCATTCTGGCGGGTGCGGTTCTGGGGTTGCTCAGCGGCCTGTTCGCCTTGTCGCTGGCGGCAGCCATGGACCGGCGGCTGCACGATGGCGCGACCCTGGAACATGAAACCACTGTAACGCGACTGGCGCTGATACCGGCGGAAAAGCGACTGACCGGGCGTCAGGGCGATCTGGTCGTGGCGCTGCGTCCGAATGGGGCCTGCGCCCACGCCTTGCGCGATCTGCGCACGGCGATTGATCTGGCCGCATTTGACCGCACCCCCACCGAGCCGGGCACCAACGGGCGGATCATCGCGCTGGCACAATGGGCGCCGGGTACTGGGTGCAGCATGGTGACGATGAATCTGGCGCGGCTGATCCAGACCGGCGGTCAGCCGGTGACCGTCGTTGATGCCGATATCCACGGCGCCGGGCGCGGCCTGACCGGCTGGTATGCCCCCGATCATGGCACCGATACCCGCATTGACGCCGATGGCATCGCCGTGCTGCCGGTGTCGGCGGTGCGGACACATGCGGGTGCGCTATCCGACATGCGCGATCCGGGGGTGGCCCGGATGCTGGGTCATCTGCGGGCGCAGGGCGATGTGCTGCTGGATCTGCCGCCGCTGTGCGACGGGGCCGAGGCACTGGCGCTGGCGCGCCATGCCGATCTGGTGGTGATCGTCGCCGGGTCACGCACAACCTTTGATCAGGTGACACAGGCCGCCACGCGGCTGACCCGGCTGGGTGTTCCGGTGATCGGGGCGGCGGTCAACAACGCCCCCGGCACCACCCCCGAAGTCCAGGCCACCGGCCGGGCCTTTGCCCGGCTTGGGACACCGCGTCCGGGCGGGGTGCGCGATACGGCCCGGGCGGCGCTGGCGTCGGTTGCATCCGCATCTACCCGCCCGCGAGACAAGAAGTTCTGACGACAGCCATTTCGGACAAGACGCAACAGGCCCGCCACCGGTCCCCCGGCTCCACGGCCCTCCAGCCAGAACAGGTTTGGTATGAGTGTTTCGGGATTATCCATGATTGCGGACCGCGCTCCGGTCCTGACCACGCCGCAGATTGGTCAACAAATCGGTCGGCGCGGGCTGCGCGTGGCCCTGATCCATTATTGGCTGGTCACCATGCGCGGCGGCGAAAAAGTGCTGGAATCGCTGTGCAGGATGTTCCCGGATGCCGACATCTTCACCCATGTCTATTCACCCGAGGCAATCTCGCCGCTGATCCGACGGCATCGGATCACCACCTCCTTCATCAGCCGCCTGCCGCAACCGGCGCGGCGCTACAAAAGCTATCTGCCCCTGATGCCACTGGCGTTGGAACAACTGGACCTGCGCGGCTACGATCTGGTGATCAGTTGCGAAGCTGGCCCCGCCAAAGGCATCATCCCGGCCCCGGATGCGCTACATGTATGCTATTGCCATTCGCCCATGCGCTACATCTGGAACATGTATCACGATTACCGGGAACGTAGCGGGCGGCTGAAACAATTGGCCATGGTGCCGCTCAGCCATTACATCCGCAATTGGGATGCGGTCTCGGCGATGCGGGTGGACCGCTTCATCGCCAATTCCGACAATGTGCGGCGCCGCATCGCGCGTTATTATGAACGGGATGCGGCGGTGGTCTATCCCCCGGTTGCGACCGAGGATTTCACCCCGCTGCCCCCCGATTCCGCCGAGAATTTCTACCTGATGGTCGGTGAACTGGTGGCCTACAAACGCCCCGATCTGGCGGTGAATGCCTTCAACCGAACCGGACGGCGGCTGGTGGTGATCGGCGGGGGTGAGATGCTGTCCGAAATCCGTCAACTGGCCGGGCCGACGGTTTCGGTGCTGGGGCCACAGCCCTTTGCGGTATTGCGCGATCATTACGCGCGCTGCCACGCGCTAATCTTTCCGGGCGAGGAGGATTTCGGCATCGTGCCACTGGAGGCGATGGCCAGCGGTCGTCCGGTTCTGGCCTATGCCCGCGGCGGCGCACTGGAAACCGTGGACGAGGGCGTGTCGGGCCTGTTCTTCGATACCCAATCCACCGATTCAATCATCGACGGCATCAGCCGGATGGACCGGTTCCAGGTCGATCAACCGGCCATCCTGGCGCATAGCCGCAGGTTTTCCGAACCGGTGTTCCGCGCCAGGATGGGGGACCTGCTGACGCAATGGTTGCCCGCCGGTGCGGTCAGATAGGGGGACCGATGCGGATCTTGCACATCCTGAATCACACCAACCGGTTGAATGGCCATGTCCACGCGGCGGTCGATCTGGGCTGTGCCCAGCGACAGGCGGGCCATGACATCCTGATCGCCAGCGGGGGCGGTGATTTCGATACGCTGCTGGCGCATGAAGGTGTGGAAACCGCACGCATCGACCACCGGCGCAAACCCGGAATTCTGGCGGCGTCGGCGCTGCGGTTGCGGCGTCTGCTGCGCGACTGGCGCCCCGATATCGTGCATGCCCATATGATGACCAGCGCGGTTCTGGCCTGGCCGATCTGCAAACTGGCGGGGATCCCGCTGATCACCACGGTGCATAACGCCTTCGAGAAAAGCGCGGTGCTGATGGGGCTGGGCACGCGGGTGATCGCGGTCAGCCAGTCGGTCGGGGCGCAAATGGCGGCGCGCGGCATTCCGGCGCGCAAGATCGACGTGGTGCTGAACGGCACCATCGGCTCGGTCCGGTTTCGGGGCCGTGACCGCACACCGGTGGCCCTACCCGCGCCGACCGTGCTGTTTGTCGGCGGACTGCATCCGCGCAAGGGGCTGCCCGATCTGATCCGGGGCTTTGCGCTGGCCCATGCCGCCCACCCGCAGGCGCATCTGTGCATCGTCGGCGAGGGACCACATGGCGATGAATACGCGGCACTGGTGCAATCGCTGCCCTGCGCCGGGGCGATCACTTTTGCCGGGGCACAGGTGGATCCGTTCCGCTGGATGCTGGGGGCGCAGATCTTTGTGCTGCCGTCGCTGGCCGATCCGGCGCCCCTGGTGCTGTCCGAAGCGCGTGAGGCCGGATGCGCGGTGATCGGCACGGATGTCGACGGCATCCCGCAATTGCTGGAACAGGGCCGCGCGGGGATCATCGTGCCACCGCATGACCCTGCGGCCATCAGCGCCGCGCTGACCCGGCTGCTGGGGGAGCCCGCCGCGCTGGCCCAGGCGCGGGCAAACAGTCAGCTGAACATCGACCATCTGACCATCGACCGGGTGATGCGCCAGACACTGGATGTCTACGCCGCCGCGCGCCGGGGTGGCCGTAGCCAGCCGGTCATCGCCTGAACCGCAGGAGAAACACCATGACGCATCTGTCCCGCCGCGATCTTCTGGTGACCGCATCCAGCCTGTTGGCGACCGGCGCCATGTCCCCCGCCACCGCCGAAACGGTGCTGAACCCCGAGGCCGACCCGACCCAAGGCCGCAGCATCATCTTTCAGGATCTGTTCACCACCATCGACCCCGCCAACTGGCACGCCGGCCCCAAGGCCACCACCTTCGACAGCGGTTATTACGGGCGATCGGCCTTTGCCGGCATCGACGGCGCCGAGGGGTTCGTCCCCTATGCCATTGTCGAGGATGCCGAGGCCGAGAATGGCACGGCGTTGCAGATCTCGGCGCGGCATATCGGGCGGAAGATGACGATTGCGGGCTATTACGGCAACGACGACCCCGAATACCAATGGGTTTCCGGCAATTTGCAGGGCGCAAAGGCAGACGGCACCATTCTGCGCGGCTGGCGGCGTGGCTATTTCGAGGCCCGGATGCGCTTTCCCGCCCATCCGCTGTCCTGGCCCGCGTTCTGGCTGATGAATGGCCGCAGCATCCTGACCCCGCGCACCAGCGTGGAAATCGACGTGGTTGAACACAAGGGGTTCGAGCTACATCAGTTCGGCGCCTATCTGCACGACTGGGGCCAACCCGGCGAACGCCATCAGGAGGCGGGCGTTACGGTCACGCCCGACCTGACCCAGGGCTATCACCGCTATGGCGTGCTGCTGGTAGGCAATCGCTGTGTGGTGTATTTCGACCGCCAGCCGATCCGCAACCCGGCGACCGGCAAACCCCTGGTCTGGACGGCGAACCGCTCGGCCGAACTGGATGTGAACAACGATGTGTTCTGGCCGCTGCTGACGCTGGCGCTGCGTCACGACGTGCCCTACCCGGACCCGCTGCGCGATCAGGACCGGGAAACCCGGATGCGCGTGGACTATCTGCGGGTCTATGCCTGAGGGTGATCGCCCGAACAGGATCAATGCAACATGATCAATGCGCTGTGGCGATGTGAAAAACGTCCTATATGGCACATAGGGCATCACATCATGCGAGGGGCGCATCAATGGCCGATCTGTGGAACCTGTCGGCGCCGTCCTGGCACTTCGTGCTGCGCGGCGTGATCATGTATGCGCTGGTGACCGGGTTGATGCGGGTCTCGGGCAAGCGCGCTATGGGCCAGTTCACCCCCTTCGACATGATCTTGCTGATCCTGATCGGTAATGCCGTGCAAAATGGCATCAATGGCGGCGACAATTCGTTGACCGGGGCGATGATCATGGCCACCACGCTGGTCGCGCTGAACTGGATGGTGGCCTGGGGGTCGGCGCGGTCACGCCGCGTGCGCTGGATTTTTGAGGGCAAGCCAACGTTGCTGGCGGAAAATGGTCAGATCGACCACAGAACCCTGCGCCGCCAACTGGTCAGCGTGGATGATTTCCTGAACGCCATGCGCATCGCCGGGTGCAACGATATTGCGCGGGTCAAGCGCGCCACGCTGGAACCGAACGGGCATATCACCATTCAGACCTATGACGAACCCGGCACCCGCTGATCCGTCCATGCCGAGATGGCGCCCTGCGTGCGCGCCTCGGCCAGCAACCAGCGATGAAAGGCGCGGGCGTGCGGTTTGTCCAGCGCGGCGGGCGTCCAGGCCAGATGGTAGGGCTGCGGCAGCGGCAGGCGCCGATCGAACGGCACCACCAGACGTCCGGTCTCCAGCTCTTCGCCGATGAAGGCCATCTGCGCCAGCACGAATCCCTGCCCGCCGATGGCCGCATCAATCGCACTGCCCGACAGGTTGTAGCTGACCCCGCCCGCGGGTGGCACACCCCCGATCAGCCACCCCCAATCGGCCCATCCGGGGGCGGATTGGAACCGCTTCGGCCAGACGATATGCAACAAGGGATAGTCAAATATCTGCCCCGGATCGGTCAAGACCCGCCCCGCCAACAGGCCCGGCGCACAGGCCGGAACCACGCAATCGGTAAACAATTCCACCTGATATGGCGACGGCAAACCACTGCCATAGGAAATGCGGAAATCGGCCTCACCCGCAATCAGATCGGGTTCTTCGTCACTGCCTGCCAGCGCCATCCGGGCCTGCGGTGTCAACCGCTGCCAGCCGGAAATCCGCCGTCCGATCCATTTGATCAGCACCGTCGTCAGGCAGGACAGCGCGATCACATCACTGTCCTGGGCGCGGCGCAGCACCTGTCCGGCCTCAGCCAGCGCGGCGAACCCGCGCCGCAACTGTGCGTGATAGGCCCGCCCCAACGGCGTCAGCGCCAATCCGCGCCCGTCCCGTTCCACCAACTGCACCGACAGGATATCCTCCAGCCGGTGGATCTGCTGGCTGACGGCACCGGGGGTCACGCCCAGTTCGCACGCCGCCGCGCCAATCGCACCGACCCGGCCAAAGGCATCAAACGCCTGCAGCGCCTTGAGCGGCGGCAACCGCGATACCGCACCTGATCGCATCGGACATCCCCCTGACTGTTTAGCTACATTAAACATACAAGCAGAATTTCTGCATTTTTTCGACGGGATATATCGCGCCATACTGCGTCACGCCCCCCAACTACACCCTTATCGCGGACATCCATCAAGGTGCATTGCATGACCAGATCCGACCAACTGAAACTAGGCACCTTTGTCTATACCTTCGGCTTTCACCCGGCCGCGTGGATGCATCCGGGCAGCGACCCGAACGGCGTCACCGATCTGCGCCATATGATCAAATGCGCCAAGATCTCCGAAGACGCCAAACTGGATTTCATGTTCTTCGCCGATAGCCCGGCCACCACCGTCGGCGACCCCGATGCGCTGTGCCGCAACCCGACCAAGATGAACCGCCC
>DASWPI010000057.1:0-18105 GCA_036398515.1 Paenirhodobacter sp.
GTGCTGGCGGCAAGTTCGCTGAACACGCCGAAGATCCTGATGCTGTCCGGTATCGGCTCCGCCGGGCATCTGCGCGACCACGGAATCGAGGTTCTCGCCGACCGCCCCGGTGTTGGCGCGAATTTGCAAGATCACCTTGAAATCTATATGCAATATGCCGCGAAACAGCCGGTGACCCTGTATAAATACTGGAACCTTCTGGGCAAGGCGATGGTGGGGGCACAGTGGTTGTTCACCCGCACCGGGCTGGGGGCCTCGAACCAGTTTGAAAGCTGTGGCTTCATTCGCTCGGATGTTGGGGTCGATTATCCCGATATCCAGTATCACTTCTTGCCCATCGCGGTGCGCTACGATGGCAAGGCCGCCGCCGAAGGGCATGGATTCCAGGTGCATGTGGGGCCGATGCGGTCCAAATCACGCGGCACGGTGACGCTGCGATCCGCCGATCCGCATGACACGCCAGTGATCCGGTTCAACTATATGAGCCACCCCGACGACTGGGCCGAGTTCCGCAAATGCGTGCGCCTGACGCGCGAGATCTTTGCGCAACCGGCGATGGCGCCGCATGTGAAACATGAAATACAGCCCGGAAGCGCGGTGCAGACTGACGCCCAGATCGACGCCTTCATCCGTGAACATGCCGAAAGCGCGTTTCATCCCTGCGGCACGGCGCGGATGGGGCGGGCCGATGATCCGCTGGCGGTGGTCGATCCGCAGGGCCGGGTGATCGGTGTCGAGGGGCTGCGCGTCGCCGATAGTTCGATCTTCCCACGGGTGACGAACGGCAATCTGAACGGCCCGTCGATCATGACCGGTGAGAAGATGGCCGATCACATTCTGGATCGCCGTTTGCCCGCCGAGAATGCCGAACCCTGGGTCAATCCTGATTGGCGCGTGGCGCAGCGATGATTGATCCTGGTCTGTGCGATCCCGCATGATGATGGGCTTGTCCCGCCTTCGCTGGACCCATGGCCGCCACACGCGCGGCTTATGGACAAGTTGCGACAGGTGACGCAAGCATGGGGCATGGCGTTCTAGGCCGGGGGAAACATGGATCCGAAACTGAAACACCTGTCCGAGGGTTTTCTGCGCACCGCCTTCGACGATCTGAACGACCGCGACCGCAAGATCCTGAAACACATCGCCGAGCGTGCGCCGGTGTCGCGCGATCTGTCCCGGCCCAGCGACACCCTGGGTGCGCGGATCGCCGATCGGGTCGCGGCATTCGGCGGGTCTTGGACCTTTATCGTGTTGTTCGCGGCGGTTCTGGTGGCCTGGGTGGTGGTGAACGGGCTATTGCTCCGCCAGCCTCTCGACCCGTTCCCGTTCATCTTCCTGAATCTGGTGCTGTCGATGGTGGCGGCCTTTCAGGCGCCGATCATCATGATGTCGCAAAACCGTCAGGCATTGAAGGACCGTGAAGCCGCCGCGAACGATTATGAGGTGAACCTGAAATCCGAACTGGAAATCATGCGTTTACACGAAAAACTGGATGAGTTGCGGATGGTGGCGCTGGAGGGGCGGTTCGATAAGATCATCGCCCGTCTGGACCAGATCGAGGCCAAGCTCACCACGCCCTAGCGTCAGCCCTTGCCGGTAAAGATCACCGCCGCGCCGCCCGCGATCAGCACGAACCCCAAAACGGTGCGCCATGTGATCGCCTCGCCCAGCCAGAACGCGGAAAACCCCACAAAGACGGTAAGCGAGATGACTTCCTGGATGGTTTTCAGTTGCGCGGCGGACAGGGCGCCATAGCCGATCCGGTTTGCCGGAACCTGCAAGACATACTCAAAAAACGCGATCCCCCAACTGATGAAAACCACCAGCAGCAAGGGAACGGTCTTGAAACGCAGATGCCCATACCAGGCGATGGTCATGAACAGATTCGAGGCGGTCAGCAGCAGTATGGTGATCACCGGGGCGGGCAGGGACATGTTGGACCTGAAATGCAGATGGGGGCGCTACGTCATACAACCTGTCTGAAAATGGCGCCAGAACCCCGGCGCCATCCATTCTTTCAGCGTCGCGCGATCAGCCGTTTCCATGCCCGACAAACAGGCCCGCATCCTCGGCCGCCTTGCGCAATGCCTTGGATTTGTTCACGGATTCCTGATATTCGGCCTCGGGATCACTGTCATATACGACGCCGCCACCCGCCTGGATATACAGTGTCTCATCCTTCACCACGGCGGTGCGCAGCGCGATGCACATATCCATTTCGCCATTGGCCGCGAAGTAACCGACACCGCCGCCATAGATGCCACGCTTTTCCGGTTCCAACTCGTCGATGATCTCCATCGCCCGGACTTTGGGGGCGCCCGAGACCGTGCCGGCGGGCAGACCGGCCAGCAGGGCCGACAAGGCATCCTGACCCTCGGCCAGATCCCCGACGACGTTCGAGACGATGTGCATCACGTGGCTGTAACGCTCGATGATGAAGGTCTCGGTCGGGTGAACCGTGCCGATCTTGGCGACGCGGCCGACATCATTGCGGCCCAGATCCAGCAGCATCAGATGCTCGGCCCGCTCCTTTTGATCGGCCAGCAGGTCTTCTTCCAGCGCCTTGTCCTCGGCGGGGGTGGCACCGCGCGGCCGGGTTCCGGCGATCGGGCGAATGGTCACCTCATTCTCGCGCAGCCGGACCAGGATTTCCGGGCTGGCCCCGACAATCTGGAACCCGCCGAAATTCAGAAAGAACATGAATGGCGACGGATTGGTGCGCCGCAGGCTGCGATAGAGCGCAAAGGGCGGCAGCGGGAAATCCGCCGACCAGCGTTGTGCAGGAACAACCTGAAAGATATCGCCTGCGCGGATATAGTCCTTGGCCTTTTCCACGGCGGCCTTGTAGCCCTCGGCGGTGAAGTTCGACCGCAGCGGCCCGACGGCGGTGATATCGCCCATTTCGCGGCTCTGGCGCGGGGGGCGGTCCAGATCGCGCAGCGCATCCATCACCCGCTCCGCCGCCTGCGCATAGGCCGCACGCGCCGACAGGCCCGCGCTTTGAAACGCCGGGGAACACAGGGTGACATCGCCCTTGACCCCATCCAGCACCGCGACGATCGAGGGCCGCAGCAACACCGCATCGGGCACCCCCAACACATCGCGGTTCACATTCGGCAGATGTTCCACCAGCCGGATCATATCGTAGCCCAGATAGCCGAACAGACCCGCCGCCGCCGAGGGCAGGCCGTCAGGCATGTCGATCCGGCTTTCGGCGATCAGCGCCCGCAGACTGTCCAGCGGATGGCCGGGCAGGGGCTCGAACCGGTCTTCAAACCGCGCGTTGCGGTTGATCCGCGCCTGTTCCCCACGGCAGTCCCAGATCAGGTCGGGTTTCATCCCGATGATCGAATAGCGGCCGCGCACCTCGCCACCGGTCACCGATTCCAGCATGAAGCTGTTGGGTTGCGCATCGGCCAGCTTCAGCATCAGCGACACCGGCGTGTCCAGATCGGCGGCCAGCCGGGCATAGACCAGCTGGTTTTCACCGCGCGCCCAGGCGCGTTCGAAATCGTCGAAACTGGGGGAAAGAGCGACCATCGCGGGTCTCCTTATTGCATTTGCGCCTGCACGGCATTGATCGCGGCCGTGTTGACGCTAAGGCCCAGTTTCGCTTCTGCCGCCACGGCATACAGCGTCGCAAGGTCATTCGACAGGGATTGGTTCAGCCGCTGCACCAGGGCCGCGCGCAGTTGCATCACCTCGGGTGCGGCGGGATCGGCGGTGATCGAGGCGCCGGGCACCAGCACGAAGACCCGGCCGTTATCGGTGACCATCGCCGCCTTGCCCGGTTCGGTCTCAAAGGCCTTGCCGATCAGCGCGGTCGGTGCGCCCTCGATGAAGCCGGTGCGCTCGACAGCGGCGGCATTGCTGACCAGAACGCCCTGATCGGCCAGATTGGCCCCGGCGCTGACGGCGGCGATGATGTCCTCGGCGCGTTCCGCCATCAGCCGGGTCAGCTCATCTGCCTGCCAATCGGCGGCAACGCGGTCGCGGACCTGATCAAAGGCGATCGGCTCGGCGGGCGTGACACCATCCAGTTGCAGCGCATAGACACCGCCGTCATCCAGATTTTTCAGCTCGGGGAAATCCTGCTCGGTCACATTGGCGGCGGCGGTGCGGAAATCCTCATAGGCGGCGATGCCGTCCTGGGTATTGCCGCTCATCGCGATATGCCCCAGTTGCATCTTGGTTTCCTTGGCCAGATCTTCCAGCGTCGCGCCCGAGGCCAGCTTGTCTTCCAGATCCGTGGTCATCGCGGCGATCATCCGGCGCGCCTGATCAATCGTGGCCTCGGCCTCCAGATCGGGTTTCGCCTGTTCAAAGGTGGTGTCGTCGGCAGGCAGGATGCCGTTCATCTTGAACAGCGCAGGCCCCAGATCGGTGCTGACGGGGCCAACCACGCCGGGTTCGCTCAGGGCGAAAACCGCGTCGCCTGCCGCGCCCAGATCGGTTCTGGCGACCTCACCCAGATCAATGTCCTTGATGTCCAGCCCGCGTTCACGCGCCAGATCCTCAAAGCTGATCTGCCCGGCGTCCAGTTGCGCCCTGGCCTTTTGCGCCTCTTCGTCGCTGGGAAAAACCAGTTTGTCGACCATGCGCCGCTCGGCCTGCTGATACTCGTCCTGGCGCTGGTCATACATGGCGCGCAGGGTGGATTCATCGGGCTTGGCGGCGTCCTTCAGCATGTCGGGCGTCAGCCAGACATAGCTGATCTGCCGGGTCTCGGGTTGGGTATAACGGTCCTGATGCGCGGTATAAAACGCCTGCAACTGTTCGTCACTGGCGGCGCCCGGTTGCGTGGTCAGATCTGCGCCGGTGATCTCAGCCCAGGAAATCGGCCGGGATTCGGTGATATAGCCGGTATAGGCATCGACCAGCGGTTTCGGCGCACCGATCCCCGAGGCAATCGCCCCTTGCAGCAGATTGCGCGCGATATCCGCACGCACCTGATTTTCAAAATCGCCCTCGGCATAGCCCTGTTGGCGCAGCGCCATGCGGTAGGTTTCGCGGTCGAATTGCCCGTTCGGCCCCTGGAAGGCCGGTGCCGAGGTGATCTGGCGTGCCACCTCGGTATCGCCCACCGACAGGCCCAGACGGCTGGCCTCTTCGGCCAGGGCGGCCTGGCTGAACAGTTGCGCCTGCACCTGCTGGTCGATACCGTAGCCCTTGGCCTCGGCCATGCTCAGCGGGCGGCCCAGTTGCTGCTGCACGGAATTCATCTGGCGTTGCAGGGCGCGGGCGTAATCGTTCACCGTGATATCGGTGTCGCCGACCGAACCGATCTTTTGCGATCCGCCCGAGAAGCTGGATACGCCAAAGCCGCCCAGGCCCAGCACCATCACCCCCAGAAGGATCCATACGACCACGCCTTTGCCGTGGGTGCGCAACTTGGTCGACATGCAGGAACCTCCCGTTTTCAGGCCTTTTGCGGCTGTGTAGGGCTTTGCCCGCAGGGCCGCAAGGCTTGGTGCGGTGATAGGTCCAGAATGGTGGCGGTCATATGGCCAGATCGAAAATTCCATTGTCTGATCGGGGGTAGGTGGCTAGCACTTCGACCCAGGCCCTACGGGAGGAACCGACAGGCAAGACAGGAGATCCCCTATGCCTCTTATGCAATATCACGTCATCAAGGGCCGCACGCCCGAAGAAATCGACCTGCTGCTGGACACTGCGCATGACGCGATGGTGCGCACCTTCAACGTGCCGGATGGCGACCGCTATCAGACCTTGCAGGAATATGAACCGACGCATCTGAAGGCGCTGGATACCGGTCTGGGCATTCCGCGCACGAAAAATTTCGTGCTGCTGCATGTGGTGTCGCGGCCGCGTGGCAAAGAGGCGAAACAGGCGTTCTACAAAAACCTGTGCGATGACCTTCAGGCCAAATGCGGCATCGCATCGACCGATGTGATGATCTCCTTCACCGAGAATACCGATGAGGACTGGTCTTTTGGCAACGGTCGGGCGCAATTCCTGACCGGCGAGCTGTAAGTCCTTCTGGTTCACCAAAAGATCGGTCCCCCTTCACGCGACGGGCGCGCGGCGGGGGACGGTTTCCCGCTGGCACTCTTGCCGGTTCAGGCGTAAAATCCGCGACTGGGGCCGTTCCCTTGCCGCAGAGGAAGCAATCCTGGACCGTCTTGAGGCTGATCGGATGTTTGTGGCCGTTCTGGACACCGGCAGTTTCGCCGAAGCGGCGAAGCGTTCGGGGGTGTCCAGCGGGCAGGCGTCCAAGCTGGTCTCGCGGCTTGAGGCCGAACTGGGGGTGCAGCTTTTGAAGCGCACCACCCGCGCCCTGTCCCCGACCGAGTTGGGACAGGCCTATTACGCCCGGCTGAAGGGCATTCTGGACGATTATGACACGCTTGAAGCCTCGGTGCGCAATGCCTCGGGGGCGCCTGCCGGACGGCTGCGGCTGAGTGCGCCAATGTCCTTCGGCACCATCCGTCTGGCGCCGAGGTTGCTGGACTTTGCCGTGGCCTTTCCCGAAATTCAGCTTGATGTCAGCTTTAGCGACCGGATGGTGAATCTGATCGACGAGGGGTTCGACATGGCGGTGCGCATCGGTGTTCCCGCCGACAGCAGCCTGATCGCCAGACGGCTGTGCGCGATGCGGGTGGTCACGGTGGCGGCGCCCACCTATCTGGCACAGCACGGAACGCCGCAAACCCCGGCGGATCTGTCGACGCGCGATTGCATTATCGACACCAATTTCCGCGATCCGTCGATCTGGCGGTTCACCTTGCCTCAGGGCGAGGTCAGCGTGCCGGTGGCCGGGCGGCTGCGGTTTTCCAACGGTCAGGCCACCCTTGCCGCCGCCGAGGCCGGCCTGGGGCTGGCCCGTGTGCCCAGTTTCATCGCCGGTGATGCGCTGCGCGCCGGGCGGGTGCGGGTGGTTCTGCCGGGAACCGAGGATCCGTCGCACAGCCTGTATGCGGTCTACCCGGCGGCCAAGCATCTGGCGGTCAAGGTGCGGGCCTTGGTGGATTTCCTGGTCACCTGCTACCGCGGTGAGCCGGAATGGGACCGGGGGTGGTAGGCACATGGCGCGGATGATTGTCGGGTTGGGAACGGTGCTGTTTGTTCTGATCGCGGTGCCGGGGGCGATCTGGGCCGTGCTGGCGGTGCAGGTGCAGGTGCTGCCCCCCGTGCGCTGGCTGGCGCAAGGTGCGATTGTGCTGGCGCTGGTCGCGGCCTTGGGGCTGCGCACCCGCGCGCGCCCTCTGGGGTGGATCGTTCTTGCATTGGCGGGGGGTGTGATCGGGCTGTGGTATCAGACCGTCATTCCGCGCGCGGACCGGGACTGGGCCGCCGATGTTGCCCGCGGCGTGACGGCGCGGGTGCAGGGCGAGACCGTCACCCTGGCCAATATTCGCGATTTCCGCTGGAGCAGCCCCGACCATGCCGAGGAACGCTGGATCAGCCGCAGCTATGATCTGAACACGTTGGAAACGGTGGATATGATCACCTCGGTCTGGGCCAATCCGGCGATCGCGCATCTGTTGGTCAGTTTCGGCTTCTCCGGGGGCGAACATGTGGTGTTCTCGGCCGAGATCCGGCGTGAGCGGGGCGAGGAATTCAATGAGCTGGGGGGCTTTTTTCGTCAGTTCGAGCTGGTGTTGATCGCCGCGACCGAGGCCGATATCGTGCGGTTGCGCACCAATTACCGTCATGAGCAGGTCAGCCTGTTTCCGGTTACCCTGACCGCCGCGCAACGTCGGCAGATGTTCATGGCCTATGTCGGCCTTGCCGACCGGCTGGAAAATCGCCCCTCATTTTACAACACCATCACCGCCAATTGCACCACCGTGGTCTGGCGGCTGGCGCGGCTGATCAACCCGGACCTGCCGATCGGGCGCGGGCTGATCCTGTCGGGGTATCTACCGGATTATCTGAACGGGCTGGGCCTGTTGGGCGGGGACGAAGATCTGGCCGCGCGCCGCGCCGCCGCCCGCATCAACGCACGTGCGCAGGCCGCGTCGGAAGCGGATTTTTCCGTGGCGATCCGTGCCCGTTAAGCCCCGGTTGCGCCGGACACGATGACGTGGTCCAGTGCAGCAAAGGAGACCGCCATGCATTACGCAGCAGCCATCATCCTGCCATTGAGTCTTGCCGCCTGTCTGGTGTCCGGGGTGGGCAGCCTGCCCACACCGCGCAGCGATTTCGCCACCTATTGCGCCGATTGTCATGGCGATGGCGGCGATCCGGGGGCCTTGGCGCGGGAATTGCAGATCCACCCGACGCCGCTGGCCGACCTGACCAAGATGAACGAGGGGAATTTCCCCGAAGCCAGGGTCATGTCCAAAATCGTCGGATACCGTCAGCATGGCGAATTGGTCGGGGCGCAGGCCGGGCAGATGCCGTCCTTTGGCGATCTGGCCGATGGCCCAACGGTTCTATATGACAGCGGAGACGGCATCGCTACGCCGACGCCGCTGCGGCTGGTGCGGTTGATGGAATATATCAAGGGCATCCAGCAGTAAGCGGATATGAAAATGGCGGCCCGGATGGCCGCCATTCCCGATGCAGATCCCGTCAGGGGATCATTCGCCCGGCGTATAGGGCATGTCGGGCGGTGCCAGCTTGGGCGCCTGCGCGCCTTGCAGCGGATCTTCCTGACGTTGGACCGAACCCTCGAAATGCGCACCCGATTCGATGGCGATGGTCTTGTGGATGATGTCGCCTTCGACCCGCGCGGTCGAGGTCAGGCGCACCTTCAGCCCGCGCACGCGACCGACGACCCGACCGTTGACGATGATGTCATCGGCAATGATCTCACCGCGAATGGTGGCGGTTTCCCCGACGGTCAGCAGATGGGCGCGGATATCGCCCTCGATCGTGCCCTCAACCTGGATATCGCCCGAGGTGGTGATATTGCCGGTGATCGTCAGGTCCGACGACAGCACAGAGACCGCAGGCTTGGCACGGGGCGCGCCGGGCGCATAGTCCGCAGGACGGTTGTAAGGCGCTGCATCGGTTTTTTCGATGTCGGTCGAGGCCTTCGGGCCGGGTTCATGGATTTTGCTTTTAGAAAACATTCTGTGCAGCCTTGATGAAGGTCATCGGATTGATCGGTTGTCCATCAACCCGGATTTCATAGTGCAGATGCGGCCCGGTGGACCGCCCGGTATTGCCACTATCACTAATCACGTCGCCGCGCGACACTTTTTGTCCGACTTTGACCTGAACGCGCGACATATGCCCGTAGATGGTGCTGACGCCGAACTGGTGTTGCACCCGCACCATCAGACCATACCCATTTTCCCAGCCCGCGTCGATGACGGTGCCATCGGCGGGGGCCTTGATCTTCATCCCCACCGGGCCGGCCAGATCGACACCGGCATGCAGCCGCCCCCAGCGATAGCCAAAGGGCGAGGTGAACCGGAACCCGCCATCCAGCGGCATCCCGAACGGCAGCCGGTCAACCGCCATCCGGTACATGTTCATTTCGTCCAGCTGGTTCAGGATCGCCGAGGCCCGCATGTCGTCTTGCGAATATTCGGCCATGTTCTTGGACGACAGCGAGATCGGCATCCACGGGCCGCCAGTGCCGCTATACCCCTTGCGGATCTGCGCCAGGATCGAATCCGGGTTCATGCCGGCATTGCGGAACATCCGGTCCAGCGGCTTCAGCGAGATGTTCACCGCGCCTTCCAGCGTGGTGAAGATCTGGTCGTTGCGTTCTTCCAGCAGGCGTTTTTGCAAGGCGACCTGATCGGCCTCGACGCGGGCATCCTGGGCGTCACGCGTGGCGGCGTCGCGTTGCACGGCGGTGCTGTTCAGCGCATCGGCCAGCATATCGACCGTGCCCGCCATGTCATCGGCCCGTGCCGCCAGCGAGGTGGCCTTGCCCGCATCGCCCGCCTGCGCCGTCATCAGCTGGTCGCGGGCATCATCGCGTTCGGTCATGGTGCGGCGCAGCGTCGACTGGATCACGTCAATGCCGGTTTCCAGTTCGCGCCGACGTTCCTCGGATCCCAGCAATTGCGACTGCATCTGCGAGACCTGCGCCAGCGCCACCTGGAACCGCCTCTGCGCGGCCATCGCCTCATTCGCGCGGGAATCGCGTTCATGCGCCAGCGCGATCAGCCGCTGTTCAAAGGCCGAGCGCGCGATCGAGGCCTGCTCACGCGACGACCCCGAGGAAATGCTGTCGATAAATAACAGCGATGTTGCCAGCATCGCCCAGGCGAACAGCAACCCGCCGACCGAAAACGCCATTGCCTGCGTCAACGGGCGCAGGCGCACGAAACGCGTCGTGGTATCCGATTTGATGAACAGCCGCTGTTCCGGCAACCACCGTTCCAGCAGGGAATTGAGACGGTCGATGAAATTCACGCGGTCAAGAAGTCGTCTGGGCACGCCGATGGTCCTGTGAAGTGACGGTCTGAGCGGGGCGGGGCCCCAGGTCCAACGGTGACGATCTCACCTTTTGGTTCGTCTGGCCTTAACAAGCCGCCGCGCAGGCACGCAACCCGTTTTGCCGATCACGATTGCGCATGCGCGGGAACCGGCACGGCCTGCGCAGATTCCCGCCGACGATTCTTACACAAAGGTTAACAAGCGGGCGCCTTGCCGATCAGGCCAGATCGCGCACCGCCGCCAGCACCTCTTCTGCGTGGCCCTTGACCGCGACCTTGGGCCAGACCCGCGCCACCTTGCCCGCGCCATCGATCAGGAAGGTCGCCCGCTGAATCCCCATCGAGGTCCGGCCATACATCGACTTTTCCACCCAGGTGCCCCAGGCCGCACAGACCCCGCCGTCCTCATCCGATACCAAGGGAATGCGCAGATCATGCTTGGCGCAGAATTTCTCATGTTTTGCAACGGTATCGCGGGATACGCCCACGACCTGTGCGCCCGCGGCGGCGAAATCATCGGCCAGACGGGTGAAATCAATCGCCTCCAGCGTGCAGCCCGGCGTGTCATCCTTGGGATAGAAATACAGCACCACCGGTCGTGGTCGCAGCGCCGACAGGGTCAGCGTCGTGCCGATATCATACCCCGTGACGGTCCCGGCCACAGCCAGGGTGAAGTCAGGGGCGGTGTCTCCGGTGCCGATCATTTGCATCTCCTTGATTGCAGTTGCCCGGATAACGTCTAAGACGAGGGAACGGATTTGCAAGCATCCGGTTAAGAAAGCAGCAACCACTGCATCGGGCAGGCCGAATGAAAGACAGGGGCGACAGCGCGCCAAAATCGACAGAGTCGGGGCGCGACCGTGCGGTGGACGCGGCCCCGCAGCCTGATTCTATGCGCTCCACAGTCCCGCGCCGCCGTCCGCGTGTTGGAATCTGGGCGCTGATCGCGCTGCCGTTCGCGGCGCTGGTGCTGGTCTTTGCGTTCTTCGCAGTGACGCACCGGCCGATCCCGGTGCCGCAATGGGTGATGGCCCAGATCGAGGCCCGCGCCAACGCGATGCTGTCGGGCCGGTTGCAGGTTGCGGTGATGGGACAGGCCGATCTGGTGCTGGATGCGGGGCTGACGCCACGGGTTCTGTTGCGTGCGGTGCGGCTGTCGCGCCCCGATGGACGACCGCTGGCGCTGTTGCCGGAATTGCGCATGGGATTCGTGCCCGGGGAACTGTTGCACGGCAAGGCGGTGGCGCGCAGCTTCACCATTTCTGGCGCAACCATCGTGTTGCGGCGTCTGGAAGATGGGCGGATTGATCTGGATCTGGGCGGCGACGGCGCGTTTTCCACGCTCAGCTTTGCCGATGCCGGGGCGGTGACCCAGGCCGTCGAGGCGGCCTTTGAAACCCCGGCGCTGCGCGGGCTGGAACAGGTGACCGCTGGGGGCGTGCGTATCCGTATCGACGATCGCCGTCTGGACCGGGTGTGGGAGGTCAGCGATGGGGGCTTCCACCTGACGCAGGATGATGCGGAAATCGCGCTGGCCCTGGGCTTTTCGGTCGGTGAGGCGGATCGCACCCCGGCGCAGATCGCGCTGTCGGCCTCGACCTCGAAAACCGGGCCCGAGGCGGATTTCGTGGCGACCGTCGCGGATATTCCGGCCGAGGATCTGGCGATGCAATCACCGGCGGTGGCGTTGCTGGGTTTGCTGGATGCGCCGATCTCGGGGCGGTTCCATACCGCGATCGACGCCAGTGGCGCCTTGACCCAGACCGAGGCCACGCTGTCCATCGGCAAAGGGGCGCTGCGCCCGGCCGAGGGCGCCCCCCCCGTGCCGTTTGACAGCGCGACGATGTCCATCGGCTATGACGCCGATGCGCAAAAGGTGATCCTGCGCCAGTCCAGTTTCCAAAGCGCGGCACTGCGCTTTCATGCCGAGGGCGAGACCTATCTGCGCGATTTCTCCAATGGCCTGCCGGGCGAGGCACTGGTGCAGATGCGCCTGACCGATATCGAGGCCGACCCCGAGGGAATGTTCGTTTCCCCCGCCCGGTTCAGCTTTGGTGCGGCCGAAGGGCGTATCCGGCTGTCACCGTTCCGCGCCGAGATCGGTCAGTTGCAACTGGTCGATGAGGGCAAACGCATTTCCGCCAAAGGCACGATTTCGGCCGCTTCGGATGGCTGGCGGGTGGCGCTGGATGCGGGGGTGGGGCAGATCGACCAGCATGACCTGTTGGCGCTGTGGCCACCGCGCCTGGTGCCGCCGACGCGCAACTGGCTGGCGGAAAACGTGGTGACGGGACAATTGCACAATGCCCGCGCCGCCATGCGCATCGCGCCCGGTCAGCCCGCCCGGTTTGAGCTTGGCTATGAATTCCGCGGGGCCGAGGTGACGATCATCCGCACCTTGCCGCCGGTGCGCGAGGGGCGCGGGTTCGCCTCGATGCACGACAACACCCATGCGTTGATGGTCGAGGAAGGCGCGATCACCGCGCCCTCTGGCGGGCAGGTCGAGGTGGCCGATTCCGTCATGCGGGTGCCCGATATCACCGAAAAGCCGGCGCGGGCGGAAATCACGCTGGTCACCCGTTCGGGCATTCCGGCGGCGCTGTCGATCCTGGATCAGCCGCCGTTCCAGTTTCTGACAAAGGCGGGCAAGGGCACCGATCTGGCCGAGGGCCAGGCCGAGGCGCATACCAACCTGCGATTCCGCATGGAGAAAAAGATTGCGCCCGAGGATGTCGACTTCGACGTCAGCGCGCGGATGACCGATGTGCGCTCTGACAAGGTCGTGCCGGGGCGGGTGCTGAGGGCGCCTGAACTGATCCTGAAGGCTGATCGCAGCGGGATGACCATTTCCGGCAAGGGGCTGCTTGACGCGGTGTTGTTCGATGGCCGCTGGTCGCAGGTATTCGGCCCCGAACACAAGGGGAAATCGCGCGT
Organism: Paenirhodobacter sp.; assembly: GCA_036398515.1. Taxonomy (GTDB): domain Bacteria; phylum Pseudomonadota; class Alphaproteobacteria; order Rhodobacterales; family Rhodobacteraceae; genus Rhodobacter. The sequence goes on from DASWPI010000057.1 coordinate 13,299, forward strand.
CGACGGTTACGCCAACATCACCCCCGAGGCGCTGGAGAGCCTGAAGATCGCCCTGCCCAAGGGGATGTTGTCGGGGGCGGGCTGGGGCCGGATCGGGCTGGACCTGACCGAAGGCGCCCCCACCGCCTATGAATTCCGCACCGACCTGAAGGGGATCGGGCTGTCGATCCCGGAAATCAAATGGTCAAAACCCGCGGCACCGCAGGGCGATCTGACCCTGCGCGGTCATCTGCGTCAGCCGCCCACCGTCGAGGCGATCACGTTGCAGGCGCCGGGGTTGCAGGCGCAGGGTAGCTTGACGCTGTCGGATGCGGGCATGGACCGGGCCAGCTTTGACCGGCTGGTGATCGGCAACTGGTTTGACGGGGCGGCCGATCTGATTTCGCAGGGCAAGGGGCGGGCGCCGGATGTGGCGCTGCGTGGTGGCACGCTGGATCTGCGCCGGGCACCGTTCGGGGATGCGCGTAGTGGCGGTGGCACAGGCGGCACGGGTGGCGGCACCAGCCGGTTCGATGTCTCGCTGGACCGGCTGGTGGTTTCGGACAGTATCGCGCTGACCACGCTGCGCGGCAATTTCACCGCACGCAGCGGCTTTGCCGGGGATTTCGCCGCCCGCGTCAACGGCTATGCGCAGGTCGAGGGCATCATCGGCCCCGCCGCCAATGGCCGCACGGCGGTGCGTATCACCAGCCCGGACGCGGGCGCGGTGCTGGCCTCGGCCGGGATTACCGACAAGACGGCGGGGGGGGCACTGGCGTTGACGCTGTCGCCGATCGGTCAGGCCAGCTATGAGGGGAATGCCACCGCGAACGGGCTGCGCGTCACCGATGCGCCGATTCTGGCCTCGATGCTGTCGGCGGTGTCCATCGTCGGGCTGGTCGAGCAGCTGAACGGCGAGGGGCTGGTCTTTTCCAATGTCGACGCCGCCTTCCGCTTGACCCCGGATGGCGTCAGCATCACAAGCGCCGAGGCCACGGGCGTCTCCATGGGGGTGACGCTGAAGGGCAATTTCTACCCCAAATCGGGGCAGATCGACATGGAGGGCGTGGTGTCGCCGTTCTACATCGTCAACTCGATCGGTCAGATCTTTGCGCGCAAGGGCGAGGGGCTGTTCGGGTTCACCTATACGGTGCATGGCCCCGCCAAGGCGCCGCAGGTTTCGGTCAACCCGTTTTCCATCCTGACGCCGGGGGCGCTGCGCGATATTTTCCGCCGCGTGCCGCCGACGATCAAGGCGCAGTAGCGCCGCGCAGGAGACGCGCATGAAACTTGAAGATTTCGATTTCGATCTGCCCGAGGGGTTGATCGCCACCCGTCCGGCGCGTCCGCGCACGGCGGCGAAGCTGTTGCTGGCCGACGGCGACGACATCCGTGATCTGCATGTGGCGGATCTGGTCGATCTGTTTCGTCCGGGCGACCGTTTGGTGCTGAACAACACCAAGGTGATCCCGGCGCGCCTGTCGGGCACGCGGACCCGCGCCAGCGGGCAGGGGCCGGTGACGGCGCGGATCGAGGTGACGTTGCTGGAACCCGGTGCCGATGGCAGCTGGACCGCATTGGCCAAGCCCCTGCGCAAGCTGAAACCGGGCGAGACCATCCGCTTTTCCGATCTGCTGTCGGCCGAGGTGCGCGAAATCTCGGATGCGCAGATGAAGATCGCCTTCAATCTGACCGGGCCGGATTTCGATGCCGCCCTGGCCGAGGCGGGGGCGATGCCCTTGCCGCCCTATATCGCGGCGCTGCGCGCCCCGGACGAGGCCGACAAGACCGATTACCAGACCGTCTTTGCCCGCCACTCGGGCGCCGTTGCCGCGCCCACTGCCAGCCTGCATTTTACCCGCGATCTGCTGGCCGCGATCCATGCGCGCGGGGTGGACTTCACCGAGGTCACCCTGCATGTCGGGGCGGGCACGTTTCTGCCGGTCAAGGTCGATGATGTCGAAACCCACAAGATGCATGCCGAATGGGGCGACGTGACCCAGGCCGCCGCCGATCAGATCAACGCCACGCGCGCCGCGGGCGGACGGGTGATCCCGGTCGGCACGACGGCGCTGCGCCTGATTGAAAGTGCGGCTGGTACCGACGGGGTGATGCGCCCGTTTCGCGGCACCACCGATATCTTCATCTACCCCGGCTACCGGTTCAGGGTGACCGACGCGCTGATGACCAATTTCCACCTGCCGAAATCCACGTTGCTGATGCTGGTTTCGGCGCTGATGGGCCAGGATCGCGTCCGCGCGATCTATGATCACGCTGTGCGCAATCACTACCGTTTCTTCTCTTACGGTGACGCCTCGCTTCTGATACCGAAGCCCGGCAAAGGGGTCTAGCGCCCCGCGCCCTGACCGTTCTTCACCGATCATATTGCGGAGCCTGACATGTTGACCGTTCTTCGCACCACCTGGCCCCTGCTGCTGGGGGTTTTGCTGTTGTTGGTGGGCAATGGCATGCAGGGCACGCTGTTGGGCATTCGCGGCGGCATCGAGGGGTTCAGCACCTATCAGATGTCCCTGGTGATGTCGGGCTACTTCGTCGGCTTTCTGTTCGGTTCGCAGATCACCCCGATCATGATCCGCCGGGTCGGCCATGTGCGGGTATTCGCCGCGCTTGGCAGTCTGATCTCGGCGATGCTGATCCTGTATGCGGCGATCCCGGACTGGATGGCCTGGGCGTTGATGCGCGTGGTCATGGGCTTCAGCTTCTCGGGGGTCTATATCACCGCCGAGAGCTGGCTGAACGCGACCTCGACCAATGAAAACCGCGGTCGCGCGCTGTCGGCCTATATGATCGCGCAGATGGTGGGGATCATTTCGGGGCAGGCGCTGATCAATGTGGGCGATCCGGCGGGCTATGCGCTGTTCATCATCCCCTCGGTTCTGGTGTCGCTAGCGTTCACCCCGATCTTGCTGTCCGCCTCGCCCGCACCGGCGTTTGCGGCGGTCAAGCGGCTGAATTTCCGCAAACTTTATCAGGTCTCGCCGCTGGGCGTGGTGGGGATGTTCCTGATGGGTGGGGTGTTTTCGGCGCTGTTCGGCATGGCCTCGGTCTGGGGCACGAATGCCGGGCTGACGGTGCCGCAGATCTCGGTCTTTGTCGGGGCGATCTATGTTGGCGGGCTGGTCGCGCAATATCCGATCGGCTGGGCGTCGGACCGGATGGACCGGCGCAAGATCATTCTGGCGGTCTATGTGGTGGGGGCGCTGGCGATGTTCGTGGCCTTCGCGTTTTCCCCGGGGTTCTTCATGCTGTCGATTTTGGGCGGTATTGCCGGTGCCGTCGCCAACCCGCTGTATTCGCTGCTGATTGCCTATACCAATGATTATCTGGACAAGGATGACATGGCGGCGGCATCGGGGGGGTTACTGTTCGTCAATGGCATCGGTGCGATGATCAGCCCGCCGATCACCGGGTGGTTGATGGAGACGGTGGGCAATGGCGGGTTTTTCCTGTTCCTGGCGCTGATCTTTACGGCGGGCGCGGCCTATGCGCTGTATCGGATCGCCTGTTTTCCGAACCGGGTCGGACAGTTTCCGGGCGCCTATGCGGTGCTGTCGCCATCCGCCTCGGCATTGGCGGTGGATGAGGTCCTGCGTGCCGCGGATGGCAATGCGGACGCGAATGACAAGGAATAACCCCGTGCGGAATCTGGCGCGGGCCTTGCCGTAATGGCCATCTGCTGCCAACCTGTGGGTTGGGGGGATGGGATGATGACACAGCAAAGCACGGCGGTCTTGCGGTATTGGATCGGTCTGGGGCCACTGGGATGGTACAAGGGCACGCCCGAGATCGACACGGATATCCGTGAGCATTTTCAATCATTGTGGCAGCAGGCGCGGGAAAACGGGCTGGACGATTGGGTCGAAGCCGCGCAGCCGGCCCTGGCGGCGCTGATCGTTCTGGATCAGTTTCCGCGCAACATGTTCCGCGATCACCCGGACAGTTTCATCACCGATGCGGCCGCGGTGCGGCTGGCGGAACAGGCCATCGCGCGGGGCCATGATCTGGCAACCGAACCGCCGTTGCGGCAATTCTTCTACCTGCCGTTGATGCATGCCGAGAACCTGGCGGCGCAGACCCGCTGTTGCGCGCTGTTCGCCGAACGGATGCCCGGCGACAATCTGCGCCATGCCCGCGCGCATCGTGATGTCATTGCCCGTTTCGGTCGGTTTCCCTGGCGCAACGCCACCCTCGGGCGGCAGAATACGGCCGAGGAAATCGCCTTTCTCGCGGCCGGGGGCTATGCGTCGGTGATCCGTGATTATCCCGCAGTTGCGGGGTGAAGCCATATAGTTTAATACCAAACCAGTTTCACCCGGAGGGAGAGAGATGGCTGTGAAAAGCTTCGACATGATCGTGATCGGTGCAGGGCCGGGCGGCTATGTCGCCGCGATCCGGGGCGCGCAACTGGGGCTGAATGTCGCCGTGGTCGAGCGCGAGCATCTGGGCGGCATCTGCCTGAACTGGGGCTGCATCCCGACCAAGGCGCTGCTGCGCTCGGCCGAGGTGTTCCACCTGATGCACCGCGCCAAGGAATTCGGCCTGAAGGCGGGCGATATCGGCTATGATCTGGATGCGGTCGTGGCGCGGTCGCGCGGCGTCGCCAAGCAACTTTCGGGTGGCATCGGCCATCTGTTCAAGAAAAACAAGATCACCACCATCATGGGCGCGGCGACCCTGACCAAAAAGGGTGTGGTCTCGGTGAAAACCGACAAGGGCAGCGAAGAACTGACCGCCAAATCCATCGTTCTGGCGACCGGCGCGCGGGCGCGTACCTTGCCGGGGCTGGAGGCCGATGGCGATCTGGTCT
>DASWPI010000058.1:0-9463 GCA_036398515.1 Paenirhodobacter sp.
AAAATGAGCCCGGCATCAAGATGGCCGAAATCCCGACAAGCAGTTCGCTCTCCGATGTCGTCTCGGGCTTGAACGCTCTGGGGGTTTCCCCCCGCGATATGATCGACATTCTGAAAAGCATCCACACCGCAGGTGCGCTTCATGCGGAATTCATCGTCAATTGACATGAGTTCCTGAAACGCAAAATAAAACGCGGGGCCAGATTTGGCCCCGCGTTTCATACGTAAAGATCCTGAAATCAGGCCTCTGCGGCTTCGTCCGCATCTGCACTGGAAACCAGACCCGACGGCGCCGCAATGTTCGCGATAACGAAATTACGGTCGATGGTCGGTTTGGCGCCAGCCGGCAGAACAACATCACCGATATGGATCACGTCGCCGATCTGCTTGCCGGTCAGGTCCACAGTGATATGGTCCGGGATATCGCCCGCCAGAACTTCCAGCTCGACTTCCGAACGCACGACAGTCAGCGTGCCACCTTTTTTCAGGCCCGGCGCGCTATCCTGGTTTTCAAAGTTCACATGGATGAACAGGTTGATACGCGACGCGCGGTGGGTACGCATGAAATCGACATGGATCGGCAGATCCTTGACGACGTCTTTTTGCACACCACGGCAGATCACGCGCACGTCTTCCTGACCTTCAACCTTCAGGTTGAACAGCGTCGACAGGAAGCGGCCCTTGCGCAGACGGGTCAGCAGCTTGTTATAGTCAAAGTTCAAAGCCACCGGCTCTTGCCCGTCGCCATACACGACGCCCGGCACCAGATTTTGACGACGTGCTGCGCGAGCGGCCCCCTTGCCCGACCCCGTGCGCACGACGGCTTCGAGATTTTCGATCTCTTTTGCCATTTGCGAATTCCTTCAATTGGCGTTTAGGGCCTCCTCCAAGGGTGCAGGCCCACGAAGCGCTGCCCATAGTGGGAAAACCCCTTTTTAGCAAGGCCGAATCGGCCCATTCAACATCGCCATGAGGAAATCGCTGGTCCCTATCGGACCTATCAGACATGATCGGATCAAAGCCAGATCAATTCGCAGGAACACCAGATGACCACGCTCGCCGCACGCATTGAACAGGGTCGCGGGAACGTGCCCGCCGATCTGGTGCTGAAAAATGCCCGTGTCTTTGATCTGATCAGCGGCGAGCTGGTCGAAACCGATGTGGCGATCTGCGGCGATACCATTGTCGGCACCTTTGGCACCTATACCGGCACGCGTGAAGTTGATCTGGCCGGGGCGGTGGTCGTGCCGGGGTTCATCGACACCCATCTGCATATCGAAAGTTCGCTGGTCACACCGTTTGAATTTGATCGTTGCGTCACGCCACATGGCGTCACCACGGCGATCTGCGATCCGCATGAAATCGCAAATGTCTGCGGGCTGACCGGGATTCACTACTTCCTCGATGCCTCGCGCCACACATTGATGGATATCCGGGTGCAGCTGTCATCTTGCGTGCCCTCGACGCATATGGAAACCACCGGCGCGATACTGCAGGCCGCCGATCTGATCCCGCTGATGGATCACCCGCGCACGCTGGGGCTGGCGGAATTCATGAATTATCCCGGCGTTCTGATGCAGGACCCCGGTTGCATGGCCAAGTTGAACGCATGGCAGGGACGGCATATCGACGGCCACGCCCCCCTGTTGCGCGGCAAGGACCTGAACGGCTATATCGCCGCCGGAATCCGCACGGAGCATGAAGCCACCAGCGCAGAGGAAGGCCTGGAAAAGCTGCGCAAAGGGATGCGGGTCTTGATCCGCGAAGGTTCGGTTTCCAAAGATCTGCACGCGCTGATCCCCCTGCTGACCGAACGACACGCCCCCTATCTGTGCTTCTGCACCGATGATCGCAACCCGCTGGACATCGCCGAACACGGGCATCTGGACTGGATCATCCGCACGGCCATCGGGCTGGGCGCACCGCCACTGGCGGTCTATCGCGCCGCCAGCCTGTCCGCCGCCGAGGCCTTCGGGCTCAAGGATCGAGGCCTGATCGCCCCCGGGAAACGCGCCGATATCGTGGTGATCGACGGGTTGGAAACCTGTCATGTGCAGCGCGTCTTTGCCGGTGGGATCGAGGCGACGGACACCGCCTTTGCCGCGCGCAGCACCATCCCCCCGGTCGCGCGCCATTCGGTCAACGCACCGCGTGTCACCGCCGCCAGCTTCCGCACCGGCGCCAATCGCATCGAAACCCCGGTGATCGGGATCATTCCCGGCAAGATCATCACCGAACACCTGACCTTCGACATCACCCCCGAGGGCGGCGACAAATCCCCCGACCTGAAACGCGATCTGATGAAGATCACGGTGATCGAGCGGCACGGCAAGAACGGCAATATCGCCACCGGTTTTGTGCGCGGCTTCGGGTTACAACGCGGGGCCATCGCCTCGACCGTCTGCCACGATCATCACAACATCGTCACCGTTGGCGCCGACGCGGCGGATATGGCGGTGGCGGCCAATCGGTTGACGGAAATCGAAGGTGGTTTTGTCGTCGCCGCTGGCGGCAAAATCCTGGCGGAACTGGCGCTGCCCGTCGCCGGATTGATGAGCCTCGAGCCCTTTGAAACCGTGCGCGACCGTCTGGTGGACCTGCGCGCCGCCGCCCGCTCGCTGGGGGTCACCCTGGAGGAACCGTTCCTGCAACTGGCCTTTCTGGCCCTGCCGGTGATTCCGCATCTGAAAATCACCGATCACGGCATGGTCGATGTGGACCGCTTTGAAATCATCCCCTAGGTCGCGTCATATCCCGACGGGCTGGCGCAGCTCGGCCAGAACCATGGCGTTGCGGCACGGCTGCCCATTCCAGGATGGATCGTCGCCCTGCGGATGCGCCAGATAGCGCAGGCATTCCGCAGCGCGTGTGCAGGTGCGGCACCGATCAACCATCCCGGCCAAGGCGGTGCGCGACATGCGCCCCTCATGCAGCGCCTCGTTCAGGTTGATCCCCGCACGCCGCGCGATACCGCGCGTCACCCAGAAATACAGATCGTCATGCAGTATGGCACCCATGTCGCACCCCCATATGGCCCTGATTTGCCAATGGTCCCATCGTGCGCCGACGACGCCAAAATGCCATGATACAGATCATTGACGCCCGATCACGGCGGATTTAGCTGTGCGGAATAGCCTGCGCCTGCAACTGCGCGATGGTGCGGCGCACCACGGCGATACGTTGCGCATTCGGCGGGTGCGACCCCAGGAACTGTTCGCCCGGATCCGACAGGCGGTTGAAAAACAGCACCCCTTTGGCCGGATCATAACCGGCATCCCAGGAAATCACCGTGCCCAGCTGATCCGCCGCCAGTTCGTATTCCTTGGAATACGCCCGCCCCCCGACCGAGGCGCCGAAATCCTGCGCCTGCGAAATGCCGGTGGCATCCGCCCCCGTCGCCGCCGCCAACACCCCCAGGATCATCGCCCCTGCCGCCGCGTCCTTGGATTTTGATTGCAGGTGCCCCAGAATATGGTGCGCCGCCTCATGCCCCATGACAAAGGCCAGCTCATCGGGATTCCGCGCCTCGGCGATCAGGGCCAGATTGAAGGCGACCACCGGGTTGCCCTTGTCATCCACCGTCTGGAATGCGTTGGGCGAGGCATTCTGCCGATCATCCACCACCACCCGGTAATTGCAGTTCTGCCGCCCCTTGGTGCGTTCCAGGCATTCCTCGCGGATCCTGGGCTGCATGGTGCGGGCCACGGCGAGGAAGTTATCCGCCGCCTGTTCCGATGACAGCCGCCCCGGCACGGGTTCGGCGCTGACCTGCGGGGCGGCAGGACGGCTGGGCACGGGCTGGTCCTGCTGCGCGCCCCCCGCACAGGCGGCCAGTAGCGCCGCGCAAAACAGGGTAACACAGGCACGGATCACAAAGGCTGGCATCAAGGGGCCCTTCAGCTCGAAAATGGGCACCATGCCCTGCCGCCGGAATCTAACCATCCGCAGGGCGAACGCAAAGATCCCCCACGCGTTTGCCGCAAGATTTCATCGCAGCGTGATCTTCGTGACCGGAACATTCAGATTGGCCTTTCGCCCCGTCATAGCTGCGGCTAGCATGGCGTCATGTTTACCATCGAACACGAATTCGACGCCACCGTGATCACCCTTGTCGACGAGGGGGATGACCCACAGGACTACCTGCAAGAAGACGTCACGATCCAGTCGTTTGAGGATTGTGTCGTCCTGGAACAGCTGGACGATCAGACCGAGACCGTCAGCCGCATCGTGTTCTCGCACGCCCAGCTGCGGGAACTGGCGGCGGCGCTGAACCTGCCCGAGGGCGTCTATCGTCTGCGTCAGACCGAACAGAAATAGCTATTCGACGCGGAACACCTTGTCGCGCGCGGTCTGGCCCCGCACCAGAACCAGCCGCGATTTCGCCACCCCCATCGCCTTGGCCAGCAGCTTGGCCACCTGCGCATTGGCCTTGCCGTCCTCGGGCACCGTCGTCACATAAACGCGCAGCCCATCTTCCCCCGACACAATGGCATTGCGCGAGGCCCGCGGCGTCACCCGCAGCGTGATTTCCGTGCCCGGCACGGCCAGATGGCTCAGATCGGTCATATCCCGTTCCTAACCGGCCACAATGCTGCGGGCCATTGCAATCGTTCGGGCCAGCCCCGATATCTGACCCCGTATCCGCGACCACCCTATCCGCGACGGAGACCAGAATGGACATCACCCCCGGCACCGTGAACCCGCCGATCCGCAATGATCAGGTTCTGCGCTTTCTGTTGACCCGGCGTTCGCGCCCGCCCAAGACCCTGACCGCCCCCGCGCCGGGTCGCGATGCCCTGACGGAAATCCTGACCGCCGCCGCCCGCGTGCCCGACCACGGCAAGCTGGAACCGTGGCGGTTTGTCGTGCTGGAACGCCCCGCATTGGCGCGTCTGGCGCAGGCCGCGGCCGATTACGCGCAGGCCATGTCCCCGGCTGTGGCGGCCAAGGGCGTCTCACAACTGGCCGACAGCCCGCTATGCGTCGCGGTGATTGCCGTGCCCCGCCCCACCGACAAGGTGCCGCAGATCGAACAGACCCTGTCGGTCGGCGCCACCTGCATGCAGCTGGTCGATGCCGCGCTGGCGGCGGGTTGGGGCGCAGGATGGCTGACCGGCTGGATCGCGCATGACCGGGGCTTCGCGGCAACGGCCTTTGGCCTGACTGATGGAGAATGGGTCGCCGGGCTGGTGCATATCGGAACCGAAACCATGCTTCCGGTGGAACGCCCGCGCCCCGATATCACCCAGATCGTCACCTGGGTATCGGCATGATGTTCACGTCCCTGTTGCGCGGTTGGCGCGATCTGATGCGGCCGGGCGCGTTGAAGATCCTGATCCTTGGGATCGCGCTGGCGCTGGCGCTGTTGATCGCGCTTGGGGTGGGGCTGATCTGGGTGTTGGGGCTGATCCTGCCCGAGACCGTCAATCTGCCGTTCTGGGGGCCGGTCAGCTGGGTGGATGCCGCGGCGGGCTGGATGGCGGTGGCGATATTCGTTTTTGCCTCGATCTTTCTGATGGCGCCGGTGGCGTCGATCTTCACCGGATTTTTTCTGGATGACGTCGCCGGTCTGGTGGAAAGGGAGCATTACCCGGATCTGCCGCCCGTGCGCGGGTTGGGCCTGTGGGAAAGCCTGGGGGATACGCTGAAATTCTTTGGCGTGGTGATCGCGGCCAACCTGCTGGCACTGATGATCTATCCGTTCGTCATTCCCTTTGCGCCGTTCCTGTTTCTGGGGTTGAACGGCTACCTGCTGGGGCGCGAATATTTTCAGATGGCCGCCCTGCGCCGCATGAGCCGGGCCGACGCCCGCGCCCTGTATGAGCGCAACGCGCTGACCGTCTGGGCCACCGGGGCGCTGATGGCGGTGCCGCTGGCGGTGCCGGTGCTGAATCTGGTGGTGCCGGTGGTGGGGGCGGCCGCCTTCACCCATCTGTTCCACCAATTGGCCGGGCGCAAACAGCTGTCTTGACTTGTTTCGTGGGGCGTCCCAGAAACGGGGCGTCTTGACCGTCAGGCCCCATGCAAGCCAATCTGATCGCCGTTGTCATCTACGTCTTTGCCGCGCTGGCGGAAATCGCCGGTTGCTTCGCATTTTGGGCGTGGTGGCGGCTGGGTAAATCGGTGTTGTGGCTGGTGCCGGGCATGGTGTCGCTGGCGGCCTTTGCCTGGCTGCTGACGCAAAGCCCATCGGATCAGGCGGGGCGTGCATATGCGGTTTATGGCGGCATCTACATCGCCACATCGCTGATCTGGCTCTGGCTGGCGGAGGGGCAGACCCCGGACCGCTGGGACATGATCGGCGCGGCGCTGTGCCTGACAGGGGCGGCGGTCATGTTGTGGGCACCGCGCGCCGCGTAATCATAATCAGCCCGTCAGGCCCAGCTTGCCGCGCGCCCAGGCCACCAGATCCGCTGCCGAGCGCACACCCGCCGCGCGGGCGACCTCGCGCCCCCGCCCAAACAGGATGAACGCGGGGATGCCCTGCACCCGATATCGCTGTGCCACGACGGGGTGTTCCTGGGTGTCGATCTTGGCAAGCCGCACCTGTGGCGCCAACATTCCCGCCGCCGCCTGAAACTGCGGTGCCATCTGGCGGCACGGTCCACACCACGGTGCCCAGAAATCCACCAGCAACGGCAGATCATCCTTATCAGCCTTGGCCAGAACCGCCGCGTCAATCGCCACCGGCTTCGTCGAGATCAACGCCGCGCCGCAAACGCCACATTTCGGCCCTGAGGCCAGCCTGACCCCCGGCACCCGGTTGGCCTGACCACAGGCCAGACAGGTTACGCGCATTCCCTCGGCCATCGTGGCCCCCCGGCTATCACAGACACCCGACAAGGCCCGGAACCAGCGGGCCTTGTCACTTGCAAAACGCCCTATTCGGCGGCGTAGGCCTCGACCGGCGGACAGGTGCAGATCAGGTTGCGATCGCCAAACACGTTGTCGACCCGCCCGACCGGCGGCCAGTATTTGTCCACCCGGAACGACCCCGGCGGAAAACACCCCTGTTCGCGCGGATAGGCACGGGTCCAGTCCGCCACCAGATCCTCGACCGTATGCGGCGCGAAATGCAGCGGGCTTTCCTCGGCGGCGATCCGACCCTCGGCCACATCACGGATTTCCTGACGGATCGAGCGCAGCGCGGCGATGAACCGGTCCAGCTCGGCCTTGGTTTCCGATTCCGTGGGCTCCACCATCAAAGTTCCCGCGACCGGGAAGCTCATGGTTGGGGCGTGGAAACCGCTGTCCACCAGACGCTTGGCGATATCGTCAACCGATATCCCCACCTCGGCGAATTCGCGGGTGTCCAGAATGCATTCATGCGCCACCCGGCCCCGGTTGCCCATGAACAGGATCGGATATTCCGCCTGCAACGACGACGCGATGTAATTGGCGTTCAAAATCGCCACCCGCGTCGCCTGCGTCAGCCCCGCCCCGCCCATCATCAGGCAATAGGCCCAGGAAATCAGCAGGATCGAGGCCGACCCGAACGGGGCCGCCGAAACCGCCCCCTCGCCCTGCTCCGGGTCCCCCGGCAGGTAGGGTGCCAGATGCGCCTTGACGCCAATGGGCCCCATGCCGGGACCGCCACCACCATGCGGAATGGCAAAGGTCTTGTGCAGGTTCAGGTGGCTGACATCGCCGCCCACCTCGCCCGGCCGCACCAGCCCCACCATCGCGTTCATGTTGGCGCCGTCGATATAGACCTGACCGCCATATTGATGGGTGATCTCGCACACCGATTTGACCGTTTCCTCGAACACGCCATGCGTCGAGGGATAGGTGATCATGCAGGCCGCCAGCCTGTCGCCCGCCGCCTGTGCCTTTTGCGCGAAATCCTCCAGGTCGATATCGCCGTTCGGGGCGGATTTCACCACCACGACTTTCATCCCCGCCATCTGCGCCGATGCCGGATTCGTGCCATGCGCCGAAATCGGGATCAGACAGATATCGCGATCCCCTTCACCGCGTGCGCGGTGATAGGCCGAAATGGTCAACAGCCCGGCATATTCGCCCTGCGCACCCGAATTGGGCTGCATCGAAAAGGCGTCATAGCCGGTGATATTGCACAGTTTCGCGGTCAGATCGGCGATCACCTCGCCATATCCCTCGGCCTGATTGCGCGGGGCAAAAGGGTGCAGCGCATTGAACGCAGGCCAGGTGATCGGCATCATCTCGGCGGCGGCGTTCAGCTTCATCGTGCAGGACCCCAGCGGAATCATCGCCCGGTCCAGCGCCAGATCGCGGTCCGACAACCGCCGCATGTAGCGCATCATTTCCGATTCCGCCCGGTTCATATGGAACACCGGATGGGTCATGTAGTCACTGCGCCGCAGCATCGCCTCGGGGAAGCCCAGATCGCTGGCCTTGGGCGCGGTTTCGGTGATGCCAAAGGCATCCAGGACCCGCGTGATGACATCATCATTGGTCAGTTCATCGACCGAAATCCCAACCCGGTCGCGCCCGACCTTGCGCAGGTTCAACCCGCGATGACGCGCGGCGGCCATGATGCCCTGTTGCCCCACGCCGACCTTGACCGTGATCGTGTCGAAAAACGCCGACGACGACACATCGGCACCGGCGTTCAGCAACGCATCGCGCAACCGCACGGCGTTGAAGTGCACCCGCTCGGCGATGGCACGCAGGCCGATCGGCCCGTGGAACACCGCATAGAAGGACGCCATCACCGCCAGCAACGCCTGCGCCGTGCAGACGTTCGAGGTGGCCTTTTCGCGGCGGATATGCTGTTCGCGGGTCTGCAACGACAGCCGGTAGGCCTTGTTGCCGCGGGCATCGACCGAAACACCCACGATCCGCCCGGGCATCGCACGCTTCAACTCATCACGCGTGGCCATGAAGGCCGCGTGCGGACCGCCATAGCCCATCGGCACACCAAACCGCTGGGCCGACCCCACGGCGATATCGGCGCCCATGGCGCCCGGTTCCTTCAGCAGGCACAGCGCCAGCAAATCGGTCGCCACCACCGCAATCGCCCGCGCGGCGTGCAGCGCCGCGATCAGATCGGTGAAATCGCGCACATGGCCATAGGTGCCCGGATATTGGAAAATCGCGCCGAACACCTGCTCGGGCACCAAGGTATCAGGGGCGCCGACGATCACCTGAATGCCCAGCGGCTGGGCACGGGTGCGGATCACGCCGATGGTCTGCGGATGCAGGTTCTCATCGACGAAAAAGGCCTTGGCCTTGGATTTTGCCGAACGTTCGGCCATGGTCATCGCTTCGGCGGCGGCGGTCGCCTCATCCAGCAACGAGGCGTTGGCCACCGGCAACCCGGTCAGATCGGCCACCATGGTCTGGAAATTCAACAGTGCTTCCAGTCGGCCCTGGGCGATTTCCGGCTGATAGGGCGTATAGGCGGTATACCACGCCGGGTTTTCCAGAATGTTGCGCTGAATCGCGAGCGGCGTGACGGTGCCGTAATAGCCCTGCCCGATCAG
>DASWPI010000059.1:0-100791 GCA_036398515.1 Paenirhodobacter sp.
ATGGCCAAACACATGCGCGGCATTGCGCCCGGTGGGCACGGGGTGAAAATTCATCCGCGATCCGGTCCAGCCATCGGCGGTGGCGAATTCCACCCGGCCCCGGTTCAGCGCCTGTTCCGCCGCCTGCAAATCAATGGCGCCGGGCTGGAACGCGGGCGGCGCGGCGGCGATCAGGCGCAACCCGTCGCCCGTGCGCCGCAACACCACCACCGGGCCATGCGACAGCGCCGCGATATGGTGCGCCGCCGCCGCGACGATATCCGGCGCCGCCTGCGCATCCGACAGATCGGTGGTGACGGCCGACAGCACCTGCAACACATCGGCCCGCCCGCGCGCGGCATCCACCTGTTCGCGCAACCGCCCGGCCAGAAAACCGGTCAGCCCCGCCGCCAGCAAAAATGCCACCAGCGTCACCAGATCCTGGGCCCGCGCGGCAAAAAACGTGTAGTGCGGTTCGACGAAAAAGAAATTGAACGTCGCCAGCGCGCCCACGGCACTCAGCAATCCGGTCCAGAACCCGAACGCGGCGGCCGTCACCAGAACGGCGGTCAGAAACACCAGCAAGCCGACGTTTTCCGGGATATGGCTGCGCAGCATGGAAACCGCCAGCGCCGCGACAATCAGCACCCCGACCGCCCCCAGCAGTTGATACAGCCGCGGGGTGGGCATCCACGGCCGATCCATCCGGGACCGATCCTGCGGAAGGGGGGCCGGGGCCGGAAGGTCCGAGGGGGGGCGGTTCATCATGCTCATACCCGGATGAAAGCGCGCGGTGCGGATTTGTCCACCGACTTTACGAAATCCTTACGCCGGGGGGCAAATCCCGGCTCGTTTCCTTATGCCGCAGACCCCACAGTCAGGGTGCGGCCCCGATGGCCGCGCTGACATCAGGCTGCCCATGCGTCGCGCCGATCATACCGGTCTTTCGGCCCCCTTGCCCGCCGAATCCCAGGCCGAAACCCCTGCCGACACCCCTGCCGAAACCCAACACGGCAAACCGCTGGCGGCACTGACGCTGGGCGCGTTGGGGGTGGTCTATGGCGATATCGGCACTTCGCCGCTCTATGCCTTCCGCGAGGCGATGATCGCCAGTGGCGCGCGTTCGGGACAGGTGCCGGGCGAATATGTGCTGGGGGTGGTCTCGCTGATCATCTGGACGTTGATCGTGATCGTGACCGGGAAATACGTGTTGATCCTGCTACGCGCCGACAATGATGGCGAAGGCGGCACGCTGTCCTTGCTGGCGCTGGCGCAACGCTCGATGGGGGTGGCGCGCACACCGGTGCTGGTGCTGGGTATTTTGGGGGCGGCGCTGTTTTATGGCGATGCGTTGATCACGCCCGCCGTTTCGGTGCTGTCGGCGGTCGAGGGGATCACGCTGATCGCGCCCGGTTCCGATGCCTATGTCGAGCCGGTAGCGGTGGGCATCATCATCGGGCTGTTCGCCATCCAGAAGCACGGCACCGAGACCGTGGCGCGGTTCTTCGGACCAATCATGCTGGTCTGGTTCAGCGCGCTGGCCGTAGGCGGGCTGTGGCGGATGCAAGAGGCGCCGCAGGTGCTGGCGGCGCTGAACCCGGCCCATGCGGTCACGTTTCTGCTGCATCACCGGGGGGTGGCGCTGGCGGTGCTGGGCGCGGCGTTTCTGGCGGTCACCGGAGCCGAGGCACTCTATGCCGACATGGGGCATTTCGGTCGCCGCCCGATCCGCATCGGCTGGTTCTACGCCACATTTCCGGCGCTGACGCTGAACTATCTGGGACAGGGAGCCCTGTTGCTGAGCCGGCCTGAAACGCTGGAAAACCCGTTCTATCTGCTGTTTCCTGCCTGGGCACTGACGCCGATCGTCATTCTGGCGACCCTGGCCACGATCATTGCCAGCCAGGCGGTGGTGACGGGGGCGTTTTCCCTGACGCAACAGGCGGTGCAACTCCGGTTGTTGCCGCGCATGAAGATCCGCCACACCTCGGAACAGCAACAGGGCCAGATCTATATTCCGTGGATCAATGGCGCCTTGCTGATCGGGGTGCTGGCGCTGGTGGTGATGTTCGACACCTCATCGGCGCTGGCGGCGGCCTATGGGATCTCGGTCACCGGCACGATGGTGGTGACGGCGTTGCTGGCAATGCTGGTGGCGCATAAACACTGGGGATGGTCGATGGGGGCGGCCATTGCGCTGATGGCGCCGTTCCTGATGCTGGATCTGGTGTTTCTGGGGGCCAACCTGATCAAGATCGCCGAGGGCGGCTATGTGCCGCTGGGCATTGCGGCAGCGATGCTGGTGGTCATGTTCAGCTGGCGACGGGGGTCGGGGCTGCTGGCGGAAAAGGAACGCGAAAGCCAGGTGTCGATGGATCTTCTGCTGGGGCAGATACATGCCAAATCCATCGCCACCGTGCCCGGCACCGCCGTATTCCTGACCGCCACACCGGAAATGGCGCCGGAATCCCTGCTGCACAGCCTGAAGCATTTCAAGGCGTTGCATGAAAAGAATATGCTGCTGACCATTCTGACCGCCGATGTGCCACGGGTGAGCGATGACAAGCGCGTCGTGCTGGAAGAGATCTCGCCGCGATTTGGCCGCATCACGCTGAGCTATGGTTACACCGAGGACCCGGACGTGCCACAAGCCCTGCTGTTGTGCCGCAAGAAGGGGCTGAAATTCGACATCATGGCGACGTCATTCATTCTGTCACGGCGCAGCCTGCGGCCATCGGTGCGGTCCCGGATGCCGATGTGGCAGGCGCGGATTTTCATCTATCTGTCGCGCAATGCCGCCAGCGCCTCGGATTACTTTCGCATTCCGGTCGGACGGGTGGTGGAGATCGGCACACAGATGAACGTCTGAAACAGAAAACCGCCCCGGCCAAAACCGGGGCGGCTGGATTGCAGAAGGCCCGATCAGGCGACGGCGACCAGATCCCGCTTGTGCTGGATATGGCGCATGATCATCTTGCGCCCCTGCCGCCCCGAAACCAGGATCCGTGCCGCAGCCGGGGTATAATCACGGTCCCGCAACTGCGGAAACAGGGTGAAGATTTCCTCGACCGCCGCACGCCCGATGCTTTTCAGCGCCTGCGGGCCGGTGAACAGCGATTCCGTTTCGGCCCCGTTGGAGACAACCACCTCATGGCGGTCAAACAGCACATGGTAGTAATCGACGCTGGCAACATCCTCGGCCACATCGACACCGTCGATCTGCAACAGCTGCTTGGCCGAAATCAGCACTTCGCGTGCGCCGAACAACCGTTCAGCCACCTTTGAACGCACCAGAATACGGTGCTGCGGCGAGACCAGCAGATCCGCCAGTGGCACGCCATCGCCCAGGGCACCGGCACGGATGCGGATCGGGCGCAGCTTTTCGTTACGCGCCAGCGCCTCGGTGGTCATCGGGCTGCATCCGACCCAACGCACCGGTTGCGGGCCATGATCGACCGTCGTCACCAGATCGTCGATGGCCAGATCCTCGACTCGACGATCCCCCTTGGGGGTGCGGATCATCGTGCCCGCGGCAAAGCACACGGTCGCCTGGTTCGGATCAATCGTCTGATGGTCACGGACACCGCCATAAACCGTGGTCAACGTCACACCCGCAGGCGGGGCCGCGCCATCCCAGATGAATCCGACGACCTTGGTGGTGGCCGCAGACGGTATGCCCCCGGCCCCATCCGTAGTGAATTCGGTGATGGAAATCGCCGTCAGGACATAGGTATTCCCTTCGGCATCCTGCAAGGTGATCTCGTATTCATCCTCGATCGCGGCACCGGCGGGATATGTCACCCCACCGATTTCCAGCGGCTGGCCCAGCACCTGAGTATGCGCGGGCGTGACGCTGCCATCGCTCTCCGACCAGCGCGGCCAGAGCGGATCATCGGTCATATCGGGAAAATCGCCTTGTCCCACGACATTCGCCGTGGTTGCGCCAGCCGTGGTGTAGCTGGTGGTCTTACCCCACCATCCCGAACCGTCCAGATATTGCAAGTTGCCCGAGGTCCCAGAAAAATTCAGGGATTCCAGCGGTATGATCTTCATCGTATATGTTTCGTCGGCCATTCAATACATCTCCATCATTACAAATCAGGCGCTGTGAAAAAATGCGCCAAAAACCCGATGGGAAAGAATCAACATCTGCCGAAAAAAACAGGGCAGACCGAAAGATAATTTCAGACAGCTTTCGCACATCGAACCCGCATGCACGGGCAGTATCCATCTTGTCATGCCGAGGCATTACAGAACCAACTATGCCAACACGCCCGTATTACGTCAATATTCAAGGCGGATAAATCGTTAACGCGGGGTCAGATGCCGGAGGGCATCCGCAATCCCAAAATCTGCCGCGCCTGACGCCAGTCGGCCACCGGACGGCCATATTTCCCGCACAGATCCACCGCGCGCTGCACCAGCGCCGCGTTCGACGGTGCCAGACGGTCCCGATCCAGCCGGACATTGTCTTCCATCCCGGTGCGGGTATGGCCGCCCTTGCGGATGCTCCACTCATTGATCTGCAATTGCGCCGGACCGATACCTGCGGCGCACCATTGCGCATCCGGGGCCAGACGTTTCAGCGTTTCGATGTAGAAATCAAAGATCGGCTCATCCGGGGGCATGGCGTTTTTCACCCCCATGACGAATTGTACATAAAGCGGGCCTTTCAACCGGCCATCCGCCTGCATCCGGGTGGCCTGCACGATATGGCTCAGGTCAAAGGCCTCGATTTCCGGCTTGATATCGTATTTCAGCATTTCGGCGGCCAGCCAGTCGACCAGATCCGGCGGGTTTTCATAAACCCGGGTCGGAAAATTGTTCGAGCCAACGGACAGCGACGCCATATCGGGCGCCAGTGGCAGCATCCCGCCCCGCGTCTGCCCCGCGCCGGACCGACCCCCGGTCGACAATTGCACGATCAGACCGGGGCAATGCGTTTCCAGCCCCTCTTTCAGCCGGGCGAAACGGTCCGGGTCCGAGGTCGGTTTGCCCTCATCGTCGCGCACATGGCAATGCGCGATACTGGCCCCGGCCTCGAAAGCCGCCTGGGTCGATTCGATCTGCTCCTGGATCGAGATCGGCACCGCCGGGTTGTTCGCCTTGGTCGGCAGTGATCCGGTGATCGCCACACAGATGATGCAAGGGGTCTGCGCTGTGTCTGTCATCCTGTCCTCCTCCATTTTCGTGGCGCCCGACCGGGGCCGGACGTCACGGTCGCTTATCGTTGGCATGTTCCGGGGAACCTGACAACCAGACGGATCAGCTGCGGCCAGCCGCGCGCAGGATCGCCCTCGTCGCCGCAATCGCCATCTGCGCCCGGCCCAAGGCATCAACCTTGGTGGCCAGGGCGCGGTGCGGGATCTCGACGCTGATGGTGATATCTTGCGGAATCACCCGCGCCAGACCGATCAGGTCAATCCCGCCCTCGCCCGGCATCAGCCGTTCACCACGCGCCACCCGGATCAGCCCTTCATCGGACGGATCATAGGGCACAACGCCGTCGCAGAACTGCACGTAATGCAGAACCTCGCGCGGCAAAGCGGCGATTTCGTCCAGCGTCGTGGTCGACCGATCATAGTGCAACGCATCGACCAGCACGCCGCCATTGGCGCATCCCGCCCCCCGCACGATGCGCAGGGCCGTCGCCGCATCGGGCACCGCCGTCCAGGGCATGAACTCCAGATCCGCCGTCAGACCATGTTCCGCCGCGATCTGGCAAAACCGGGCAAAGCTGGCGGTCAGCCGTGCCGGATCGGTATCATCCCCCGCCACCAGCACATGTTTTGCCCGCACCGCCGCCGCCCGCGCACAGAACCGCGTGAACAGATCCCAGTCGTTTTCGGCCTTCAGGCGAATGATCTCCATATCACCCACGGTCACACCGGTGTCGTCCAGCGCGGCCAGAACCTCACGCAAGGTGCTGTCGTCGTTCAGCAACGGATAGTCGGGTTCACCGCTGGCCGCGGCAGGCAGAATACGCAACCCCACCATGTCATAGCCCGCAGCCGAGGCGATACGCACCGCCTCGACCGGGCCGACTTCGAATGTGGTCAGAAAGGCCAGCGAAATCGGATGGGCCATATGCGCCTCACTTCAACGGCGAGAACGGCAGCGGTACGGCGATCTGGCTGGTCATGTCGGGCGACAGCCAATCCGGGCCACCTTTGGGCGGCCATTTGCCATCGGCAACCGATTTGCCGCGCGCCTCGGACCGGGCCGCCAGGCTGGCGTAGGGCCAGATCTGCGTCAGGCGCGGTTCGCCATCCAGACCATACATCGCCACGGTCAGCTTGGAATAGGCCTCGCGGCCCGGCACGGCATCACGCCATTTATCCATCGTGGGGACGATGCCGTTGACCTTGGTCTTGTAGGTGCGAAACTCATAGACCGGGCCGAAGGTACCCGTTTCCACCGGCGGCAGGAAATCCAGCGCGCGATAGCCTTCCATGTTCAGCTTGACCAGTTGCTCGGTGCAACCGAACGGATTGTCCGACCGCAGCGCCCGTTCGCGTTCGTCATACAGCTGCGCCAGGCTGTCAAAGGCGCGCAGCACAAACACCCGGTTCAGCGTGCCGATATCGGTGCCCCAGGCACCACACAGCCGCCCGGCGCCTTCGGCCACCCAGGCCTCGATCCCCGGTGCGGCCTTGCCCGCGCCGAAGATCACCGTATCCAGTGTGGCAAGTTCATAATAGCTCATCGGATTTCTCCTGTTCGATGAAGTGGGGAATATCAGGCGGCAACAGCGTCGCGCGCCACCAGCGGCGACAGATCCACAGCCACCACATGGCCGGTTTCGGCAGCCGTGCGGATGGCGTCGAGGACAATCAGATTGGCGGTGGCATCACGGGCCGAAACCCGCGCGGTGCCGCCGTTGCGGATCAGATCGGCAAAATGGCTCAGCTGTGCCAGATAGGGATCACCGGCGGTATAGGCCAGGGTCGCGGGCTGCATCTCGGTGGTCCAGTCCGGCGTGCCCGGATGGCGCCACAGCGCCAGATCGGGCAGTGACAGCCCCCCCGTCGTGCCCGCGTAATGATGGGCGGAAATCTTGTGCGCCGGGAACCGGGCCGGATTTTCACCCGAACTCAGATCCCAGGCCCAAGGGCCCGATGCCGCGTCGGAAATCACCAGCGTCGCCAGCCCGCCGTTGACGAAGCTCAGGCAGACAGCGGCGGCATCCTCGACCGCGAAGCCGCGTCGGGCATTGCTGGCCACCGCCTGCACGGTGGCGATTTCGCCAAAGAAATGCCGCAGCAGGTCGATTTCATGCACCAGATTGATCAGCAGCGGCCCGCCCGCACCCGGCGTGCGGCGCCATTCGGCCTGAAAATACGGATCGGGTTTGGCCAGCGTGCAGAGCACATTGGCAACGACCAGATCGCCGATTGCCCCAGAGGCAATGGCCTGATGCGCGGCGCGGATGATGGGGTTGTGGCGGCGATGATGCCCCACCAGCAACGGCAGGCCGGTTTCTTCGGCAACGGTGATCAATTCCAGCGCCGACTCCAGGCTTTCGGCCACCGGCTTTTCCAGCAGGACCGGAATGCCCGCGCGCAGCAGTGCCGCCGAGACCGGCAGGTGGGTCTCATTCGGCGTGGCGACGATGGCCGCATCCACCAGACCCGACTGGATCAATGCCGCCACATCCGGCAGGCAGGGCACCCCGAGCGATTCGGCCAGATCCCGCCCCGCCGCGACCGGGTCGACAATCGCCACCAGACGCATGCCGGGCGCATGGCCCAGCGTGTCAATGTGCGTGCGCCCGATGGCCCCCGCGCCGATTACGGCGACATTCAGCCTTGCGTTGGTATCTGACATGCGTTTCCTCCCCGAAGCGCTGTTGATGCGTATCCCCGTCGCATCTTGTAATATAATTTTATTCTTGAACCAAGTTCCGTTTTTTGAAATCGTCCATTCAGCGGCGGAGGAGGCCGGAATCGGGAGGAAACGCAGGCGGACCCATCGCGGGGTCTGCCATGCCTGCGGCCATGTTGCCGCGTGTGCCCCCCATCCCCCTTCTACGCCACAATACACCCACCCGCCCCGCGCCATCGTGCGCCTCGAAGGAGAGTTCCATGTCCAAACCCCTGCGCATCGACGGCGAGACGCGCTTCTATCCCATCATCGGCCATCCCATCGGTCAGGTGAAATCCCCGGCCGCGCTGAGCCAGATCATGGCGGATCGCGATTTCAACGGCATGGTGATGCCGCTGGACATTCTGCCCGAAGACCTGCCCGCGTGGCTGGTTGCGGCGAAAAAGGTGGTCAATTGCGACGGGATCGTGATCACCGTGCCGCTGAAGGTGCCGTGCATGCAGTTCTGCGAACGGATCTCGGCGCGGGCCAAGGCGGCAGGCGCGGTCAACATCATGATCCGCGATGGCGATGACTGGGTCGGCGATGCAACCGATGGCCACGGTCATATGGATGGCGTGGCGGCACAGGGCTTTGATGTGGCGGGCAAACCGGCACTGTTGATTGGCGCGGGCGGCGCGGGGGCGGCCATCGCCTATGAAATCCTGGCGCGCGGTGCCAGCGAACTGGCCGTGCATGATATCGACGCGGCCCGCCGCGATACGTTGCTGGCCCGGCTGAATCAGGATTTCCCCGGCAAGGCACGCGCCGGTTCGACGGACCCGCGTGGTTTTGTGCTGGTGGCGAATGCAACGCCGCTGGGCATGCGTGAGGGCGACCCGCTGCCGGTGCAGACCGAATTCCTGACGGCGGATCAGTTCGTCTCGGATGTGGTGACGCGCCCGGCGATCTCACCCCTGGTGGCGGCGGCGCGGGCCAAGGGCTGCGGCACCATGCCCGGCACGGAAATGTTCAACGCCCAGGCCGTGCTGCTGACCGAACTGTTGATCGGCGTGCGCAAGATCGACGCCTGACCCATGGAAAAACGGCCCGGGCAAGATCCGGGCCGTTTCACGATGATGTCAGTTGGACATCAGGTCGGGCAGGAACGTGACGATTTCCGGGAAGACCGTGATCAGCACGATGGCAAACAACAGCAACCCCAGGAACGGCAAGGCCGCCCGGGTGATCTGCCAGATCCCCATCCCGGTCATCGACTTGATGATGATCAGGTTGAAGCCCACTGGCGGGGTGATCTGTGCGCATTCGATGACGATCACCGCGTAGATCCCGAACCACAGCGGATCAATCCCCGCCGCAACGATCATCGGCAGCACCACCGAGCTGGACAGCACCAGGATCGAGATCCCCTCCAGTACGCAACCGACCAGCAGGAACAGGATCGTCAGCACGAACAGCAGACCATAGGTCGACAATCCGATTCCCTGCACCCAATTCGCCAGGGCCCGCGGGATATCGGCAAAGCCCACCGCAACCGACAGACAGGCCGCCGACGAGATGATGAACGCGATCATGCACGAAATGCGGGCCGCCGACAGCAGGCTGTCCATGAACATCGCCCATGTCAGGCTGCGATTCCACAGGGCCAGCCCAAGCGCCCCCAGAATGCCGATGGTGGCAGCCTCGGTGGGGGTCGCAAGCCCGCCGTAGATCGACGCGATGATCGCCACGATCAACAGCAACACCGGCAGCAAATCACGCGAACGGCGCAGCTTTTCGACAAAGCTCATCGGCGGATCGACCTGCGCCACGGCCTCTTTGCCATGCGTCAACGCCCAGAGCGCGATGTAGCTGGAATAGAGCGCGATCAGCATCAGACCCGGCAAGATACCGGCAATGAACAGCCGTGCCACCGATTGCTGGGCCAGAACGCCATAAACGATCATGATGATCGACGGCGGGATCAACAGGCCGAACGTGCCCGCCCCGGCCAGGGATCCGACCATCATGCTCTGGTTGTAGCCGCGCTTGCGCAGCTCGGGGATACTCATCCGGCCGACGGTCGCGCAGGTGACGGCCGACGATCCAGCCACCGCGGCCATGACCCCGCAGCCGATCACATTCACATGCAGCAGCCCGCCGGGCCAGCGCCGCAACCACGGCGCCAGCCCACCGAACAGGTTGGCCGACAACCCCGACCGCGACAGGATCTCGCCCATCCAGATGAACAGCGGCAGGGCGGTCAGCGCCCAGCTCCAGCTGGCATCCCAGATCGTGCTTGCGATGATCTGCCCCGGATCGACCGGCGCATAGAAAAAGAACACCGCCGCCCCGGCCGCCACCAATGCGACGGCGATCCACACCCCACTGGCCAGCAACACGAACAACAACACGATCATCAGCACCGATGCGCCCATGACAGGATCCATGCCTCAATCCTCCAGCACAGTGGTTTTATCGAGATACTGCGGCATGCGTCCGGCCATAAGCCGCACCAGCTGGTGCAGAAAGGCGATGGTCAGCATCCCCAGCCCCAGCACCAGCGTGCCTTGCGGGATCCACATCGGCACCGCCATCAGCCCCGGCGACAGATCGCCAAAGGTGTGGCTGTCACGGGCAAACAGCGCGACATTATAGGTGGCAAAGGCCGCAACCAGCGCGCCGATGGCACAGCACCACATCTCCAGCGTGCGGCGCAGCGCGGCGGAACTCAGCCCCTCAAACAGGCTGACGCGGACATGTTCGCCTTTGACCAGCGTATGGGACAGCCCAAAGAAGGTCGAGGCGGCCAGACAAAAGCCTGACAGCTCGCTGGTCTCCAGCGGGAAGGCAAGTTGCCGGCAGATGATCTGGGCCAGCGTCAGCACGGCGATCATCGCCAGGAAGAATGCCGAAAGATAGCCGCACAGCAGGTAAAGCCGGTCGAGGACACGGGCGATCGTCATATGGATATTCCCTAAAAGATGCTGCCCGCCCCCGCCGCCACGCATGGCGCAACACCAGGGGCGGCGACGATCATTTCAACGAGGCGAGATAGGCATCCAGAACGGCTTTCTGCTCCGGCGTCGCCTTGGCGGCCCAATCGGCGGTCATGGTGTCACCGATCTCCTTCAGCCTGGCCTGCAAGTCCGGCGAGGCATCCACCACAGCCATGCCATTCGCGGCCAAGGTTGCCACGGTGGCTTCATGCGCCGCCTTGCTCATCTCAAAGGCACGATCCGTGGCGCGCTCACCCGCCGCGACCAGAGCCGCCTGCACCTCGGGCGACAGTTTGTCAAAGGCGCGCTTGTTGACGATGATACCGTTCTTGTTCAGCATCGACCCCGAATAGGTGAAATGCTTGGCATAGTCCCACGCCTGAATATCCACCCCGGTCTGCGCCGAGGTGAACAGCGACTGGATCAACCCGGTGGAGAAAGCCTGCGGCACCTCGGCAAAGGGCAGGATCGTGGCGTTGAAGCCCAGCAGTTCCGCCATCTGCTGCGTCGAGGCGGAATAGATGCGAATACTGACGCCCTTGAAATCATCGACCGAGTTGACAGGGAACTTGGTGAAGAACCCCTGCCCCGGCCAGGGTTCATAGGACAGGATCTTCAGCCCCTTTTCACCGAAGGTCTTGTCGTAATAGGGGATCTGCGCCTGTATCAGCTTGCGCGATTCCACGTAGTTGCCAGCCAGGCTGGGCACCGAATCCAGAACGTTCATCGCATCTTCGTTGCCATAGATGCCAAAGCGGATCTCGCCGATCGGCACCTGCCCCGATTGCACCGCGCGCTTGACGGTATCGAGCTTCATCAACTCGTCATTCGGGCGCAGGTCGATTTTCAGTTCGCCGTTGGTTTCCTTGTCCACATCCGCGATGAAGGCCCGCAGGTTCTGGGTGAAAAAATTGCTCTCGGGATAGCCCGATGGCATGACCCATTTGGTTTCCGCCGATGCGATTCCCGCCGACATCGTGACCATCGTTGCCAGCGCCAAGGTAACCCGCTTGGTGAGGTGCATGTCCCTGTCCTTTTTTTCGTGAAATTACCCCCGCGCTGTGGCGGGCTGCCCCCATCATTGCCCCCCGCAAAGAATAACAAAAATATTTATTTTTCCTCTCGATGATCAATTTATTATATCTTATAAGTCCATCGTCTGCCCGTGGAACAGCCGCCCAAGCGGCGTGTTTGCCGGATTCATCGGCACGAATGAAACGAATAGGCCCGCGATGCATGTGACGTTGAAACAGATCGACACTTTTGTGCGATTGGCGGCCCTGTGCAGCTTTCGCCGGGTGGCGGAACAGATGAACACGACCCAGCCGAATATCTCGAACCGGATCTCGCAGATGGAAGAGATGCTGGGGATGCGGTTGTTTGAACGCGATGCCGGATCGGTCGTGCTGACCGAGCAGGGCCGACAGATGTTGCCGCTGGCAGAGCGGGTCCTGAGTGCCGTCTGGGCCTTTACCGATGCCGGGCAGAACAAGAAATTCTCCACCACCATCCGGCTGGGCGCGGTCGAAATGGTCGCCCACAGCTGGTTGCAGGATTTCCTGCGCGTGATGCACGAGAAATTCCCCTATGTCGTGGTGGAACTGGATGTGGACCGCACCGCCAACCTGCAACGCGCCTTGCTGGCACGCACACTGGACATCGCCTTTCTAAACGGGCCGGTGCCGGATTTCAACGTCGCCAATATCGAACTGGGCGAGGTCAGCATGGCCTGGGTCGCGGCCCCCGAACTGGCCGCCAATCTGCCGACGCATCTGCAGGCCGAGGATCTGGCCCCTTACCCGATCCTGACCCACGCCAAGGACACCCGCCCGCATGTCGAGGTGGTGCAGTTCTTTCGTCAGGCCGACTGTCTGGAAACCCGGATCGCGCCGGTCAATGACATGACCTCATGCCTGCAGATGACGATGAACGGGCTGGGCATCGCGGTGCTGCCACGGCCGTTTGTGGACCCGGCGGTGGCCAGTGGCCGGTTGGCGCTGCTGGATGTGGACTGGTTGCCCGCCAAACTGAATTTCACCGCGTCTTACCCGCATTCCCCGGCCAGTCTGGCGGTCACCTCGGCCGCGTCTTTGGCGAAATCCATGGCGCGGTGGGTTTCATTGCCGGTCCAGTGGTGGGTGGCACCCGGGTCCGCTGCGGACAGCCACCCCGGATCAATCCCGGATCAATCCAGCATATAGACCCCGCTGACCATCAGCGCCGACAGGGCCACCGCGACCAATGTGAAGGGCAGGTTGATGCCAAAGCACAGCTCCCGCAGGCTGACCCCCAGGTAGCGCGCGGTGATGATGCTGATCGCGGAAATCGGCGAGGCAAAAATCGCGCAGCACCAGGAACAGCACAGCGCCAGCCCAAGCGCCATCGGATGTGCCACCCCGATCGGTCCCTGTCCCAGGATCTGCGCCACCAGCACCATGCTGATCGAATGCGGGATCAGGACCGCCGCGCCGAACGGCACCGCCACCAGCGCCAGCAAGATCACCACCAGTGCCGGCAAGGCGCCCGACGCGATCATCGCCGTCAGCCCCAGCCCCCCGATCACCAGAGACACACCGCAACTGAACAGCGCCGCGGCAAAGAAGATCGTCGCCTCATTGCTCATCACCCGCGCGGCATCGGCCATCGCCGGGATCGCGCCGGTCTGTGCCGCCGCCTTCAGCCCCGGCTCGACAAGCGGCCACGACAGGGCCAGCGCCGGAATGATCAGCGCGGCCGCCACCAGAAAGCTGACATCCAGCACCGAATGGATCAGCAACGTCAGCCCGATCATCACCGCCACCGCCAACAATGTCAGCCCCAGCGCCTGAAGCCCGCCCGGCGGAATCGGTTGCGGCAGCGGATCACCCGGCCCACGGGGCGGCGCCCCCCGCCCCGGCAACAACAGGCTGGCCAGGCTGAGAACCATCGCCGCCGCGCAGGCCAGCGCCAGAAACGGCCCCGCCGCCAGCCCGGCCACCGACGTGGTGACGATGGCAAAGCCCACCCCCACCGGGTTCCACATCGTGCTGAGCGTGGTGCCGCGTGCCGCCGCCATGGTGACCGGCCATTGTGCAACCCCGGCCCGCCCGGCCTGCGCGGCACGCTGGCCATGGGCGTTCGCGATATCCGAAAGGATGCTGATGGTCGCCAGATTGAACAGCACCGACAGGAACTGCGTCCCCCAGGTCAGGGTCGCCGGACGCAACCGGGGCGGAAAGCTGAACAATGTCTCGGCCGCCAACCCGATGAAGCGCGACTGCCGCACCGGCCCGCGCAACAACCCCAACGAGGTCAGGAAGGCGGAAAAGATCGTACCCTGCCGGGCCGCATTCCAGAGCTGCGGCCTGGCCTCGGGCGCCCAGATCAGCACGGCTATCATCGACACCAACGCCAATCCCGCCATCACCTGCCCAACGATGATGACGTGGCGCAGATGCACCGCCGCCAACAGCGTCGCGGCGACGACCGCCAGCACCGTGCCCCCCCGCAAGGGCACCCAGATCGCGCCACCGATCTCGCCCACCAGAATCGACAGCAACAGCACCGCCGCCAGCGGGCCGGTCACCCGCGTCATCGCACGCCCCCGGCCCGGTTCAGCACAGCTGTGCAACCGCCTGCTGAATCCGGTCACAGGCCGCCGTCAGCACCTCGGTGGAACTGGCCAGCGAGATGCGG
The DNA here is from genome assembly GCA_036398515.1 of Paenirhodobacter sp. Classification (GTDB taxonomy): domain Bacteria; phylum Pseudomonadota; class Alphaproteobacteria; order Rhodobacterales; family Rhodobacteraceae; genus Rhodobacter. The sequence goes on from DASWPI010000059.1 coordinate 14,457, forward strand.
AAAAACGGCGACAGCCCGAAGGCCGCCCCCGGCACAACCGCAACCCGCCCCGTGGTCAGCAGATATTGCACCACATCGGCATCCGAGGTCAGCACGTCCCCCTGCGCCGTGCGCCGCCCCAGCAACGCCTGACACCCGACATAGGCATAGAACGCGCCGGGCGGCGGCGCGATGGTCAGGCCCGGCACCTGCGCCAACCGCGATACGACCAGATCGCGCCGCGCCTGGAATGCCTGACGAAAGGTTTCGACCACGTCTTGCGGCCCGCTCAGCGCCGCGACCGCCGCCGCCTGCGACACCGAGGACGGCCCCGAGGTCGCCTGCGACTGCACGGTGATCATCGCCTTGATCAGCGCCTCGGGCCCGGCGGCGTAACCGATGCGCCAACCGGTCATCGCATAGGCCTTGGACACGCCATTTACCACCAGCACCCGATCCGCCAGATCCGGGCAGGCCGCCGCGAAAGAGGTGAACCGGCGCCCGTCATACAGGATATGTTCGTAAATCTCATCGCTGAGAACCATGACCTGCGGGTGATCGCGCAACACCTGACCCAGGGCCTGCATCTGCGCCACATCCAGCATCGCGCCCGAAGGGTTCGATGGCGAATTCAGAAACAACCATCGCGTCTGCGGCGTGATGGCCGCCGCCAGCGCGGCGGGCGACAGCAGGAAATCATCCTCAGCCGGGCAGGCAACCGGCACCGGCGTGCCGCCAAACATCAAGACGATGTCCAGATAGGTGCCCCAATAGGGGGCGGGGATGATCACCTCATCGCCCGGCTCGACCGTCGCGGCCATCGCATCGAAGATCACCTGCTTCGCCCCGGCGGCGATCAGGATCTGATCGGGCGTATAGGTCAGCCCGTTTTCGGTGGCGAATTTGCGCACCACGGCCTGACGTAGCGCTGCGGTACCCTGTGTCGGCGTATAATGCGTATCCCCGGCCAGTGCCGCGGCATGGGCGGCGTCGATGATCGGGCGCGGGGTATCGAAATCGGGTTCCCCCATCCCCAGATCCAGCACATCCACCCCGTCGGCACGCAATTTGCGCGCGGCCATGCTGACCTGCATCATCACAGAGGGCTTCACCTGCGACAGGCGTTCGGCAATCTTGATCACGGTTGTTCTTCCATCCGTCAAATGATGCCGGACCGGCACGGGGCCAGACCGGCCTGGGGTGATATCAGCCGGGCAATTCGCCACGGCGCAGACACGCGGCAACGGTTTCCACCTCGGCTTCGGTCACCCCATAGCTCTGGCGTGCAACCTGATCCGAGATGTAACCCAATGCAAGGTCGCGCAGCACGGCCAGACGCGGCCGTTCGGACGCCGGGCCGATCCCCGCACCCCCCGGCAGGGCCATCACCACGCGGGCGTGTTCCGGCACTTCCTGGCGGCCCTTGCCACGCAGCGCGGTGCCATCATCCAGTGTCACCACGGTCGGCGCACCATCCCCGCCGCCCGCACGACCGCGCGCCGGATGACCGACCCGGTCGAATTGCAGCGATATATCAAACACATGGCCGGCACAGGCGCCCACCACCAGATGCTGCCCCAACCCGCCGCGCAACCGTCCGGCGCCGCCCGAATCCGGGCGCAGTTCCTTGCGCCAGACGATGACCGGACCGGCATGTTCCGTCGCCTCGATCGGCATGGTCATCACACCCGACGGAAATGCCGTCGCGTTCATCCCGTCCAGCGTGGGCCGCGCCCCGGCCCCGCCCGAGTTGAACATCAGCACCTCGGCCCGCTGCGCCCCGGCGCGCCGGGCGGCCTCGGACGCGGGCCGCAGGCTGATCTGGAAATTGCACAATGCCCCCGCCCCTTCGGCCGGAACGGTGGAAGGCAAGATCTGATCCAACGCGTTGTAAACCGTGTCCGGGATCATATGGCCGATCACATGGCGCAGCGCGACCGGCGCCGGGTGCAAGGCGTTGACGATGCTGTTTTCCGGCGCCGTCACCACAAACGGCGCCAGCGAGGCGGCATTGTTGGGGATATCCGGCGCGATCGCGCATTTCAGCGCATAACAGGCATAGGCCTTGGTATAGACCAGCGGCACGTTGATGCCCTTTTTGTCGATCCCCGAGGTGCCCGTCCAATCCGCCACGATACGCTCGGCCTCGACCGTCAGCGTGCAGCACAGATCAATCGGCGTGGCATATCCGTCGATCCGCATCCCCCCCGAGGCCGAAACGCGCGGCACCGCCGCAATGCAGTCCAAAGTGGCCCGATGCGAGCTTTCCAGAATGAATGCGCCCAGGGCCTCGACATCATCCAGACGGAATTCGTCCAGCATATCGCCCAACCGGCGCACCCCGATATCGTTGCAGGTCGCCAGCGCGTAGATATCGCCCACCACCTGATCCGGTTCCCGCACATTGGCCCGCACGATATGGACGAACGGCAGATTGACCGTGCCGCGTTCGGCAAATTTCATGATCGGGACATACAGCCCCTCTTCATAGACCGAATTGGCATCGGCCCCGAACCCCCGCCCGCCGACATCCACGACATGCGCGGTGCAGGCGAAAAAGCCGACATGGCCGCCTTGATAAAACGCCGGGGTGACCACGGTGATGTCATGCAGGTGACCCGTACCCTTCCACGGGTCATTGGTGATATAGACATCACCTTCAAAAATATTGTCCGGGCCGATTTCGCGGATGAAATGCGCGACGGCGTCGGCCATGGCATTGACGTGGCCCGGCGTGCCGGTCACGGCCTGCGCCAGCATCAGCCCGGCGCGGTTGTACACCCCCGCCGACAGATCCCCGGCCTCGCGCACCGAGGTCGAGAACGCCGTGCGCACCAGCGCCTGGGCCTGTTCCTCAACCACCGAGATCAGCCGGTTCCACATCACTTGCAGCGTGACGGTAGACAGTTGCGCCATGATTACGCCTCCTCGGTGTTCAGTTGATCGGCCATGAAGACCTCGATGCAGCCATCCGAGCGGCAGGTCGCCGCGCGGCTGGAGGGCACGATGATGGTGGTTTCATCCTCGACCACGATACAGGGCCCGGCCACCACCCGACCGGGCAGCAGATCGCCGCGCGCGACAACCCCGGCAGAAACGAACCGCCCAAGCGCGGGGTCAAAGACATCGCGCCAGGCCGTGGGGGCCAAGGCGCTCAGGGCCGTGCGCGGTGCCGCAAGCGGGGCCCGGGCGCGGGCCGTCGTGGCGTTTACCGCCCAGGCGGTCATCTCGACATCCATGCCCTGCACCGTGCGCGAGAACAGCTTGGTATAGGCCGTCTCGAACAGCGCCTGAAAGGTTGCGGCATCGGGGCTGGTGGCCTGTGCCTCGCTCAGATCCACCGGAATTTCCCAACCCTGCCCAGTGTAGCGCATATAGACGCGATATTCGCGGCTGATCTCGGCATCGGCATCGCAGGTGCGGACAAAGGCCGTCGCCTCGGCGGCCAGCGCCTGTAACAGATCACCCACCACACGGGCATCGAAATGCGAGACGCGCATATAGACGCTGCGGGTCGCCTCAAAGCTGAAGGGGGCGCGCAGAAAGCCGATGGCCGAGCCGACCCCCGCCCCCGGTGGCACCAGAAGCGTGCCGATGCCCAGTTTTTCACACAGTCTGGCCGCATGCAGCGGCGCGGCGCCGCCAAAGGCGATCATCGCATATCCCGCAAGATCCTCGCCGTTTTCAACGGCATGCACCCGCGCGGCATTCGCCATGTTCTCGTCAACGACCTCGGAAACGCCATAGGCGGCCTCTTCGGCCTGCATCGCCAGTTGCGCCCCCACCTGCGCATCCAGCGCGGCACGGGCCGCATCCAGATGCAGCGCGATGGTGCCGCCGGCGAAATTGTCAGGGTCCAGCCGCCCCAGCACCAGATCGGCATCGGTCACCGCCGGGCGCGCCCCGTCACGGCCATAACAGGCGGGGCCGGGTTCCGATCCCGCGCTCTCGGGGCCGACGCGGATTTGCCGCATCGCGTCGACATGCGCCAATGATCCGCCGCCGGCGCCGATTTCCACCATGTCGATCACCGGGATCGAGATCGGCATCCCCGACCCTTTCTTGAACCGGTAGGTGCGGGCGACCTCGAACACCCGCGCGGTCTTGGGGGTCTGGTCCTTGATCAGACAGATCTTGGCGGTGGTGCCGCCCATGTCAAAGCTCAGCACCTTGTCCGCCTGATGGCTGCCCGCGACATAGGCGGCGAAAATCGCCCCCCCCGCCGGGCCGGATTCCACCAGACGCACCGGAAATTCCGCCGCATCCTGCAGCGAGATGATCCCGCCCCCGGAATGGATCAGGAAAATGTCGCAATCGGCGCCCTCTTCGGCCAGACGCTGCGCCAGACTGGACAGGTATTTCTTCATCATCGGCTTCACATAGGCATTGGCGACGGCAGTATTGAACCGTTCGTATTCGCGCATCTGCGGTGAAACCTCGGCGCTGATCGAGATCGCCACATCGGGCAACAGCTCTTGCAAGATATCGCGCACCATCCGTTCATGCACCGGATTGGCGTAGGAATGGATCAACCCGACCGCGATACTGTCATAACCCGCCACCCGCAGCGTTTCGGCCAGGGCCTCGACCTCGGCCCGGTCCAGTTCGATCAATATATTGCCATGCGCATCGACCCGTTCGATCAGCGTATAGCGGCGATGGCGCGGCAAAAGCGGTTCCGGTAGCGTCAGGTTCAGGTCATATTGCTCAAACCGGCTTTCGGTCCGCATTTCAATGACATCACGAAAGCCGTGGGTGGTGATCAGCGCGGTCTTGGCGCCGCGCCGCTCGATCAACGCATTGGTGGCCAGCGTCGTGCCATGCACCAGCCGCCCGATGACCGCGGGCGTCACCCCGGCCTTTTCGCAAACCCGGTGCATCCCCTCGATAATCGCGCGTTCCGGCCCGGCATAGGTGGTCAGCACCTTAGTACTGAACAGCGCGCCATCCAGTTCCAGCACCACATCGGTAAAGGTTCCGCCGATATCGGCACTGAGGTTTGCAGCCTTGTGCATTGTTGATCTGTCCCTGCTGTTCCGACAGTCCTTGCCGGTTTCCTGGCGACGATGGCGCAGCGGGTTGATCCAGTCTAATTATTTGATTGTCTGAAAAGGATATTTTATATTTATCGTATAGCGCAAAAATCGCCTATGATTTGCTTAAATTGAAGGCAGGAAAGCGCGTGCGGAAGGCGGGATTTGGTGGATTGACGCGCCCGGCGACTGGACATCGGGCCCCCGCATCCCCAAATCTGGGACAGATTTTCAGACGGAAAGGCATTCCATGCGTCTTCTTCTCGCCATTTTTCTACCCTGGCTGCAATTCTTCACCATCGGGCGCCCGATTGCGGGGATCATCTGCCTGATCCTGCAGGTTAGCCTGATCGGCTGGATTCCCGCCGCGATCTGGTCGGTTTATGCGCTGAGCCAATACAAGACCGACCGCAAGATCGAGAAGGCTCTTGGCGGGCGCTGATTACAGCCGGATGGTCATATAGACGCTCATCGGATCAAGGGCGTAGCCCTGGAACGGCGGGCATTCCTGGAACCCTGCATTCAGATACAGCGCGCGCGCCGCGGCGAATGACCCCTGCGTGCCGGCTTCCAGACTGAGGCGGCCATAGCCCTGCGCCCGCGCCTCGGTCAGCAGATGGCCCAGCAACATCCGCGCCAGCCCCCGGCCCCGCACCTCCATCAGCACATGCATCGACTTGATCTCGGCGTGATCGGAATCCAGCCGCTTCAGCGCGCCCATGCCGATGGCGGCACGATCCTCACGCATGACGAAAAACAAAATCCCCGGTGCGGCCAGCGCATCGGCGGGCAGCATGTGGATGGATTCGGGCGGCGTATCGGCGTGCATCGCCTGGGTATGACGCTGATGCAGCAGCGCCAGATTTTCCTGCACCGGATGTTCGAGGGTGATGGTGATCATCGTCCTATCCTCAACGGTTTTTCTTGCGTTTCACACCGCCGCGCTGACCAGGGCGCCCGGCGGTAGACCGACCCCGCGCGGCCACCGCCTGTTCGGCGGCCTCTTCGACCACCGATTGCCGCGCCAAGGGGTCATCGGACACGGCCAGTTCCACCGCCTCCAGCCGCTTGACCTCATCGCGCAGACGGGCGGCATCCTCGAATTCCAGGTTCTCGGCGGCCTTGCGCATCTTGGTGCGCAGATCGTCCAGATGCGCCGCCAGATTGGCACCCACCTTGGGCGCGTCGATCCTGGCCGTGACCCGCGACATGTCGGTATCGCCCTTCCACAGGCCCGCCAGAACATCCTCGACGTTCTTTTTCACCGTCGTCGGCGTAATGCCGTGTTCGACGTTATAGGCCATTTGCTTTTGCCGACGGCGGTAGGTTTCGGAAATCGCCCGCTGCATCGACCCCGTGGTGCGGTCGGCATACATGATCACCCGGCCTTCGGCGTTGCGCGCCGCCCGGCCGATGGTCTGCACCAACGATGTTTCCGACCGCAGGAACCCCTCTTTATCGGCATCCAGAATCGCCACCAGACCGCATTCGGGGATATCCAGCCCCTCGCGCAGCAGGTTGATGCCGATCAGCACATCGAACGCCCCCAGCCGCAGATCACGCAAGATCTCGATCCGCTCAATCGTGTCGATATCGCTGTGCATATAGCGCACCCGCACGCCCTGTTCGTGCAGATATTCGGTCAGATCCTCGGACATCCGCTTGGTCAGCGTCGTCACCAGAACCCGCATCCCCTGCGCGGCGACCTTGCGGATTTCATCCAGCACATCATCCACCTGCGTTTCCACCGGACGGATTTCCACCGGAGGGTCCAGCAGGCCGGTGGGGCGGATCACCTGTTCGACAAAGACGCCGCCGGTCTGTTCCAGTTCCCATTTCGCCGGGGTCGCCGATACGAACACCGATTGCGGCCGCATCGCATCCCATTCCTCGAACTTCAGCGGCCGGTTGTCGGTGCAACTGGGCAGGCGGAAACCGTGATCGGCCAGTGTGAACTTGCGCCGGAAGTCACCGCGATACATCCCGCCGATCTGCGGCACGGTGACATGCGATTCATCGGCAAACACAATCGCGTTATCAGGGATGAATTCAAACAATGTCGGCGGCGGTTCCCCCGGTCCACGCCCGGTCAGATAGCGCGAATAGTTCTCGATCCCCGAACACATGCCGGTGGCCTCCAGCATCTCCATATCGAAATTGGTGCGCTGTTCCAGCCGCTGGGCCTCCAGCAGCTTGCCCTCATCGTTGAATTTCTTCAGCTGATGCATCAGTTCGGCACGGATGTGTTTGGTTGCCTGCTGCAAGGTCGGGCGCGGCGTCACATAGTGGCTGTTCGCATAGACGCGGATCTGTTGAAAGCTGTCGGTCTTGTGCCCGGTCAGCGGATCGAACTCGATGATCGCTTCCAGTTCCTCGCCGAAAAAGCTGAACCGCCAGGCGCGGTCTTCAAGGTGGGCGGGCCACAGGTCTATGGTATCGCCCTTGACCCGGAACGAGCCGCGCTGGAACGCCGCATCCAGGCGCTTGTATTGCTGTTGCACCAGCTCGGACAGGAATTTGCGCTGATCATACAGCTGCCCCACGGCCATATCCTGGGTCATCGCCGAATAGGTCTCGACCGAGCCGATCCCGTAGATGCACGACACCGAGGCCACGATGATCACGTCATCGCGTTCCAGCAGCGCCCGGGTGGCCGAGTGGCGCATCCGGTCGATCTGCTCGTTGATCATCGATTCCTTCTCAATATAGGTATCGGTGCGGGCAACATAGGCCTCGGGCTGGTAGTAATCATAGTAGCTGACGAAATATTCCACCGCATTGTCGGGGAAGAAGCCCTTGAATTCGCCGTATAATTGCGCGGCCAAGGTCTTGTTCGGCGCCAGAATGATCGCGGGACGCTGCGTCTGTTCGATCACCTTGGCCATGGTGAAGGTCTTGCCGGTGCCGGTGGCCCCCAACAGCACCTGATCGTGTTCGCCGCCGATAACCCCTTGTACCAGTTCGGCGATGGCCGCGGGCTGATCGCCGGCCGCGTCAAAGTCCGTATGCATCACAAACCGCCGCCCGCCTTCCAGCTTGGGTTTGGTCAGAACGTCGAACCGCTCCGTAGGCAGGTTGGTGTTGTTATGCGGCATGGGGGTCTCCGAGGGGTTCCCCCAAATTTGATCTCTTTCTGTTCCCGTTCAAGGGGAATAGCGGGGCAAAGGGGCTTCCCGGAAAAGAAAAAGCCGGAACGCCTGAGCGTTCCGGCCGTGCAACCCCGAAGGGCGCAAAATCAGTTCGAAGCAGCGATCGCGATACCGACCAGCAGCAGAGCCGGGATCAGGATGGCAGCGTTCGAGGACGATGCCTTTTTCACGACAACCGGTTCAGCTTCCACGACCGGGGCGGTGTAGCCACCAGCGAAAGCGGTCGAAGCCGACAGACCAGCGGCCAGCGTAACGATAGCGAGTTTTTTCATGATAATCTCCGCATTTCTTTTGACAGCCACCCTACTGGCGGCATCGGGATGAAATTCGCACAGTGATGCCCAAATGCAAAGAGCGAATCGAAAATCCGCAACGCGCCTTCCTGCCAACTGTTGCAGTTTAGCACAGGTGGGTATCACGACGCTTTTCCATCCGGCTCAAGACCTTGCCCGGATCAGGCACGATAGCGCGAACAAGATGGCCGAGGCCGCCACGATCGACGGCCCCCCTGGCGTATCCCATGTCAGCGACGCCCAGAGCCCCGCCAGAACCGAAGCAGCCCCCACCGCCACCGCCCAGAGCGCCATCCCCTCGGGTGAGCGCGCCAGCCGTCTTGCCGTGGCCGCAGGCACGATCAGCATCGCCGCAATCAGCAAGGCGCCAACGATCTTGATCGCCACCGCCACGGTCAGCGCCAGCGCCAGCGTCAGGAACAGCCGCTCGCGTTCCGGGGCGATGCCCGAGGCCTGCGCCAGTTCCTCATTCACCGTCGCGGTCAGCAACCGTTGCCAGCGCCACACCAGCATTGCCACAACCGCCGCCGCACCCGCCCAGATCACCGCCACATCGCCGCGCCCGACCGTCAGGATATCGCCAAACAGAAAGGCCGACAGATCAACTCGCAGCCCCGAGATGAACGAAGCCGCCACCAGCCCGAACGCCAGCGCCGAATGCGCGATGACCCCCAGAACGGTATCCATCGACTGACCGCGCCGCGACAACCGCGTCACCGCGATCGCCATCGTCAGCGCCACCAGCAAGGTGCCCGCATAAAATGGCATGCCCAGCCCAAAGCTCAGCGCGACCCCCAGTATCGCCGCATGCGCCGTCGCATCGCCAAAATAGGCCATGCGCCGCCACACCACAAAGGACCCCAGCGGCCCGGTTGCAAAGGTCAGGCCAACACCGGCCAGCGCCGCGCGGATCAGAAAATCATCAAGCATGGTCATGCGCACAGGAATGGGGGTGGGCGGCGTGCGGGTGCGCGGGGTCGTTGCCGTGGCCCGCGTCGGCTTCGTGATCGTGGTCGTGCATGTGCCGATACAGCGCGAAGGCGCCCCCCGTGCCCAGCCCGAACAGCGCCCGATACTCTGGCGCCTCCGAGACCACGCGCGGCGTCCCCGCACAGCACACATGCCCGTTCAGACAGATCACCCGGTCGGATGCCGCCATCACCACATGCAGGTCATGGCTGACCATCAGCACGGCGGCGCCGGTTTCATGCCGAACCTGCGCAATCAACCGGTAGAATGCCGCCGTGCCGGGCTGATCCAACCCCTGCGTCGGCTCATCCAAAATCAGAATGCGCGGTTTGACCAGCAACGCCCGCGCCAGCAGGACACGCTGGAACTGTCCGCCCGACAGGCCGGAGATCGGCCGCGCGTCGATCCCCGGCACGCCGGTACGCGCCAGCGCGGCCTGTGCCTCGGCGTCCGAGACCCGATGTGGCAGGGACAGGAACCGGCGCACCGTCAGCGGCAGGCTGGCATCAATGAACAGCTTTTGCGGCACATATCCGATGACCAGACCCGGCGCCCGTGTCACCTGCCCTGTCGCCGCCTGTTCCAACCCGATCAAGGCCCGGATCAGCGTCGATTTCCCCGATCCATTCGGCCCGACGACGGTGACGATTTCCCCCGGTGCGATATCCATATCGACATCGACCAGAACCTCGGTCTGGCCGTGACGCACGCTCAGGCCGCGCGCCGAGATCAAGGATGTCATGCCGCAGCCTCGGTCGCGCAATTGGGGCACAGACCCACGGCCTCGATACTGGCGCGCTCGACGGTAAAGCCCATCCCGGCCGCCGCCTGATCCAAGGCCGTGCGCACCGGTGCGCCCGGCGCCTCGGCCACCGAATCGCAATTGCGGCAGATCAGGAACACCGGCGCGTGATCTTCACCGGGGTGCATGCAGGCGGCAAAGGCGTTCAACCGCCGCACCCGATGCGCCAACCCGTTTTCCACCAGAAATTCCAGCGCCCTGTAGGCCACCGGCGGCTGGTTGCCAAAACCCTCGGCGGCCAGACGATCCAGCACCTCGTAGGCGCCCATCGCCCGATGCGCCTCCAGCAAAATCTCCAGCACACGCCGTCGCACCGGGGTCAGCCGCAGCCGTTGGCGCACCACCTCGGCCTCGGCGCGCGCCAGGGTATCCTCGGCACAATGACTATGATCGTGATGGGCAAAAGCCTTGGGCGCCTGATCGGACATTCTGGTTACCTTATAACAATTTCCTTGACGCGTTAGGTTATAACGTAAATAACCTCGCCGCATTCTACAAGTCCGATGAGGCCCCCGATGCGTTCTTCCGTTATCCTGTCACTTGCGCTCTGCGCGACGCCCGCCCTGACCTGGGCCGAGGTGCCCAAGGTAGTCACCAACATGCCGGTAGTGCAATCCCTTGCCGCGCAGGTGATGGGCACGTTGGGCCGCCCCGATGTGCTGCTGGACCGTGGCGCCGACCCGCACAGCTATCAGATGAAACCCTCGCAGGCCCGTGCCCTGCAAAATGCCGATCTGTTGCTGTGGGTCGGCCCGGAAATGACCCCGTGGCTGCAACGTGCGATCGAGGCGGCGGGCAATGTGCATCAGATCGCCCTGCTGCACAGCCAGGGCACGCATCAGCAGAATTTCATCGACGACGACGATGATGACGCACATGACCACGACCATGACCACGGCGCGGAAACGCATGACGAAGATCACGAGCCCGCCCATGAACACGACGCCGATGGCCACAGCCATGAGGGGCTGGACCCGCACGCCTGGCTGGACCCGCATAATGCCGAAAACTGGGTGGACATAATCGCCGGGGCACTGAGCAAGGCCGATCCGGCCAACGCCGCCACCTATGCCGCCAATGCCAAGGCCGCACAGGCCCGCATAGAGACGCTGGATCAGGACCTGCAAATCCTGTTGGCCCCGGTGCAGGATCACCCCTTTATCGTCTATCACGCCGCCTACGGCTATTTCGCCCAGCACTACGGTCTTGCGGATCAGGGATCGGTCGCCTTTGGCGATGCCACCGATCCGGGCGCGGCACATCTGAGTGAGTTGCGCACCGATCTGAACCAGAAAAACGTCATCTGTGCCTTCCCCGAATCAGGGCATGATCCCCGCCCGATGGAACGGTTGATCGACGGCACCCAGGTGCGGCTGGGCAAGGCACTGGACCCCGAGGGCCTGGCCCTGGCCTCCGGCCCTGATCTGTATGATACCTTGATGCGCGACATCGGCGGCAATCTGGCGGATTGCCTGAACGGCCAATAAAATCGTGGTGGCTGCGGCAAACACCGCAGCCACAAAACGATCAGCCGACCATCTGCACGCCCAGATGTTTGGCAACGGTGAAAATGTCCTTGTCGCCCCGCCCGGACAGGTTGACCACCATGATGTGATCCTTGGGCAGGGTCGGCGCCAGCTTCTTCACATGCGCCAACGCATGGCTGGGTTCTAGCGCGGGAATGATCCCCTCGGTCGCGCACAGCATCTGGAACGCATCCAGCGCCTCGATATCGGTGACCGAGACATATTCCGCCCGGCCGATATCATGCAGCCACGAATGCTCGGGCCCGATGCCGGGATAATCCAGCCCCGCCGAAATCGAATGCCCATCCAGAATTTGCCCGTCGGCATCTTGTAACAGATAGGTGCGGTTGCCATGCAGCACGCCGGGACGCCCGCCGGTCAGACTGGCGCAATGCTCCATCCGGTCATCGACACCATGCCCACCGGCCTCGACGCCGATGATCCGCACCGATTTATCATCCAGGAACGGATGGAACAGCCCCATCGCGTTCGAGCCGCCGCCAATCGCCGCAATCACGGAATCGGGCAAGCGCCCCGCACCCTCTTGTTCCTCCAACTGCCAGCGCGTTTCCTTGCCGATGATCGACTGAAAATCGCGCACCATCGCCGGATAGGGATGCGGCCCCGCCGCCGTGCCGATGCAATAGAACGTGTCGCGCACATTGGTCACCCAATCGCGCAGCGCATCGTTCATGGCGTCCTTCAGTGTACCCTTGCCCGAGGATACCGGCACCACCTCGGCCCCCAGCAGGCGCATGCGGAACACATTCGGCGCCTGCCGTTCGACATCGGTTGCGCCCATGTAGACGATACATTTCAGCCCGAAGCGTGCGCAGACCGTGGCCGTGGCCACACCGTGCTGCCCCGCACCGGTTTCCGCGATGATCCGGGTCTTGCCCATGCGCCGCGCCAGCAGGATCTGGCCCAGCACGTTGTTGATCTTGTGCGAGCCGGTGTGGTTCAGCTCCTCACGCTTCAGATAGATCTTGGCGCCGCCCAGATGCTCGGTCAGACGTGGTGCATAATACAGCGGCGACGGACGCCCCACGTAGTATTTCCACAGATAATCCATTTCGGCCCAGAAGTCCGGGTCGGTCTTGGCGCGGGTATATTCAGCCTCCAGCGCCAGGATCAGCGGCATCAGGGTTTCCGACACGAAACGCCCGCCATAAATGCCAAAGCGCCCATTTTCATCGGGTCCGGTCTTGTAGCTGTTGGGAAGGTCCTCGGCCATGGTCTCACCTCACGCGGCTGGTTTCAGGCGGCTTAACGCGATTGTGGAAAGGGGTAAAGCGTCCAGCTGCACTTCGGTTCGTTTCGGCACGCCCTTGGCCCTGCGCCACTAGGACCGCGCCGCCGCCACGAAGGCCTGCATCTTCGCGGCGTCCTTTTCCCCCGGCGCGCTTTCCACCCCGGACGACACATCCACCTGCATTGCCCCGGTCAGACGCACCGCCTCGGCCACATTGTCGGGACGCAATCCCCCCGCCAACATCCAGGGCCGCGCCCATGTGCGTCCGGCGATCAACCGCCAGTCGAACGTCAGCCCGTTGCCGCCCGGCAAAACCGCATCCTTAGGCGCCTTGGCATCCACCAGGATCTGATCCGCTACCGCCTCATATCCGGGCAATTGCGCCAGATCATCGGCCGAGGACACCCCCACCGCCTTCATCACCGGCAACCCGAAGCGGGCCCGCACCTCGGCCACGCGCGCCGGGCTTTCATGTCCGTGCAACTGCAAGATATCCAGGGGCACCCGGGCCAGGATCGCCGCCAGATCATCATCGCCAGCATCGACCACCAGCCCGACCTTGGCGACGCCCACCGGCACCAGCAACGCCAGATCGCGCGCGATATCCGCCGAAACATGCCGCGGGCTTTTGGCAAAGAACACAAACCCCAGATAGCCGGCCCCCGCCGCGACGGCCTGCGTCACATACTGGGGCCGGGTCAGGCCGCAGATCTTGACGCGCACGCCGCCGGGCGCACCGCGATTGAGCGCAAGTGTCACCATCTCAGCCCCGCCCGGCGGGTTTGTCCAGCAGCACCAGAACCTCATCCCGGGGCTTGTCATCGGCCCGCGCCTTCAGGCGGTCGACCTCACCTTCCAGCCAGGCGACCTCGCGCCGGGCCTTGACCGCACCGGCACGTATCCGCCGCTCACGCGCCCATTCCCAGACAAAGCCCAGCAACAGACCCACCAACATGCTGCCCAGAATGACCAGAAACAGCGGCAGATTTATCGACAAGCTATAGCCCAGGAATGATCCCGCATCCAACGGCAGCACATGCAACGTCACCGGATCGCGGTTGGCCACAGCCACCACGATCAGCACAAGACCGATCAGCGCCAGCACCAGATAGCGCAACAGCCGCAGCATCGTTTATTCCGCCACGCCATTCAGACGGTCACGCAGCAGCTTGCCGGTCTTGAAAAACGGCACGTGCTTCTCATCGACATCGACGGAATCGCCGGTGCGCGGGTTGCGCCCGGTGCGCGCGTCGCGCTTCTTCACCGAAAACGCACCGAAGCCGCGCAACTCGACCCGGTCCCCCCGCGCCATCGCCTCAATCACCTCTTCAAAGATCGTATTCACGATCTTCTCGACATCTCGCTGAAACAGATGCGGGTTTTCTTCGGATATTTTCGCGATCAACTCGGATCGGATCATGTGCAGTCCCCCAAGCGCCCGTCGGTGGCAGCCGACGCCAGCAGTTTCGCCAGACTATACGGAGAAATTTCTGACGCTCAAACCTCAAACGATTGGAAAAGCGATGAATTTGTTCTGTAAGGGATGGTTGCGCCAGAACACGCCACACCCCTGCCCCGGCAAAGCCACAGAAAACGGCATTTCCATCGTTTCGTTGCAAAAACCGACACATGCGGGTCATGGCCGGCCGAATCGAGCGACGCATGAAAAAGCCTCGCCCGTTTCCGGGCGAGGCATGTTCAGACGGATATCCGATCTGGATCAGTCGCGGCTTTTCAGCGCGGCGCCCAGGATGTCGCCCAGCGACGCACCCGAGTCGGACGAGCCGTATTGTTCCACGGCTTCCTTCTCTTCGGCGATTTCGCGCGCCTTGATCGAAACGCCCAGTTTGCGGGTCTTCGAATCGACGTTGACAACACGCACGTCGATCTTGTCACCGACCTGGAAGCGCTCGGGGCGCTGGTCGGCACGATCACGCGCCAGGTCCGAACGACGGATGAAGGATTTCATGCCGTTGTATTCGACCTCGATGCCGCCCTCTTCGATGACGGTCACCGCAACGGTCACGATCGAACCGCGCTTCACGCCGTCAACCGCATCCGAGAACGTGTCGGCGTCCAGTGCCTTGATCGACAGCGAGATACGTTCTTTCTCGATATCGACTTCGGTGACCGCAGCCTTGACCACATCGCCCTTGCGGAATTCCTGGATGGCTTCTTCGCCACGTTTTTCCCAGGACAGATCCGACAGGTGAACCATGCCGTCGATGTCGTTGTCGAGGCCGATGAACAGACCGAATTCGGTGATGTTCTTGACTTCGCCTTCGATCAGCGCGCCGACCGGATGCGTTTCCGCAAACAGTTCCCACGGGTTGCGCATGCACTGCTTCAGGCCCAGCGACACACGACGTTTCGCGGTGTCGATTTCCAGAACCATGACGTCAACTTCCTGCGAGGTCGAAACGATCTTGCCGGGATGCACGTTCTTCTTGGTCCAGGACATTTCCGAAACGTGGACCAGACCTTCGACACCGGCTTCCAGCTCGACGAACGCGCCGTAGTCGGTGATGTTGGTCACGCGGCCCTTGTGGACCGAACCGATCGGGAACTTCTCCTCGACCGAATCCCACGGATCGGACTGGAGCTGCTTCATGCCCAGGCTGATACGGTGGGTTTCCTTGTTGATCTTGACGACCTGAACCTTGACGGTTTCGCCGATCGCCAGGATTTCCGACGGGTGGTTCACGCGGCGCCACGCCATATCGGTGACGTGCAGCAGACCATCGACGCCGCCCAGATCAACGAACGCACCGTATTCGGTGATGTTCTTGACCACGCCATCCACGACCTGACCTTCGACCAGGTTGCCGATGACTTCGGCGCGTTGTTCCGCACGCGATTCTTCCAGGATGGCGCGACGCGAGACAACGATGTTGCCACGGCGACGGTCCATTTTCAGGATTTGGAACGGCTGCTTCAGACCCATCAGCGGGCCGGCGTCGCGCACGGGGCGCACGTCGACTTGCGAACCCGGCAGGAACGCAACAGCGCCGCCCAGATCGACCGTGAAGCCACCCTTGACGCGGCCGAAGATGGCGCCTTCGACGCGCTCTTCGCTGGCATAGGCTTTTTCCAGACGATCCCAGGCTTCTTCACGACGCGCTTTTTCGCGCGAGATGACGGCTTCGCCACGGGCGTTTTCAACACGGTCGAGATACACTTCCACTTCGTCGCCGACGGCGATGGTGGGGTTCTCGCCCGGATTGGCGAATTCTTTCAGATCAACGCGGCCTTCCATTTTGTAGCCGACGTCGATGATGGCCTGGCCAGCCTCAATGGCGATGACCTTGCCTTTGACAACCGAACCTTCGTTCGGGGTGTCGATTTCCAGGCTCTCGTTGAGGAGGGCCTCGAATTCTTCCATAGTCGCTTTAGCGCACATGCGTTTCAGTTTCCTTTGCGTGTGTTTCACTGGCCATGCGGTTGGCTCCGCCGGTCTTTATACAAATCCATCCGATCCCGAACTTGGCCCAAAAGGCCATGATGCCGAATGCGGCCCAGAAGGCCACGGCAATGCCTGACCTGTCGGGATGGCGCCCATATAGGGGCAAAACACCAATGGAGCAAGCCTTTCCGCCACGTCAGAGCAGGCAGGGGCTATTCGCAAACCGTCCAGCGGCTGGCCGACCGGGCGCGGGTCTGTGCGGGGCGGACATGAACAGGACCGGGCGCGGGAACCGCGGTGGCGGTCGGGCCAACGGACGAGCCAACGGTCGGGGCGGCGCCGACACGCGGAATGGGGACACGCGCAGGCCTGGGGAATGGCTGGGCAAAGGGCCGGTCGCGCGGATCATCACTGTAGATCTGCGGCTGATCGGGGGGCGGCAGCCGCGTTTCCGCGCACCGGGGTGTGGCCAGCGTCTTTGGTGTCGCCAGGGGGGGCGCATCCACAGGTGCCACCCTGTGCGCATCGGGCACCGTCGTCGTCGCACCGCCCCGACACAGCCCGTAATCGCGCACCCGCACCGCACCGCCGCGCAGATCGACCAGATGGCCACTCCGCCGCCCGGCGCCCTGCACCTCAAAGACCAATGCACGCGGCAGATCGACCCGGCGCGTATCCGCGCCGAACAACCGGTCTTCCCCCTGCCAGTCGGCCCCCGCCACGACCCGCACCTGAAATCGGCCGGGCGGCACCAACAGCCGAAAGGGCGCCCCACCCCGGATATAGGCCGCCAGCACCGGTTCGGTCAGCGCCCCGTCAACCGGCACCAGCGTCAGATACAGATCGGCCCCCGGATCGGTCAGGATTTGCAGCGGCAAGGTCAGCGCCTGACCGCTGTGGTTCCACATCAGGCCATGA
This sequence comes from Paenirhodobacter sp., assembly GCA_036398515.1. Taxonomy (GTDB): domain Bacteria; phylum Pseudomonadota; class Alphaproteobacteria; order Rhodobacterales; family Rhodobacteraceae; genus Rhodobacter. The sequence goes on from DASWPI010000059.1 coordinate 31,781, forward strand.
GGGCGCGGATCCGCAGATGCGAACCCGGCGCATAGCGCCAGCGCCGGGCCGATGCACAACAGGGACAGGATCACCCCCAACATCCGGCCCGGCATCTTCGCCCCCCCTCAGGCCGGTTGTCTGGGCAACACCCAGTTCGGGCGAATGCGGTGACAGGTATAGCCGTTCGGCAGACGTTCCAAATAATCCTGATGTTCGGGCTCGGCCTGCCAGAACGGTCCGGCGGCAGCGACTTCGGTCACCACCTTGCCCGGCCATAGCCCCGAAGCGTCGACATCCCGAATGGTCTCCAGCGCGGTGCGGTGCTGATCCTCATTCAGGTAATAGATCGCCGAGCGGTAGGACAGCCCCAGATCATTGCCCTGCCGGTTCAGGGTCGTCGGGTCATGGATCTGGAAAAAGAACTCCAGCACACGCCGATACGACAGCTGCGCGGGATCAAAGACGATCTCGATCCCCTCGGCATGGGTGCCATGATCCCGGTAGGTGGCATTTGCCACATCGCCGCCGGTATAGCCGACGCGGGTCGACAGCACCCCCGGGATCTTGCGGATCAGATCCTGCATCCCCCAAAAGCAGCCCCCCGCCAGTATCGCGGTCTCGGTCCCAACCGCTTCGGTCCCAACCGCCTCGGTCATCGTGCATCCTCCAGCAGCGACAGGAATTCGCCATAGCCTTCGGCCTGCATCTGATCCCGGGGCACGAACCGCAGGCTGGCCGAGTTGATGCAATAGCGCAGCCCGCCCCGGTCGGGCGGTCCGTCAGGGAACACATGCCCCAGATGGCTGTCGGCGAATTTCGAGCGCACCTCAACCCGTTCCATACCGTGGGTATTGTCACGATGGGCCGCGAGCATGTCCTGCGCGATCGGGCGGGTGAACGAGGGCCAGCCACAATGGCTGTCGAATTTGTCGGCCGAGATGAACAGCGGTTCCCCCGACACGATATCCACATACAGCCCGACCGCATGATTGTCGGTATAGGCGCCGGTAAAGGCACGCTCGGTGCCGCTTTCCTGGGTCACATGGAATTGCTCGGGCGTCAGACGGGCCAGCGCCTCGGGGGTTTTTTCATAGGTTTTCGCCATCAGGCCTCTCCTTGCGACAGTCGATGCAACATCCTGCCCTACAGATGGGGAGATTCCGGGAAAAATCCAACACCCATTTCACCGCGCCAATTCATGCCGCCAATTCATGCCGATCCCGGTCACGGACAGCTTGTGCCTGTGGTCAATCCGGCGCAAAGCCCCTATATCTCGCGCAGAGCCAAAGAAGGAAAGCGGCGTGGCCATCCATCTTCATCGCAACGATCTGCCCGAGGGGCTGAACTTCGGCGCCATCGTTGCGGTCGATACCGAAACAATGGGCCTGGACCCGCGCCGCGACCGGCTGTGCCTGGTGCAATTGTCGGCGGGCGATGGCACCGCGCATCTGGTGCAGATCGCCCGAGGCCAGACCCAGGCACCGAACCTGTGCCGCCTGCTGGCCGATCCCGGCGTGGAAAAGCTGTTTCATTTCGGCCGCTTCGACATCGCCGCCCTGTATAACGCCTTTGGCGTCGTCACCGCGCCGGTATTCTGCACCAAGATCGCCTCGAAAATGGTGCGCACCTATACCGACCGGCAGGGGCTGAAATACCTGTTGTCGGAACTGATCGGCGTCGATGTGTCCAAGCAACAGCAGACCTCGGATTGGGGCGCGGCGGAACTGACGCAGGCGCAGCTGGAATATGCGGCGTCCGATGTACTGTATCTGCACCGCGCCCGCGCCGTTCTGGTCGAGCGGCTGGCACGAGAAGGCCGCACCGATCTGGCGCGTGCCTGTTTTGATTTCCTGCCCGCCCGGGCGCGTCTGGACCTGTTGGGATGGGAAGAACCGAATGACATCTTCCACCACTGAAGATTACCTGAACATCGCGCGTCGCGTGATCGCGGATGAGGAAACCGGCCTGCGCCTGCTGGCCTCCGGTCTGGACGACAGCTTTGCCACCGCCGTCGAAACGATCCTGCGGGCCAAGGGCCGGGTCATCGTGTCGGGCATGGGGAAATCGGGCCATATCGCGCGCAAGATCGCGGCGACGCTGGCCTCGACCGGGACGCCCGCGCAATTCGTCCACCCGGCCGAGGCCAGCCACGGCGATCTGGGCATGGTCACCCGCGACGATGTGGCGCTGATGCTTTCGAATTCCGGCGAAACGCCGGAGCTGGCCGATATGATCGCCCATACCCGGCGGTTCCGCATTCCGCTGATCGGGGTGGCGTCGCGGGCGGATTCGACGTTGTTGCGGCAGGCGGATGTGGCACTGGTGCTGCCCAAGGCCCCCGAGGCCGATGGCCGCGGCGTCGTGCCCACCACCTCGACCACGATGACGCTGGCCCTGGGCGATGCGCTGGCGATGGCGCTGATGCAGCACCGCCAGTTCACCCCCGAACAGTTCCGCACCTTTCATCCGGGCGGCAAGCTGGGCGCGCGCCTGTCGACAGTGGCGAACCTGATGCATCAGGATGTGCCACTGGTCTCGCTGGACACCCCGATGTCCGAAGCCTTGCTGATCATGACGCAAAAGGGCTTTGGCGTGGTGGGGGTGACCGACGTGTCGGGGCAACTGGCGGGAATCGTCACCGACGGTGACCTCCGGCGCCACATGGACGGGCTGCTGAGCCATACCGCCGCCGAGGTGATGACCCGCGCCCCGCGCACCATCACCCCGGATGCCCTGGCCGAGGCCGCCGTCGCGGTGATGAACGAATTCAAGATCACCAGCCTGTTCGTCGTGCGCGACGGCCATCCGGTCGGGGTGATCCATATCCACGATTGCCTGCGGGCCGGGGTGGTCTGATGGGATTGGTCGACCGCCATTCGCGTCTGGTGGCCTGGGCCAAGGTCACCCTGCCGCTGGCGGCACTGGTGTTGTTGTCGGTACTGTTTCTGGTTTCGGGCCGGGTCGACCCCAAGAATGCCTCGCTGTATTCCGATGTCGATGTGGCGGCCCTGGCGCGACAGGCGCGTGTCGGCGCACCGCAATATTCGACGGTGACGCAGGATGGATCGACGCTGATGGTGCGGGCCCGCACCGCCTGGCCCGGTACGGACGGCAATGGCACCAGCGCCCAGGACATCGTCGCCAAGATGGACAGCCCCGATGGCTTGATCACCGATCTGGCGGCGCAAAGCGGCCGGATCGACCCACAGGGCGGGCCGATCCACCTGTTCGACGGCGTGGCCATGCGGACATCATCAGGGTATCGCATGCGCAGCGCGGTGGTCGACATGTCCCCCGATTACGGCATCATCACCGCGCCGCAGCGCGTCGATGGTCAAACGCCGATGGGCCCGATCGAGGCCGATCAGATGCAGCTATCCCGCCCCGCGCCCGACGCCCCCTACGATATGGTCTTCAAAGGGAACGTGAAGCTGGTATACCAGCCGAAGCAATGAGGTTTTCATGCGTATTCGTCCAGTCTCCGTTCGTCGTTTCGTTTCCGTGTCGCGGTCGCTCCGCGCCCGGTTGTTGGCCGTGACCTTGGGGCTTGCCATCGGCGGCACCGGGGCGGCGCAGGCCCAGGATGTGGCCTTCGGCGGCATCAAGGCCAGCCCGGATGCCCCGGTCACCGTCACCTCGGATCAGCTGAACGTGGATCAGACCACCGGCATCGCGCTGTTCACCGGTAATGTGGTGGTGGTGCAGGAAGGCATGCGGTTGAACGCCGACAAGGTCACCGTCGACTATCTGCCCGGCGACAAAACCCAGATCCGCACCATGACGGCGGATGGCCACGTCACTCTGGTGTCCCCGACCGAGGCGGCCGAGGGCAACCATGCCGTCTACGACGTGCCGGGGGGAACCGTGGTGATGACCGGGGATGTGTTGCTGACGCAGGGGCCGAACATCATGTCGGGCCCCAAGCTGACCGTCGACCTGCGCACCAGCACGGGCCATATGGCCGGCGGCGGCGGGCGCGTGCGCACCGTGCTGCAACCGGGCGCCAAACCGGGCGCGGCGCAATGAACGACGCGGCACTCTCTGATCCGCAGCCGACCGTGGCGCAAACCATCGATGCGGGGACCGATGCCGGGCTGACCGTCTCGAACCTGCGGAAAAGCTACAAGAAACGCGTGGTGCTGCGCGATGTATCGTTACGGCTGGCGCGTGGTGAGGTGGTGGCCCTGCTGGGACCGAACGGATCGGGCAAGACCACCTGTTTTTACGCCATCGCCGGGCTGGTGCAGCCCGATGCCGGGCAGGTGCTGATCGACGGCCATGATGCCACCGGGTTGCCCATGTATCGCCGCGCCCGGCTGGGCATCGGTTATCTGCCGCAGGAAGCCTCGATCTTTCGCGGCCTGACGGTGGAACAGAACATCATGGCGATTCTGGAAATCGCCGTGCCCGAACCCCACCGTCGCCGGGAACGGCTGGAAGAACTGCTGGGGGATTTCTCGATCGGGCATCTGCGGCAGGCACCGGCGCTGGCCCTGTCCGGGGGCGAACGGCGGCGGGTGGAAATCGCGCGATGTCTGGCGGCGGACCCGAAATATCTGCTGCTGGACGAGCCTTTTGCCGGGGTTGATCCGATCGCGGTGAATGAAATCCGCACCTTGGTCTCACATCTGAAGGAACGCGGCATCGGCGTGCTGATCACCGATCACAACGTGCGCGAGACGCTGGATATCGTTGAGCGCGCCTATATTCTGCACGATGGCCAGGTGCTGATGTCGGGCACCGCCGATGAGGTCGTGCATAACGATGATGTGCGCCGGGTCTATCTGGGCGAGAACTTCCGCATTTCGTAATCCGGTCCCTGCCCGCTATCGGCAAAGTGCTGCATCGCAGCGTGAGCAACCCGTTGACAGCAGGGGCATTCTCTTCCCAAACTGTCACCATGCGTGACCACCGTCGCCTTTCCCGCGTCCTGCCCCGCTGCCTTCGCGGCCGCGTCCTGGCATGGCATGGGTCCACCCGCTCGCAGGGTGCGCCAACGGTGGGCGCGCTGCGAATCCCCTACAGGATTTCAACCGCCCCCACCCGGACCCGGTCCGGCGGGGTCTCTGACGCGAAGGAGAAGCCATGCGTTATCAGATCAGTGGAAAGCAGCTCGACATCGGCGAGGCGCTGCAAAGCCATGTGAAGACCCAGCTTGGCGAGACGGTCGACAAATACATGCAACGGCCGACCGATGCGACCATTGTGTTTTCGAAAAATGCCCATGAATTCATCTGCGAAGCCACCGTGCATCTGTCCACCGGGCTGACCGCCTCGGCCTCGGGCAAGGCCACGGAAATCTATGCGGCCTTCGAGGCCTGCCGGGAAAAAATGGACAAGCAGCTGCGCCGCCACAAGCGCCGCCTGAAGGACCATTCGCGCGAACGTTCACAGCCAGTTGAATTTGCCGCCGCCGACCTGTATGTGCTGGCCGCGGATGAAGACGAGACCCAGCCCGAAGGTGACAGCCTGACGCCGGTAATCGTGGCCGAGATGGAGACCCGTGTCCCCACCTGCTCGGTCGGCGAAGCGGTGTTGCAGATGGAACTGTCGGGGAAAGGGTTGCTGGTCTTTCGCAACGAGAAACACGGTGGGGTGAATGTGGTCTACAGCCGTGACGACGGTCATGTCGGCTGGATCGATCCTCGCAACATCAAATGAGCGTTTGATATGACAGACGCGGAAAAAGGACAGATGGACTTATCCAACCTGCTCAGGCCGGACGCCGTAAAGGTTCTGGCCACGGTCACGAGCAAGAAGCGTCTGTTTCAGGACCTTGGTGACATCGCGCATTCAGCCTACGGGCTGGATGCCATTCAAACCGTGGACGCCTTGCAGGAACGCGAGGCCCTTGGCCCCACCGGCGTGGGTCATGGCGTGGCGTTGCCGCACGCCCGGCTGCATGGGCTGGACCGGGTCGTGGGGGTCTTCCTGCGTCTGGAAAAGGCGCTGGATTTTGACGCGGTGGACCGCCTGCCCGTCGATCTGATCTTTGCGCTGTTCGCCCCCAAGGATTCCGGCGTCGACCACCTGAAGGCCCTGGCGCTGGTGTCGCGCACCATGCGCAATGCCGAGGTCTGCACCAAGTTGCGCGCCAACACCGATCCGGCTGCGCTGCATGCGGTGTTGACGGCGGCGGCGGGTGGCGTGCAGGCCGCTTAGGCCCGCCAATCCTCAAACCCGAACTGATTGTAATCGCGCGCGTAGACATCGCGCGCGATTTTTTCCAGCTGGAGCGACCATATATCGGCCAAGGCCACGGGGGCGATGGTTTCTTCGGGCGGCAGTTGCGGCATATCCAGCCCGGCGGTCCAGCACAGATAGGCCAGGTCATCGTCCAGCCGATCATGGCGCATGATCAGATCGGGCGCGGCAAACCCGGAAAACCCCTGAAGCATCGCCGATTGGCTGGCCCAGATCAGCGCGATCCGCACATGGGTCTGATTGTTCAGATTGCCCCGCAGCCAGCCGATGAACGCGTGCAGCAGCGCCCCCCATTCAGCCGGATCAACCGCCATTCCCTCGGGCGGCAGCGGCAGTTGGTAAACCCGGCGCAGCGCATCACGGATATCGGCCATGTCGCGGCGGCGCAGCAACGCCGCCAGCGCCAGATGCGCCCGTTCCAGCGGATGGCGCAGTACGGTGAATCCGCGATGATTGGGGTGGCGTGCCTTCCACTGCCGCAAAGACCCCTGGGTGAAGTTTTCCTCGACCCCGCCCAGCGTGGCGAACCAGTTGCGCAACACGGTATCGAACGGCGAGGGCATCGGCATGTAAACCAACCCGCGCTCACTGGCGATGAACCGTGGCACGGCGGGCCCCCGGCGCGGCTCAAAATTCGGCGTGCGCGACAGGTTGAACCGGTCGATCCGCGCCAGGGATGCCTCGAGTTCCGGGAAGTTGCGCACCTTGTCGGCGATGGCACCAGGGTTCTGCACCACCATGTTCGCGGGCAGATCCTGGTGCCGTGCCTCGACCCCCAACCAGGTGGCCAGACCGTTCAGCACCGCCAGATCCTGGACGTCATCGTAATCCATATAGAACGCCGTCTGCCCTGAAACCTGCAATTCATGCAGCAACAGGATCTGGAAATCCTGCAATTGTGCCAGATGGGTTTCAAACTCGGGCGCGTCGAACACCGCCTGTGCCGACTTGCGATTCCGCGCATCGCCCAGTTTCCACTGGCCGGTGGCGCGGGCGATTTTCAGGCTGATATAGCTGTCGATCGGATTGCGGGTCAGGATGATCTTGGCGCAGGTCGGATCGGCCAGCATCGGTTCCAGAACGCGCGGATCATGGTCATGAAAATAGCGGCAGCCGTTCAACCCCGGCGCGCTGCGGATACGGTCCCACAGCATCATCGGGTCACGGTCGCGTTCGGTGCGGCTGACGCCCAGCAACGCGGCACGGTCGGGATAGCCGATCAGCGCCGGATTGAAGGCCTCGCCGTGACAGGTGACCCCGGCCAACTGGTTCAGCGCGGCCTCCAGCAGGTTGGAGCCGGTGCGCATTTCCGCCAAAACCACAAAACTGTCAAACGTCGGCATGTCCTGATCCCTGTTGCGGCGGCATGGTCTGGCGCAAGGTGGCCTCATGGCCCACCGGAAAGTGCCCCATCAGGCGCGGCTGCATGCCCTGATTGCGCAAGCGCTGCAAAAAGCCGCCAAAGCCGGTCAGGTCCACCATACGCGGCAGATCGGTCAGCGCCTGTTGCTGGCGCGGGCTGATTTCGTCAATGATCGCCTGCAATGGCGGCAGCGGGTCTTCCAGAAAATCGGCCAGTGTCCAGATCCGCAGCCGCGCCTTGGTATACATGGATCGCAGCACCCCCAGGTGCCGGGTCTCTATCTTGTGCAAACGGGTCGCTTCGTGGCGCACGGCGGTGAAATCGCCGCCTTGACGGAACAGAGGCACCGCCCAGGCACCGCTCACCACCGAAATCTGCGCATGAGGGTCCGTGGCGATGAACCAGTTGAGTGCCTGCACGTCGCGCGGCCCGAAGTGAAAGCACTGGCGCTGACCTCGGCTGTTCCAGATCAGGCTGGTCAGAAAGGCACGCGGGTTGTAATCGCGCAGCACCGCGCTATCGGATAGCCCCCCCCGGAAATTACGCGCGCCCCCGGCGAACTCGGCCCGTTCGGGCGCGAACAGATGAGCATGTACATCGGCGGTGATATGGCGCGCCAGCCAAGTGTCGAAATCCTCGAACACATCGGCAAAGCCCTGGAACAGCGAATAGGGCGCAAAGGTCTTGCCATTTTCCTGATCCTGCCGGGGAAAGCGGCTTTGCATATACAGGCCCGGTCGGCCGCGCTTGCGCCGCTCCGTCGCGGCATTGAACAGCCGCTCCAGCGGCAATGGGTCCGGTTCGGCGTTGCGCCGTCCCAGATCCGGCGACAGGAAGGTGTGATACAGCAGCTCTGACTGCGGCCAGATCTTACGCGCCACGAAACATCCCGAACGGCGCAGCACCTTTTGGTGGTCATCGTAAAAGACATAGGGTTTGCCCAGATCGTCGAACCGCGCCAGGGTCAAAGAGCGGCTTTCGATCCGGCTGGAATGGCGTCGCGCCAATGTCTGGAAATAGCTCTCGTCCGGGATCCAGACATGACGGAAATAGCGGTCATAACGCGGACGGTTCGGATCGGTCAGGATCGCCGTCAGCGTGGCGCGTGACAGGCACCACCACTGACTGCCCAGATGCGGGACGATGCCATCGGGGATCTTGCGGCGCAGCCCCAGACGGCGTTGCAGATTGACGTAGCGGTCAAACAGGGTCCGCTGGGTCTTCCACGAGAAGGGGAAGCGCAGGGTGAACCGTTCGGCATCCAGCCCGCCCACCGTCCATTCGGCATCCGCGGTGGTCACGCTTTCGATGAAGTCGATCCCCGGATGCAAGGACAGGTAATCCGCCAGATCGGCGACCGGGCGCAACGGCAGGCACGCCCCCGAGGTCAGAAACACATGCCCAGCGTCGGGCGCATGTTGCAAAATCGCCTCGGCACCGGCCTGAGCGGCCGCAACCAATGACCATGTCCCCCAGCCGCAACGATGGCGCCGGGTAAAGATCACCCCCGGCAGATCGGCCAGGGTCCGGCGCATATCCTCAAAGGCCGGGGTGGCAACCGCGCTATCGACATGCACCGCGACACAGACACCGCCCTGCGCCCAGAACCGCGCCACCTGCGCCGCCCGGTCCAGCGCAGTGTGACAGAGCATCACGACGCCAAACCTCACAACCAGTTCCCTTTCGACATCAGGCCAAGCGCCTCCAACTGGCGCCAGTTCAGATATTGTTCCGACTGATCGGTCCACAGATCAAGCCCGCCGTTCAACCCTTGGTGGTAGGCGGCATATTCGGTCGATCCGGCGTAATGTTCGTGACGCTGCATTTCCTCGGTCACCTTGTCGGTCAGCACCGACAGGAATTTCGTGTGCAGCAGACAGCCCGCCGCCATTTCGCCGCCCCATTCGTCATAGACATGGTTCAACCGACGCGGCAGCAGCATATGGGTCGAGGACACATAGACATAACCGCGCCGCCATCGCACCAAGGGGATCTTGTTCAAGGCCGGTGCCAGCTTGGGCGTCTTGGCAAACAAGGCCCGCGCCCGTGGCCCGCCCTGCACCCACAGATTGTGCAGCTTGGGATCACGCGTGATCATGTAATTGCCGCTGTCGAACCAGTTGGTGATTTCCAGCGGATTTTGCCCCGCGACATAGGGCACCGCATCAATCGGCCCCTTTGGATACAGATCCAGCAGCATCGCCGGAAACGACGCGATGTCCTGCCCGTCCAGCCAATCGGTCAGTGCCGTGACAGGGCGGGTATCGCTATAGGGATAAATGAATAATTCATCAGGGTCGACAACCAGAACCCAATGCCCGCTACCGTGATGGCGCAGCAGGTGATTGATCCAGTGCATCCCGAAATTCGCCGCCCTGTAACTGGCGTCGGTGGACCAGAGCGATACATCGGGCTGCGCGCGCAGATAGGCGGTGCTACCGTCCTCCGAGGCGTTATCGACGATCAGGAAATGCCCCACCCCCATATCGCGATAGTGTTTCAGAAACCACGGCAACCGGACCCGCTCATTACGCAATGTGACAAAGACCAGAACATCCGCGCCCCGGATCGTCGCCGTGCGGTCCACCACCCGTTTCAAATCACGCCGATGCCACAGACCCTGCATCTGCTGACGGCGGCGCATCATCCTCAGGCGATATAGCGTCTTCAGATTCACTGGGCGACTTTCAAGTGTCGGGGCATTCTGATCCTCGCGCGAGCACAAGCCGTTGACCATCGGGCCAAGCCCGGATCAGTGTCTTTGGAATGGCAAAAAGCCATGGCGCCAGATGGGTTTGGCGTTAAATCGTTATACCAGTCTTGTCAACGCTCTGGTCCAGATCAGGCGCATCGGTGTGCCAGTCGCCACAGGTCATCAGCCCCTCGGCCTGTGCCGCGCGCCAGCCACGCCAGCGCACCGCCCCCGGATGCCACAACACGGGATCGGCGATCAGTCCATCATAATAGGCATCATAGCGCTCGGCATGGGTGAAGTGTTCGCCGCGCAGATGTTCATCCTGCGATCTGGGGATGATCTGATCCAGAAACTTGTTGTGCAGCAAGATCCCCGTTGGCAGGTTCAGCCGCGCATCGAACCCGGTGTTCAATCGCCGGGGCAGCGCCAGATGGGTTGAACTGACATAGGCATGGCGCCAATGCCAACGGATCAGCGGTGTTTTGTGCAAATGCGGGGCGCGGTCCGGGTGATCGTCAAAGAACATCCGTTGACGCGGCCCGCCCCGAATCGAAATAGCGCGGTAACGCGGTTTGTATTCCCAGTCATAGCCCTGCGCGTCATACCAGCCCAGAACGCCGGCCGGATCATCGCCCGGTGCGCAATGCGCCGTGGACAGCGCGCCTTGCGGATAAAGGTCCAGCATCAGCGCCGCCATATGATCGGCCCCCCGGGCATCCAGCCATGCCGTCAAGGCGGGTAGAGCCGCATCCGATGGCAACACCAGGATTTCATCGGCATCCACCGTCAGGCACCAATGCCCGTGGCCATAGCGCATCAGCAACCCGTTCAGCCAGTCCATCCCGAACCGCGCCGCCCGATAGCTGCCCACTGCATGCCATAGCGAAACATCGGGCTGGTCCAGCAGCAACGCGGCACTGTCGTCGCCGCTGTCATTATCGACGATCAGGAAATGCGTTACGCCCAATTGGCGGTAATGATGCAGAAAGAACGGCAGTCGCGCCCCCTCGTTCCGCAGGCAGGCGAACAGCAGGATATCACCGCGCGCAATCCGGGCGGTATGGTCGGACAGCGGCCGCAAACCACGCCGCGCCCAGAGCGCACGCAATAAAAAGTTGCGCCTTTTCAGGCGCAACCGATAGCGTTGATACAGATCCGTCAGCCGTGTCATCCGCAGCCCGGATCAAGCCCCAAAACGCGGCCCCTGATGCCAGCGCCAGGCATCGGCGATCATCGTTTCCAGATCGCTGCGCTTGGGCGCCCATCCCAGTTCCTCGACGGCCTTGCTCGAACCACACACCAATGAGGCGGCATCCCCGGCCCGACGTGGCCCCTCGATGATCGGCACGTCGCGGTTGGTGACAGAACGCGATTTGGCGATCACCTCACGCACCGAAAATCCGGTGCCCGACCCCAGACAGAACACATCTGACGCCTTGCCATCTTGCAGCCATTTCAGCCCAAGGACATGCGCATCCACCAGGTCCGACACATGCACATAATCGCGCACACAGGTGCCGTCGGCGGTGGGATAGTCCGAGCCAAACACCGTCAGCGCCGGACGACGCCCGTCAATCGCATCCAGCATCAGCGGGATCAAGTGGGTTTCCGGGTCGTGGTTCTCGCCGACCTCGGCATCCGGGTCGCATCCCGCCACGTTGAAATAGCGGAAGATCACCGAACGCAGCCCATCGCTGGCGCCGAAATCGCGCAACATATCCTCGATTGCGCGCTTGGAGCCACCATAGGCGTTGATCGGCAATTGTGCCGCCGTTTCGTCCAGCAAGACCCCGTCCTGATCGCCATAAGTCGCGCAGGTCGAGGAAAACACGAACTGCTTGCACCCGGCGGCCACCGCCGCCTCGATCAGGTTCAGCGCACACAACACATTCGTGCGCCAGTATTTTCCGGGGTTTTGCATGGATTCGCCGACCAGACTGAGCGCGGCGAAATGCATGACGGCCACCGGCTGCCATTTGGCGAACACCTCATCCAGACGCGCCCGATCAGCCAGGTCACCCTGCTCGAACGGGCCGAATTTGACGGCGGCCTGCCAACCGGTCAGCAGCGAATCGAACGTGACGGGCACATAGCCCGCGTTCTGTAGCGCCTTGCAGGCGTGCGAGCCAATATAGCCCGCACCCCCGGTCACCAAAACATGCTGGGTCATCGCACCTATTCCGCAGCAGCGCGCATCGCCATGATATCGCCCAGGAAATGCTCGAACTCTTCACGCAGATCCTCGCGTGCCAGACCGAAGGCAACAGTCGCCTGCAAGAAGCCCGCCTTGGTGCCGCAATCGTAACGATGCCCCCGGAACCGGCAACCATAGACCGCCCTGCCGGCGCTGATGTCATCGGCGATGGCGTCGGTCAGCTGGATTTCACCGCCTGCCCCCTGCTTCAGCTGGTTCAGGTTTTCCATCACGCTGTTGTTCAGGATGTAGCGCCCGATCACCGCCAGATTGGACGGCGCGTCCTCGGCCTGCGGCTTTTCGACCATACCCTTGACCGAAACCAGCCCGCCTTTGTCTTCCTTGATATCCAGGATACCATAGGACGAGGTCCGCTCACGCGGGACTTCCATCGCGGCGACGATATTGCCACCGGTTTCCTCATAGGCATCCATCATCTGCGCCAGGCAGGGACGTTCCGCCGCGACCACGTCATCGGTCAGCAGCACGGCAAAGGGTTCATCGCCCACCAGCTTGCGGGCACACCACACGGCGTGGCCCAGACCCAGCGGCCGGTTTTGACGCACATAGGCGATCTCACCCGAATGCATCTTGGTGGCTTCCAGCAGTTTCAGCAGATGTGCCTTGCTGGGCTTGTTCAGCGCCGCTTCCAGTTCCGGCGCGTCATCGAAGTAATCTTCCAGCGCCGATTTGCCACGCGAGGTGACGAAGATGAAATCCGTAATGCCTGCGGCACGGGCTTCGTCAATCGCGTATTGGATCAGCGGACGGTCAACCAGCGTCAGGATTTCCTTCGGGATCGCCTTCGTGGCGGGAAGGAAGCGGGTCCCGAGGCCGGCGACGGGGAAAATCGCTTTCGTGACCTTGCGTTTCATATGGCACCTATCGTTGTGGGCCTGCGCAAGGCCCGTGAATTCGCGTGGGCATCATCGACCGAAACGCGTGACATCTCAAGCACCGGCGGCGAAAAATACCGCCGCGTCCGCGCCATTTTGCCGATCAGCGGCGTAAAAAACGTCACACAAATGACGTATCGTCAGGAAATACCCATCGTTTCCATCATATGTTCAATTTTTCTAACATCAGACGGATTGTTTAATTCCCAGAATTGCCGTCCACGGGCCTGCACTTCGACGCACAAGACGGCGCGGGCGTTTTCCAGAAAGCGCAGTTGCTCCAGCCCCTCCAGATGTTCCAGCGGACCAACGGGCCAATGCGGATAGGCCCGCAGGATATCGGGGCGGTAGGCATAGACGCCAACATGGTGGAAAACCGGTGTCGGCGCCTCTGGCGCATAGCTGGAGGCGGTGAAGGGAATCACCTCTTTGGAGAAATAGATCCCGCGATTCCGTGCGCCGAACACCGCGGTGGTGCCCCCCACACGCCCCTGCGCACGATCTTCGCGCAATGAGGCCAGCATCGAGCCCTCACAGCGCAGCACAGGCGTCGCCAGTTCTGCCCAGGGGTTGGCGCGCATGCCCACCACCAGATCCTCGATGAACCAGGCAGGGGTCAGTGGTGCATCGCCTTGAAGGTTGACGATCATTTCGTAATCGCCCCCCAGCGTGGCCAGCGCCTCGGCGCAGCGTTCCGTGCCATTGGCGCAATCGGGCGACGTCATCACCACCTCGGCGCCAAAACCCTCGGCTTCGGCGCGGATACGGTCATCATCGGTCGCCACCACCACACGATCCGCGCCGGACACCGACATCGCGGCCTCCCAGCTGCGCCGGATCAAGGTTTTGGCCACGCCATCGGCGCCCTTCAGGGGCACCAGCGGTTTGGCCGGATAGCGGGTCGAGGCATAGCGTGCGGGAATGACAATCAGGACAGACATTATTTCACCAGAAGAACGCCAGGGGCATAGGCGATGAAGAAGGGGTTTTCAAAACCGGGCTTGCCGTAGACGAAGGGCGTATGATCATCCAACCGAACCATCCGCCCCCCTGCCCCGCGCAAGACCGCATCGCCTGCCGCCGTGTCCCATTCCATCGTACGCCCAAGACGCGGATACAGGTCGGCCTCGCCGGTGGCGACAAGGCAGAATTTCAACGACGATCCTGCCGACGTCATATCCTCCACCGCATATTGGGTGATGTAATCATCCGTGGCCTGATCGCGATGCGATTTCGACGCGACGACGCGCAAGGAGCGGTTATCGGGCACCGAGACCGACAGGGGCCGTTGTTCCCCAATCGCCTCTTTATGAAAATCCGGTCCGATTTCCTCGACGGCCCGACCATCGGCGAGGGTATAGAACAGCCGCCCCTTGGCCGGGGCATAAACCACGCCGCGCACCGGCACGCCGTCTTCGACATAGGCGATGTTCACGGTGAAATCGCCGCGCCGCCGCACGAATTCCTTGGTGCCGTCCAGCGGATCGACGATCAGAAAGGTGCTGACAGTCTGGCTATGACTGGCGGCCTGTTCTTCGGTCACCAACGGTGTTTGTGGAAAGGCTTCTGCCAGCCCCTCGGCGATCAGGCGATCGGCGGCCTCATCAGCCTCGGTCACCGGCGAGGCATCGGATTTCTGCCGCACCGCAAAGTCCGGGGAATGGTAGATTTCCATGATGCGGTCCCCCGCATCCAGCGCCAGACGGCGCATGACAAAGGCAAGACGTTCAAAATCCATCGTTCACTCCCGCCGATATCCCTGGTGCCGGTATTCCCGGTTATTGCCATGAATTGGTCCAGAACTTATGATCTGACATAGCGGGATCGGCAAGATACAGTCGCCGTGACACCGCAACGTTCAAGCCGGGCAAGGGCACAGCATGTTCAGAGTGAAGCGCAAGACCGGCGCCCTGGCTTCGGCGGTGAACACGCTGGAACTGATCTATCACGCGACGGTGCGCCACATCCGGCAATCACAGGGCAATGCCGTGCTGGGGTTGCTGAAGAACATCTTTCAGACCGTGGTTCTGGTCGGATCCTTCTATCTGATGATGACCGTTCTGGGGATGCAGACGGTGGCGATCCGGGGTGATTTCATCCTGTATATCATGACCGGGATTTTCCTTTACATGACCCATGTAAAGGCGGTGGGGGCGGTGTTTTCCTCCGAGGGGCCAGCCTCGGCGATGATGAAGCACGCGCCGATGACCCCCGCCATCGCGATTTCGGCCGCGGCGTTGAGCACATTGTATCTACAGGTGCTGTCGGCAATGGTGATCCTGTTCATCTATCACGCCGCCTTTGTGCAGATCAGTATCAACGACTGGGTCGGCGCCTTCGGCATGTTGTTGCTGGCCTGGTTCAGCGGTGTTGCCGTGGGGATCATCTTCATGGCGTTGAAGCCCTGGGCCCCCGAGGCCGCGGGTATCGCCATGCAGCTCTATTCACGGGTCAACATGATCGCTTCGGGCAAGTTTTTCCTGGCCAATACCCTGCCGCATCACCTGTTGATCATGTTCAACTGGAACCCGCTGTTCCATACGATTGATCAGGCGCGCGGCTTTACCTTCATCAACTACAACCCGCATTTCTCGAACTGGCACTATCCGCTGTATGTCGGGTTGGCGCTGATGATGATCGGGTTGATGGCGGAATTCTACACCCGCCAGCATGCCTCGGCCAGCTGGCAGGCGCGCCATTAAATTTGGCGGCCCTCAAACCCGGCGAATCGTATCACCGGGCTGGATCACCGGGGTCAGCTCGATCACCTCGCCACCGATCAGGCCCGAATGCGGGTGCCCGGCAATGATCTGCGCCGCCTTGATGCCGATCTCGCGCCGACAGGAATCCATCGTGGCAAGGCGCCGGGGCAGCCCCTCCAGCAGATCGACCGCATTGAACCCCGCCAAGCCCAGCTTGCCGGGCACATCATAGCCGTTTTCAAGACACCACAGCAGCCCGCCGGCACCGATCATATCATTGGAATAATACAGAAAATCCAGATCGGGTGTGCGGCGCAAAATCGCCTCGGTCATCTCGCGGCCCTTTTTCAGCGCCGACCCACCGGAGTAGAATTCGGTGTCAGCCAGCTGCACCCCGGCCGCCGCCAACCCCTCCTGAAACCCATCAAGACGTTTGCGGGCACGATGATCCTCGGGCATCTTTGTTCCCAGGAACCCGATGCGCCGATAGCCCGCCGCCAGGATTTCGGCCGCCATCTGCAAACCGGCCCGACGATGCGATATGCCAACAACCGAATCGATGCAGGGACCATCGACATCCATGATCTCGACCACGGGAACGCCGGAATTCTGCAACATTGTCCGTGCGGCGTCCGAATGCTCCAGCCCAGCCACGATCATTCCCGACGGCCGCCATGACAGCATTTCGTATAAAACTGTCTCTTCCTTTTCCGGCGCATAGCCGGTGACGCCGACAACCGGTTGCAGGCCGGTATCCTCCAGTTCAGCGGAAATGCCACTGAGAACCTCGGGGAACACCAGGTTGGACAGCGACGGAATCACCACCCCCACCAGATTCACCCGCTGCGAGGCCAGTGCCCCGGCGATCTTGTTCGGCACATAGCCCAGCGTGCGTGCTGCCTCCAACACCTTTTCCCGCGTCATATCGGACACATCGCCACGATTGCGCAGCACGCGGCTGACGGTCATTTCCGAAACGCCAGAGGCCTCGGAGACATCGCGCAGGGTCAGGGCGCGGCGGGGATCAACAGGAGAGCGAGCCAACCGGGAACCTTTCTTGTGAATGTTATCCTTCCTAACGCCAAACATTTCTGTTGCGCAAGCACGACGACTCATCTATGTTAGCGGTAACGGCACTGGGCCAGACTCCGAAAAACCCGCTGTCGTCACGCTAAAGATCGTGTGTAGACTCCGATCACGATCAGAAGACCAAAAGGGGGAGGCGTGGGCCCAAACGCTCCCCCTTTTTCTATTCCCAAAATTGAAAAATGCCCCGGCAATCCGGGATGCGGTTATTCCGCCACGTGTTCGGGTATGATCGTTCCGGGGGATTGCAGCAGCCCGCGCATCGGCAGACGCAGCGTCACGACCCCGACCAACAGCGTCAGCAGGCCCAGAATCGGCCCGTTCTGGAATGTTACCCAACCGACCAGCGGCACCCCCAGGCAAATCAATCCCCAGGCCACCGGCCAGTGATAGCGATGCGGCCCGATCAAGATCAGTCCGGTGCTGGCCGCCCACAGGCATGTCAGTGCGATGGACAGTGTCATCAGACCCACGCCCCCATCTGGCCCGCCTTCGGGCCTATGTGGCGCAGGTCAGCCATCATGCCTGCCCCAGACGCGCAGGCAGGGCATTGGCCCATGCCGAAATCGTCCCCGCCCCAAGGCAGACGACGATATCGCCGGGGCGGGCCTGTTCCTTGACCAGACGGGCAAGATCATCCTCACTCAACAATGCGCGGGCGTGACGATGGCCATGACGGATCAGGCCCGCCACCAGATCGTCACGCGTCGCCCCGGGAATCGGATCTTCCCCGGCGGCATAGACATCCGCGATGGCGACAACGTCAGCCTCGTTGAAACAGGTGCAGAAATCGTCAAAAAGCGCGTGCAGACGCGAAAAACGGTGCGGCTGGTGCGCCGCAATCACCCGCGCGCCCGGCGTGCCGGATACATATTGCCGCGCGGCCTTCAGCACGGCGGCGATTTCCACCGGGTGATGGCCATAATCGTCAATGACGGTGACGCCACCCAGAACCTCCCCCACCTTGGTAAAGCGCCGGTTAACCCCGCCAAACCCGGCCAGCGCGGCACGGATCTCATCGCGTTTCATGCCCAAATGCCGCGCCACCGCCACGGCGGCCAAGGCATTGGAAACATTGTGATCGCCCGGCATCGGCAGAGTGCATTCCGGTATCACCGCATCCTTGCCTTCGTTTTGAAGCAGCACATCGAAATGGGCGCGACCATCCCGATAGGCCAGATTCACCGCACGCACATCGGCCTGCGCATTGAACCCGAAGGTCGTCACCCGGCGGTCGGTGACCCGGCCCACCAGCGCCTGCACTTCGGGGTGATCGGTGCAGCAAACCGCCAATCCATAAAACGGAATATTGCTGACGAAATCGTAAAAGCCTTTGCGCAGATTCTCGATCGAGCCCCAGTGTTCCATATGCTCGGGGTCGATATTGGTGACGATGGCGATGGTCGCGGGCAGCCGGTTGAACGAACCGTCCGATTCGTCGGCCTCGACCACCATCCATTCGCCCGCCCCCGCCCGCGCGTTCGAGCCATAGGCGTGGATGATACCGCCGTTGATCACCGTCGGATCAAACCCGCCCTTGTCCAGCAGCGTCGAAACCATCGTCGTGGTCGTGGTCTTGCCATGCGTGCCGGCGACGGCGATGTTGGATTTCAACCGCATCAGTTCGGCCAGCATCTCGGCGCGGCGCACGACGGGCAGATGACGGCGGCGGGCTTCTTCCAGCTCGGGGTTGCCCGGCTTGATCGCCGAGGAGATCACCACTACGCCCACCTCGTCCGAGATGTTGTCGGACCGCTGCCCCTCAAAGAACACCGCGCCCAGCCCTACCAGCCGGTCGGTGATCTTGGAGGCCTTGGCATCCGACCCCTGCACCCGATAGCCCAGCGTGATCAGCACCTCGGCAATGCCCGACATGCCGATACCGCCCATGCCGATGAAATGGATGGGGCCCAGCACCCCGGGCAGTTTGGTGGCGGCGGCGGTCATGATGTATATCCTGTCAATTCTTCAACAATGGCGACCAGACGCTCGGTCGCATCGGGGATGCCGTATTCCAGCGCCGACTGGGCCATGTGCTGTGCCCCGGCCGGATTGTCCAGAACCAGCGCCACCTGCTCGGCCAGCGATTCGGGCGTTGCGGCCGATTCCGGCACCAGAATTGCCGCCCCCGCATCCACCAATCCACGCGCATTCGCGGTCTGATGATCGCCTGTCGCAGCCGCATAGGGGATCAGGATCGAAGGCCGCCCGATCACCGAGATATCGGTCACCGAAGACGCCCCCGAACGCGAGATCACCAACTGGCAATCCGCCAGCCGTCGCGGCACATCGCGGAAGAACGGCTGCACCTCGGCCTCGATCCCGGCATAGGCATAACTGGCCACGACATGGTCCAGATCTTCGGGACGCGCCTGATGCGATACCCGCAGCAGCGCCTTGATCCGGTCCGGCAGCATCGCCAGGGCCTGCGGCACCACATCGGACAGAACCCGCGCCCCCTGCGATCCACCGATCACCAGCAGCGACATGGGATAATCACCGGGCGGAATATAGGCGGCGCCATGCCGTTCCAGAATCGCGCCGCGCACCGGATTGCCGATGTGAATGCCATCCACCCCCGGCGGCAGATCCGTGGGCCAGGTGCCGCAGGCAAAGGCATCGACCCGGCGCGAAAACAGCCGGTTCACCTTGCCCATCACCCCGTTCTGTTCATGGATCACCCGTGGCACCCGCAAGATCCACGCCGAGGCCAGCCCGGGAATCGTCGGATATCCCCCAAATCCCACCACGATATTCGGCCGGTCCGACATGTTCCGCATCGTGGCCGAGAAGACCCCGCCCAGAATGCGGAACGGCACCGCCAGACGCGACAGGACCCCACCCCGCGCGAAGGTGGCCGAGGACACTTCCTCGACCTCCACCACATGCGGAAACCCACCCGCATAACGCGCCCCGCGCGCATCGGTGGACAGTTTTACCCGCCATCCCCGGCGCACCATCGCCTCGGCCAGGGCCTGCGCCGGGAACATATGCCCCCCGGTGCCACCCGCCGCGATCAGAACGAGGGGCAGTTGACTATCGGTCATGTCGGTCTCCTGCCGTTATTGGCCGCGCCGCGCGAGGATATCGGAAATCTGTCCCTGCGGCCTGGTGCGGGTCAACGCCAGCAGAAAGCCCAGCGTGATCCCGGATGCGATGACGGATGATCCGCCATAGCTGACGAACGGCAATGTCATGCCCTTGGCGGGCAAAAGGCGCACCGCCACGCCCATATTGATCAGCGCCTGAACGCCAAAAGAACAGGCCAACCCCGCCCCGGCCAGACGGGTGAACGGGTCACGTTCACGCATCAGCCGCAGCAGGGACCGGATCACGATCACCGCATATAGCGCGATGATCGCCATCACCAGCAGCAGGCCGTATTCCTCGGCCGCCACGGCGATGATGAAATCGGTATGCGCATCGGGCAGGGACCATTTCACCGTCCCCTCGCCCACACCGACGCCAAAGAAACCACCCTCTTGAATGGCATTCGTAGCGTAACCGATCTGCGTGCGCGGATCGACCTCGGAGGACAGGAACCCGTTGATCCGGCGGGCAAAGTGTTCCGAAGTGTTATAGGCGAAAAAGCCCGCCGCCGCCGTGATCCCGGCCACACCGGTCAACAGCACGATCGGCGCGCCGCCAATGAAATACATCACCATCCACGAGAACAGGACCAGTGATGCCTGACCGAAATCCGGTTGCAGCGCCAGCAATGTGACAATGATCGCCGCCAGAATGAACGAATACAGACGTCCGGGCGGACCGGCCACCTCATGCGCGGCGGCGATGAACCAGGCGGCGATGATGACAAAGCCCGGTTTCAGGAATTCTGATGGCTGGAACGAGGCGAAGCCGAACGAGAACCACCGTACCGCGCCCTTGCCGAAATCGGTGCCGAACATCGGCAACAGCAGCAATGCGACGAAGGCAAAGAAAAAGCCGATCACCCCCGCACGCCGCACCATCTGCGGGCTGAGCATCGACAACAGCCCCATCACGATCAACGCGACAACGCCGAAGAACGCCTGCCGCTTGACGTAATAAAACGGTTCCAGATTGTTCTTTTCCGCCAGCGGCACCGAGGCCGCCAGCCCCAGCAACATCCCGACCCCGAACAGGATCAGGATCGCCGAAAGCGCCCATTTATCAATGGTCCGCCACCAACGTGGAAGGACCGGTTCACCCGCCTTGACAGGCGCGGTGCCGAAAACCATTTCTGTCATGGGCTTACCGCCGATGCTGCCTCGAATACGCCCGTTTTCCGGGTCTGCCTGTATCCTAGCGCAAAGCATTCAGCATGAATAGGGGATCAAGGGCCGAATTGCCCCGGATCAGCCCTGTTTCTTGGGCAATTTTTGTTAAGAAATTGGTCATTTTCGTTAAGAAATGCGCGACTTTATGCCCGTGCCCGGCCAATCACAGAACATTGATGACGCAACCCGGCGATCATGCGACGCTGGACCATCGTCGTTGAGGCGGGCATCGCCGGGGGGCACGGATGAAAGTGGGAATCGTCGGCGCGGGAATGGTGGGCTCGGCGGCGGGCTATGCGATCGCACTGCGCGGTGGCGCCAGTCAGATCGTCTTCGTTGACCACCAACCGGCGCTGGCCATCGCGCAGGCCGAAGACATCGCCCACGCCGTGCCCTTTGCCCATCCCTGCCGGGTACTGGCCGGCGGCTACGACGATCTGGGGGACGCAGGCGTGGTCATTCTGGCTGCGGGCGTGCCGCAAAAACCCGGCGAGAGCCGCCTCAGCCTACTGTCGCGCAATGCCGCGGTGCTTGCCGAGGTGATCACCTGCGTCATCCTCGCCGCACCCCAGGCGTTATTGCTGGTGGCCTCGAACCCGGTCGACATCATGACACAGGTGGCGGTCCGGGCCTCTGGGCTGGCGCCGGAACGGGTGATCGGGTCCGGTACGATTCTGGATACCGCACGGTTTCGCAGCCTGCTGGGGACGCATCTGGGCATCGCGGCGGAATCGGTCCATGCCTATGTTCTGGGCGAGCATGGCGACAGCGAGGTTCTGGTCTGGTCCTCGGCGCGGGTCGGCACCGAAACCGTGGCGCGATTCGGGGCGCAAATGGGCGCGGCCATCACCGAAGACGTGCGGATGCGCATCGACACCGGCGTGCGCCGCGCCGCCTATCGCATCATCGAGGGAAAGGGCGCCACCTGGTATGGCATCGGTGCCGGGTTGGCCCGCATCGTTCAGGCCGTGCGCGATGACCAATCCATCGTGCTGTCCTGTTCCATCGTCACCCCGCAGGTCGAGGGGGTCAGCGATGTCGCACTCAGCCTGCCGCGTGTTCTGGGGTCGAAAGGGGTCATAGCGACGCTGGATCCCGATCTGTCACCGGACGAATCCGCCGCATTGCGCCGCTCGGCCGAGGTGCTGAAAGAAACCTCGGCCGGGCTTTTGTGATCATTCGGTTGGTGATCATTCGGGCAGCGCGGCCACCAGCGCGGTGAAATGGTCGCCGCGCTTCTCAAAATTCGGATACTGGTCAAAACTGGCCGCCGCCGGGGCCAGCAAAACGGTATCCCCCGGTTGCGCCTGCGCCGCCGCGCGGGCCACCGCGCGCTCCATCGTTTCACAGATCTCGTGGTCCAGACCGTCCAGTTCCAACGCGAAATCGCGCGCCGAATGACCGATGAAATAAGCCTTTTTCACATGCGCCAGATGCGGGCGCAGCGATGTCACGCCACCCTCTTTGCCCAACCCCCCGGCGATCCAGTGGATATTTCCAAACGCCTCGAGCGCCTTTTCGGCGCTATCGACATTGGTGGCCTTGGAATCATTGACGTAGCGCACACCACGTTTGGTGGCGACGGTCTGCGACCGGTGCGGCAGCCCGCTGAAGCTGTGGAACGCTTCCTCGATCACCTTCGGCGCGATTCCCAACGTGCGACACGCCGCATAGGCGGCACAGGCGTTCTGGTGGTTATGCGCCCCCGGCAACCCCGCAACATCGCGCAGATCAATCGACGCCACCTGCCGCCCCTTGCGCCATTCCGCCAGGAACCCCTTGCGCGCGAAGACCGACCATCCGTAATCCCCCAGCTTCTTCGTCGCGGAAATGCGGATCACCCGGTCATCGCCACGCCCGGTGGCCAGTTGATTGGCCAGATAGACGCCCTCTTTTTCGTCAATGCCGATCACCGCCCGATCCGGGCCGCCCTCGATGAACAGCCGCCGCTTGGCCGCGAAATAGCCGCCCATGCCGCCGTGCCGATCCAGATGATCGGGCGACAGATTGGTGAACACCGCGATATCGGGCGTCAGCGACCGCGCCAGATCGGTCTGATAGCTGGACAGCTCCAGCACCACCACCTCGCCATCCTGCGCCGGGTCGATATCCAGAACGCCGCGTCCGATATTGCCCGCCATCTGCGTCGGACGCCCGGCGTGATCGACGATGTGATGGATCAGCGCCGTGGTGGTGGATTTACCGTTCGATCCGGTCACGCAGACCGTGCGCGGCGTGATTTCGAAATCATCCCATTCAGTGTCGGACCAAGACCGGAAGAACAGGCCGATATCGTTGTCGACCGGAACCCCCTGCTCCATCGCGGCAGCGATCACCCGATGCGGTTGCGGATAGAGATGCGGGATACCGGGCGAGGTAATCAGCGCCGCGACCCCTTCAAACGCGCCATCGCGGGTCAGATCGTGACATGTCCAACCGGCGGCTTCGGCCCGTGCCCGGGCCTCGGGGCTGTCATCCCACAGAAGGGGTTCGGCGCCCCCCGCCTGCAACGCCGTGGCCGTCGCCAGCCCCGATCGCCCCAACCCCAGCACCGCCACCTTGTGGCCCGTGTAACCCTGAACCGGAATCATCATGTCCTCGCGTCGCTTGCGGGGGCGTCACACCCCTGCCCCCTCGTGGGATATTTCAGGAAAAACGAAGGGGAAAGGGAATTCCGTGTCACGCCGCGCCGTTACTTGCCGCCGCTCTGCCCGGTCGTGCGGCGGGTCGTGCTACAGATGCGCCGTATTCCGCCGATGCTGCGGTTGCAATGCTGCATATGCAACATCGCCTCTTGATTTGTCGCAGTCCTGCGTTAATTTGTCACACGATAGCGATAACATCCGATGCACATACCGTCGTTTGCAGCGCAACAGCCACCTTCAACGATAGCCGGAGATTCATATGCGTGTGAAAGAGACAGTCTTGACCTTTGTCGCGATGGGCGGATTTGCGGTTCCGGTCCTGTTTGAAACCCCTGCGGCCAGTGCATCCTTGCCTTGTACCCAACCGCAAACCGCGCAGGCCAATGCCGCGCCCGATACACCGAAACCCACCAAGGGTGCCTGAACCGCACTGTCGCAGACAGCACAACGCCGGGGGCTCACCCCGGCGTTTGCATTTAGCGAATCTTCAACGTCGCCAGACCGATCAGCGCCAACACCAAAGAGATGATCCAGAACCGGATCACGATCTGTGCCTCGCCCCAGCCCTTCTTTTCAAAATGGTGATGAATCGGTGCCATCAGGAACACCCGTTTTCCGGTGCGCTTGAAATAGGCAACCTGAATGATCACCGACAACGCCTCGACCACGAACAGCCCGCCGACAATCGCCAGGACCAGTTCGTGCTTGGTGCAGACTGCGATGGCGCCCAATGCCCCGCCAAGCGCCAACGATCCGGTATCGCCCATGAATACCGCGGCCGGTGGCGCATTATACCACAGGAATCCCAGCCCGCCGCCGATCAGCGCCGAGCAGAACACCAACAACTCCCCCGTGCCCGGTACGAAATGCACGCCCAGATATTGGGTGAAATCGGCGCGCCCCACCACATAGCCGATGGCGCCCAGCGTCGCAGCCGCGATCATCACCGGCATGATCGCTAGCCCGTCCAGCCCGTCGGTCAGGTTCACCGCATTCGCCGCGCCAACGATCACCATCATCGCAAAGGGGATGAACAGGATGCTGAGGTTGATCAGCGCATCCTTGAAAATCGGCAAGGCCAACTGGAACCGCAGATCGGCCGGATGCACCCAGGCCGCCGCACCCGCCGCCGCCGCCGCCAGAATGAACCCCAGGATCAACCGCATCCGCGAACTGACCCCTTTGACATTCTGCTTGGTCACCTTGGCATAGTCATCGGCAAAACCGATCAGCGCATAGCCAAAGGTCACCCCCATCACGATCCAGATATAGGCATTGTCCAGCCGCGCCCACAGCAATGTCGAAACCAGCAGCGCTGACAGGATCAGCAACCCCCCCATTGTCGGGGTGCCGACCTTGGCCAGATGCGTTTGCGGCCCGTCAGACCGGATTGGCTGGCCCTTGCCCTGCTTGCGGCGCAGCATGTTGATCAGCGGACGCCCGAACAGGAACCCGAAGATCAGCGCGGTGAAAAAGGCCGCACCGGCGCGAAAGGTGATGTAGCGGAACAGGTTGAAAATATCCCCGCCGCTCGACAGATCGGTCAGCCAGTACAGCATTACTCTTATCCCCTGAAAATCTCGGCGGCGCCGGGTTGGCGCAGTTTGCGCAGCGCGTCAACCACCAGACTGACCTTTGAACTTTTGGAACCCTTGACCAACACCACATCGCCGGCGTCGATCAGGTGGCGGGCACGTGCAGCCATCTCGGGCGCGGTCGCAAACCATTCGCCCCGTTTTTCCTGCGGCAGCGCCAGCCACAGGTCGCGCATCAACGGCCCGGCACAATGTACTACGTCAACCAGTTGCAACGCCGGATGCCGGGCGATGGCGATATGCAGCGCCCGTTCCTCGGGCCCCAGTTCCAGCATGTCACCCAGAAATGCCACCCGGCGCCCGCGCGCCACACGGCCCACGCCATCGCGCGGACGCGCCCCGGCCAGAACCTCCAGCGCCGCGCCGAGTGACGCCGGATTGGCATTGAAGGCGTCATCGAACAAATCGAAACTCTGGCCCTCATACAGAATATCCATGAAGATCCGCTCACGCGAGCCACGCCCGACCGGCGGCAACCAGTTGGCCAGATCCAGCGCCGCAACCGCCGGATCAACGCCAAGGGCCTCGACCAGCGCGATCACGCCCAGCCCGTTCATGGCGAAATGCCGCCCCGGCGTCATCACCTTGAACAAAAAGCGTTTCCGCGCATGGCGGGCCTGCACGATGGTCGCGTCGCCCTCGATCACCGCCGAAATCAGCCGATAATTCGCCCGCGCGCCCGCCCCGAAGGTCACCACCCGTCGCGCATGGCGGCCCGCCGCCAGCATCAAGATCCGGCTGACATCCAGCCCCTGCGGCACCACGGCAATACCACCCGGCTCCAGCCCGTTGAAAATGGCGGCCTTTTCCCGCGCGATACCCTTGATATCGCCAAAGGCCTCCAGATGCGCGGCGGCAACGGTGGTGATCATCGCCGCATGTGGGCGGGCCATCCGGGTCAGCGGGTCGATTTCACCGGGGTTGCTCATGCCGATCTCGATCACCGCATAATCGGCATCGACCGGCATTCGCGCCAAGGTGATCGGCACCCCCCAATGGTTGTTGAAACTGGCCTCGGCGGCATGGACCCGGCCCTGATGCCCCAGAACCGCACGCAGCATCTCCTTGGTCGAGGTCTTGCCCACCGATCCGGTCACCGCAATGACCCGCGCCCTGGTCCGTGCCCGCCCTGCCCGGCCCAGATCCTGCAGCGCCGCCAGAACATCGGGCACGATCACCAGCGGATCCCGGTCGCTGCATCCCTTGGGGATATGGCTGACCAGGGCTGCCGCCGCACCCTTTTTCAGCGCATCGGCGACGAAATCATGGCCGTCACGCACATCGGTCAGGGCCACGAACAGATCGCCGGGTTGGATCGACCGGGTGTCGATCGAAATGCCATCTACCCGAAACGGGCGCGTCACGCGGCCCGAGGTGGCAAGGGCGACGTCCTCAAAAGTCCAGAGCGGCATGGTGTATCCTTCAGATCTTGCCGTCGAGCGCGGCCACCGCAATCGAGGCCTGTTCGGCATCATCGAACGGGAAGATGTCGTTGCCGATCACCTGCCCTTTTTCATGCCCCTTGCCCATGATCAACAGCGCATCGCCCGGTTGCAGGGCATCGACACCACGCAAGATCGCCTCGGCACGGTCGGCCACCTCCTGCACATCGGCGCCGCCCTGTTGTGAACGGGCGCCTTGCAAGACGGCGGCGCGGATGGTGGCAGGGTCCTCGGTGCGGGGGTTGTCATCGGTGACGACAACCAGATCCGCGTGTTCGGCCGCGGCGCGCCCCATCAGCGGACGTTTGCCACGGTCGCGGTCACCGCCCGCCCCGACAATGGCCACGATCCGCCCCAGGACATGCGGCCGCAACGCCCGCAACGCGGTTTCCACTGCATCGGGCGTATGCGCGTAATCGACAAACACCGTCGCACCGTTCTCCCGCGTCGCGGCCAGCTGCATCCGCCCGCGCACCGTTGTCAGCCGGTGCAGGGCGTGAAACACCTGATCGGCGTCGGCCCCACAGGCAATGGTCAGCGCCGCCGCCGTCAGCACGTTCATCGCCTGAAAGCCACCAATCAGCGGCAGGCGCACCATATGCGCCTGACCACGCCACAGGAACCGCACATCCTGGCCCGAGGCATCGAACCGCTGGCCCTGCATCCGCAATTCGGTATCCGGGTCATGGCCGATACGGATCGCGCGTTGACCACGGGCCTCGACATATTTGACCAGTTCGGCGCCCTTCGGGTCATCGACATTGATCACGGCGGTGCCGTCATCGGGCAGAACGCGGGTGAACAGCCCGGCCTTGGCGGCGAAATATTCGTCGAAACTGGCGTGATAATCCAGATGATCCTGGGTGAAGTTGGTGAAGGCCGCCGCCGCCAGAACCACCCCGTCCAGTCGCCGCTGCGCCAATCCGTGCGATGATGCCTCCATCGCCGCATGATCGACCCCGGCCCGCGCCATATCGGCCAATAGCCGGTGCAGGGTGATTGGTTCGGGTGTAGTATGGGCGGAAGGTGCGGTGAAGCTGCCCTCGACACCGGTGGTGCCGATATTGGCCGCCTCCAGCCCCAGCAACTGCCAGATCTGGCGGGTAAAGCTGGCGACCGAGGTCTTGCCGTTGGTGCCCGTCACCGCCACCACCGTGGCGGGCTGCACCCCGAACCACAGCGCGGCAGTATAGGCCAGGGTCTGGCGCGGGTCCTCGGTCACCACCAGGGCCACGCGACCCGCCGGGCCGGTCGCCTGCGCCAACAGCGGCTGGGCGATCTCGGCGCCCGCGCGATCGGTCAGGATTGCCGCCGCGCCCTGTTCCAGCGCCACCGTTACGAATTGCGCCCCATGCGCCTTGACCCCCGGCAGCGCGGCGAACAGATGGCCCGGCGCGACCCGGCGCGAGTCGACCGACAGCCCCGTCACCTGCACATCGGCCCCATATTGCGCCGTCAGCCCCAGTTCGCTCAGCGCTTTCGCCACGGTCTCGCCCATCACCATGTCCCCCGAAATAACGCCTGCATTTACGGAAGAACCGGGGCCGAGGTCAACGCGCCCCGCCCTGTGCATCCGCGCATCGGCGCCCGGCCGCCCGTTCAGTTCTTCTTCGCCGACACCAGTTGAATTCCGTCCAGCGACTCCATCGTCGTCGGGTCCGGGCGCAGGCCCAGCAAGGGCGCGATGCGGCGGATCACCTCGGCGGCGACAGGCACGGCGGTCCAACCGGCGGTGCGGCGATCCTCGCCCGCGACAAAGGTCGAGGGCTCATCCAGGCTCAGGATCAGAACATATTTCGGATCGGTCACCGGGAATGTGCCCGCGAATGTCGCCATGACCTTGTCATTGTAATACCCACCGGTGGGTTTCACCTTGTCGGCCGAGCCGGTCTTGCCCGCAACCTGATAGCCCTTCACATCGGCAAACGACGCCGTGCCCCGCGTCACCACCGCCCGCATCATCGCCAAGGCACGTTTGGCCACATCTTCCGAGACCACCTGTTCACCCGGATGATGCTTCGGATCATGCACCAGCGTCGGCGTGACCTTGCGCCCGCCATTGGCAATGGTCGCATAGGCCGTGGCCAGATGCAGCGGCGAGGCCGACAACCCATGGCCATAACCAATGGTCATCGACGAGATTTCCGACCATTTTGCCGGCAGGATCGGTCTCCCGGTCGGGGCCTCGGACAGTTCCACCGGGGTCGGCGCCAGGAAGCCCAGCTTGCCCAGGAATTCCTTTTGCTTTTGCGGCCCGATCATCTGCACGATCCGTGCCGTGCCCACGTTCGAGGAATTGACGATCACATCCGTCACCGACAGTTGCGCGCCGTAATTGTGGAAATCGCGGATCTTGAACCGGCCCCAGGTCATCGGCGATTGCGACGGGATCATCGTCGTGGGCGACACCAACCCCAGTTCCAACGCCTGCGACACCGCGAAGATCTTGAAGGTCGAGCCCAGCTCATACACCCCCTGCACCGCACGGTTGAACAGCGGGCTGTCGGACGGATCCCCTTTGACCAACGGGCGCGGCCGATCATTCGGGTCGAAATCGGGCAGAGATGCCATCGCCACGATCTCGCCGGTATGCACATCCATCAAGATCGCCGTGGCGCCCTTGGCGTTCATCAGCTTCATCCCGCCGGCCAGGATTTCTTCGACCGCCGACTGGATCGACAGGTCGATCGACAACTTCAGCGGTGCGCCATTGTTGGCCGGATCGCGCAACCAGCCGTCAAAGGCCTTTTCCACCCCGGCGGTGCCGATCACCTCGGCGGAATTCACCCCTTCCTGTCCGAACCGCGCGCCCCCCAGAACATGGGCGGCGATGGCACCGTTCGGATACAGCCGCATTTCGCGCGGCCCGAACAACAGGCCGGGATCGCCGATGTCATGCACCAGCTGCAACTGCTCGGGGCTGATCTTTTTCTTGATCCAGACGAATTTGCGCCCGGTGGTGAAATCCTTCAACAGCCGGTCGTGATTCAGGTCGGGGAAAATCTTGACCAGCTTGGCGGCGGTGCCGACCGGGTCGATCATCATCGGCGGCTGCGCATAGAGCGCATGGGTGACCAGATTGGTGGCCAGTACCCGCCCCTCACGGTCCACGATATCGGCACGCTGCGCCAAAATCGCCGGACCCAGCCCATTGCCCTGCGGCTCTTGCGCGGGGGTGCCCGCCAGCGTAGCCATCCGCAGACAAACGGTGACAAAGGCCGCCAGAAACACCAGACCCATCAGGAACAGCCGCCCTTCGGCGGTGGACCGGGCGGTTTCGCGCAGCGCCTCGCCCCGCAGGCGGATGTTCTCACGTTCAATCGCGTCGGGGTTTTCCCCCTTGGCGCGCGCCGACAAGATCCGTGCCAGTGGACGCAGCGGTGTGCGGATCATGGCATATCCTCCACCACCTGATGCGACACCGGGATAGCCTTGACCCGACCCGACGTGGCTGGCATGTCCAGCCCACCGACCAGCGGCCCCGTCATCGCAGCGGGCGGCGCCGGATAGGCCACCTGCGCGGCCGAACCGAATTGCTCCGGCGCCAGCGGCAACAACCCAAGCGCGGCGAAATTCAGGTTCACCAGTTCCCGCAACCGATCGGGACGGTTCAGATAGGCCCATTCGGCGCGCAACACGCCCAAGCCCTCTTGCAACGAGGCGATCTCGTTTTTCACCTTGCGCAACTCGGTCTGCCGATCCTGCGTCGCATAGTTCACATGGTAGGCCCAGAAGGCCAGCCCCATCACGCATAATGCCGTCGCAAGATAAAGGATCGTTCTCATCGGCTTCGTCCGGTATCGCTGAAAACCAGGGCAGGCAGGCCAAGCGCCTTGCGGTCGGCACGGCCTGCGGGGGCGTCGGTGCGGATCGCCACCCGCAGCAGCGCCGAGCGCGACCGGGGGTTTTCCGCCAGTTCCTCATCATCGGCGCCGGTCGGCTTGCGGGTCAGCAGATCAAACGCCGCCACCGTCATCGCCTGTTCGGGCGCATGGCGCGACCCCGCCGCCGCACGCCCGGAGCGTTCCTGAAAGAACCGCTTCACCACCCGGTCTTCCAAGGAATGGAACGTGACCACGGCCAGCTTGCCGCCCGGCTTCAACGCACGCTCGGCCGCCTCCAGCCCGGCGATCAACTGGCCGAATTCATCATTTACCGCGATCCGCAGCGCCTGGAATGACCGTGTTGCGGGGTGGCTCTGTCCGGGTTTCGGGCGCGGCAGGCAACGTTCGACCACATGCACAAGTTGCCGGGTGGTCTGGAACGGCGCGTTGGCGCGTGCCGCGACAATCGCCCGTGCAATGCGGCGCGAGGCGCGTTCTTCGCCATATTGATACAGGATGTCGGCGATATCGGCCTCATCCGCCTGATTGACGATATCAGCCGCCGAAATCCCGGATTGCGACATCCGCATATCCAGCGGGCCATCCTTCATGAAGGAAAAGCCCCTGTCAGCCTGATCCAGCTGCATCGACGAAACACCCAGATCCAGCACCACGCCATCCAGCCCGGCTGGCGCGATCTCGCGGGCGTACGCGTCCAGTTCGGAAAACGTGCCCTCAACCAGTTGCAACCGGTCGCCATAGTCACCGCGCCACGCCGCCGCCATGTCGAACACCAGCGGATCGCGGTCCACACCGATGACCGTATCCGCCCCCGCCGCCAACAGGCCGCGTGCATAGCCACCCGCACCAAAGGTGCCATCCAGCCAGACACCAGAGACAGGCGCGACCGCCTTGACAAGCGGTCGCAGCAAAACGGGAATATGGGGTTCCGCGCTCATGCGCCTGCCCCTTTGGGTGGCAAGTTGATCAGCGGATCATACCCCTCGGGGCGTGCCTGCGACCGCGCAGCGGCGATCAGGGCCTGTTCGGCTGCATAGGTTTCTGGGTCCCAGATCTTGAACGAAGTCCCCGCCGAGGCAAAATACGCCTCGGATTTCAGCCCAATCTTTTCGCGCAGTTTTTGCGGCAGAACCAACCGACCATCGCCATCAATATCGGTCTGGTGCGACTGGGCATACATCAGATCTTCGATTTCCGCACGCGCGGCGGTGCCGCGTTGCATGGCGTCGATCTGATCGTCGATTTCATAGACCGCCTCCATGGTGAACACTTCCAGATATTTCCGGTCAGCACCGCCATAGACAACGAGAATATTGGGACGGTTGCCCGTCTGCCAGTCCGGGTCGCCCGCCTCGATCACGCGACGGAAAGAGGCCGGGATGGAAACGCGACCTTTCGCGTCCACCTTGAATGTTTCCGAACCTCTGAACCGCCGTGCCAAGACTGGCGCTCTCCTGTCCCACTTCCCCGGTCATCCGGTCTCGGATATCGGGGGTTTTATATGGAAAACGGCGGATCGGACTGCTGCCACTGTCCGATCCGCCGCCCTCGTCCCATCACTGGGTGCCCAGCTGCACGCGCCACCTTGGGGATGCTGCTCGCTCGCGCGCCGGATCTCATTTTTCGTGAAGCGGGTGCCTGTATGAAACCGCTCTTATCGCCGCGGGGTCTTGATGCCCCATTCCCGTCTTCCCGATGCCGAATTGATGCCATGGGCGCGCATGGGAAATCAAGGGAAAAAGAGGGACAAGATGGAAAATCGGATCGCACATTTGGTATCCAATGCGTTAATAACTCAAGCTATTGTGGATAACCTTGGGGATAAGGTGCATAAATTGGGGATGAAGGCGCCCAGAACCACCACATCTTGCGCACCCCTAGGGCACCCGGATTTTCCCATCAATTCCCATTTTTTGCGTAGCCGTGACCCGGAATCCACAGGACTCGGGCTCGCATGCCGAATCACGACCACTCACCGCACCGTGATTCGACAGAAATTTGGATGTGTGGGCGTCACATCCCATGAATTCCCATATCAGGATGCGCCGCCCAGACCACTGGAATAGGGCGCAAAGCGCGCCTCGGCGTCGACCACGGCCAGTGGGCGCCCCACCATCGGCAAGGCCCGCTGCGGACATCCGCTGCGCTCACACACCTTGCAGCCCGGTCCGATCTTGGTGGCCATATCCGGGTTGCGCAGATCCAGCCCGCGCGCATAGACCAGCTTTTCCGCATGGGCCAGGTCACAGCCAAGCGCGATGGCGAATGTCTTGGCCGCCGTGCCGAAGCCGCCCTGCGTCTGCCGCACCATCCGCGCGATCCACAGATAGCTGCGCCCGTCCGGCATCTGCGTCACCTGCCGCAAGATCTCGGCGGGGCGGGCAAAGGCCTCATAGACATTCCACAGAGGGCAAGACCCGCCCATCCGGGAAAAATGGAAATCCGTCGCCGATTGCCGTTTGGAAATGTTCCCGGCCCGATCAACGCGGATGAAGAAAAACGGGATGCCACGCGCCTCGGGGCGTTGCAGCGTCGACAGCCGGTGGCAGGTGGTTTCAAAGCCCACACCAAAGGCCCGCGCCAGTAGCTCGATATCATATTGCAGATCCTCGGCGGTCTCCAGAAACCGCCGATAGGGCAGGATCAGCGCCCCGGCAAAGTAATTGGCCAAACCGATCCGTAACAACGACTGCGCCTCGGCCGACAGGTCAGGATCTTCCGCCAGCCGCAAGATCGTGCCCTCCTGCTCCAGAAAGGCCAGTTGCGTGGCGATCTGAAACGCCTGCTGGCCGGCACTCAGATGCCCGGCCAACCGCAAGATCCGCCCCGCAGGATCGTAATGGCGCAGCGCATCGCCATCTTGCGATTGCGCGATGCGAATGCCGTGCCGCCCCGCCAGCCGGTCGATCAGCCCGGTCAGCATGCGCCCAGGCGGCAGGGCCGCGCCGATCACCTCGGCCGCCTTGTCCAGATCCGTCACATAATTGCGCCGGGTGTAGAACCAGTCACGCACCGCCTCGAATGCGGCGGGCATGCCGACGGCGGGCATGGTCAACCGCCCCGCCAGCAGATCGGCGCGTTCGGATGTCTCACGCAGACGGCGCTGCATATCCACGATGGCGCGCGCCACGCCAGGCATATTGGCGGCCAGCTCGCGCACCTCGACCATGGATGCCCCAGTGCCCTGATCGGCCAGCGCCACCCGCAGATCGGTGATCAGCCGCGCCTCTTCGTCGTCCGAGAACAGCTGCACATCCAACCCGAACGCGCCGTTCAGCTTCAGCAAGACCGGCACGGTCAACGGGCGCTGGTTCTGCTCGATCTGGTTCAGATAACTGGGGCTGATGCCCAACACCCGCGACAATGCCGCCTGGGTCATGCCCCGTTCTTCGCGCAGGCGGCGCAAACGCACGCCCATATAGGTCTTGGCCATCTTCGCAACCTTCGCAATTCACAAGATGATCATTCGCATAGTTACGCATTTTCAGCGGTTTAATGAATCATAATTCAATGGATAACTGATTTTGCAAATTTTGTGAATAAACCGGTGCATCCGAGCGCACCGGATTGCGCCCCAGACCAGCGGCCACAACGTCACTGTCCGGGCACAAGACAGGCAGACCCCGACCGGAAGAGGAGCCCGGACGAGGCCTGCCGATCCCCCAAGACGCGGGGATCACACAAGATTACGACGGAAAGGGCCCGCCCTTCCGGCCATGCAGTCAGTCAAAGGGAAGAGACGATGAAAACCCATGAAGTGCGGACCTACCGTTCGGCCGAACACCTGCCGCGTGAAGACCAGCTGGCCTGGAAGATCGCCCAGGTCGCGGCGGATCCGGTCGCAGTGCAACCCGAAGTGACCGAAATGATCATCAACCGGGTGATCGACAATGCGGCGGTGGCGGCGGCCTCGGTGGCACGCCGTCCGGTGGCCTCGGCCCGGGCGCAGGCCCTGTGCCATGCCTATAAACCCGGCGCGACGGTCTTCGGGGTCAGCGGGCGGGTCTCGCCGGAATGGGCGGCATGGGCCAATGGCACCGCCGTGCGCGAGCTGGATTTTCACGACACCTTCCTGGCCGCCGAATATTCGCACCCCGGTGACAACATCCCGCCGATCCTGGCGGTGGCCCAGCACTGCGGCCTCAGCGGCGGCGATCTGATCCGCGGCATCGCCACGGGCTATGAAATCCAGGTGGATCTGGTCAAGGGCATCTGCCTGCACGAACACAAGATCGACCATATCGCCCACCTGGGGCCGTCGGCGGCGGCGGGAATTGGCACGGCGCTGAAACTGCCGGTCGAGGTGATCTGGCAGGCGGTCCAACAGGCGTTGCACACCACCACGACCACCCGCCAGTCGCGCAAGGGCGAGATTTCCAGCTGGAAGGCCTATGCCCCCTCTTTCGCGGGGAAAATGGCGGTCGAGGCGGTGGACCGAGTGATGCGCGGCGAAGGTGCGCCCAGCCCGGCATGGGAAGGTGAGGACGGCTTCATCGCCTGGCTGCTGTCTGGCCCGGAGGCGCGCTATTTTGTGCCGCTGCCGGAAAAAGGTGAACCGAAACGCGCCATTCTGGACACCTATACCAAGGAGCATTCGGCCGAATATCAAAGCCAGGCGCTGATCGACCTGGCCCGCAAGATGGGCCCGATGATCGGCGACCTGAGCCAGATTGACAGCATCGTCATCCATACCTCGCACCACACCCATTATGTCATCGGCACCGGCGCGAATGACCCGCAGAAGATGGACCCCAATGCCTCGCGTGAGACGCTGGACCACTCGATCATGTATATCTTTGCGGTCGCGCTGGAAGATGGCGGCTGGCATCACGAGAAATCCTATGCCCCTGCCCGCGCGGCGCGACCCGCCACCGTGGCCCTGTGGCACAAGGTCTCAACCGTCGAAGACCCGGAATGGACGCGCCGCTATCACGCCCGCGACCCCAAGGAAAAGGCATTCGGCGGCCGCGTCGTGGTGACGCTGAAAAATGGCAAGGTGATCACCGAGGAACTGGCGCTGGCCGATGCCCATCCCGATGGGGCCCGCCCGTTCAAACGCGAGAACTACAAGCAAAAATTCCTGACCCTGTCTGAAGGCGTGATCGCGCCCGCAGAACAGACCCGCTTCCTGCAGGCGGCGGAAAGCCTGGCCGATCTGACCGATCTGTCGGCACTGAACTTTGTGGTCGATGCCGACAAGCTCGGCGCGCCGCGTCCCCATGGCATCTTTGACTGGAGGAAGTGATGAGCGAAGCTGTTCCCAAGCCGAAGAAATCCGTCGCACTTTCGGGTGTTGTCGCGGGCAATACGGCGCTGTGCTCGGTCGGGCAAAGCGGCAATGACCTGCATTACCGGGGGTATGACATCCTCGATATCGCCGAAAGCTGCGATTACGAAGAGGTCGCCCATCTGCTGATCCACGGCACCTTGCCGACCACGGCGGAACTGGCGGCGTATAAGGTCAAGCTGCGGGCATTGCGTGGCCTGCCGCTGGCGGTGCGCCAAACCCTGGAGGCGTTGCCCGCGGCGGCGCATCCGATGGACGTGCTGCGCTCAGGTGTGTCGGCGATGGGCTGCACCCTGCCCGAGGCTGCCGATCACAACCTGCCGGGCGCACGCGACATCGCCGACAGGCTGATCGCGGCGCAGGGTTCGATGCTGCTGTATTGGTACCACTATGCGCAGAACGGACGGCGGATCACGGTCGAGACCGATGACGACAGCATCGCCGGGCATTTCCTGCACCTGCTGCACGGTGTCCCTCCGACACAGGCGCATGTGCGGGCCATGCACACCACGCTGATCCTGTATGCCGAGCATGAATTCAACGCCTCGACCTTCACCGCACGCACGATCGCGGGCACCGGGTCGGATGTGTATTCCTGCATCGGCGGCGCCATCGGCGCTCTGCGCGGACCCAAGCATGGCGGCGCCAACGAGGTCGCCTTCGAGATCCAGAAGCGCTACGCCACCCCCGACGAGGCCGAGGCAGATATCCGCGCCCGGATTGACACCAAAGAGGTGATCATCGGCTTTGGCCACCCGGTCTACACCGTGTCCGACCCGCGCAATGTGGTGATCAAACGCGTTGCCCGGCATCTGGCCGAAGAGGCCCAATCCACCCGGATGTTCGACATCGCCGAGCGGATCGAGACCGTCATGGACCGGGAAAAGAAGATGTTCCCGAACCTGGATTGGTATTCGGCGGTGTCCTACCACCTGCTGGGCGTGCCGACCGCGATGTTCACACCGCTGTTCGTTATCGCCCGCACGGCGGGCTGGGGCGCGCATGTCGTGGAACAACGGCAAGACAACAAGATCATCCGCCCATCGGCCCATTACATCGGCCCCGACAATCGCCGGTTCCAGCCCATCGAAGAACGTGGCGGGTTCCTGCCCGCGCAAATGGAGTGATCCCATGCCCTATCTGATCGGTTCCGATCTACCGCGCGAAACCGCCGGCAAGCGCTTTCGGGACTTGCTGGCCCGGCCCGGCATTCTACGTCTGCCCGGCGCACACAATGGCCAGGCGGCCTTGCAGGCCAAGGCGGCCGGGTTCGAGGGGCTGTACCTGTCGGGCGCGGCGATGACCGCCTCGATGGGTATCCCGGATCTGGGTATCATCACGGTGGATGAGGTGGCGTTTTTCATCCGCCAGATCGCCCGTGGTTCGGGCCTGCCGTTGCTGGTTGATGGTGATACCGGCTATGGCGAGGCGCTGAACGTCATGCATATGGCGCGGACGTTCGAGGATGCAGGCGCAGGTGCGGTGCATCTGGAAGACCAGCTTTTGCCAAAGAAATGTGGCCATCTAAACGACAAAAAACTGGCCTTGGCCAGTGACATGGCCGCAAAGGTTGCGGCGGCGGCAAGGGCGAAACGCGACATCGTCATCATCGCACGCACAGATGCGGCGGCGTCCGAGGGGCTGGATGGGGCCATCGCGCGCGCCAAATTGTATATGGAGGCCGGGGCCGATGCGATCTTCCCCGAGGCCCTGACCTCCATCGATATGTTCAAAGCGGTTCGTGCCGCCCTGCCCGGGGTAAAACTGCTGGCAAATATGACAGAATTTGGCCGCACCCCCGCGTTGACCGCGCAGGAATTCCAGGATCTGGGCTACGATATGGTCATCTGGCCGGTATCCTCGCTGCGTGTCGCCAACAAGGCACAGGAAAAACTGTATGCAACCATCGCCCGCAATGGGGCGACCACAGCGATGCTGGGTGAGATGCAGACCCGGCAGGAACTGTATGACACCATCGGCCTGAACGCGTTCGAGGCACTGGATCATTCGATAGCCGCCTCTATCGCACCCGATTGGAAGGCGTGATCAAGATCAGCGGTGCAGGGCAAGCCTGCGCCGCCCTTTATTTTTCGTATTGAGCCAGGCGATGCCCGACCCGACGTTAGGCTACGAAGTCCAAGCGATACAACCGGTGTCAGGCCATATCCTGCCGGACGATATCCGAGACCAGCACATTGCGGACATCTTTGCCCAGAATGGTTTTCGATGCTTCAAGCAGCGCGCGTTTCAACTCTTCCATCTTTCCCGCCGTAGTGAAATCACCACGAAATCCACCCGCATTCGCATGGTCAAACAGAACCTGCAGCAAGGCATCCCGCAATTTCGGTTCAAATGTATAGACTTTCTCAGTCTGCCCGGCGCCAACTTCGATACTCAGAGACAATACGATCAGCGACGCCACCGCCCCATCGCGGATATCCGGCACGATGAACTGGTTGTTTAGCTTGACGAACTCATTCACCGTCGGATTCGCAGGTGCGCCATGACCGTCCGTTGCGGCCGGGGTGTGATCCCCCGCCTCTTCCACAGCAGGGCAGTCTTCGGTGCAGGCCTCTGCCGCCACCTCAGCTTTAGGCGCTGGATGTAAAAACCAGCCCGCGGCACCCCCAGTCGCGATACCCAGAATAACCATGATGACGGGAAGGATCTTACGCATCGGACACCTTTAGAACGGGAGAAGAATATCGGCCACTTGCTGACCGAGGCGTGGCTGCTGCACATCCGTAATCTGGCCCCGCCCGCCATAGGCAATCCGGGCACCGGCGATCTTGTCGTAGGTCACCTCGTTTTGCCGACTGACATCCTCGGGACGCACAAAACCGGTCACCACCAGTTCCCGCACCTCAAAGTTCACCCGCACTTCCTGGCTGCCCTGAATACGCATGACACCATTCGGCAACCGATCCAGAACGGTGGCCGCCACCCGCAACGTCAGCTTTTCCTTGCGCGCGACCGAACCATCGCCTTCGTAAGACGAGTTCGAACTTGTCGAATAGGCGTCACTCATCGTGGCGCCATCCGGCAATTTCTTGTCTACTCGCTGCGGGATGCCAAACATCTGCGGGATCCCCATGCTGTCACTGCCGCTACGGCTGCGATCAGTTTTGTTCGATATCTCTGCCTTGTCGTTTATCTCGATGACCACAGTCAGAATATCGCCGCGCGTTGCGGCACGTCGATCCCCCAGCAATGAACCGCGCGACCCGGACCACAGCGAGGCCTGTCGTGTCGCGGAATTCGGCATGCTATCGGCAGGCATCGGCACGGTGTTGAGCGCAAAGAATTCATTACTGGCCTCGACCGGTGTGAATTCGGGGGTCTTGCCGACCTGCCCCAAACGCTGACAGCCGCCCAACGCAATAGAAGCCAACAAAATCAAGGCCGATGACCGAAGAATTGGTAACATGTCGCGCCTCATTCCGCATGCACATAGGCAATACCATCTTCGGCGATCGTCGCCGTGACAGTCAGTTTTGACCCGGTATTCATAACGCGAATTGTATCGCCAATACCCCCACGCCCCAGGGCCCGGCCTTCGGCCAGGATCGTCAGGCCGCCCTTTTGATATGCGATCGTTACGCGGGCATTGCGATCAATCACGGTTGGCGGGCCAACATCTTCAGATCGGATCGGCTGCCCTGCATAGACCGCAACACGCGTTTCGTTGCCAACGATAAAGGCAGGATCAGACACCCCGCCGGAAATGGCCTCTGGAACCAGCTTCAGGTCCTCCGACGCGATGATCGTCCGCGCCTTGATCACGCGCGCGGCAACGACCGTTTGCGCCCAACCCGTAGCGGGAACAGCCAGCGCCAGACATGTTGTGGTTACGAGGGCGAGCCGCAACATCACCGCACCTGAACCGTCGCAGACAACATCTCGTCCGAGGCGGTGATCACCTTGGCATTCATTTCGTAGCCGCGTTGCGCCTTGATAAGCTCTGTGATTTCCCGCACCGGATCGACAGAACTCTCTTCAAGATAACCTTGCCGCAGGGTCCCCAATCCATCCTCACCGGGAACCGCAACCTGGGGTGGACCAGATGCCTCGGTTTCCAGGAACAGATTCGATCCCATTGCCTCCATCCCCTTTTCATTGGTGAATCTGGCCAAGGTAAACTGACCCAGCAGCTGTGGTTGCACCTGATCGGTGAAATAGGCATAGATTTCGCCGCTGGCGTTGATGGCCAGCGTCTTGGCATCCTCGGGAATGGTGATACCCGGCACGACGGGAAATCCATCCGATGTCACAATCTGGCCGTCGGCGGACCGCTTCAGCCCGCCATCGCGGGTATAAGCAGAGACGCCCGATGGCAGCGTGACCTCAAGATATCCAAAGCCATCAATCGCCAGATCCAAGTCACCGCCCGTGCTGGTCAGAGAGCCTTGTTCCAACTGCACACTCACTGCGGTTGGTCGAACGCCAAGCCCCAGTTGAACCCCGGCGGGCACCATCGTTCCATCGCTGGCCGTAATGGTGCCGGGGCGGGTCTGCTGTTGGTAAAACAGATCCGCGAATTCCGCCCGCCGCGCATTGTAGCCCGTGGTCGACATGTTCGCGAGGTTGTTGGAAATCACCTCAACCCGCGTTTGTTGGGCGCTCATGCCGGTTGCGGCAATCTGAAGGGAACGCATGAAAACCTCCTATCGGCTGAGTGTATCGATGACGCCGCGGATACGGTCGTCCTCGCGTTCAAGAAAGCTTTGCCCCAGTTCATAGGCCCGCTGCACTTCGATCATGCGCGAGACCTCAATCACCGGATCTACGTTCGATTCTTCCAGTTTACCCTGCAAGATCACGGGGTTTTCAACAGGCTGCGGGTCCCCCTCGACGATAAATCGGGTCCCGCCCACATGCTGGGGGATAGCGTTGTCGGGCGGTAGGAAAATCCCGACCTGAGAAACGGGCGCCCCGGCCACAGACACGGTGCCATCCTGCGCGACGGCGATGTCACCCTGCCCGGTTGGTACAGTGATCGGCGCGCCGCCACCATCCAGCAACGTATATCCATCCGGAGTCAGCAACTGCCCCTCGGGCGATGGGATAAAACTACCAGCCCTGGTCAGTTGGTTTCCCTGCGGCGTGCCAACCATGAAGAAACCTTCACCCTCGATGGCAAGATCAAACTTGCTGCCCGTCGAGACCAATCCGCCCTGCCGCAAGTCGATACTACGTCCGTTACCATATGCCATTGCCAATGACGGGGCATCGTCCAGATCTGCAACATATTCAGAAAAAACAACGCCTTCGCGCCGAAATCCGGTGGTGCTGATGTTTGCCATATTGTTGGCTATCGTCTGCATTTCCTTCAACAGGCCAGACTGACGTGACAAAGTGGCGTAGATCGCGTTGTTCATCTCACTGCCCCAGAACGCGGGGAATAACCCCGGTATTGAAGAAATCGATCAGCGTATCGGTCATGAAAGACATCGAGACCCAGAAAACCGCGACAATCGCCAACACTTTGGGAACGAAGGTCAGGGTCATTTCCTGAATCGAAGTCAATGCCTGAAACAGGCCGATGGCGACCCCGGCGATCAAGGCAACGGTCAGAATTGGCGCAGACATGATCACCGCCGCCCACAGCGCCTGACGCATGGCGTCGTATATGATCACGTCACGCATCATTCAGACCGGCATCCGCAGGATTTCCTGATAGGCCTCAACAACCTTGTCGCGGATCGCCACCGCGGTCTCCACGGCAAGCTCGCTTTGCGAAAGCGCCTGAACGAGGGCATGCGGTTCGACCCCGCCCAGCATCGCCGTTTTGGCGGTTTCCTCGCCATTACGAACCGTGTCGGTAAAGCTTTGCACAAAATCCGAGATCGTCCCGGACCCACCCTCGGGTGAGGGCGAAACCGCATCACGGGCTTGCGAATAGCCAACAGAAGCGAGTGAAGATGAAGAGATTTCCATTCTGGTCCTCTAGAGCAGCTAAGGGGAGATCAGCGGCGCAGTAAATCAAGTACGGCGGATGACATCTGACGGGCCTGGTCGAACATCCGCAGATTGGCTTCGTAGGTGCGTTGCGCCTCACGGGCATCGGCCATTTCGACCACCAGATCGACATTCGACCCATCCAGATATCCGGTCTCATCCGCCATCGGATGTCCAGGCTGGAAAATGCGGGGTAAGGCGCTTTCATCCAGCGTCACATCGCCCAGCGTCACCGCCTTGGGCGTTTCGGTATCGGAAAAACCGGCATCCTGAACGACCTCTTCAAAGGCCGCCTGCTTGCGGTGATAGCCGGGCGTATCGGCATTCGCGACGTTTTCTGAAACATAGCGCAGGCGTTGCGCCTGTGCCTGCATACCCGATGCCGAAAGCGACAAGGCACTGGTGAAATCATTCATGGTCAGCCCTTCCCGATGCTGGCGCGCAGAATATTCAGTGACGACTTGTAAATGGTCAGGGCCAGGTCATGCTGACGCTTGACGTCGACCGACTTGACCAACTCATTTTCCAACGACACGCTGTTGCCGTTGGGGGCAGGTTCAGCCCCTTCGTCGACATTTTCCGAACTGGCCAGAATGTTGCCTTCGGCCCCGAAATGCCCGGCGCGGGTTGCCCGCATTCCGTCACCCGACGCCTGCTGATAGGCCTCGGAGAACCCGTTCAGATCCTTGGCGCGATAATCCGGCGTATTCGCATTGGCGACATTCTGCGCAATCAGATTCTGTCGTTGCGTGGCGTGGGTCGCCATGGCCTGCGCCGTGCGCAATATTTCAAGATTCTCAAACATCCGGGGTTTCTCCTCCGAGCGATAAACCCTGAATTAAGAGCGAATCATTTAAAAACCCTTTCGGGCACAGAAGGAACTCGGAATGGCTTTTCCAGAACTGGACCGTATTCGCGCACATATCGCGGATATGCAGGTCATCACCTACTTTGGCCGTGTGGCCGAGGTCAGCGGCGGCACGATCATGGTAACCGGCCTGAACAGGCACGCACGTCTGGGGGATCGCATCTTGCTGCGTTGCGAGGGCGGTCAGCGGATCGGCGGCGAGGTGATCGGGCTGACCGCCGACCGGGCGCAGGTTCTGGCCGATTGCGCACCGGACGGCGTGGGAATCGGTGATCGCGTCGATCTGCTGGACGCCAAGGGCATCGCGCCGGACGCATCCTGGATTGGCCGGGTGATCGACCCGTTCGGCCAGCCATTGGACGGAATGCCCCTGCAACGCGGGCTGGTGACCCGCGACCTGCGCAGCAACCCGCCGCCGGCCGCCCAGCGACGGCGTCTGGGACAGCGTCTGGAAACCGGCATCTGCACCTTCAACACCCTGCTGCCGCTGGTGCGGGGACAACGTATTGGCCTGTTCGCCGGGTCCGGTGTCGGCAAATCCACCCTGCTGGCGCAATTCGCCAAGGGGGTGTCCGCCGATGTCGTGGTGCTGGCGCTGATCGGCGAGCGGGGGCGTGAATTGCGCGAGTTCGTCGAAAAGGTCCTGGGTTCCGAGGGGATGGCGCGCTCGGTGATCATCGCCGCAACATCGGATCAATCGCCGCTGGTCCGCC
Organism: Paenirhodobacter sp.; assembly: GCA_036398515.1. Lineage (GTDB taxonomy): Bacteria > Pseudomonadota > Alphaproteobacteria > Rhodobacterales > Rhodobacteraceae > Rhodobacter. The sequence goes on from DASWPI010000059.1 coordinate 75,515, forward strand.
GTCGCTGTGCCTGGGCGGCGATGACGGTGGCGGAATATTTCCGCGATCAGGGCAAACAGGTCCTGTTTCTGGCCGACAGTGTCACCCGTTTCGCCGAAGCACACCGTGAGGTCGCCCTGGCCGCGGGCGAGGCGCCCAGTCTACGTGGCTTCCCGCCCTCGGTCTCGCATCAGATCATGTCGCTGGCCGAACGGACCGGCCCCGGCATCGACGGAACCGGCGATATCACCGCGATCTTTTCGGTTCTGGTTGCCGGATCGGACATGGAGGAACCGGTGGCCGATATCTTGCGCGGCACGCTGGACGGCCATGTGGTGCTGGACCGCAGTATCGCCGAACGCGGACGATTCCCAGCCGTCGATCTGCTGCGCTCGGTCTCGCGTTCGCTGCCCGATGCCGCCAATGAGACGGAAAATGCCCTGATCGCACGGGCGCGCAAACTGTTAGGCGCCTATGACCGGGCCGAGATGATGATTCAAGCCGGGTTATACGCGCATGGATCGGACCCGGTTATTGATGCCGCCATCCGGGTCTGGTCAGCGCTGGACGGGTTTTTGGGTCAGGCGGAACCGCAGACCGTCGCGGACAGCTTTGTCAAACTGGCACAGATTCTGTCCCGCGCCGACGATGCGGGCAAACGCGAAACCGTCCAGATGGCACAGATGCAGCGCGCCTCTTAACCGTTCTGGCGGGCAGAGATCAGCGCACAGGCCTGCGCCACCGCCGCCTCGATCGTCAGGTCAGAGGTGTCGATTGTCACCGCATCCGGCGCCGGGCGCAGCGGTGCATCGGCGCGGTTCATATCCCGCGCGTCACGCTCCTGCACCTCTGCCAGCACCTGGGCGGGGTCACCGCCCAGTTCCCGCCAGCGGCGATCAGCGCGCACCTGCGCCGAGGCGGTTACGAAGATCTTCACCTGGGCATCGGGACAGATCACCGTGCCAATATCGCGCCCGTCCAGCACGGCGCCGCCCTCGGCCAGTGCAAAACGGCGCTGAAAATCAACCAGCGCCTGGCGCACCGCCGGGATCACCGCCACCTTGGACGCCTGTTGACCGGCCGCCAGCGTGCGCAGATCGGGGCGTGCCAGATCCGCTGCGGACAGCGTGCGGGCCGCAACCACCGGGTCCATCCCCTGCGCCACCCCCGCCCCGACCGCCCGATACAGCAAGCCGGTATCCAGATGGGCAAAGCCGAACCGCTCGGCGACGGCCCGGCTGATCGTGCCCTTGCCCGCCGCGGCGGGCCCGTCGATGGCCACGGTAAAGATCATCCCCTAAATCCGCGCGATATCGGCCCCAAGGCCGCGCATCAGATCCTCGAACACCGGAAACGAGGTGGCGATGGGTGATCCGTCATCCACCCGCACCGGCTGTTGTGTGACCAGCCCAAGCACCAGAAAGGCCATGGCGATACGGTGATCGATATGGGTGGCGCAGGTGGCCCCACCCGGCACATTTCCGGCCCCCAGCCCATGCACGATCAGCGTGTCGGGGTCTTCCTCGATCCGCACGCCACAGGCCTCCAACCCACGCGCCATCGCATCAATCCGGTCAGATTCCTTGACCCGCAGTTCCTTGACACCCCGCATCACCGTGACGCCGGTCGCACAGGCCGCGACCACCGACAGCACCGGATATTCGTCGATCATCGAGGCCGCCCGCGCGGGTGGCACGGTGACCCCGTGCAGCGCCGAATACCGCACACGCAGATCGGCAACCGGTTCGCCACCCTCTTCGCGCGGATTCTCAAAGGCGATATCGGCGCCCATTTCCACCAGCGTGGTGAACAGCCCGTTGCGCGTCGGGTTCTGGCTGACGCCGGGCACCAGAATATCCGATCCGGGCACCAGCAGTGCGGCGCAGACCGGAAATGCCGCCGAGCTGGGATCGCGCGGCACGGCAACCCGCTGCCCGGTCAGTTCGGGTTGCCCCTGCAAGGTGATGACGCGGCCTTCGGCGGTTTCCGCCACCGTCAGATCCGCACCAAAGCCGCGCAGCATGCGTTCGGTATGGTCGCGGGTCGCCTCTTTCTCGATCACCACGGTTTGTCCCGGTGCATTCAGCCCCGCCAGCAACACCGCTGATTTCACCTGCGCCGAGGGCATCGGCACGGTATAGCGCACCGGCACCGGCTCGGCCGCGCCCACCAGCGTCATCGGCAACCGCCCGCCTTGCCGCCCCACCGCACGCGCCCCGAACAGGGCCAGCGGATCGGTTACCCGCCCCATCGGACGCTTGCGCAACGACGCATCCCCGGTAAATGTCGCATTGACCGCCGAGGTCGCCATCGCCCCCATGATCAGCCGCACCCCGGTGCCCGAGTTGCCGCAGTCAATGATATCGGCAGGCTCGGCAAAGCCGCCCACGCCAACACCGTCAATCGTCCAATGCCCCGGTGCATGTTGGGTGACCGTCGCGCCAAAGGCCCGCATCGCCCGCGCGGTATCCAGAACATCCTGCCCCTCCAGCAGACCCGTCACCTCGGTGCGGCCTATCGACAAGGCGCCCAGGATCAACGCGCGGTGGGAAATGGATTTATCGCCCGGCACATCGGCGATGCCGTGCAAAGACGCGCTCTCGCGCGCGATCATCTCAATCGGATCACCGTGGCCAGACATAGACACCTCCCTGATGGTCGGTCCCTGTTATCAGCCCTCAGAGGCGGCGAAAAGTGGCGTAATCGGGCACGCGGCCCTCACGCAGGGCCTTCTGCTCATAGCGGGTGGAAATCCAGTCCGCCCAGGGCGTGCCGGAATGGGCCAGCAATTCAAACCCGGCGGCGGGCACCTCTTCCAGGGTCTGACGCATGTAATCGGGGATATCCGTGGCCACGCGGAATTCGGCGCCCGGCGCCAGCACCCGATGCAGCGGCCCCAGATGTTCCGGCGTGACGAACCGGCGCCGATGATGGCGCGCCTTGGGCCAGGGATCGGGGTAATTCAGGAACGCCTTGGCCACAGACCCGGGCGGCAGCACATCCATCAGGTCACGCGCATCGCCCGGATGCACCGCCAGATTGGTCACCCCCGCCTGACGGATCTTGCCCAGCAGCATGGCGACCCCGTTGATGAACGGCTCGGCCCCGATGATATTCACCTGTGGCCAGGTTGCGGCCATATGCACCAGATGCTCACCGCCGCCGAAACCGACCTCCAGCCACACCGGATTGTCGTTGCTGAAAAAAGCACGCGGGTCGACGGGCGTGCGCGTCGGATTCTCGTCCCGCGTGATACCGCGCGGACGCAGACTGTCCAGATCTTCGTTCAGGTAGGATTTCTGGCTGGACCGCATGGTCTTGCCCGACCTGCGCCCATAGAAATTGCGCCACGGGCGCCCGGCATCCAGTTGGGCATCCGGGGCTGCCCCCTGCGGGGTGTCATCGGCGGAATGTTCGGTCTCATCGGTCATGTCGCGCCCTTAGGCCGGGTCCGGCCACGGGTCAAGCCCCACGTGCCCCGGCCCGCCGTCCATTTGCGGATATTCTTGACCAGAAACAGGAACAGGGGTAGAACTTAGAGTGAACTAGATGCGAACAGGATTGAGGCCACTACAGATGCTGACGCGCAAGCAAATGGAATTGCTGAATTTCATTCAGAATCGTGTCATGCGGGATGGCGTTCCCCCTTCGTTCGATGAAATGAAAGATGCGCTGGATCTGCGGTCCAAATCAGGCATTCACCGGCTGATCACGGCGCTGGAAGAGCGCGGCTTTATCCGCCGCCTTGCGCATCGTGCCCGCGCAATTGAAATCATCAAACTGCCCGATGCGTTGGAAACGGGCGACGCGGGGGGCCGTGCCACGCGCGGCGGCTTTACCCCCAAGGTGATCAACGGTGACCGTTCGGACCCGCCGCAGAACGCCCTGCTGATCGAGACGATCGATGCCATGGAAATTCCGCTGATGGGCCGGATCGCGGCCGGTGTGCCGATTGAGGCCATTGCCCATGTCTCGCGTCACATCGCGGTCCCGGGCTCGATGATGAGCGGGCGCGGCCAGCATTATGCGCTGGAAATCAAGGGCGATTCGATGATCGAGGCAGGGATCAATGATGGCGACGTCGTGGTGATCCGCCAGCAGGGCACCGCCGACAACGGCGATATCATCGTGGCTTTGGTCGAGGGGCAAGAGGCCACCTTGAAGCGCTATTACCGACGTGGCGCGATGATCGCGCTGGAGGCCGCGAACCCGGCGTATGAACCCCGTATCCTGCGGGAAGATCAGGTTCAGGTTCAGGGTCGTCTGGTCGGGTTGATCCGCAACTACTGACCGGCTTCCGCGTCCGTGCGTGATGCTCGGCCTGTCCACGGGCGCACGCCTGTCACATCATTTGCCCGGGTAACGTGACCGCTGGCATCAAAGGCCAGCGCACCGCTGGCGCGCAAACGTGGCTGATCCCAGATTTCACAATCCCCCTGAATGACCGACGGCGCGCGGTCGGCCAAAACAATCAGCGCCCCGTCATGACAAAATTGCGCCAGCGCCTGTGGCGCCCCCTTGCCGGTCAGATGCACCACCGCACGGCCCCGCCAATCCGCCTGGCGCGCGTTCCGGGCACCTGCAAACACCGGACGCGCAACGGCCTGCGCCAAGGTGGCGTCGTCGCCATCGGCCTGCAACCAAGTCGAAGCGATAAAATCCGAAGTTGCTTTGGACAGGCCCCGCCCTTCGGCCCCAATCAGACCAACCAGTTCCCCTTCGGACGACACCAACAGGGCCGGGCGTTCGGCCTGCACCCACAGCACAGCGGAAACTATGACCGTCGCCAGCCCCAACCCGCGCAACGGTCCGCGTGCAAGCACCGCGACCGCCGCCCCTATGCCCATCACCGGCAAGACCACGGCGGGCGGCCCCATCACCATCACCGCCGCCCCCTTCAGCCCAGCCACCCACTCGGCCACGAAAATCATCCACCGCGTGCCGATATCCATCACCCACAGCGCAGGTGCCGCCAGACCAAACGGCGCCAGGACCGCCGCGATCACCCCACCCGGCATCACCAGCGTCCCCATCACCGGCACCGCCAGGAAATTCGCCAGCAGACCGTAACCCGATCCCCGATTGAAATGAACCGCCGCGATCGGCCCGGTCACGATCCCCGCCACCAGCGAGGTGAACAGCAACGCCACCGCCGGACGCATCAGATGAGGCAAGGGACGGCTCCAGACCACCCATTGCTTATTCGCAATGATCAAGCCCACCGTTGCCGCGAAAGACATCTGAAACCCCGGTTCGGTCAAACTTTCCGGTCGTGTAACCAACACGACCATGGCCGCGATTGCCACCGTGCGCAGCGACAGTGCCAACCGATCGAACAGCACCGCCAGCAGCATGACCGCCGCCATGATATAGGACCGTTGCGTTGCCACCTCTGGCCCGGCGATCCACAGATAGATACTGGCAGCGATCAGGGCCGCCACCGCCGCAATCTTTTTTGCCGGCAGGCGCAAGGCCAGACCACCGCAGACCGCGATACCGTAGCGGATCGCCGCGAACACGAACCCCGCCAGCATCGACATGTGCAGACCCGAGATGGACACGATGTGATACAGGTTCGAGATCCGCATCGCCTCATTGGTGGCCTCCGCGATCCCCGACCGATCCCCGGTCATCAAGGCCGCCGCAACCGCCCCCGCCTGGCCGGGCATCTGGTCTTGCATGGCACGCGAGATCGCCATCCGCGCCTGATGTCCCGCCAGCGCCAGATCATGCGGATCTGCCCACGCCACCAGCATCACCGGCGCGCGGCTGTAACCAATGGCCCCCAGGCCCTGAAACCATGCCGTGCGGCGAAAATCCCACGCGCCGGGTTCGGCCGGGCCGTTCGGACCTTGCAGGTTGGCCGTCATCATCACCCGCAATCCGGGTTCCAGCAGCAGGTGATCTTGTGCGCCATGCAGCGCCACCCGCACCCGCTCGGGCGTGCGCCCGGGGGCAACCCGTTCCAGCGCGACCTGATCCAGCGTTAGCCGGATCAGGTCGCGTGATGAGCGGTCCACGCGGATGATCCGTCCCTCGACCGGGCCATAATACCGAAACTCCAGCACCGGGGCCGCGACCGAATGCGTGCGATAGGCAGACAGCAGAAATCCACATGCCACACAGGCAATCAACCCCGCAAGCAAACGCACAGGGTCCGGCCCGCGCAGCAGGCCCGCGCCCCCAATGACCAGAACCACCGCCACGACGCCCAGCATCGCCGCAGAAGGTTCATATCGCAGCAGAAAATAGCCCCCGATGCCACAGCTGAACGCCACGGGCATCCACAAGGCCAGATCGGCACGGGCACGCACCAACGCCCCCAGTGGGTCGGCAAAACCCGCCAGCCAACGGCCACCGCCCCCCCAAAGGCGCCCCGCCCGCAAGGACCCGATCAGTTCCGACACCTTGTTTCCCGCCCCTTGCGCGCATAGACATTCGGCAAAGCCAGCCTGCGGCTTGCATCTTGCGGGCGACATGGTTTCTAAATGATTAACACTTCATTGACACGCGTCGCCCAAACCCGAAGCGGCGCAGGAAAGGCCCCGATGTCCGACAAGATCGTCACCCGCTTCGCCCCCTCGCCCACCGGCTATCTGCACATCGGCGGGGCGCGCACCGCCCTGTTCAACTGGTTGTTCGCGCGTGGGCACGGCGGCACGTTTCTGTTGCGCATCGAAGACACCGACCGCGCCCGCTCCACCCCCGAGGCGACCGAGGCCATTCTGAAGGGGCTGACCTGGCTGGGCCTGGACTGGGATGGCGATGTCGTCAGCCAGTTCGACCGGGCGCCGCGTCACGCCGAAGTCGCCCGCGAGATGCTGGCGCGTGGCAGGGCCTATAAATGCTTCTCGTCGCAAGAGGAAATCGAGGCCTTCCGCGAGGCCGCCCGTGCCGAGGGCAAATCGACCCTGTTCCAATCGCCCTGGCGCGACGCCGACCCGTCCACCTACCCCGATGCGCCCTATGTGATCCGGCTGCGCGCGCCGCGTGACGGGGCCACTGTGATCCAGGACAAGGTGCAAGGTGATGTCACCATCCGCAATGATCAGCTGGATGACATGGTCTGCCTGCGCTCGGACGGCACGCCGACGTATATGCTGGCGGTGGTGGTGGATGACCACGACATGGGCGTAACCCATGTGATCCGTGGCGATGACCATCTGGTCAACACCGCGCGGCAGATGCATATCTATCATGCGATGGAATGGCCGGTTCCCGTACATGCCCATATCCCGCTGATCCACGGCCCCGATGGCAAGAAACTGTCGAAACGTCATGGGGCCGTCGGGTTGGAACAGTATCAGGCGATGGGCTATCCCGCCGCGGGGATGCGCAATTATCTGGCACGTCTGGGGTGGAGCCACGGTGATGACGAGTTCTTTACCGACGCACAGGCGCGGGACTGGTTCACGCTGGAGGGAATCGGACGTTCACCCTCGCGGCTGGATTTCAAGAAGCTGGAGAACATCTGCGGGCAGCATATTGCCGCTTCGCAGAATGATGAACTAATGGGCGGTGTGACCGGGTATCTTCAGGCCGCCGCGCTGCCGCCACTGAGTGCGCAACAGACATCGGGCCTGTGCGCGGCCATGCCGATTTTGAAAACATCGGCCAAAACATTCCCGCAACTTCTTGAAAAAGCGGAATTCATCCTGACGCAGCGGCCGATCACCCCGGATGAGAAAGCGTTAAAATCACTGGATTCGGTATCCCGTAGTATACTCTCTGAATTGACGCCGCAGATGCAAAATGCTAGCTGGACCCGTGAGGAATTGGAGGGCATCGTTGGCAATGCGGCAAATGCGCACGGGCTTGGGATGGGGAAACTCGCTGCCCCCTTGCGCGCGGCCCTTGCAGGGCGTTCAGTAACACCAAGCATCTTCGACATGATGATCATTCTGGGCAGGGATGAAACCCTAGCCAGGATCATGGATCAGGCGGCCTGAGGCCCGGTCGCCTTCCCGGGAAACCGGCGGAAATGACCCGGCGCGGCCCCGCCGGACGACAGGAAAGGGAACCTCATGGCAGATACCAAACGCGCAGCCACGCTTGAGCTCGACGGCAAAACCTACGAGCTTCCGGTGCTTTCGCCCAGCGTGGGGCCGGATGTACTCGACATTCGCAAGCTCTACGGGCAGGCCGACGTTTTCACCTACGACCCAGGCTTTACCTCGACCGCGGCCTGTGAATCGGCGATCACCTATATCGACGGCGACAAGGGTGAACTGCTGTATCGCGGCTATCCGATCGAACAGCTGGCGCAGAAATCGCATTACCTCGAGGTGTGCTATCTGCTGCTGAACGGCCAGCTGCCCGACCGCGAACAGATGGAAACCTTTGAGCGCACCGTGACCCGTCACACGATGGTTCACGAACAGATGCACCAGTTCTTCCGTGGCTTCCGCCGCGACGCGCATCCGATGGCGACCATGGTTGCCGTGGTCGGCGCGATGTCGGCCTTCTACCACGATTCGACCGATGTCACCGATCCGCGCCAGCGCGAGATCGCCTCGTTCCGTTTGGTCGCCAAGCTGCCGACGATCGCGGCGATGGCCTACAAATATTCGATCGGCCAGCCCTTCGTCTATCCGCGCAACGATCTGGGCTATGCGGCAAACTTCCTGCATATGTGTTTCTCGGTCCCGGCTGAGCCCTACAAGGTCGAACCGGCACTGGCCCTGGCCATGGACCGGATCATGACGCTGCATGCCGATCACGAACAAAACGCCTCGACCTCGACGGTGCGTCTGGCGGGGTCCTCGGGCGCCAATCCGTTCGCCTGTATCGCGGCGGGCATCGCCTGCCTGTGGGGGCCCGCGCATGGCGGCGCCAACCAGGCCTGTCTGGAGATGCTGCGCGAAATCGGCTCGGTCGACCGGATCCCGGAATTCATCGCCCGCGCCAAGGACAAGAACGATCCGTTCCGTCTGATGGGCTTTGGCCACCGGGTCTACAAGAACTTCGACCCGCGCGCCAAGGTGATGAAAGAATCCGCCGATGAGGTTCTGGATCTGCTGGGGGTGCATAACAACCCCACTCTGCAGGTCGCCAAAGAACTGGAACGCATCGCGCTGGAAGATGATTATTTCGTCTCCAAGAAGCTGTATCCGAACGTCGATTTCTACTCGGGCATCATCCTCGAGGCGATGGGTTTCCCCACCTCGATGTTCACGCCGATCTTCGCGCTGTCGCGCACGGTGGGCTGGATCGCGCAGTGGAAAGAAATGATCTCGGACCCGACCGGCAAGATCGGCCGTCCGCGCCAGCTGTACACCGGCAGCCCGGCCCGCGACTATGTGGACGTCGACGATCGCAGCTGATCGCACGTCGGACACCATCGGAACGGCCGGGATATTCCCGGCCGTTTTCGTTTGTCCCACCCATCGGAAACCGAGTCCCCGAAACCACAATGTGCCCTGAAACGGTGCCCCCGCGCCCTGATGGGTTGTCGCCTGTGGCCACAACCGCTAATCAGACAGGCAAAGACCGGCCGAGGACATCATGCGCATTCTGATCACCAATGACGACGGCATCCACGCTCCGGGCCTGCAGGTGCTGCATGATATCGCCCAGGATCTGGCCGGCCCGCACGGCGAGGTCTGGACCGTCGCGCCCGCCTTTGAACAATCCGGCGTCGGCCATTGCATCAGCTACACCCGCCCGATGATGATCGCCCAACACGCGCCGCGCCGCTATGCCGCCGAGGGCAGCCCCGCCGATTGCGTTCTGGCCGGGCTGTATGATGTGCTGCAAGATGGCCGCCCGGACCTGATCCTGTCGGGTGTCAACTCGGGCAACAACTCCGCCGAGAACGCGCTGTATTCCGGCACGGTGGGTGGCGCGATGGAGGCCGCCCTGCAAGGGATTCCGGCCATCGCCCTATCGCAATTCTTTGGCCCGAACTGTGGTCCCGATCCGTTCGAGGCCGCCCGCGTTCACGGCCCCGCGCTGGTACGGCGGCTATGGGAAAAGGGCATCTGGGACAACGGCCCCTATCGGGTGTTTTACAACGTCAACTTTCCGCCCGTCACCGCAGCGGCGGTCAAGGGGTTCCGCGTCGGCCCGCAGGGCTATCGCACCGACAGCTTCTTTACCGTGCAGCCGAACCTGTCCCCCACCGGGCGGCGGTTCCTGTGGATCAAGGGCGGCCCGCAACACACGGCCAGCGAACCCGGCTCCGATGCCGCGCTGAATCTGGAGGGCTGGATTTCCGTCACGCCGATGCGCGCCGATCTGACGGCGCATGAGGTGCTGGCCGATCTGGAGACCGCGCTCGCATGACCCAACCGCCCGAAGGCGATGACAGTGACGGCATTGCGGAACGCAAGATGCGTTTCCTGTTCCAACTGCGCAGCGCGGGCGTCACCGATACAAGGGTACTTTCGGCGATGGAGCGGATCGACCGGGGCCGCTTCGTGCGCGGCATTTTCGCCGACCGCGCCTATGCCGATGTGCCGCTGCCCATCGCGTGCGGCCAGACCATTTCCCAACCCTCGATTGTCGGGCTGATGACGCAGGCGGCGCGGATCGGCGCGCGTGATACGGTGCTGGAAATCGGGACCGGCTCTGGTTATCAGGCGGCGGTGCTGGCCTGCATCGCGCGCCGCGTCTACACGGTCGAGCGCCATCGTCTGCTGGCACGTGAGGCGCAGGCCCTGTTTTCGGACCTGGCGCTGGCCAATATCGTCTGCCTAACCGGCGATGGATCGCGCGGTTTGCCCGATCAGGCGCCGTTTGACCGCATCATCATCACCGCCGCCGCCGAGGACCCGCCCGGCACCCTGTTGTCGCAGTTGAAGATCGGCGGTATCATGATCGTCCCGGTCGGCCAATCCGACGCGGTGCAAAGCCTGATCCGCGTCACCCGACATGAAGCAGGTTTTGAATACGAGGAATTGCGGCCGGTCCGTTTCGTTCCCCTGATCGAGGGAACCGCAAACGATTAGGCCCGTTTCCCTGACGCCCAAGGCCCCGGAAACAGGGGCCGTGACACTGTGAGGACGAGTCATGACCCGAAGCTACGCCCCCCGGACCCCGGCCCGCGCCATCACGCGGCCAATCGGCAAGATACTGGCGGGATGTGCGCTGATCGCCTTGGTCGGTTGCAGCGCGAATGGTTATGACCCGGATCTGCGCGGGTTCACCTCGCTGGGATTTGATACGTCTTCCGCCGCGCAGCAGGCCGTGCAGGCCCGACCGCAACCCGATGGGCGCGGGGTGATTTCCTATACGAATTATCAGGTTGCCGTGGCACGTAGCGGCGACAGCGTGGCCTCGGTGGCGCAACGGGTCGGCGTCAGCCCCGCCGAGCTGGCGACCTACAACGCCGTTGAGGTCAACACACCGCTGAACAAGGGCGCCGTTCTGGCCCTGCCGCGCCGCGTTTCCGAACCGGTCGGAGCGGGGGCGATGGCGTCGGGCAACGTGGGCGGCGGTGCAGCGGACGATGCGATAGACATCACCACGCTGGCATCTTCGGCCATTGATCGCGCCGCGCCCGCCGCTGGCGCCTCGACGGCGACGGCGACGGCGGCCGCACCCGCCGCCGCGCGCGCGGGCATCCGGGCCGAACCGGTGCGCCACAAAGTTGCCCGGGGCGAAACCGCCTATTCCATCGCGCGTTATTACAATGTTCCGGTCAAATCGCTGGCCGAATGGAATGGCCTGTCGGGCGATCTCAGCGTGCGAGAGGGTCAGTATCTGCTGATCCCGCTGGCCTCGGCATCGGCTGCCGCGGCGGTCACACAACCCGGCCAGGGGTCGCCCACACCGCAGCCCCCCTCGGCCGCGACCGCCTTGCCCACGCAGGCCACCGTGGCCGCCGTAACCCCTATCGACCGATCCGCCGCCCCCGATCTTGGGGCCGGTCGCAGCAGTGGTGGACAATTGCAGATGCCGGTATCGGGCTCGATCATCCGCCCCTATGCCAAGGGCAAGAACGAAGGCATCGACATCTCGGCCAGCGCAGGCACCGCAGTCAAGGCCGCCGAGGCGGGCACCGTCGCCGCGATCACCAAGGACACCGAACAGGTCCCGATTCTGGTACTACGCCACGCCAACGGCCTGCTGACGGTTTATGCGAACATCGACAATATCACCGTGTCCAAGGGCGATACCGTCAAACGCGGCCAGACCATCGCCAAGGCCCGTGCGGGCGATGGCGGCTTTGTCCACTTTGAGGTTCGCAAGGGCCTGGATAGCGTCGACCCGGTTCCCTACCTGTAAGGCGTTGCCGGGTGCGCGTCGCAAACAAACATCAAAACGTCGCTTCGTCGCACGATTCTTGTCTTGCTTTCAGAAAGGCACCGGCGTAATTGCGGCGGTGGGACACCTCTCCCCAACGAGAGGCGTTTATCTGAAAGGATACCAGAAATGGCGAACCACGCTCCGGCTACGCGGCCGGCAAACCCGCGTTTTTCTTCGGGCCCCTGCGCGAAGATCCCCGGTTTCTCCCTCGATATGCTTGCTGACGCGCCTTTGGGCCGGTCGCACCGTGCCGCCGTTGGCAAGGCCAAGCTGAAAGAGGCGATTGACCTAACCCGTGAAATTCTGGGCGTGCCTGCGGATTATCGCATCGGCATCGTTCCCGCCTCGGACACCGGCGCCGTCGAAATGGCCCTGTGGTCGCTGCTGGGTGCCCGCAAGACCACCATGTGCGCCTGGGAATCCTTTGGCGCAGGCTGGGTCACCGATGTGGTGAAACAGCTGAAAATCGACGCCGAGGTCAAAGAGGCCGGTTACGGCGATATCGTCGATTTCAAAGCCGTCGATTTCAACACTGATGTGGTTTTCACCTGGAACGGCACCACCTCGGGCGTGCGGGTTGCCAACGGTGATGACATCCCCGCCGACCGCGAAGGCCTGACCATCTGCGACGCCACCTCGGCCGCCTATGCGATGGACCTTCCGTGGGACAAGCTCGACGTCGTCACCTTTTCCTGGCAGAAGGTTCTGGGCGGCGAAGGCGGTCATGGCGTTCTGGTCCTCAGCCCCCGCGCGGTTGAGCGGCTGGAAACCTACAAACCCGCATGGCCGCTGCCGAAGATCTTCCGCATGACCAAGGCGGGCAAGCTGATCGAGGGTATCTTCACCGGCGAAACCATCAATACGCCGTCGATGCTGTGTGTCGAAGACTATCTGGTCGCGCTGAAATGGGCGCAGACCATCGGCGGGCTGAAGGGACTGATCGCGCGGTCGCAGGCCAATGCGCAGATCGTCTGGGATTTCGTCGCGGCGAAGCCCTGGATCGAGAACCTGGCCACCAATCCGGCGAATGCCTCGACCACCTCGGTTTGCGTCAAATTCAATGATGCCCGCATCAAGGACGGCGCCGCCTTTGCCAAGGCCATCGCCAAACGCCTGGAAAAAGAGGGCGTTGCGCTGGACGTTGGCGCCTACCGCGATGCGCCCGCCGGTCTGCGGATCTGGTGTGGCTCGACCGTCGAACAGGCGGATCTGCGCGCGCTGATGCCGTGGATCGAATACGCCTTTGACGCCGAGATCGCCGCGCAACTGGCAACGGCCTGATTTCAGGCAATTTTCGAGAAATCGTGACAGGCCCCAGGGGCCTGCCCTTTCCGAACACACCCATATCAGGAGCCCATCATGGCCCCCAAGGTTCTTATTTCCGACGAACTCTCGAACGCAGCGGTGCAGATCTTCAAGGATCGCGGTATCGAGGTCGATTTTCAGCCCAAACTGGGCAAGGACAAAGACAAGCTGGCCGAAATCATCGGCAATTATGACGGGCTGGCGATCCGCTCGGCCACCAAGGTCACCGAAAAGCTGCTGGAAAACGCCACCCGGCTGAAGGTGATCGGGCGCGCCGGGATCGGCGTCGACAACGTCGACAAGGATGCGGCCTCCAAGCGCGGCGTGATCGTGATGAACACGCCGTTCGGCAACATGATCACCACCGCCGAACACGCCATCGCGATGATGTTCGCCGTGGCGCGGCAATTGCCCGAGGCATCGGCATCGACCCATGCTGGCAAATGGGAAAAGTCGAAATTCATGGGGGTCGAGCTGACCGCCAAGACGCTGGGCGTGATCGGTGCAGGCAATATCGGCGGCATCGTGTGCAACCGTGCGCTTGGGCTGAAGATGAAGGTCATCGCCTATGATCCCTTCATGTCGCAGGAAAAGGCCGACAAGATGGGCGTGGAAAAGGTTGAGCTGGACGAGCTGCTGGCGCGCGCCGATTTCATCACCCTGCACGTGCCGCTGACCGATGCGACCCGCAACATCCTGTCGCGCGAAAATCTGGCCAAGACCAAGAAGGGCGTGCGGATCATCAACTGCGCCCGTGGCGGTCTGGTCGACGAAGAGGCGCTGGCCGATCTGTTGAAATCGGGCCATGTGGCGGGTGCGGCACTGGACGTGTTCTCGGTGGAACCGGCGACGGAAAACGTGCTGTTCAACCTGCCCAACGTGGTCTGCACGCCGCACTTGGGTGCCGCGACCAGCGAGGCACAGGAAAACGTCGCCCTGCAGGTGGCCGAGCAGATGGCGAACTATCTGCTGGATGGCGCGGTGGAAAACGCGTTGAACCTGCCCTCGATGACCGCGGAAGAAGCCCGCGTGATGGGGCCTTGGGTGAAACTGGCGGAATATCTGGGGTCCTTCGTCGGGCAGATGACCGACGAACCGATCAAGGCGATCAATGTCACCTATGACGGCACCGTGTCCAAGATGAACCTGAAGGCGCTGGAATGCGCGGTCATCGCCGGGATCATGAAAAAGGCCAACCCGGATGTGAACATGGTGTCGGCCCCGATCATCGCCAAGGAACGCGGCATCCAGCTTTCCACCACCACGCAGGACAAATCGGGCGTGTTCGACGGCTACATCAAGGTCACCGTGGTCACCGATCTGCGCGAACGCGCGGTAGCGGGCACCTGCTTCTCGGATGGCAAGCCGCGCTTCATCCAGATCAAGGGGATCAATGTCGACGCCGAGGTGGGCCAGCACATGCTGTATACCACCAACAAGGATATCCCCGGCATCATCGGCAAACTGGGCACGCTGTTGGGCGATAACAACGTGAACGTGGCGAACTTTACCCTGGGCCGCGCCGCCGAAGGGGCCGAGGCCATCGCCATCGCTTATCTGGATGCCCCCGCCGCCCCCGATGTTGTGAAGCAACTGGAAGATACCGGCCTGTTCCAACAGGTGAAACCGCTGGAATTCAACGTCGCCTAAGGTACATAAACGGGTGATAGACCCGGGCCCTCCGCCTTGGCGGGGGGCCTTTTGCATTGGAGTTAACATGCGCGCCTACGCCATCGGCGATATCCACGGCCATCTGGGCCTGCTGCGCTCGGCCCAGGATCTGGTCCAACAAGACCGCGACCGGGTCGGCGATGCCACCGCGCCACTGGTGCATCTGGGTGATCTGGTTGACCGGGGCCATGAGACACGCGGGGTGATTGATCACCTGATGGCGGGTCAGGCGCGGGGCGAACCCTGGGTGGTGTTGAAGGGCAACCATGATCGGCTGTTCACCGGATGGTTGCGGGACCCTCACACGCGGGACCCGAAACTGGCGCGAGAAGTCGACTGGTTGCACCCGAGGGTGGGCGGTGCGGCGACGCTGGAATCCTACGGGGTGGCGAATGCGGCGGAACGTGCGTTGGACGATGTCCATGCCGACGCGCTGCAACAGGTGCCCGCCGCGCATCGGCAATGGCTCAGCCGACTGCCGCTCTATGCGCTGCATGACCAATCCCTGTTCGTCCATGCCGGCGTGCGCCCCGGCATAGATCTGCGCAATCAGGTTGAAGACGATCTGGTCTGGATCAGGGCCGAGTTTCTGGAAGACAGCCGCGATCATGGTGCGCTGATCGTGCATGGCCACACCGCCATCGACAAGGTCACCCATTACGGCAACCGGCTGAACATGGATTCCAGCGCCGCCTATGGTGGTCCGGTATCGGCCGCCGTGATCGAGGGGCGGCAGGCATGGTTGCTGACCCCCGAGGGGCGTGTGGCGCTGTAATCCCCTAGCGCAGCGCGTGCAGGAACGTTTCGGTCACCGCCTGCGCGGGCAGCGCGGCGAACCGCGCAAGCCCGTCATGCGCTGCCGCCTGATTTCGCAGGATATAGGTGGCGTTCTGTGGATAGAGCCGTGCGCGCGTCTGTCCGATCACCACTGATGTCATCAAGCGCGCCACGATCAGGTCCCGCAGCACGAACACCTCGGATCGGCGCAGCGGCACCCGCCGATGATAGGCCCGCAGCAGCTCCAGAACCGGCATGAGCGGGTTTTCAGCACCGTGGATCAGATAGCTGGCCGCCACCGCCACATCGACGATCAACGGCGTTTGCACCATATCACCAAAATCCAGCACTCCGGTCAGTTGCATCGGGTCCGCCGGATCGACCAGCAGATTGTGGTGGTTCATGTCATTATGCACGACCTGCCAGCGCAACCCCCGTAGATAGGGCAGGACGCGGGCCTCAAAATGGTCCAGTTCCGCCAGGAACCCGTCGCGCAATGGGGTATCGGGCAGAGCCTCGATCAGCGGCAACAGCCGCGCGGCGTGGCGAATGTCCCACAAAATATCATGTGCCGCGGCCTGATGGCGGAAATCGCGTAGCCCCAGCCCCAGACGCGCCAGCAGATCCCCGATCTGCGCCGCCGCCCCCGCCCCTCGGCCGCACTGCGCCAAGGGAACCCCCGGCACCCAGGTCAGCACCCTGGCCCGCCCGATACGCCCATCCGGCAATGGCACCGCAACCTCATGCGTGCCATCGCGCGCCGCCACCATCTGCGGCACCCGCAGATCAGGCGCCTGCCGTTCCAGCCACAACAGGGCCTGTATTTGCAAATCGGTCTGGGTGGCGGACTCGGCCGGATTGGCGATTTTCAGCACATAGCTCCGCCCCTGCGGCGTTTGCAGCCGAAACGATGCATCACGTTCGCAGGCCAGTGCATCGGCATTGGCGCGAAGCCCCCAATGCAGATGCACCAGATCCGCCGCCTGCGCCGGACTGATCACCGGCGGGGCACTGTGCAGCAAGATTGCAAAGATCGGATCGGATGCCAGCTCGGCGGTGATCTGGGACATGCGGGCCTCAAATGCGGTGAACCGGACCAACCGGCATGGGATGACGAGATATCATCGGTACGGGGGCGTCAACGCCCTTGGCGTGGCCGGGTCAGACGGTCTTCCCAGGCAAGGATGAAATCCTCAAAGGCATGTGCAAAACCAGACAGGGCATCCTCGGGCCAGTCGGTGACGATATCGCGGATCACCTCACGCTTGACGCGCTGAATTTCGTTGCGCAACCGGTCACCGCTCTCGGACCGCTGCAAGACGGCGCGGCGGCCATCGTGCTGTGAAACGGCCCGCAGCAGGAAACCCTTTTGCACCAGGCCCGCCACCAGACGGCTGGCCCGCGAGGGGTCGATGCGCATCGACCGGGCGATATCGCCAACCGAGACCTCATCGCCCCCGCCATCACGTGACGGCACCAGCACCAGCACATCCAGATCTGACAGATCCAGCATCGGCGCCACGTTTTCCAACGCGATCCGCCCAATGACCCGGCGTCCGATCATCACCCGTAACCGGCCAATAGAGGCCGAAATACGTTGGATTTCCTGTTCGCGCAGCACCGGGTCCATCTTACCTGCCAAATTGAATGCTATTGACATATATGTGCCAGTGTCACATTTCTGGACGGAAACCGCAATGCGAAAGCCGCCCCATGCCATCCCCTGCCCCAGCCGCTGTCGATCATCCGCCTGTCAGTCCACGCAGAAGGCTGGTGATCTTCTGTTTCCTGATGCTGGGCATGTTCATGGCCACGCTGGACAACCAGATCGTTTCGACGGCGTTGCCGACGATCATCGGGGAATTCGGCGCGCTGGAACGCTTTGGCTGGATCAGTTCGGCCTATCTGCTGGCGCAAAGCACGATCATGCCAGTTTATGGCAAGCTGGGCGACCTGTTCGGGCGCAAATATGTGATGATCACGGCGGTGATCCTGTTCACCATCGGTTCGTTGGCCTGCGGCATGGCCTGGTCGATGGACAGCCTGATCGCCGCGCGGGTGCTGCAAGGTCTGGGCGGCGGCGGCATTATGGTGTCGATTTTTGCGATCAATGCCGATCTGTTTCCGCCGCGCGAAAGGGCCCGCTATCAAAGTTTTTCCAGTCTGGTGCTGATGGCATCGGGGTCCATCGGACCGGCGCTTGGCGGTGGGCTCAGCCAGACGTTCGGATGGCGCTCGATCTTTCTGGTCAATCTGCCGATCGGGGTGATCGTGGTGGTGGCGCTGCTGATCCTGCTGCCGCGCTGGCGCCCGAACCGTAAACCCCGGATCGACTATGCCGGGGCGGTGGCACTGGCCGTGGCCATCGCGGGGGTGGTGTTATGGGCCGACAGCCAGTCGATCTTCGGATCGCTGATCGCACCCGCGGCCCTTGCCCTGCCGGTGATATCGGCGCTGGCATTGGTTCTATGGATACGCATTCAGCGTCACGCCCCCGAGCCGATCATGCCGCTGACATTGTTCCGCGACAGAAACTTTGGCCTGTTGCTGGTCATTGCGCTGGCCAGTGGCGCCATAGCCATCGGCATGGTCAATTACCACGCCTTGTTCCTGCAAATGACCACCGGATTGTCACCGGCCTCGGCGGGACTGTTCTTTATCGCGGTGACGGGCGGCATTGCCATCGGCGCCTTGGCGGCAGGGCGGTTGATTGAACGCACCGGGGTTTACAAGCCGTGGATGATCATCGGATTCGGTCTGTCGGTACTATGCCTGAGTGGGCTGGCCTTTGTGCCGATCGGCACGCCGTTCGCGGTTCTGGCCGGGTTGCTGCTGGGTCAGGGAATCGCCATCGGCTTGGGCCAGCAGGGCCCGGTGATCGGGGCGCAGGCCTCGGCCCCGGCGCGCGATGTGGGCGCAGCAACGGGTGCGGTGGCCTTGTCGCGGATGGCGGGGGCATCGCTGGCAATCTCGATCTATGGCGCAATCCTGTCGGATCGTCTGGTGCATCAGATCATCGCCGGGGTGGGTGCGGTATCCACCCTGACACCTGCCAAAATCGAGGCCCTGCCCCCCATCGCGGCACAGGCGGTGGCTACGGCCTATCGCGCGGCCTTTGTCGATATCTATCTGGTATCGGCAGGTATGGCGGCGGTCGCACTGATCGCGGCACTTTCGCTGAAACCTGTGGTGCTGGCGCAGGCCAAGGCCAGCTTGCCCGCCAAGGCATGAGACGTCAGGCCCGGACACCCCGGGCCTGACGCAACTTTCAGTTCAGCCCCAACATGCCGCGCAACGTCGACAGGTCTTCGGCCAGCGTGTTCACCTTGGTCGACAGAACCGTGCGGTCGGCATCGGTCAGCTCGACATAGGACACATAGCCCACGTCCTTTTTGTATTTCGCCAGCACCTCATCGACCGCCTTGAAATTCGCGTCGGTCTTCTTGACGAAGTCAGCGTCCTTGTCGGCAATCAGCGGCTTCAGCAGATCATAGATCTTTTCCGAACCGGCAAAGTTGGCGTCGAAATCCCACAGATCAGTGCGCGAATAGCGGTCTTCCTCGCCCGAGATCTTGGTTGCCGCGACCTCTTCCATCAACGCGGCGGCGCCCCCCACAACTACTTCGGGCGGGAAGGTCAGGCCGTTGATCCGGCTGTCCAGTTCGGTGACATCCTTCAGCAATTGGTCGGCATAGCCTTGAATCGCATCGGTCTTGCCCTCGACCCACAGGCCGTATTCGATACGGTGGAAGCCGGTGAAGTCCGCGTCCTGCTCCGCCTGTTCGTAATCATCGGCCCGCGCGTCGATGGACCCGTCCAGATCCGAGAACAGCTCGGCGATCGGCTCCACGCGTTCGTAGCTCATCCGGGTGGGGGCGAACAGCGATTTGGCCTTTTCCACATCGCCCGCCTTGATCGCGGCGACAAAGGCGGCGGTATCGGTCACCAGCTGCGCGGTGTTTTCCGCCACATACAGCTTGTATTCCGACAGCGGCCCGACCAGGTCGAGCGAAGGCTCGGCCGCCATAACATGGCCCCCCATGCCGGCGGCAAATGCCAGCGCGAGGGCCGTCGTTTTCAGATAATGTGCGACCATATCGGTCTCTCCTTACAATCGCGGGGTATGGGTTGGCGCGAAGTCAAAGGCTTCTGGCTGCGTTGATCAGGCGGGCGCCCAGGTAATCCCCCGGCCCCGCCACCCCCGGCAGGGCGTAAAAATAGCCGCCACCGAAGGGTTTGAAATATTCTTCCATCAGTTCGCCCTTCAACCTGTTCTGCACGGTGATGAACCCTGCATCCAGATCGGCCTGATAGCAGATGAACAACAGGCCCTGATCCAGTTGCCCATTTCTGGTCACGCCGTTGAAATAATTGTAGGCCCGGCGCAGGATCAGGTTCTTTTGCGTTTCCGGTGTGCGCGGATTGGCCAGCCGGATATGCGAATCCAGCGGCGTGGCCGCACCATCCGGGTCGCGCGCGTAATCGGGAACATCGTGTTCCGATGCCTGCGGCCCCCCATCCAGCGGCGCCCCCGACATCTTGCGACGGCCGAAATCGCGTTCCTGTTCCCGCAGCGGTGTGCGATCCCAGCGTTCGACGAAATTGCGGATCAGCCGCACCACCTGATAGCTGCCGCCGCGTGCCCAATCCGGTTCACCGCTATCGGCCCAGACGATCTGGTCCATCAAGGTGGCATCATTCGAATCCGGGTTGGCTGAGCCATCGCGGAAGCCCAGAAAATTCCGCGCCGACGGCGTGGACCCATCGGGCGCAGGCACCACCGGCGGCACGTCGCCCTCTTGCATCCAGCGGATCACCAGAAATTCCGACAGGTTCTTCATGATGTCGCGCAGGGCGTGAATATTGGTATCCTGCAAATTCGCGCAGAACTGGATGGTCATATCGCCGTGGCACTGATCCGCCGCCAGCGCATCATTGTGGAACTGGACCATCCGTTGCAGATGCGCGGGCTTGTGCGGTCGCAACCAATCGAACCGTTCAAACAGCCCGTCACCAAGCGCGATGGTGATGGTCTGATTGTCGGGTGCGATCTCCGGCCCCAGCAGACCGGAATCGCTGGGCGGCAATCTGGGGTCCCGTTCCGGCACCGCCCCCCCCTGGGTCAGAAACACCGCCCGCTCCGTCAGTTCGCGCAGCATGCGCTCGAATTCATCCAGACCGGTGATCGCCAGATCAAAGGCCACCAAAATCCCCGAGGCCGGGCGCGGCGTGATGATCCCGGCCTGATGCACGCCGTAGAACGGCACCGATTGCGCGGCGGTGACGGCATCCCCATGCGGCGCGTCATTGACCAGTGGGGCAGAGGCCGCATCAGCCCCCTGCGCGGTAAAGGCCCCGGCCACGCCGACCCCCAACCCCATAAGAACCCGCCGACGGCTGGGACCTGATCCCTCATGTTCCCGCTGCGTCATCTCAATTCATCCCAATCACGGTCGGCAATTCCCCCAGCACCGAACCAAGCGCCGTCATCGCATCGGCCAGGGCCTTGCGCTGATCTGCGCCAAGGGTGGCATAATCGGGGAATGTGTCGCCCTGCTTCTGTGCGATGATCGCACCTTGCACCTGCTGCAACTGTGCCGTGATCCGGTCGTTCAGGCCGGGATCGACCGGGGCCACCACCGCGCCCAGCAGACCGACCAGCTTGGCAACCCCCTCGATACTGGCGTGCAGATCGGCCAGATCACTGCCCGCGTAGGCGTTCTCGCCCGTCATGATCTGCGCCTGCGCGATGCGCCCGACCGTATCGACCGGCAATGAAATCAGCAATTGCGGGTCCAGTGGTGCCGCCCGCAACCGCGCCTTCAACGCCTCCAGATCGCTCAGCAGCGCATCGGCCACCGGTAGCAATCCCGCCGTCGAGTTCTGCGCAAACAGCCCGTATTCGATGCGGTGATAGCCGCTGAAGGCCGGGTCATGTTCCCGCCCGGCCAGATAGGTGGCCCGCGGATCAATGGTGTTTTCCAGATCCGAGAACCGATAGGCCAGCGGCTGGATATGCCGCCAAGGGCTGCGCGCGGCCAGCCAGGCGGCCTTGGCCCCCGGCAGATCCCCCGCCGCGATCGCATCGCGCAACGCCTGCGCCGATTTCTGCGCCGCATTGCCCTGCATCACCAGATAGACCCGATATTCAGACAGGGGCCCCAGGAATTTGCGCACCGTCACCTCGGACGCGGCCTGCGCCGCTTCGTCCGACGGCGTCACGATCAGCGTGCCGCGCGGGTTCGACAACAAGCCGCAGGCCATCTGATAGGTGCCGGGTGCCAGCTGCACCGTCAGCCCGGCGCGATACCCCGGCGCGATGTTCTCACGCTCGGCCAGAACCATGACCCCGTCCAGAATCTCCCACTCGATGGGCCGGTCCGAGGTGTTGACGATCTCAAAGCTGCGCCGCCCGCCCGCGACCGTGACCTGCATCGGCTCACAGGCCGTGGCGGTGATGGTCACCACCTGATCGGCCTTCTGCCCGCGCGCGGCCTGGGCGTTTTTCAATGTGGCATAGTAAAAGGCCGCTCCGCCAGCCAGGGCCAGGCACGCCGCCGCAGCCACCGCCCAATACAGCGAACGGCCGGGGCCGGGGGTGATATCAGACATTGGAAACACTCTTCAGGGGCGCCACGGCATGCGGGCGCAAAAACAGGATCAGGGTCATGACCAGGAAAACCACATAGGCGATCACTTCACCCAGGGTCGGGGCCTCGCGGTAGCCCAGCAGGCCGGACAAAACAGTGCCAAGAGGGCTGCTTTCAGGCAAAACATGTGTCAGATCGAAGACCACCTGTTGCAGCCCGTTCCACAAACCGGCCTCATGCAGCGCCTTGACCGACCCCGCCAGCAGACCTGCCGCGACGAACAGGATGAAGATCCCGGTCCAGCGAAAGAACCGCCGCAGATTCAGCCGCAACGATCCGGCGTAAATCGCCCAGCCCGCCGCGACCGCGACCAGCACCCCCAGCAAGGCTCCGATCGGGGCGGCGGCAGTCGGGCTTTGCTGAAAGATCGCTAGCAGGAAGAAGACCGATTCCAGCCCCTCACGCGCGGCGGCCAGAAACACCATGCCGATCAGCGCCCATGCCGCCCCGCCCTGTTCCGCCAGCGCATGATCCACCGAAGCGTGCAACTCGGACTTGATCGACCGCGCCACCCGCCGCATCCAGAACACCATGCCCACCAGCACTGCGACGGCCAACAGGCCGATCACCGCCTCGAACAATTCCTGGGCTTTTTGCGGGAAACCGGCGCTGAACAGCTGAATCCCGGCGCCAACGAACAACGACAGCGCGACCGCCAGGAAAATCCCGATCCAGACCACCGGCAGCCATTGCGCCCGGCCGGTCTGGCGCAGATATCCCGCGATGATTCCGACGATCAGGGCCGCTTCCAGCCCCTCGCGCAGCATGATGAGGAAAGGAGCCAACATGCCCCACCTCCTGAATGGTTGAACCGGTGCCCGGACACGGCCAAGACACATCGCAGGACAGGCAACCCGCCAAATCCCACATCACCTTGATACCGGCACCGCAGGAAAGTCAATTCCGATAGAATTGATCAACAAGACGCCGTAATCAAACGTGATACACGGATATGACGATGTGACGGGGGTCTTGACGGGTGGGGCAGAGATTGCCAATCCGACCTTGACCACATCTTGCCGATGACCCCTAGCGATGGCCCACCCCATGTTGCACACCCCCGATGTCCTGTCCCGGATCGAAACCGGCCTGCGCACCTGTCTGCCCGCATGGGGGCTGGCCGCGGAATCGCCACTGCGGCTGCTGACGGTTTCGGAAAACGCCACCTATCTGGTCGAACCACGGACCGGCCCGCCTTTGGTGTTTCGCGTGCATCGCCCAGGATATCATGACGGCACCGAAATCCAGAGCGAGCTGAACTGGATCCTGGCACTGCGCGCCGCGCAGGTCGTGCGCACCGCCGCCCCCGTGCCAAAGATGGATGGCGACTACCTGAACAGCTTCAAAAATGGCGACAATACGCATTATGTCGCCTGCTTTGCGTTCATGCCTGGCCAAGCGCCGACGGTCGATGGCCGTCTGCCGGAATGGTTCCGGCATCTGGGTGGGATCGCCGCGCGGCTGCACGACCATGTCCGGCATTTCCCCTTGCCCCCAAATTTTTCCCGCAAACGCTGGACCCATGACACGCTGATCGGGGCGGCGGCCTATTGGGGCGACTGGCGGGCCGCGCCGGGGCTGACGCAGGCCGGACGCGCGGTGCTGGAACAGGCGGATCAGGCGTTGCACCGGGGCCTGGCCGATTTTGGCACCGGCCCCGACCGCTTTGGCCTGATCCACTGCGATATGCGTGCCGCCAACCTGCTGGTCGATGGCGAGGACATGACGGTCATCGATTTTGACGACTGCGGCTTTTGCTGGTTCGGCTATGATTTTGCGGCCGCGGTCAGCTTCATCGAACATGACCCTGTCGTGCCCAGCCTGATGTCGGCCTGGGTTCAGGGCTACCGCGCCATCGCGCCGCTGGATCAGGCGATGATCGATGCGCTGCCGATGTTTGTGCTGTTGCGGCGGATGCAGCTGACGGCATGGATCGCATCGCATCACGACACCGCCACGGCGGAGCAGATGGGGCCGGAATATACGCATGGCACGGTCATGCTGGCGCGGCAGTGGCTGACGCGGACCACCGATACGTGCTACAATTCGCGCATTTAGTTTCTAAATTATACACAATTATAGGGCGATCCCTTGATCCACGCGCATAAATGCGCGAAACCCGGAACAATGACCGGTATCACCCGGCCATTTCCGGTCTATTTCCAAGGCTACGGCAGCGCATGGCCTTGAAAAACAATTCTTATTAATTGTCGTAAATCGGGAACCAATAGCCGCGCTGATCGTCTTTACAAGATCATGGATGCCCCCCAAGGCCTCCACCTGCGAGTCACGAACCAGGATAGACCTATGCGCAGCAAGGCGTCACGCCATAAGAAAATCCTGCAGGAACTGGATCTGGCGCCATCGCTGCGTGTCACCGCACTGGCCCGCCTGCTGGATGTCTCGACCGAAACGGTGCGCCGGGATCTGGATGAAATGACCCAGCAGGGCGCGGTGAATCGCACCTATGGCGGCGCGACACGATCCACCGAGGATGCCACCTTGCACCCGCGCCAAAGCCTTCATGCCGAAGAGCGCCAGCGCATGGCCCGCGCGACGCTGCCATTGCTGAAGGACGTGCGGGTGTTGATGATCGGCGCGGGGGCGACGATGGCGCATCTAGCGCGGGCGATCGCGCAGGAGATG